>NZ_JBHSNY010000014.1:0-264149 GCF_042657145.1 Streptomyces bullii
CTCCACTAGGGCCTCGGGCGTGGCCTTGCCGTACTTCTGGAGCAGACGCCGGTCCAGCGAACCGGCGTTGACGCCGATACGGATCGGCGTGCCGTGGTCCCGGGCCGCCTTGGCGATCTCCTTGACCTGGTCGTCGAACTTCTTGATGTTGCCGGGGTTCACGCGGACCGCGGCGCAGCCGGCCTCGATCGCGGCGAACACGTACTTCGGCTGGAAGTGGATGTCCGCGATCACCGGGATCTGCGACTTCTTCGCGATGACCGGCAGGGCGTCGGCGTCGTCCTGCGTCGGGCAGGCGACCCGGACGATCTGGCAGCCGGAGGCGGTCAGTTCGGCGATCTGCTGGAGGGTGGCGCCGATGTCGGACGTGCGGGTCGTGGTCATCGACTGCACCGAGACGGGGGCGTCTCCGCCGACCGCCACGGATCCGACCTGGATCTGCCGGCTCTTCCGGCGCTCGGCGAGCTTGGTCGGAACGGACGGCATGCCGAGAGAAATCGCAGTCATCTGCTGTGCAACCCCAAGTCGTGGATCAAGGTCCGGTCCCGTGGCAGCGGGCTCCGACCCTTGAGATTACGGCACCGACATGAACGAAGGCACACGACGCTCTGAAGGTCCGGCTGGGTGCGGCGGGAGCGGGGCGGGCCGGCCGGTGGCCGGACCGCCCCGCTCCGGGCCCGTCAGGAGATGCGCACGGGGTTGACCACGTCGGCGACCAGCACGAGCAGGGTGAAGCAGATGAAGATGCCCGCCACCACGTACGCGACCGGCATGAGCTTCGCCACGTCGAACGGGCCCGGGTCGGGTCGGCGCAGCACCTTCGCCGTGTTGCGGCGCAGCGACTCCCACAGGGCTCCCGCGATGTGGCCGCCGTCGAGCGGCAGCAGCGGGAGCATGTTGAACAGGAACAGGGAGAGGTTGAAGCCGGCGACCAGCATCACGAACATCGCCAGCTGCTGGGTCGCCGGGATGTCCAGCGTGGCGATCTCGCCGCCGACGCGGGCCGCGCCGACCACGCCCATCGGGGAGTCGGGCTCGCGCGGGCCGTCGCCGAAGGCCGCGTCCCACAGGGCCGGGACCTTTCCGGGGAGCGCGGCGAGCGAGTCGGCGGCCTCGCCGATCCGGTCGCCCATCCACGTCACGGACTCGCCGAAGTCCTGCTTGACCACGCCCGTGGCGGCGCTGAAGCCGAGGAAGCCGGCGCTGACGTACTGGCCCTCGACGATCTGTCCGCTCGAGTCCTTCTTGGCGACCTGGTTGGTGGCGATCTTCGCGTGCAGGGTCACGTCCTGGCCCTTGCGGTCGACGACGATCGGCACCTCCTTGCCGGGGTTGGCGCGGATGAGGTCGGAGAGCTGGTTCCAGCTGTCCGTCGGCACGCCGTTGAAGGAGACGATCCTGTCGCCGGCCTTGAGCCCCGCTGCCGCGGCCGGGGAGGCGGGGTCGGAGGCCTTGCAGTCGTCGCGGTTCTCGCTCTGCGCGATGACGCACCGGGAGACGGAGGCGACGGTGGTGGTCTGCTGGGTGATGCCGAAGCCCATCAGGACGGTGAGGAACAGCGCCACCGCCAGGATCAGGTTCATGAACGGGCCCGCGAACATCACGATGACGCGCTTCCAGGGCGCGCGCGTGTAGAACAGGCGGGTCTCGTCGCCGGGCCTGAGCTCCTCGAAGGCGGCGGAGCGGGCGTCCTCGATCATGCCGCGCCAGGGCGAGGTGGAGCGCTTCTCCAGCCGGCCGTCCGGGCCGGGCGGGAACATGCCGATCATGCGGATGTAGCCGCCGAACGGAATCGCCTTGACGCCGTACTCGGTCTCGCCCTTCTGGCGCGACCAGATGGTCGGGCCGAAGCCGACCATGTACTGCGGCACGCGGATGCCGAACATCTTGGCGGTGGACAGGTGCCCCAGCTCGTGCCAGGCGATGGAGATCAGCAGGCCGACCGCGAAGACGACTATGCCGAGGATGAACATCAGGGTCGTCATGCACGGGCCTCCGCCGTCTGTGCCGCCAGTTCCCGGGCCCGGGTCCGTGCCCAGGCCTCCGCTTCGAGGACGTCCGACACGGTGAGCGAGGTTCCCGTGCGCGGTGTGCCGTGTTCCTCCACGACCCGCGTGACGGTCTCCATGATCCCGAGATACGGCAGCGCGCCCCGGCGGAACGCCTCGACGCACTCCTCGTTGGCCGCATTGAACACCGCGGGGGCGGTGCCCGCGAGCTCGCCGACGTGCCGGGCGAGGTTCACCGAGGGGAACGCCTCGTTGTCGAGGGGGAAGAACTCCCAGGTGGACGCCTTGCTCCAGTCGAAGGTGGGCGCCGCGTCGGGGACGCGTTCGGGCCAGCCGAGGCCGATGGCGATCGGCCCGCGCATGTCGGGCGGGGTCGCCTGGGCCAGTGTCGATCCATCCGTGAACTCAACCATCGAGTGGACATACGACTGCGGGTGCACGACCACCTCAATGCGGTCGAAGGGAATGTCGTACAGCAGGTGCGCCTCGATGACCTCCAGGCCCTTGTTGACGAGGGTCGCGGAGTTGATCGTGATGACCGGGCCCATGGCCCAGGTGGGGTGGGCGAGGGCGTCCTCGACGGTGACGTGCGCCAGCTCCTGCTTAGTACGGCCGCGGAAGGGGCCGCCGGAGGCCGTGACGACGAGTTTGCGCACGTCCGCTCTGGTGCCGGCGGCCAGCGCCTGGAAGAGGGCGGCGTGCTCGGAGTCGACCGGGATGATCTGCCCGGGCTTGGCGAGGGCCTTGACCAGCGGGCCGCCCACGATGAGCGACTCCTTGTTGGCGAGCGCGAGGGTGCGGCCCGCCTCCAGGGCGGCCAGGGTCGGGGCGAGGCCGATGGAGCCGGTGATGCCGTTCAGCACGGTGTGGCAGTCGGAGGCGGCGAGCTGCGTGGCCGCGTCGGGACCGGCCAGGATCTCGGGGAGCGGCTCCACGGCGCCGTACTGGGCGCCGAGCGCCTCGCGCAGCGCCGGTACGACGTCCTCGCGGGCGACCGCGACCGTGCGCGCCCGCAGCCGGTACGCCTGCTCGGCGAGGAGGCCGACCCGGCCGCCGTTGGCGGACAGGCCCGTGACCCGGAACCGGTCCGGGTTGCGCAGGACCAGGTCGATGGCCTGCGTGCCGATCGACCCGGTGGAGCCGAGGATCACCACGTCCTTCGGGCCGTCTCCCGCGACGGGGTCGTACACCAGGTGCGGGTCGGCGAGGGGGGCTGGAGAGTCGCTCATTCCCCCATTGTCCCCGCCCCGGACGCCCGCGGGGACAGCGCCTCCCCCGCGCGGATCGCCCGCGCGGGGGACATCGCCGCTGTGACGTCGGTCACCGGATCGGCCGGTGCACGTTCTCCCGTCGGGACGGTCCGGGTGTGGCGTCCGCGATCCACGGGCCGTCGCCGGACGGGTCGATGACGCCCTGCTCCAGCCACTCGTAGGTGCCGGACAGCACGCCCTTGACGACCTTGTGGTCGAGGTCGTCGGTGTTGGACCACAGGCGGCCGAAGAGTTCCTCGACGCGGATGCGGGCCTGGCGGCAGAAGACGTCCGCCAGTTGGTAGGCCTCGCGGCCGTTCTCGCCCCGGCTGCGCAGGAGTTCGGCGCGGACACAGGCGGCGCTCATCGCGAACAGCTCGGCGCCGATGTCGACGATCCTTCCGAGGAAGCCCTGCTTGGTCTCCATGCGGCCCTGCCAGCGGGACATGCCGTAGAAGGTGGAGCGGGCCAGTTTGCGGGCCGTGCGCTCGACGTAGCGCAGGTGCCCGGAGAGGTCCACCTCGTGCTTGAAGTCGCCGAAGGTTCCGGGCAGTTGACCGGGACCCGCGACCAGCTTGGGCAGCCACTTGGCGTAGAAGAGGCCCGCGTTGGCTCCCGCCCTGGCCTTGTCGGAGAGGGACTTGTCCGGGTCGATGAGGTCGCCCGCGACCGAGAGGTGGGCGTCGACGGCCTCGCGGGCGATCAGCAGGTGCATGATCTCGGTCGAGCCCTCGAAGATGCGGTTGATGCGCAGGTCCCGCAGGATCTGCTCGGCGGGGACGCCCCGCTCGCCGCGGGCCCGCAGCGACTCGGCGGTCTCGAAGCCGCGGCCGCCGCGGATCTGGACCAGTTCGTCGGCGATCTTCCAGGCCATCTCGGAGGCGTACAGCTTGGCGAGGGCGCCTTCGATGCGGATGTCGTTGCGGTCCTCGTCGGCCATCTGCGAGGACAGGTCGGAGACGGCCTCCAGGGCGAAGGTGGTGGCGGCGATGAAGGAGATCTTCGACCCGACCGCCTCGTGGTGGGCCACCGGCTTGCCCCACTGTTCACGGGCCGCCGACCACTCCCGGGCGATCTTCAGGCACCACTTGCCGGCGGCCACACAGGACGCGGGCAGGGAGAGCCGTCCGGTGTTGAGGGTGGTCAGGGCGATCTTCAGGCCCTGGCCCTCCGCGCCGACGCGGTTGGCGGCGGGGACGCGGACCTGGTGGAAGCGGGTGACGCCGTTCTCGATGCCGCGCAGGCCCATGAAGGCGTTGCGGTTCTCCACGGTGACGCCGGGCGAGTTGGTCTCCACGACGAACGCGGTGATGCCGCCCTTGTGGCCCTCGCTCTTCGGGACCCTGGCCATGACGACCAGCAGGTCGGCGACCACGCCGTTGGTGGTCCACAGCTTCACCCCGTCGAGGACGTAGTCGTCGCCGTCGGGTACGGCGGTCATCGCGAGGCGGGCGGGGTCGGAGCCGACGTCCGGCTCGGTCAGCAGGAAGGCGCTGATGTCGGTGCGGGCGCAGCGCGGCAGGAACCGCTCCTTCTGCTCCGGTGTGCCGAACAGCTTCAGCGGCTGGGGCACGCCGATCGACTGGTGCGCGGAGAGCAGCACGCCGATCGCGGGGCTGGCCGAACCGGCCAGGGTGAGCGCCTTGTTGTAGTAGACCTGCGTGAGCCCCAGGCCGCCGTACTTGGTGTCGATCTTCATGCCGAGCGCGCCGAGCTCCTTGAGCCCGGTGATCACCTCGTCGGGGATCCGGGCCTCGCGCTCGATGCGGGCGCCGTCGACCTTGGTCTCGCAGAAGTCGCGGAGCTTGGCGAGGAACTCCTCGCCGCGCTGGGCGGCCTCGTCGGCCGGGAGCGGGTGGGGGTGGATGAGGTCGAGCCGGAAGCGCCCGAGGAACAGCTCCTTGGCGAAGCTGGGCTTGCGCCACTCCTGTTCCCGGGCGGCCTCGGCGACCTGGCGGGCCTCGCGTTCCGTGACGGCGGGACGGGAGGAGGGGGTGCTGGGAGCGGACATGAGGGTCACCTCGCCGCATAGTGGGATGTCTGGGACCGTACGTTACCGACCAGTGCTACTGGATCGTTGGTACCCGAAACCGGACGCTCCCACCAGTCCTCGCGCGTCCGTTCAGCCGATGCCGGCACAGCGGGACCGGACCGCGGTCCTGGAAAGGGCTTGCCGGAGGTAGCGTCGTCGCGCCGGTCCGCCCCTCCGGGCGGCCACCCCGTCCGCAATCGGTATCGAAGCGCTTCGACAACCTATGGACACCCACCCCCGCTGGGGCTACTGTCGAACCACCCTCACTCCCCGTCATCTGCAACGCGCACTGTCGAAGCGCTTCACAAAGCTTGGAGAGCTGGATGGTCACCCTCGCCGAGGTCGCCCAGCACGCCGGAGTCTCGGCGAGCACGGTGAGCTATGTCCTCAGCGGCAAGCGGTCCATCTCCGCCACCACCCGGCAGCGGGTCGAGCGGAGCATCCGCGAGCTCGGGTACCACCCGAACGCCGGGGCGCGGGCCCTGGCCAGCAGCAGGTCGAACATCATCGCGCTGATGGTCCCGCTGCGCACCGACATGTACGTGCCGGTGATGATGGAGATCGCCATCGCGGTGGCCACCACGGCCCGCACCCACGGGTACGACGTCCTGCTGCTCACCGGCGAGGAGGGGCCGGACGCGGTGCGCCGGGTCACCGGCAGCGGGCTCGCCGACGGGATGATCCTCATGGACGTCGAACTCGACGACGAGCGGCTGCCGTTGCTGCGCGCGACCGACCAGCCGTCGGTGCTGATCGGGCTGCCCGCCGACACCACCGGCCTGACCTGCGTCGACCTCGACTTCAAGGCGACGGGCGCGCTGTGCGTGGAGCACCTGGCGACGCTGGGGCACCGCGACATCGCCGTCATCGGCGAGGCTCCCGCGGTCTACGAGCGGCACACCGGCTTCGCCGAACGCACCCTGGACGGGCTCCGGTCCCGTTCCCGGGAGCTGGGTCTGCGGCTGCTGCACCGGCCGTGCGAGGGCGGGTACGACGCGATGGCCGTGACGCTCGCCCGGATCCTCGACGAACGCCCGGACACCACGGGGTTCGTCGTGCAGAACGAGTCGGCGGTCGAACCGCTGCTCGCCCTGCTGCGGCAACAGGGCCGGGCCGTGCCGGAGGACGTGTCGGTGGTCGCGATCTGCCCCGACCAGGTCGCCACCCAGGCCTCGGTGCGGCTGACGTCCGTCGCGATCCCCGCGCAGGAGATGGGCCGGCACGCGGTGGAACACCTGGTCGCCAAGTTCGACGGGCGCGGGAAGGACGAGGTCGTGCTGATCGCGCCCGAACTGACGGTGCGGGCGAGCACGGGACCGGCGCCCGCCCGGTCGTAGGCACGCACTCCGTCCGCCCCTGCGCCTCCTTCGCACGTCCGTCGGCCCGTCCTCCGTCCTCCCGACACGTTTCTCCGTCCCTAGGCACTTCTCCGTCCGTCCGTAGGCACTTCCCCACCTACCGCCCGGCCGCGCCAGGGCACCCCATGTCTGCACTCCTCCAGGAGCACGCCACGTGAATCAGCCTGCCGAAATTCAGGTCAAGGTCAGCCTCGCCCAGTCCTCCCCCACCGTCGGCACGTTCCGCGAGCGGGACGGCGCGCTGGAGTGGAGCGGCCGCCAGGAGACCCTGCGGATCGAGCCGTGGGGGCCGGACGCGGTCCGGGTCCGGGCCCGGCTCGGCGGCCCGGTCCTGGAGGGGCTGCCCGGGGCGCTGCTCGACGAGGCGCCCGAGGCGTCGTCCACGGTGAAGATCGAGGACGGGCGCGGCCGGCTGACCGTCGGCGCGCTCACCGCCGAGGTCGACGCGGAGGGCCTGATCCGCTTCACCCGCACCGCCGACGGGAGCGAGCTGCTGGCCGAGGAACGCGCCCACTTCTGGTGGCCCGGACCCCGGCTGTACACCGCCGTCGGCAACGGCCACCACCGGCTGGAGCAGCGCTTCGCCGCCTACGACGACGAGAAGCTGTACGGCCTGGGCCAGCACCAGCACGGCCGCCTGGACCAGAAGGGCCTGGTCCTGGACCTGGTCCAGCGCAACGCCGAGGTCGGCATCCCGGTCCTCACCTCCAGCCGGGGCTACACCCTGCTGTGGAACAACCCGGCGATCGGCCGGGTGGAGCTGGCCCACAACGGCACCCGGTGGGTCGCCGACTCGGCCCGCCAGATCGACTACTGGATCACCGCGGGCGCCCCGGCCGACGCCCAGCGCCGCTACACCGCGGTGACCGGCCGCACCCCGATGCTGCCGGAGTGGGCGGCGGGCTTCTGGCAGTGCAAACTGCGCTACCGCACCCAGGACGAACTGCTCGCGGTGGCCCGGGAGTACAAGCGGCGCGGGCTGCCCGTCTCCGCCATCGTCTGCGACTTCTTCCACTGGACGCACCTGGGCGAGTGGAAGTTCGACCCGAAGGAGTGGCCGGACCCGGCGGCGATGGTGCGCGAACTGGACGAACTCGGCATCAAGCTGGTCGTCTCCGTCTGGCCGTCGGTGTCGCCGCTGTCTGAGAACCACCCGGTGATGGAGCAGCGCGGCCACTTCATCGGCACGCAGTACGGCCCGATGGCGCACGCCGACTGGCCGGACAAGGAGGTCGCCTCCACCGTCCAGGTCGCCTTCTACGACGCCACCAACCCGGACGCCCGGGACTTCGTGTGGTCGCGGGTGCGCGAGAACTACCTGGAGCCGTACGGCATCACGGCGTTCTGGCTGGACGCCTGCGAGCCGGAGCTGAAGCCGGGCTTCCAGGAGAACCTGCGCTACTGGGCGGGCCCGGGTCTGGAGGTCGGCAACATCTACCCGGCCGAGAATGCCCGCACGTTCTACGAGGGCCTGCGCGCGGCCGGCGAGGAGGAGATCGTCACGCTCAACCGCTCGGCGTGGGCGGGCAGCCAGCGCTACGGCGCCGCGCTGTGGTCCGGCGACATCGGCACCGACTTCCCGACCCTGCGCCGCCAGATCGCGGCCGGCCTCAACACGGCCCTGTCGGGCATCCCCTGGTGGAACACCGACATCGGCGGCTTCCACGGCGGCGACCCCGACGACCCGGCGTACCGGGAGGTGATGGTGCGCTGGTTCCAGTTCGGCGCGCTGTCCCCGCTGATGCGCCTGCACGGCTTCCGCGACCCCGGCATGCCGCTGGGCCCGGAGATGACCGGCGGCCCGAACGAGGTGTGGTCGTACGGCGAGGAGGCCGGGGCGATCCTGGAGCGGTACCTGCGGCTGCGCGAGCGCCTGAAGCCGTACGTCCTCAACGTCATGCGCGCGGCCCACGAGGAGGGGCTGCCCGTGATGCGGCCGCTGTTCCTGGAGTTCCCCGGAGACCATGCGGCCTGGTCGGTCGACGACGCCTACCTGTTCGGGCCGGACCTGCTGGTCGCCCCGGTGGTCACGGCGGGCGCCACCGCCCGCACGGCGTACCTTCCGGCGGGCGCCACCTGGACGGACGCCTGGACCGGCGAGACGTACGAGGGCGGCCGGACCGTGACGGTCGACGCCCCGCTGGACCGCATCCCGCTGTTCCTGCGGGACGGGGCGCGGCTGCCCGTGTCGGAGTAGCCGTCCCGGAGCGGGCGACGGCCGGTCCCCGGAGGGGAGGGACCGGCCGTCGGCTTTGCGCCATGAGCCTCAACTTCCGCACCGCGCCCGGCAGTTCGGCGATAGGGTCCCTGGCGTGTCCTCGCCTCCGCTCGCCCTCACCCTGGCCGACCTGCTGCTCCGGCCGGGCTTCGGCTCCCGCCGCAGGCCCGACCGGGTCTTCGACCGCATCCTCGCCGGGGCCGGGCAGGCGGAGGGTGACGAACGGTTCGTCGAGGACTTCCGCCTGCTGCTGCGCTGGTGGGCGCAGGCGGAGAACCTCACGCCGGTCGGCTGGCAGTCGGCGCGGGCCCACGTCCGCAGACACCTCACCAACCGGGCGCGGATCCGGCGGCTGATCGCCGAGCACCCCGCCATCGAGCGGGAGCCGATCGAGAAGCCGGTCTTCGTGGTGGGTCTGCCGCGCACCGCGACGACGCTCGCCCACGGCGTGCTGACCCTGTCGGACGAGCACCGCGGCCCCCTGCTGTGGGAGCTGCTCAACCCCGGCCTTGAGGTGCCGCCCGGACAGCGCCGCAGGGCGATGGCGCCCGCGCGCCGGCTGGTCGACGGCACCAACCTGCTCGCGCCGCGCTTCCGTGACATCCACCCGATGGTCGCCGACGGCCCCGAGGAGTGCACCTTCGCCCTGCCGCACGCCCTGATGCCGCTCTCCTCGGCCCGCCTGCCCGAGTACCAGGCCTGGCACTGCGAGCGGGACTTCGTCCCCGACTACCGCCACCTCAAGCAGGTCTTCCAGGTCCTGCAGTACGGCCGTCCGCGCCGCCGATGGATCCTGAAGTCCCCGGTGCACCTGGAGAACCTCGACGCGCTGCGCACCGTCTTCCCGGACGCCACGATCGTGTGGACCCACCGCGATCCGGTCACCGTCGTGGCGTCGTTCTGCAGCCTGATCGAGCACGGCATGGTCCTCAGCACCCGGCCCGTCGACCTGCACGGCATCGGAGCGACCTGGCTCGGCCTGCTCGGCCGCTCGGCGGCACGCGGCCTCGCCGCCCGGGCCGCCATCCCCCGGGAGGCGCTGGTGGACGTGCCGTACTCCTGGCTCGGCTCCGATCCCGCCCTCGGCGCCCCGAAGCTGTACGCCGCCGTCGGCGCCCGCTGGACCGACCGCGAGGCCGCCCGCCTCCCCGAGGTCGCCGCCCGCCCCAAGGGCACCCGCCCGCACCGCTACGACCTGGCCCGCTACGGGCTGACCCGCGCCGACGTCACGTCGGTGTTCGCCGGGTACGACGCGCTGCGGGCCGAGGTCGACCGCGCCTGACGGCACGGCCGGCCCCGGCCCCGCGCCACGGTCAACTGCTGCTGACCGTGAGGTTGTTGGTGGTGAAGTTCAAGCCGCCCGAGGACGAGGTGATCTCGTAGCCGAACTGCACGTCGCCGATGGTCTCGTTGCCCATCCAGCGCTTGGTGTCCTTGATCCACTTGAGGATCGGCAGGATGTTGACCGTGCCGGAGTTGGAGTCGGACGTGCGCAGGAACGAGAAGACCTCGTTGTGGCCGTTGCTGCCCTTGTAGACGTTCCAGGTGTGGCCGCCGAGGGTCACGGAGCCCTGGGAGGAGCCGAGCGGGCCGACGGCGCCGTTGTAGTTGACCCAGAGCATGATCTCGTAGTCGTAGTCGGTGTCCCAGATGTCGTACGACGTGTTGTACGCGCCGGACGACGGGACGGTGACGTTGTAGTTGCTGGTGAGCGAGCCGATCGAGGTGATCGTCTTGTTGATCACCTTCTTGGAGTTGGGGTAGGACTTGATGCCGCCCGTGTTGGGGTGGTCGGCCCACACGCCCCAGTTCGTGCCGGAGTTGGCCCAGATGCACTGGCTGCCGGCGCCGGAGCCCCAGATGTTGTTGTAGAGCGTGTAGCCGTTCAGGGACGTGTTGCCCCACTGGTCGCAGGAGTTCCAGACGGCGGCGGAGGCGGGGGCGGAGGCGAGGCCGACGGTGGCGCCGAGCGCGAGGGCGGGGGCCAGCAGGGCCTTGCTGATTCTGCTCAGTGTGCGTGTTGCCATGGTGTCCCTTCCATGGGTGGGGGGAATTGCGGGGGTCACCACTCCCTCAGGGCGAGGGCGTGGTCTTCTCCGGCCACCAGGTCGAGGGGCTCGGCGCCGGAGGAAGTCCTGAGTTCGATGCGCAGGGTGCGGGTCGGCCGGAGGACGGCTCGGGCGCCGTCCGGGGACCAGACCAGGTCGAGGTCCGCGCCGAACCGGGTGCGGACACCACGCAGTTCACCGCTCGGGTACGCCGTCGGCAGCGCGGGCAGCAGGACCAGCCGGTGCGGGGTCGACTGCACCAGCGTCTCGATCAGCACGGCGGGCAGGGTGTGCGCCGCGTCGGCGTTGTACACGTCGCGGTTCGGGTAGTGCGCGCTCATCAGGGAGGCGTGGAAGAAGTCGCCGTCGAGGACCTGGCCGAGGGCGTGGGCGACGCGCTCGCCGTCCCGGAGCCGGGCCGCGACGAGGGCGTGGTGCAGGTGTCCGTGTGCGGAGTCGTTCTCGGCGCCGCGCAGTGTGAGGGCGCGGTGGGCGGCCGCCGCGAGGCCGGGGGTGTCGTAGGGGGTGATCTCGTCCAGCGGCCAGACGCCGTAGAGGTGGCTGAGGTGCCGGTGGTCGTAGGAGTCCTGCAGGCCGGGCCAGGCCCACTCGGCCAGCGCTCCGTCCTCGTTGGTGCGGTGCGGTGGGAGGCGGTCGGCGAGGGCGCGCCAGCGGTCGGCGTCCGGGGTGCCCGGGTGGTAGTCGGCCGCCGTGCGCAGGGCGTGGCGGGCCGCCGACAGGTCCATGGCGGCGTTGAGGGTGCCCCAACTCGCGTTCGCGGGGCGGTTCTCGGGCGAGTAGGAGGGCACCACGACGAGGTGACCGTGCCGGTCCTCGCGGGTGAGGAAGTCCTCGTAGAAACGGGCGACTTCGGCGAGGGCGGCGGCCGTGCGCGGGTCGCGTTCGCCGCGCGTCTCGTCGTGGTCGACGAGCGGCTTGAGCAGCCAGTCGGCGCCGGCCGTCCACAGGTGCAGCGGGTACTCGCGGCTGAAGTGGTAGGAGTGGCCCGACTCTCCGTCGGTGTGCGCGGGCGCGACGACGCCCCGGGTGCCGAAGACGGCGGCGGCGTTGTCCCGCCAGTGCGGGAGCTGCCGGTGGACGAGGGAGGCGAGGGCCTCGGTGACCTCGGGGAGGGCGGCGGCCGCCGCGGAGGACGTCTGGAGGTTGAGGTTGGCGTCGTTGGTGAAGGCGCCGGACCAGGCCGTGTTCCAGTCGCCGGTCCACAGGCCGGTGAGGCGGGGCGGGTTGAGGCCGCTCGCGGACAGCAGGTGGTAGCGGCCGGCCGCGAAGAGCCGCTCCAGCAGGGCAGCGGAGCGGGTCCGCTTGAGCAACTCCGAGCCGGGCAGGGCGCGTTCGGCCGGGTCGGCGGCGAGGTCCAGGGTGACCCGGTGGTA
Source organism: Streptomyces bullii (assembly GCF_042657145.1). Taxonomy (NCBI): domain Bacteria; kingdom Bacillati; phylum Actinomycetota; class Actinomycetes; order Kitasatosporales; family Streptomycetaceae; genus Streptomyces; species Streptomyces bullii. Next base: position 12,310 of record NZ_JBHSNY010000014.1, read on the forward strand.
GGCGGTGCGGTGCAGGGCGAGGTGGCGGTCGAGGAGTTCGTCGTACTCCGCGGGCAACTCGCGCAGGCTCCTGCCCTCCGCCACCACGTCCAGCTCGCCGGTGTGCCGCCGCACGCGGGTGAGGAGCAGTACGGCCGCGGCGCCCTCGGCGTGCACGCCCGGCGGAGTGAGCGTCGTCGTGCCGCCCGTGACGGCGACCAGGGTCACGCCGGTGAACGCCCGGTCGCTGTCCGGGTAGCGGGCGCGCAGGCTCAGCAGGGCGCCTTCGGGGGTGAGGACGGCACCGTGGCCGATGCCCAGCCCGGCGGGCGCGCCGGGCAGACGGTGGTCCAGGGAGAGGTCGAGGGTGAGGCCGGGGGCGGTGACGTGCTGGACGATCACGTCGTCGGCGCGGGAGACGAAGACGCGGCTGGTCCACTGACCGCACGTCGCCTCCACGACACCGGTGGCGAAGTCGACGCACCGGCGGTAGGCGTACTGCCGGCCGGCACCGGACGGCTGCCGCACCCGGACCTGGAAGGCGGGGTGGAAGGGCTGCACCCACTGGTGCGGGCGGCCGTCGGTGAAGTCCTCGGCGGCGGTGAGGTCGCCTGCCAGGAGACGGTCCTGGAGAGCGGCGAGACCGGCCGCGAGCCGCGGGGGGCGGGTGTCGCTGCCGTTGGGCCGCACCAGGGTGTGATGGGTGACGATGACACGGTCGTCGTTCGGATCACCGAACACGAGGGTGCCGTGCCGGCCGTTGCCGCTCAGGAAGGCGTCCTCCCAGCGGGCGGCCGGGTGCGGCTCCCAGGTGCCGTGGACGGGTCCCCGCGTCGTGGAGGCGCTCATCGCCGCAGCACCGCCACTCCGTAGCGGCCGAGGGTCACCCGGTCGGTGACGGCTGTCTCCGCCAGCAGGTCGTGGTGGGTGCCGGGAACGTCGACGGTCACCGGCTCGCGGCCGTGGTTGAGCAGGAACAGCAGCTCACCGCGGCGCACGGCCTCGACCTGGTCCGGCAGGCCGTCGAGCACCGGGCGCACGCCCGCGCCCTCGGCGATCCGGGCGAGCAGCTCGCGCAGCGCCTCCGGCTCGGGGAGCGTGGAGACGTACCAGGCGCGGTCCTTGCGCAGTACGGCGGGCAGTCCGTCGAGCTCACCGCCCCTGTACGGGACCGTCTCGGCCGCTGTTCCGTCGGCCTCCAGCTCCTCCGACCACAGGGTCCCGCAATAGCCCTCGCACGCGACGGTCTCCTCGGCGTCCAGCGGCCACCACTCGTGCAGCGTGCGGATGCCGAACAGCTCGCGCAGCCGGGCGTCCATGCCGCCGGGCCGGACCCGGTCGTCCTCGTCGGCGACGCCGGTGAGGAAGCCGCACACGAGGGTGCCGCCGCCGTGGACGTAGGCGAGGAGGTTCTCGATCGCCGCGTCCGTCATCGCGTACAGCTGCGGCACGACCACCAGCCGGTACGCGGACAGGTCGTGTTCGGGGTGCGCGAAGTCGGTGGTGAGGTGGGCCTGCCACAGGGCGCGGTGCCAGGCGCGCAGCACGTCCGCGTGGTCGACCCGGGTCGACAGGCGGCCGTCCTGGGCGCCGGCCCACCAGGCGTGCCAGTCGTGCAGGACGGCGACGCCTGCCGTGTCGTGCCGGCCGGTCACGTGCGGGCCCAGCCTGGCCAGGTCCGCGCCCAGCTGCTTGACCTCCTGGTACGTACGGCCCTGCTCCCCCGCGTGGCTGACCATGCCGGAGTGGAACTTCTCGGCGCCCTGCCGGGACTGACGCCACTGGAAGTAGCAGATCGCGTCGGCGCCCCGGGCGACGGCCTGAAGAGACCACAGCCGGTTGAGCCCACGCGGCTTGGGGTGGTTCACGCCCCGCCAGTTGACCGGCCCGGCCGCCTGCTCCATGAGCATCCAGGGGCCGCGCGCCTGGGAGCGGGTCATGTCCTGGACGAGCGCGCCCGTCTGGGCACCGAGCGGGTCGCGCGGGTCCGGGTAGAGGTCGACGGAGACGACGTCCTCCTCCTCGGCCCAGCGCCATGCGTCCTGGCCGAACCACAGCGGCATGAAGTTGGTGGTGACCGGGAGGTGCGGGGTGTGGCGGCGCACGATGTCGCGCTCGGCGACGTAGCACTCCAGCAGCATGTCGGAGGTGAAGCGCCGGAAGTCCAGGACCTGGGTGGGGTTGCGCAGGTAGTGCGGGAGGCGGGGCGGCAGGATGCCGTCCCAGGTGTCGTAGCCCTGGCTCCAGAAGGCGGTGCCCCAGGCGGTGTTGAGGGCCTCCAGCGAGCCGTACCTCTCCCGCAGCCAGCGGCGGAAGGCGGCCGCTGCCTCGTCGCCGTAGTCGACGGTGCAGTACTCGTTGTTGATGTGCCACATGGTGAGGGCCGGGTGGGAGCCGTAGCGGGCGGCCAGGTCCTCGGTGATGGCGGCGGCGTAGCGGCGGTAGGTGGCGCTGGAGTGCGAGAAGTGCTGGCGGCCGCCCCACCACTCGGTGCGGCCGTCCTCGGTGACGGGCAGGGTATCGGGATGCAGCCGGCCCATCCAGGGGGGCGGTGCGGAGGTGGGGGTGGCCAGGACGACGCCGATGCCGTTCTCGTGCAGCAGGTCCATCAGCCGGTCCAGCCAGCCGAACTCCCGTGCCCCCGGCTCCGGTTCCAGCTTCGACCAGGAGAAGACGCCGAGGGTGACGGAGTTGACGCCGGCGTCCCTCATCAGCCGGACGTCCTCGTGCCAGACCTCCTCGGGCCACTGCTCGGGGTTGTAGTCACCGCCGTAGAGGACGCGGCCCCGGGTGACGCCGCCGAGCCCGGGCATCAGACGGGCTCCCCGTACTGGACGCCGCGCCCGTTGGTCGCGAGGTACACACGGCCGTACACGCGCGGGTCGCCGGTGATCGTCTCGCCGATCCAGCCCCACTGGTGCTGGTCGTCGTTGATCCGCACCCAGGTCTTCGCCTCGTCGTCGGAGCGGTGGACGGCGGTGCTGTCCTCCGTCGAGCCGACCTGGTAGATCGCCGGGTAGGAGGCGCCGTCGGCGGCCTTGCCGAAGCCGAGGCAGTACGAGGCCCAGCAGCTGCTGACCTTGGTGAAGCCGGCGCCGCCGTCGGTGGACCGGTACAGCCCGTGCCACTTCAGGCTCAGCCACAGGTCGCCCGAGCGCCCCGGCGCCGCGGCCAGCTTGAACTGGTTGTCGCCGGAGGCGAGTCCGCTCGCACGTGCGGTGAAGGTCGCGCCCTCGTCCGTGCTGGCGTGGAGGGTGCCCGTGCCGGTGTCGTACGCGTAGAAGCGGGTCGGGTCGGCGGGGTCGGCGACCGGGGTGGCGCCCTTCGGGAAGGAGGTCACCTCGGTCCAGGTGGCGCCGTTGTCGGCCGAGCGGTAGGTGGGGTGCTTGGTGCCGTCCCAGTGCACGAAGGACCACAGCAGCACCGTGCCGTCGGCATTCACGGCGATCGGCCCGGGCGCGTCCTTGGCGATCGAGGGCTGGGCCGCGAAGGGCTGCCAGGTCTGGCCGCCGTCGTTCGACCAGGCGCCGTTGCCGTGGTCGCCCCAGCCGGTGCGGACGACGTACGACGGCTTGAGCGCGGCCTGCGCGAGGCCCGTCGCCGAACCGAACACGGGATCGGTCGCCATGCCGCGCGACGGGGAGGCGGTGAGCGACTCGTGGTACATCACGCCGATGTCCCGGGAGCCGCTGAGCAGGTGGGCCTGCCCGGCCGGCGGCGAGACCAGCTGGACGACGGACGCCTCCTCCAGGCCGCGGATCTGCGGTGCCCAGTTCCTCAGGTCCCGGGTGCCGTAGAGGGTGGCGCCGGTGCCGTAGACGATGTGCCGCGAGTCGAACGGGTCGAGCGCCAGGGCCTGGATCCACCAGCCGAACTTGGGCTTGTCGCCGCCCCACGTGAGGTACGGGGTCTCGGAGACGTCGAAGACGGCCGTGTCCTTCAGGGACGTCCAGGTGCGGCCGCCGTCGGTCGAGCGGTGGACGGTGTCGACGGCGGCCCAGCGGTTGTTGGTGGAGACGACGACCGTGCCGGGGCGACGGGCGTCCACGGCGACACCGCCGTAGCCGAAGGTGTCGGCGGAGCCGTCGGAGGTGGTCCCGCCCGGCTCCACGGGGGTGACCTCGGTCCACTTGCCGTTCGCGGTGCACAGCTTGTGCACGCTGCCGTCCGACTGGCCGTTGGGGCCGGGCGCGTCGGCGTACGTCACGTACAGCTCGCGCGTCTGCCGGTCGTACGCGGCGCGGACCGGCACCTTGGCCGCGGTGCCGGTGGGCCGGCCGGGGACGGCCTGCCAGCTGGTGCCGTCGGTGGTGCGGTACAGGTTCGGGGCGGTGCCGTCGGAGTCGCCCCAGCCGGCGTAGACGGCCCGCCCAGCGGCGACGAGGAGGGTGATGCCCTGGCCGGTGGTGCTGGGTGTGGCCGGGAAGGGCGCCGCCTTCCAGGTCGCGCCCCGGTCGGTGGACTTGAGCAGCCCGTCGTGCCGGGTTCCGAGCCACAGCGTGTCGCTGTCGCGCGGGTCGACGAGCAGCCGCTCGCCGCAGCCGCGCCCGTCCTCGTTGGCGCCGAGCTTCACGGTCAGGTCGGTGCGCTGCCAGGTGGTGCCCCGGTCCTCCGACCGCAGGACGGCGCCGTTGCCCGCCCAGGACTGGGCGTAGGTGCCGAGGGCGAGGAACAGCCGGTCCGGGTGGGCGGGGTCGACGGCCATCGACTCGACGCCGAGCAGGTTCCAGTCGTCCCAGCCGAGGTGGTCGGTCAGCGGGGTCCAGCGTCCGAGGCGGTCCTCCCAGCGGTAGGCCCCGCCGATGTCGGTACGGGCGTAGGCCAGGCCGCGGACCGAGGGATGGAACAGCACGCCGGTGATGAAGCCGGTGCCGCCCATGACGGCGTTGCGCCAGCGGTAGGCGGGAGCGGCGGCCCGCGCCCCGCCGTCGGCGGCGTGCGCGCGCCCGGGCAGGCACGGGACGGTGGTGAGCGCGGCGGTGGCCGCGGTACCGGCGAGGACGGCTCTTCTGCTCAGAAGGGACGTGCGCATGACATACCTCGTTCTGTGCGGCTCGGGGAGGAGGTCTGGGCCCGCCGCGGCCGACCGCTGGACAGGAGCAGGTCGGCCGCGGCGGAGTCGGGCAGCGGCGCGGGTCAGCCCTTCACCGCGCCGGTGAGCATGCCCTTCTTGAAGTGCTTCTGGACGAAGGGCGACATGACGGCGACCGGCAGGAGGGCCATGACCATGACGGCCATCTGGATCGCGAGCGGGGAGAGCTGGCCGGTGTTGATCTGGGTCTGTAGCCCGACCGGGCGCTCCTGCTTCTGGACCAGCTGGATCATGACGTTCTGCAGCGGCATCATGTCCTGGTCCGTCAGGTAGATCGACGCGTTGAACCAGGCGCTCCAGTACCCCACGGCGTAGAACAGGGCGATCACCGCGATGACCGCCCGGGAGAGCGGCATCACGATCCGCCACAGGATGCGCCAGTCGCCGGCGCCGTCGATACGGGCGCTGTCGATCAGCTCCTGGGAAATGTTCATGAAGAACGCGCGCAGGACGAGGATGTTGAAGACACTCACCGCGCTGGGGAGGATCAGCGCCAGGTAGGTGTCCGTCAGGCCGAGGGCCTGCACCAGCAGGTAGGTCGGGATGAGGCCCGCGCCGAAGAACATCGTCGCGAGCAGCGTCATCAGGATCCAGCGGTGGCCGAGCGAGCCGCTGCGCGAGAGGCCGTACGCGCACAGGATCGACACGGTCATGCTGAACAGCGTGCCGACCACGGTGACGCCGACGCTGACCAACGCGGCTCTCTGCACCTGCCCGCCGCTCAGCAGCTCCTGGTAGGCGACGAAGGTGATGCCCTTGGGGATCACCACCAGGCCGCCCGCCTCGTCGATGGCCTTCTTCGACTGGAGGCTGGTGACGATCACGATCCACAGGGGGAACAGGATCGCGAAGCAGGCGAAGAACAGGGCGATGCCCTTGCCCGCCAGTCCTGCCTTGGACGGCGGCTCCTCCCAGACCGGCCGGGACGGTGCCGCCCAGGGGCTCGGTTTCTTGACCCGCGGCCTGTCGTCGGCCGACCGGTCGAGGACGGCGGTCATTTCTTGTACACCCCCTGCTCACCCATGAGATGGGCGACCTTGTTGGCGGTGAGCACCAGCGCCAGGCCCACCACGCCCTTGATGAGGCCGGCCGCGGCGGCGTAGCTGAAGTCCTGGTTGCGGATGCCGTTCCACCACACATAGGTGTCGAGGACCTCGGAGGCGTCCACGCCCACCGCCTGTCGTTGCAGGAGCAGTTGCTCGAATCCGACGGTGAGGGCGTCGCCGACGCGCAGCACCAGCAGCAGGGCGATCACCGGGCGCAGCGCGGGCAGGGTGATGTGCCACATGCGCCGCCAGCGGCCAGCGCCGTCCATCGCGGCGGCCTCGTACAGGTCGTTGGAGACGGACGACAGGGCGGCGAGGAAGACGATGATGCCCCAGCCCGCGTCCTTCCAGACGGTCTCGAACGTGACCAGGTACTTGAAGGTGTCCGGGTTGGTCATCAGGTCGAAGCCCTCGTAGCCGTGCCGGCGGAGGGTCTGCGCGATGATGCCGGCGCCGCCGAAGATCTGCATGAAGACCGTGACGACGAGGACCCAGGAGAAGAAGTGCGGCAGGTACATGATCGCCTGGGCGACCGCCCGCACCCGGGGCCTGACCACGCTGTTGATGAGCAGGGCGAGCAGGATCGGGATCGGGAAATACAGCACGAGCTGGAGGAAGAAGAGCACGAACGTGTTCTCCACCGCGTGCCAGAACGCCGAATCGGCGAAGATCCGCTCGAACTGCTCCAAGCCGATCCAGGGGCTTTCGAGGATGGCGACGAATCCGTTGTCGCTGAGGTAGGGGTCGTAGTCCTGGAAGGCGACCACGTTGCCGAGGATCGGTATGTAGTTGAAGACCAGGACGAGCAGTACCGCCGGCAGCGTCATCAGGAGCAGCGCGCGGTCCCGCCGGAATCTGAGCCTCAGACTCAGCTTCTCCGAGCGCTTGGTGGCGCGGGAGCCGGGTCCGGCGGCGCCGCCGGACGCCGCCGTGGTCTTCTCGGGGGTCCTCGCCTCGGGCTCGCTCCGAGGCACCGTGCTGTGGGACACGGCCTTCTCCTTGCGTCAGCCCCGGGTCACTTCGCCGAGCCGGTGTCGTCGAGCAGCTTCTTGTACCAGTCACGCAGGTCGTCGCCGCCCTTCTTCTTCCAGTCGGACACGGCCTGCTGCACGTCGCTGATCTTCTTGCGGCCGCGCACCACGTCGTCCTCCAACTGCTCGAAGTCGTCGGCGAGGTTGGACCAGCGGCTGGGCTCGGTGACGGTCAGCCCGAAGAAGGAGGTCTTCTTGGTGAAGGCGCCCATGCGCTGCTGCCACTCGACGATGCCCCGGGTGACGTCGGGGAAGTCGGGGTAGGCCACGTACGGCGCGGGGTTCCCGGTGTAGTCGAAGGCGCCGTTGACCTCGTTGACGCCCTGCTGGCTCTTGACCGGCAGACCCTTCTTCATGTCGTAGTCGGTGCCCTCGACGCCGTAGGCCGTGAGCATGAACTCCTTGGTGCCGTACGGGGCGGCGCAGAAGTTGCAGACGGCGAGGAAGTCCTTGATCTGCTGCTCGGAGGCCTTCTTGGAGACGAAGGTGAAGATGTTGGCCGGCTGGACCGCCCACAGCGTCGGGTCGCCGCCGTCGGGGCCGAAGATGTCGAACGCGGCCATGTCGAAGTCGCTGTCCTGGGTGGCCTGTTCGGAGACCGATCCCCACCAGCCGGAGATGTTGCCGTTGTAGACGAGGACCTGACCGGCCGTGAACCGGTTCCTGGCGTCGCCGCCGGCCTTGCCGGAGACCGCGTCCGGGTGGACCACGTCCGCCGCGTAGAGCTTGCGGGTCCACTCCAGGGCTTCGAGGTACTCCTCGGTCTCGATGCGGTTGACCAGCTTGCCGTCCCGCATGTTCCACCACAGCGCCTTGTCGCTGCCCGGGTAGGCGCCGAAGAAGTTGAACGCCGACCACTTCATGTCGTCGCAGGCCCAGACCTTCGACTTGGCGTCGGTGGCCTCCTTGGCCCAGGACAGGAACTCGTCGGGGCTCTTCGGGACGCTGTAGCCCTTCTTCTCGAACAGGTCCCGGCGGTACATCGGCGCGATGTCGGTGACGTAGGAGCCGGGCATCGGGATCGCGCGGAGCTGGCCGCCGAAGATGCCGCGCTGCCAGGCCTCGGTGGGGACGGCCGCGAGGTTCGGGTAGTCCTTGACCTTGTCGCCGGACAGGTACGGCCCGAGGTCCGCGAACTTGGCGTTGATGGCGCTGGGTATCCGGCCCATCAGGTTCCAGCCGGGCACGACCACGACGTCGGGGATGTCGCTGGAGGCGAGGACCGCGCCGAGCTTCTGGTCATAGGTGACGCCGTCCTGGTTCTGCCAGGTCACCTCTACGCCGATGGCCTCGTTCATGGCCGTGTAGTACGGGTTGTCGTTCTTCGGCGGGGTGCCCCAGAACGGGGACATGATCTTCAGCCTGCCGCCGCTGCCCAGCTTCTTCGGCACCGACGTCTTCAGCTCGGCCGTCGGGATGGCCTTGGTGAAGCCGGCCGCCGAGCCGTTCTTCGCCGGGATGTCGGGGGCGACGACGCTCGACGCCACGAACGCCGGGAGGAGCCTTTGGGCGTCCTTCCCGGACGTGGCGCCCTCCTTGCGGCCGTCCTGTCCGCCGCCGCAGGCGGCGAGCAGCGGCATCCCCCCGGCCACCGCGGCGGTGGCGACCGCCGTGGAGGCGAGGAAGCTTCTCCGGCTGGGTCCGGCGGAGGCGGCGTTCGGCGTCATTGCGTCAACCCTTCATGGCGCACCAGGACACCCGGCGGAGGAGCCGTCGGCTGCGGTGTCTCGAGTGGAACTGGCTGAGCTGAAGCGGTCATCGGAGGACGGCGCGCCCTCCCGGAGGCTGACCTCGCAGTCGAAGCGCTTCGATGTCGCTGTGAGGTTAAGTGAACACCCAGGGGTGCACAAGGGTCGCTTCCAAGATTCCTCGGGGGTGTGCGGGATCGCCACAGACTCGTACGACCCTTGGAAAGCCGAGCGAGAGACCTGCATTGGTGCGCCGAGGTGTCTTGACACCCGACCGTCGGTCGAATGAGCATCGAAGCGCTTCGAAAGCGCCGCACCGCTCCGTCCCAAGGGGAACCCCACGTGACCGCACCTACGCCGCCCACGCCGCCTTTTCGCGATCCGCAACTGCCGTTCGCGAAGCGCATCGACGACCTCCTGTCGCGGCTGACCCTGGAGGAGAAGACCGGGTTCCTGCACCAGTTCGCACCCGCCGTCGAGCGGCTCGGTGTCGCCGCGTTCCGCACCGGCCAAGAGGCGCTGCACGGCGTGGCGTGGATGGGCCCGGCGACGGTGTTCCCGCAGGCCGTGGGGCTCGGCGCGACCTGGAACCCCGAGCTCGTGCGGCGCGTCGGCGAAGCGGTGTCCCGCGAGGTCCGCGCGATGCGGGGACGGGACGAGCGCGTCGGCCTCAACGTCTGGGCGCCGGTGGTGAACCTGCTGCGCCATCCGCTGTGGGGCCGCAACGAGGAGGGCTACTCGGAGGACCCCGGGCTCACCTCGGCGATCGCCACCGCCTTCACCCGCGGCCTGCGCGGTGATCACCCGACGTACTGGCGCACCGCACCGGTCCTGAAGCACTGGCTCGCCCACAACAACGAGACGGACCGCTCCACCACATCGAGCTCGGTCCGCCCGCGCGTGCTGCACGAGTACGATCTGCGCGCCTTCCGCGAGACGGTCGAGGCGGGCGCGGTGGCCGGTGTGATGCCGGCGTACAACCTGGTCAACGGCCGCCCCAACCACGTCTCCCCCTATCTGCGCGAGCACCTGCGCAGCTGGACCGGCGAGGACCTGCTGGTCTGCTCGGACGCGGGCGCGCCCTCCAACCTGGTGGACTCCGAGCACTACTTCGACACCCACGAGGAGGCGACCGCCGCCTCCCTGCGGGCCGGCGTCGACAGCTTCACCGACCACGGCACGGACAGCTCGCGGATCGTCGCGCGGGTCCGCGGCGCCCTGGAGCGGGGCCTGCTGACCGAGGCCGACATCGACACGGCCGTGCGCCGCCAGCTCTCGGTCCGCTTCCGCCTCGGCGAGTTCGACGGCCACATCGACGACGGGGAGTTCGACACGCCCGGCCACCGCGCGCTCGCGCGGGAGGCCGCCGAGCAGGCGATCGTGCTGCTCAAGAACGACGGCGTCCTGCCGCTCGCCCCCGACGCCCGGGTCGCCGTGGTCGGTCTGCTCGCCGACGAGTGCAAGCTCGACTGGTACAGCGGCACGCTGATCCACCGCTCCACTCCCCTGGACGGCCTGTACGAGCGGTTCGGCGCCGAGCGCGTGGAGTTCGCGGAGGGCGTGGACCGGGTGCTCCTGAAGACCGGTGAGGGCACCTTCCTGCACGTCCCGCCCGCCGACGACGCCGACTCCGGGGTACGCGGCGCCGAGGGCGCCCTCGACCCGGCGCTGCTCGCGGGCCGCACCGACCTGCCCCCGCTGACCACCGACGCCACCGGCACCGAACTCGCGCTCGTCGACTGGGGCGAGGGCGTCCTGACGCTGCGCGCACCCGACGGCCGCTACCTCTCGGTCGCCGAGGACGGCTACGTCCGCGCCTCCGCCGACCAGCCCGGCGGCTGGATCGTGCAGGAGACCTTCCGCCTCGAACCGCACGGGAACGGTCACCTCCTCAGGCACATCGGCACCGGTCGCCACGTCCGTGTCGCCGCCGACGGCGTGAAGGTTGCCGACGCGGACCCGGAGGTGTTCGACCTCGTCGTCGTCGAGCGCGGCGAGGAGGCGGTGACGCGGGCCGCCGCACGGGCCGACGTCGTCGTGGTGGTCGCGGGCAACGACCCGCACCTCAACGGCCGTGAGACGGAGGACCGTACGACCCTGCGCCTCCCGGAGCACCAGGAGCGGCTGCTGCGCGCCGCGCGCGCCGCGAACCGGAGCACGGTGCTGACGCTGGTCTCCTCCTACCCGTACGCGGTGGACCCGGCGGCGCTCCCGGCGGTGCTGTGGACGGCGCACGGCGGCCAGGCGGCGGGCACCGCCCTGGCCCGTGTGCTGGCCGGTGACGTCTCCCCCGCCGGCCGTCTCCCGCAGACCTGGTACGCCGACGACACCGACCTTCCCGACCTGCTCGACTACGACGTGATCGGCGGCCGGCAGACGTACCTGTACTTCGAGGGCACTCCGCTGTTCCCCTTCGGGCACGGCCTGTCGTACGCGTCCTTCTCGTACCGCGACCTCACCGCCCGGGTCGAGGGCGGGACCGTGCGGGTGTCCTTCACGGTCACCAACACCGGTGACCGCACCGCCGACGAGGTCGCCCAGCTCTACACGCGGGCCGTGGACCCGTCGGTCCCCCACCCGCGCCGCGAGCTGGCCGCCCATCGCCGCATCACGCTCGCCCCCGGCGAGCGGGCCGAGCTGTCCTTCGAACTGCCGCCGTCCGTCTTCGAGTTCTGGGACGTCGCTCAGGGCCGGTGGCGCCTGGATCCGGGCCGGTACGACCTGCTGGCCGGTGCCTCCAGCGAGGACGTCCGACTGCGGACGACCGTCACGCTCGACGGTGAGCCGGGTGCACCGCGCCCGGTCGCCGAAAGGGGCCTGGAGGCCGCCGACTTCGACGAGCAGAGCGGCACGCAGATCGTCGACCGGACGAAGGTGTCGGGCGACGCGGTGACGCCCCTGGCCGGGCAGACGGGCGAACTGGTCTTCCGAGCCTGCGACTTCGGGCCGGGGGTCGCGCAGGTGACGGCGGAGGTCGCGGGCGAGGGCGTGGTCGAACTGGCGCTGGACGGCGGCCCGGCGCTCGTCACGCTCTCCCCGGACGCGCCCACCGCCGGCCCGTACGACTACACCTCGCTCAGTGCGGCGTTCGCCGCCGAGGGCGTGCACGACGTGCACCTCAGGCTGCGCGGCCCGCTGCGGCTCGCGCACGTCGGCTTCTCCGGTTGAGGGTCCGGACGAAGCCGGCACACAGAAGAGGCCCGGCACCGGAAGGCATCGGTGCCGGGCCTCTTCCCCGAGCTTATCTGAAAATGGTTCCCATGAGCCAGAGGTCTCAGAGGGCGAGTCCGGTCAGGACCAGGACGCGCTCGTAGGTGTAGTCCTCCATCGCGAACTTCACGCCCTCGCGGCCGACTCCGGACTGCTTGGCGCCGCCGTACGGCATCTGGTCGGCGCGGTAGGACGGCACGTCGCCGATGACCACACCACCGACCTCCAGCGCGCGGTGCGCCCGGAAGGCGGTCTGCAGGTCGTGGGTGAACACGCCCGCCTGCAGGCCGTACTTGGAGTCGTTGACGGCAGCGAAGGCCTCGGCCTCGCCGTTCACCTTCTGCACGGTCAGGACGGGACCGAAGACCTCCTCGCAGGAGATCGTGACGCCGGCCGGCACGTCGGTCAGGACGGTGGGCGCGTAGGAGGCGCCGTCCCGCTTGCCGCCGGTGAGCAGCGCGGCGCCGGCCTCGACGGCCTCCTGCACCCACGCCTCGACGCGCTGGGCGGCGTCCTCGCTGATCAGCGGGCCGACGTCGGTGGCGTCGTCGGTGGGGTCGCCGGTGACCTGCGCCTCGACGGCGGCGACGATGCGCGGCAGCAGACGGTCGTACACGGAGGCGTCCGCGATGACCCGCTGCACGGAGATGCAGGACTGCCCGCCCTGGTAGTTGGAGAAGGTCGCGATGCGGTCGGCCGCCCAGTCCAGGTCCTCGTCGCTCGCCCAGTCGGCGAGGACGACGGCCGCGCCGTTGCCGCCGAGCTCCAGGGTGCAGTGCTTGCGCGGCACCGAGTCCATGATCGCGTAGCCGACCTTCTCGGAGCCGGTGAAGGAGATGACCGGCAGGCGCTCATCCTGGACGAGGGCGGGCATGCGGTCGTTGGGGACCGGCAGGATGCTCCAGGAGCCGGCCGGGAGCTCGGTCTCGGCGAGCAGTTCACCGATGACCAGGCCGGACAGCGGGGTCGCCGGGGCCGGCTTCAGGATGATCGGCGCGCCGGCGGCGATGGCCGGGGCGACCTTGTGGGCGCACAGGTTGAGGGGGAAGTTGAAGGGCGCGATGCCCAGCACGACCCCCTTGGGGAAACGGCGGGTGAGGGCGAGCCGGCCCTGGCCGCCGAGGTCGGTGTCGAGCCGCTGGGCCTCACCGCCGTTGAAGCGGCGGGCCTCCTCGGCGGCGAACCGGAACACGGACACGGCCCGGCCGACCTCGCCGCGGGCCCACTTGACCGGCTTGCCGTTTTCGGCGGAGATCAGCCGGGCGATCTCCTCGGTGCGCTCGGCGAGGCGCTTGCTGACGTGGTCGAGGGCGGCGGCGCGCACATGGGCCGGGGTGGCGGCGAACTCCTCCCGCACGGCGTACGCGGCGGCCACGGCCTCCTCGATCTGCGCGTCCGTCGGCACACCGACCCGGCCGACGAGACGGCCGTCCCACGGGGAGGTGACGTCGAAGCTGTCCTCGCCGGTGACCTGGCGGCCGGCGAGCCAGAAGGCGTGGGTGGAAGTCATGTGTGATTCCCGGCCCTTCCGCGTTGGGGGTGATGGCTTGGCTTGCAGGGTCCACGGTAGGGCGGGGGTGGCCGGGAGGCGCTTGTCCGGGGTGGAGTGGCGGGGGACTGAGACACTCCGGTTTGGCGTACGTCTAGTCGGTCGAGGTCGTCTTCAGGGCCAGCCACAGTTCCATCCGGACGTCCGGGTCGTCCAGCGAGCGGCCGAGGATCTCCTCGACCCGGCGCATGCGGTAGCGCAGGGTGTGCCGGTGCACTCCGAGGTCGGCCGCCGCCGCGTCCCACTGCCCGTGCCGGGACAGCCAGGCCCGCAGGGAGGCGACCAGATCCCCACGGCCCGTGGCGTCGTGCTCGTACAGGGGCCGCAGCAGCCCGTCGGCGAAGGCGCGCACCGCGTCGTCGGCGAGCAGCGGCAGCACCGATCCGGACGCCAGCTGCTCGTGCTCCACGAGCACCCGCCCCCGCCGCCGTGCCACGGACAGCGCCTGTTCGGCCTGCTTGTAGGCGGCGGCCGCGGCGATGGGGCCGACCGGGGCCGACAGGCCGATCACGAGTTCGTCGTCGCCCGCGGCCGACTCCGCCACCGTGCCGGTCCGTGCCGCCTCCAGGGCCGCCGCGTAGTCGCCGCAGGCCGCGACGGCCGCGCCGCCGTCCGCGGCGAGCACCACCAGCCGCTCCCCCTCGGGAACCACGAGCACCGCCTCGCCCGCCCGGGCCGCCGCGGACTCCACCACGTCGGCGAGCGCGCCGAGGGGGTCTCCGTCCGTGTCGGCGGCGGCGAGCGCGGCGGCCGACACGGGCTTCGCGGCGGGGACGCGCGCGGAGGCGTCCACCCGGGCCCGCGCCGCCGAGGCCGCCACCGACTCGGCGACGATCATCCGGAACGGGGCGTCCAGCAGACCGCCGTACAGGTCCCCGGCGACCGCGCGGGCGTGGTCGGGCTCCCCGGCGAGCAGCATGCGCAGCACGGCCGCGCCGACCCGCTGCTCGGCCGCCTGCAGGGACCGGGAGCGTTCCGTGGTGAGGGTCAGCAGGGCGATCGCCGAGTGTACGGCGTACCGCTCGGCGGTGCCGAGGGCCGAGGCCGTGCCGACGGCGAGCGCGGCGCGCGGCCGGCGGCCGGTGCCGAGGGAGTGCAGTTCGACCCGGTCCTCGGTCTCCGGGCCGCCCACCACCGAGGAGGCCGGCGCGGACCGCTCGCGCAGCCGCCGCACCTCGTCCGTGAGCCGCGCGGCGCGCCGCCCCGCCCACTCGGGCGCGGCGGCGACGACGGCGCCCGAGGCGTCGTACAGCGCCGCCCACCCGTCCACCTGCCCGGCCAGCCCGGCGAGCAGCCCCTCCGGCCCGTCGGTGAGCGCCTGCCTGGTCAGCTCACGCTGCGCCGCGAAGCCCGCCGTCACGGCCCGGTACTGGTCGGCGGCGATCGCGGCTGAGACGGCCTTGCTGATGGCGAGGAACGGGGTGCGGCGCGGCACCTCCAGCAGCGGCAGTCCCTCCTCCTCGGCCGCGTCGACGAGGGCCTTGGGGATCTCCTCGTAGTTGACGCCGACGGCGAAGCCGAGCCCGACCACCCCCGCGCCGACCAGCCGCCGCACATAGCGGCGCATGGCCTCCGGGTCCTCCGCGTCCAGCTTGAGCGCGGTGATCAGCAGCAGCTCCCCGCCCTCCATGTAGGGCACGGGGTCGGCGAGCTCGCTGACGTGGGCCCAGCGGACAGGTACGTCGAGGCGGTCCTCGCCCGCGCGCACGGTCAGTTTGAGCGCGGAGTGGTGGACGAGCGAGGCGAGCGTCGGGGGCATGAGGCCTTCAGATCTGCGTCAGGACTGTGATCTTTGTGATCTGTTGGCCGGTACGTATGAACGGCCTATGTCGATTCTGCCTCACTGTACGGTCCTCGCGTCACCGGATCTCCACGCCACCGCGTCGGCGGCCCGCCTCAGCTCCTGAGGTCCACCAGCAGCGGCGGGGCGTGCTCGCCCTTGACGTTGGTCAGCGACAGCACCGCGTGGCCCGGCGGCACGGCGTGCGCGAGCTCGGAGGCCGACCAGCGTTCCCGCTCGACCTGCCGCACGGTCACCGCCCGCGCGGTCGGCGCCTTGCCGGTGATCAGCCGGCGCAGCGTGTGCACGGCCTTGCCGGCCGGGGTCTCCGCGATGATCTGCCGGTCGGTGACGTCACGGGCCTCGGTCCACTCCTTGCCCCACACCTCGGCGAAGTCCTGCCCGTCCCACGGTGTGAGCCCGGACAGCGCCATCCGGCATCCGGTGGCCCCGAGCAGCGGGCCGCGCAGCGGCCGCGGCACGTCGTCCAGCGTGCGCAGGGTCAGCACGACCCCGGCGTTGGCGGACCGCAGTCGCTGGATGCCCCGGACGGCCTCCGGGGTCACCACGCCGGTGGCGTCGTCGACGACGAGGCAGGCGAACAGCGACCGGTCCTCGCGCACCGCGACGCTCGCCGTGAACTGGGCGAGCACCAGCCGCGCCAGCATCCGGGAGGCGTCCGCGTGCCCCCGCTCGGGCAGGTCGATGCGCACCCGCACCGGGTGGTCGAGGGCCTTCAGCGAGAACGGCCGCGAGGCCCCGGACGTGTCGAAGAAGCCGGCGAAGGCGGGCCGGTCGAGCAGCGCGACACGGTCCGCGAGGACCCCGCTGACATCGCCGGGCCGGCCCATCTGCCGCTCCCGGGCGTCGAGTTCCCGCAGCAGCGGCTCCTGTCCGGAGGTCTGGAGCGCCTGACGCAGCGCGTCCAGCGGCCCGGGCGCCCCGTCCAGCAGCTGCCGCAGCTCCGGTACGGAGGGGAAGCGCCCGTGGACCGCGCGGAACGGCCCGAGCAGCTGGGCGAGGACGGTGGTGGACCGGCGGCTGTCGCTGCCCGGATGCGGATCTGCGAGGTCCCCGACCAGCGCCTCGGCGAGCACGGCCGCGGCCTCGTCCGGGTCGGTCGTGCCGCCGTACAGGTCGAGGTCGTACACGGACTCCTGGTTCCCGATCCGTACGACGACGTCGTAGGCGTCGGCCGGGCCGAGCCCCGCGCCCGCCGCGCCGACCACCACGACCGCGGCCCGCCCGGCGAGCGCGTGCAGGCACAGCGACTCGGCGAGCGGCCGGACGACACTGCCGGTCTTGCCAGAACCGGCCGGGCCGACGGCGAGCAGCGAGGTGCCGAGCAGGTCCGGGCCGAGCCCGAGGCCGGTGCCGCGGTAGGCGTACGGGTTGCGTGGGTCGTCGGCGGTGGTGCCGAGCCGGACCTGTCCGGTGACCAGGTCGTGCCGGGCCTGCCGGGCGGGCAGGTCGCGGGCGCCGGAGGGGTGCAGGCAGGCGGCGGCGCCGTCCCTGAGGACCGCGCCGGTGAAGGTGGTGAGGCTGTGCCGTCCGCTGCGTACGCCCTGCCAGGCGCGGGCGATCCGGGCGTAGTCGACGTCCCGCATCAGCCCGGCGCGCGCCTCGGAGGCGAGCCGCTCGGCCGCGTCGGGCGCACCGGCGGCCCGCAGCTGCGGCCACTCGGCGGGGTCCTGCTCCGGGGCGGGCGCGGGTTCGGCACCGGGGGTGGTGCGGCGCCAGGCGGGGGGGCCGTAGCGGCGCCAAAGTTCCGGCCAACGGCCGATCTTTCCGAAAATCGTGAAGATGATGGCGAAGACCGTGCCCTCGTACGCGTAGGACGCCACGCCCCCCACATGACCACCCTGGCCGAGGGTCCAGGAGTCCGGAGCCAGCACGAACCACGGCCACAGCCAGAAGCTGCCCAGATAACCGTTCCACAGCAAAGAGCAGAGCAGCCAGGCGCTCAGACCCGCGATCACCGCACCGCTCAACAACTGCCGCGCCGGAACGGCCTCGGCTTCCTCCTCCGGACGCGGCCGGTGCGCGAACCGCCACACGCCCGGCAACGTTTCCGGCCGCGGCGTCCGCAGCCAGGCCAGGAACGCCGAGCCGTCCGGCATCGGTGGCGCCGACGGTGCCACCGAGGGCATCGGTGGGACAGCGGAGCGTGCCTGCGGCACAGGATTCGCATGCGTACCCCGCGCGTCCCGCGTCCCGTCGCTGTCCATCGCGCTTGCCCCCTGACCAGCCGTTCCGTCCACCATCGCCGAGCCAATCTAACGCCCGGGCAAGGCGAGTTCACCGCATACGCGGCCGGTTCCGGGGAGACTCGGTGCCGTGCATCTATGTCCACGGCGGACAACGGACACCACCGACAGCGCCCACATGGAGCATGCCCACTCCTCCTCACCGGTCCTAGCCTGCGAGAAAAGAAGGCAAGGAACCGCAAGACCCCCAGGAGCCCCTCATGACCGCACTTCCGCAGGAGCGCCGCGTCGTCACCGCCATCCCCGGCCCGAAGTCGCAGGAGCTGCAGGCCCGCCGTACCGCCGCGGTCGCGCAGGGCGTGGGCTCCGTGCTGCCCGTGTTCACGGCGCGCGCGGGCGGCGGCATCATCGAGGACGTCGACGGCAACCGTCTGATCGACTTCGGCTCCGGCATCGCGGTGACGAGCGTCGGCGCCTCCGCCGAGGCCGTCGTACGCCGGGCGACCGCCCAGCTCGCCGACTTCACGCACACCTGCTTCATGGTCACGCCGTACGAGGGCTACGTCGCCGTCGCCGAGGCGCTGGCGGAGCTGACCCCGGGCGACCACGCCAAGAAGTCCGCGCTGTTCAACAGCGGTGCGGAGGCCGTCGAGAACGCCGTCAAGATCGCCCGCGCGTACACCAAGCGGCAGGCGGTCGTCGTCTTCGACCACGGCTACCACGGCCGTACGAACCTCACCATGGCGCTGACGGCGAAGAACATGCCGTACAAGCACGGCTTCGGGCCGTTCGCGCCCGAGGTCTACCGGGTGCCGGTGGCCTACGGCTACCGCTGGCCGACCGGCCCGGAGAACGCGGGTCCGGAGGCCGCCGAGCAGGCCATCGACCAGATGTCCAAGCAGGTCGGCGCCGAGAACATCGCCGCGATCATCATCGAGCCGGTGCTGGGCGAGGGCGGCTTCATCGAGCCGGCCAAGGGCTTCCTGCCCGCGATCCGCCGGTTCGCGTCCGACCACGGCATCGTCTTCGTCGCGGACGAGATCCAGTCCGGCTTCTGCCGCACGGGTCAGTGGTTCGCCTGCGAGGACGAGGGCATCGTCCCGGACCTGATCACGACGGCGAAGGGCATCGCGGGCGGTCTGCCGCTCGCCGCCGTCACCGGCCGCGCGGAGATCATGGACGCCGCGCACGCGGGCGGCCTCGGCGGCACCTACGGCGGCAACCCGGTGGCCTGCGCGGGCGCGCTCGGTGCCATCGAGACGATGAAGGAGCTGGACCTCAACGCCAGGGCGAAGGCGATCGAGGCCACGATGAAGGCCCGCCTGACCGCGATGCAGGACAAGTTCGACGTCATCGGCGACGTCCGCGGCCGCGGCGCCATGATCGCCATCGAGCTGGTCAAGGACCGTGCGACCAAGGAGCCGAACCCGGAGGCGACCGCCGCGCTCGCCAAGGCCTGCCACCAGGAGGGCCTGCTGGTCCTGACCTGTGGCACCTACGGCAACGTGCTGCGGTTCCTGCCCCCGCTGGTCATCGGCGAGGACCTGCTGAACGAGGGCCTCGACATCATCGAGCAGGCCTTCGCGCGCATCTGAGCCGACATCAGGGCAGGTGAGCCGCCCCGGAGCGCCGCCGGGGCGGTGAACGGCAGAGCGTGTGAAGAAGGTGTGCGAGGTGGATGACAGGAGCCCTTTCACCCTGTCGCACACGCACCCCCTGTCGTACGTTCTACCCAGATGAGAGATACACCCCGCCCGCAGGGGACTGCGGGTGACATCAGGCCGGGGCCTCCCCAGCTTCGACCTGGTCGTGCCCTCGCGCACACAACCGGAGCCCGAGGCTCTGGATCTCCTCACCGATCGGACGGTCGCCCGCCCCAAACCCCCCGGGGCGCGCGACGTTCCGATCCGGACGGCCGCCTCGGAACTACCCCCCTGTTCCGGGGCGGCCGACCTCCCTCTTCGCGGACCCACGCAAGCGCCGCCCGCTGTCCCAGCGGGCGGCGCTTGCGGTCGTCCCGGTCCAGCGCCGGTGAGCCCCACGCCGCCGCCCACCGCCCGCCGCGGGGCGCAATCCCCGTCCGTGCCAAGCTGTCCGGCATGCCGATCTCCGGGAACTCGCCACGGCCGGCCTTCCTCGCCCTCCTGCTCGGCGTCCCGGCCCTCCTCTTCGCGTCGACCACCTGGCAGGTGGTCGCCGGCGGACCGCTCCTGGACGTCGACGAGCGGGTCAGCCGCGCCCTGCTCCACCCCGACCGGTTCTCCGAACTCCTCGCCGATCTCGGCAACATCCAGGTCGCGGTGCCGGTCCTCGCCGTCGCCCTGGCGTACGCCGCCCGGCGGGCCCGCGTCGCCGGCACGGACCGCTGGTGGCTGCCGCCGGTCGCGACCGCGCTGCTCATGGTGCTGCTCCCGGCGCTGATCGTCCCCCTCAAGGAAGGGACCGACCGCGCGGGCGGCCCGGCCATGCCGCCAGGCACCGGCTACTACCCCTCGGGACACACGGCCACGGCCGCCGTCGCCTACGGCGCCGCGACCCTGCTCCTGCTGCCCTGGCTCCGTTCCGCCGCGGCCCGCCGCCTCCTCGTCGTCGTCTGCGCGGTCCTCAACCTGGGCGTCGGCTTCGGCCTCGTGCGCCACGGCTACCACTGGCCACTGGACGTGGTGGCCAGTTGGTGCCTCTGCGCGATGCTGCTGACCGGACTGGCCCTGGTGGTGGGCCGAAGCACCCGTCGAACGTCCTCGGGAACGTGCGACGGCCTGTGATCCTGGCTGTCCTCGTCTGATCACTGGATGTCCTCGTCCCTCGCCAGTGACGCCACCGCCTCGTGCATGGCCAGTTCGAGCAGCGCCGGGTCCGTGAGCGTGCCCGAACCGTCCGGGGGCACCAGCCAGCGGATGCCGCCGGCCGCCGAGCGGCCCGGGTGCGGGACGACGATCCAGGTGCCGTGTCCCGCCGTGCGGATGCCCGTGCCCAGCCAGTGGGACGCGGTGCCCGGCGGGACGAAGAAGCCCATGCGGGCGTCGCCGAATCCGGCCAGCACCGGGCCCGGTCGGTCCAGGAAGCGGCTGAGCACATCGAGCGTGGCGTGACCGAGCCCGCCGGGCAGGACGAGGACGTCCCATGCCCTGCCGGCCGGCAGCAGCGCCACCGCGTGCGGGTCGCGTTCCCACTCCCAGCGGCAGGCCCCGGGATCGGGTGCGACGGATGCGAGCCACTCGACCGCCGTCTTCGCCCCAGTCATCAGGAAGCCCTCCCTCTCTCACATGGACGCGACACGGGTCGCGTCATGAGGGAGAGGGAGGTCTCCCGGCGAGCATTACGCGGGTTCTGCACCTCTTTGGGGTGAACCGCGTCACCACCGCGGGTCAGCTGTCGAAGCCCAGGCCCAGCCGGTCCATGGTGCGCAGCCACAGGTTGCGCCGCCCGCCGTGCGCGTCCGCCCGGGCCAGCGACCACTTGGTGAGCGCGATGCCGGTCCAGGCGAGCGGCTCCGGCGGGAAGGGCAGCGGTTTGCGGCGGACCATCTCCAGCGAGGTGCGCTCCGTGCGCTCCCCCGCCAGCAGGTCCAGCATCACCTCGGCGCCGAAGCGGGTCGCGCCGACGCCCAGGCCCGTGTAACCGGCCGCGTACGCCACCCTGCCCCGGTGCGCCGTGCCGAAGAACGCCGAGAAGCGCGAGCAGGTGTCGATCGCGCCCCCCCAGGCGTGCGTGAAGCGGACGCCCTCCAGCTGCGGGAAGCAGGTGAAGAAGTGCCCGGCGAGCTTGGCGTACGTCTCCGGGCGGTCGTCGTACTCGGCGCGCACCCGGCCGCCGTACGGGTAGACCGCGTCGTACCCGCCCCACAGGACGCGGTTGTCCGCCGACAGGCGGAAGTAGTGGAACTGGTTGGCGCTGTCCCCGAGTCCCTGGCGGTTCTTCCAGCCGATCGACGCCAGCTGGTCCGCGGTGAGCGGTTCGGTCATCAGGGCGTAGTCGTAGACCGGGACCGTGTAGGAGCGGACCCGTCTGAGCAGGTTGGGGAAGACGTTCGTGCCGAGCGCGACCCGCCGGGCACGGACCTGGCCGTACGGGGTGCGCACGGCCATGCCGGCGCCGTACTGCTTCAGGGTCAGGGCCGGGGTGTGCTCGTAGACGCGGACGCCCAGGCTCAGGCAGGCCCGCTTCAGGCCCCACGCGAGCCGCGCCGGGTTGAGCATGGCCACGCCCCGGCGGTCCCACAGGCCCGCCTGGAAGGTGGGCGAGTTCACCTGTTCCCGTACCGCGTCCGCGTCCAGGAACTCGACGCCGTCGGCGAGGCCCCGGCGCTCCATCTCCTCGTACCAGTCGCGCAGTTCCCACGCCTGGTACGTCTCGGTGGCGACGTCGATCTCGCCGGTGCGTTCGAAGTCGCAGTCGATTGCGTGCCGGGCGACCGCCGCCTCGATCTCGTCGAGGTTGCGGGCGCCCAGCTCCTGCAGCCGGTGGATCTCGTCCGGCCAGCGGGTGAGGCCGTTGGGCAGGCCGTGGGTGAGGGAGGCGGCGCAGAAGCCGCCGTTGCGGCCCGAGGCGGCCCAGCCCACCTCGCGCCCCTCCACCAGCACCACGTCCCGCCGCGGGTCGCGCTCCTTGGCGATCAGCGCCGTCCACAGCCCGCTGTAGCCGCCGCCGACGACCAGCAGGTCGCAGGTCTCGGAGCTGGTCAGGGCGGGTTCGGGGCGGGGCTTTCCGGGGTCGTCCAGCCAGTACGGGACCGGCTGGGCTTCGGACAGGGATCTCGTCCAGTGGTTCATGGCGCCTGGGGCCATGATGTCAACTCCCTACAGTGGCTTATGCCTTCTGCTTGTTTCTGCGATTGCCGACGGCCATCGAGGCCAGGACGAACAGCACGGCGACGACGAACATGGCCGTACCGATGACGTTGATCTGCACGGGCGTGCCGCGCTGGGCCGAACCCCAGACGAACATCGGGAAGGTGACGGTCGAGCCCGCGTTGAAGTTCGTGATGATGAAGTCGTCGAAGGACAGCGCGAAGGCGAGCAGTGCGCCCGCCGCGATGCCGGGGGCGGCGATCGGCAGCGTCACCCGCACGAACGTCTGGAAGGGGCCCGCGTAGAGGTCCTGCGCGGCCTGCTCCAGTCGCGGGTCCATCGACATCACGCGCGCCTTGACCGCGGTCACCACGAAGCTCAGGCAGAACATGATGTGCGCGATCAGGATCGTCCAGAAGCCCAGCCGGGCACCCATGTTGAGGAACAGGGTGAGCAGCGAGGCGGCCATCACGACCTCGGGCATCGCCATCGGCAGGAAGATCAGCGAGTTGACGGCGCCGCGGGCGCGGAAGCGGTAGCGGGCCAGCGCGAAGGCGATCATCGTGCCGAGGAGGGTGGCGCCGAGCGTCGCCCAGAACGCGATCTGGAGGCTGACCGACAGGGAACCGCACAGGTCGGAGACTCCGCACGGGTCCTTCCAGGCGTCCAGTGAGAACCGCTGCCACTCGTAGTTGAAGCGCCCCTTCGGCTGGTTGAAGGAGAACACCGTCACGATCACGTTCGGCAGGATGAGATAGGCGAGCGTCAGCAGTCCCGCGATGACGACGAGATAACGCTTGAGCCAGTTGACGAAGGGCATTTAGACCAGATCCTCCGTCCCGGACCTGCGGATGTAGAGGGAGACCATGACCAGGATCGCGGCCATGAGGATGAAGGAGAGCGCCGCCGCCGTCGGGTAGTCCAGGATCCGCAGGAACTGCGACTGGATGACGTTGCCCACCATGCGGGTGTCCGTGGAGCCGAGCAGGTCCGCGTTGACGTAGTCGCCGGCCGCCGGGATGAAGGTCAGCAGCGTGCCGGAGACCACGCCCGGCATCGACAGCGGGAAGGTGACCTTGCGGAAGGTGGTCCAGGGCCGCGCGTACAGATCGCCCGCCGCCTCGTGCAGACGTGGGTCGATCCGCTCCAGCGAGGTGTACAGCGGCAGGATCATGAACGGCAGGAAGTTGTACGTCAGACCGCAGATGACCGCGAGCGGGGTGGCCAGGACGCGGTCGCCCGCGGTCAGGCCCAGCCAGCTGGTGACGTCCAGGACGTGCAGCGTGTTCAGGGCGCCGACGACCGGGCCGCCGTCGGCGAGGATCGTCTTCCAGGCCAGGGTGCGGATCAGGAAGCTGGTGAAGAACGGCGCGATCACGAGAATCATGATCAGGTTCCGCCAGCGGCCCGCGCGGAAGGCGATCAGGTACGCCAGCGGGTAACCGAGCAGCAGGCACAGGACGGTCGCGGTGCCCGCGTACAGCACCGAGCGGACGAACTGCGGCCAGTACTCGCTCAGCGCGTCCCAGTACGTCGCGACGTGCCAGGTGACCTCGTACCCCTCCTCCAGGGAGCCCGTCTGCACGGACGTGGAGGCCTGGTAGACCATCGGCAGCGCGAAGAAGACCAGCAGCCACAGGATGCCGGGGAGCAGCAGCCAGTACGGCGTGAGGCGGCCCCGTCTGCGGGGTGGTTTCCGCTCCGGGACGGTGGGGACGGGAGGCGGTGGCGCCTCGGTGAGGGTGGTCATCAGGGAGCCGCCCCCTCTTCCGGCGCTCCCACCGTCTCGACGCCCGCGTCGATGTCCTGCGCCGCGTCGAGGCCGAAGGTGTGGGCGGGGTTCCAGTGCAGGACGACCTCGGCGCCGGGCACCAGCCGCGGGTCGCGGTCGATGTTCTGGGCGTAGACCTCGAACCCGGGGCAGACGGGGCTGTCCACGACGTACTGCGTGGAGACGCCGATGAAGCTGGAGTCGGCTATCCGGCCGGTGATGCGGTTGCGGCCCGCGGGGATCTCGCCCGCGTCGTCGGCGTGCGTGAGGGAAATCTTCTCCGGGCGGACACCGACCAGCGCCTTGCCGCCGGTGGTGGTGGGCGCGCCGCACCGGGCCCTGGGCAGGACCAGCTTGCCGCCGCCCGCCTTCAGCACGATCTCGTCACCGGCCGTGGAGTCGACCTCGGCCTCGATGAAGTTGGAGGTGCCGAGGAAGTTGGCGACGAAGGTGGTGCGCGGGTTCTCGTACAGGTCGGCGGGCGAGCCGAGTTGCTCGACGCGGCCGGCGTTCATGACGGCGACCGTGTCGGCCATCGTCATGGCCTCCTCCTGGTCGTGCGTGACGTGGACGAAGGTGATGCCGACCTCGGTCTGGATGCGCTTGAGCTCCAGCTGCATCTGGCGGCGCAGCTTCAGGTCGAGCGCGCCGAGCGGCTCGTCGAGGAGCAGCACCTTGGGGTGGTTGATCAGCGCGCGGGCCACGGCGACGCGCTGCTGCTGGCCGCCGGAGAGCTGGTGCGGCTTCTTGCGCGCCTGCTCGCCGAGCTGCACGAGCTCCAGCATCTCCTCGACCTGCTTCTTCACGCTCTTGATGCCGCGCCGGCGCAGACCGAAGGCGACGTTCTCGAAGATGTCGAGGTGCGGGAAGAGGGCGTAGGACTGGAAGACGGTGTTCACGGGCCGCTTGTACGGCGGGAGGGCCGTGACGTCCTGGTCGCCGAGGTGGACGGTGCCCGCCGTGGGCTCCTCCAGTCCGGCGATCATGCGCAGGGTGGTGGTCTTGCCGCAGCCGGAGGCGCCGAGCAGGGCGAAGAAGGATCCCTGGGGCACGGTCAGGTCGAGCGGGTGCACGGCGGTGAAGGAGCCGTAGGTCTTGCTGATCCCGGAGAGGCGGACGTCGCCGCCGGTGTCCGCCGTGGTGTTCTTCGTCGTCATCGCCGTCACGCCCCCGTCAGCTTCGCGAACTTCACTTCGTACGCCGTCTCTTCCTTCGAGCTCAGGGAGCGGAAGGCACGGGACTTGGCCTGCATGGCCTTGTCGGGGAGGATCAGCGGGTTGTCCGCCGCGTCCTCGTCGATCTTCGCGAGCTCCTCCTTCACGCCGTCGACGGGACAGACGTAGTTGATGTAGGCGGCGAGCTCGGCCGCGGGTTTGGGCTCGTAGTAGAAGTCGATGAGCCGCTCGGCGTTCGTCTTGTGCCGGGCCTTGTTGGGGATGAGCAGGTTGTCGCTGGACGTCATGTAGCCGCTGTCCGGGATGAGGAAGTCGACGTCCGGGCTGTCCGCCTTGAGCTGCACCACGTCTCCGGCCCAGGCCAGGCAGGCGGCGAAGTCGCCCTTGGTGAGGTCGGAGGTGTAGTCGTTGCCGGTGAAGCGGCGGATCTGGCCCTTGTCCACGGCCTTCTGGAGGCGGGCGATCGCCGCGTCGTAGTCGTCGTCGGTGAAGTCCGCCGGGTCCTTGCCCATGTCGAGCAGAGTCATGCCGATCGAGTCGCGCATCTCCGTCAGGAAGCCGACCCGGCCCTTGAGCTTCGGGTTGTCGAGCAGGTCGGAGACCGACTTCACCTCGACACCGTCGAGGGCCTTCTTGTTGTAGGCGATGACCGTGGAGATGCCCTGCCAGGGGTACGAGTAGGCGCGGCCCGGGTCCCAGTCGGGGCTGCGGAACTGCGGGGAGAGGTTGGCGAAGGCGTGCGGCAGGTTGGCCGGGTCGAGTTTCTGCACCCAGCCCAGGCGGATCAGGCGGCCGGCCAGCCAGTCGGTGAGGACGATCAGGTCCCGGCCGGTGTCCTGGCCGGCGGCGAGCTGCGGCTTGATCTTGCCGAAGAACTCGTTGTTGTCGTTGATGTCCTCGGTGTACTTGACCTTGATGCCGGTCCGTGCGGTGAACTGCTCCAGCGTCGGGTGGTGCTTGCCGCTGTCGTCGACGTCCATGTACTCGGTCCAGTTGGAGAAGCTGACGGTCTTCTCCTTGGCCGAGTGGTCCTCCGACGAGACGCCGCCCTGTGACGTGCCCGCCGCGGGGATGCCGCAGGCGCTCAGTGCGCCGAGTCCGCCGGCCGCGAGCGCACCGCCCGCGGAGGCGCGCAGCAGCGAACGGCGGGTGAGGGCGGCCCGGCCGTTGCGGAAACTGCGCCGCATGGCGGCCACTTGGGCCGGTGACAGGCGGTCGGGCTCGTACTGCTCCATGCGCGTGGTGCCCTTTCGGGAGGGTTCCGGAGAGTGATCGGCCGTGGGTCGGGCGGCCGTGCTCCTGTCTGACTATCGGTCCCCGAAGATCGTGCGGTGCCAGTCCTTCGCGGCGACCGCCGTATTGTCGAACATGACGTGCTTGACCTGCGTGTACTCCTCGAAGGAGTAGGTGGACATGTCCTTGCCGAAGCCGGACGCCCGGTATCCGCCGTGCGGCATCTCGCTGATGATCGGGATGTGGTCGTTGACCCACACGCAGCCCGCCTTGATCTCGCGGGTGGCGCGGTTCGCGCGGTACACGTCCTGGGTCCACGCGGAGGCGGCGAGCCCGTACGGGGTGTCGTTGGCGAGCGCGAGGCCCTCATCGTCGGTGTCGAACGGCAGGACGACCAGCACGGGACCGAAGATCTCGCACTGGACGACCTCGCTGTCCTGGGGAGCGTCGGCGATGAGGGTCGGCCGGTAGTAGGCGCCCTTGGCGAGCTCCCCTCCCGGCGCCTCGCCGCCGGTCACCACGCGCGCGTACGCACGCGCCCGGTCGACGAACCCGGCGACCCGGTCCCGCTGCACGTGCGAGATCAGCGGGCCGAGGTCGGTGCCCGGTGCGAAGGGATCACCGAGCCGGACGGTCTCCATGAGGGCGGCGGTCCGCTCGACGAACTCCTCGTAGTGGGGCCGCTGCACGTACGCACGCGTGGCGGCCGTGCAGTCCTGCCCGGTGTTGATGAGCGCGCCCGCGACCGCGCCGTGCACGGCCGCCTCCAGGTCGGCGTCGTCGAAGACGACGAAGGGCGCCTTGCCGCCGAGCTCCAGGTGGAGGCGCTTCACGGTCGCGGTGGCGATCTCGGCGACGCGCCTGCCCACGGCGGTGGAGCCGGTGAAGGAGGTCATGGCCACGTCGGGGTGGGCCACGAGGTGCTCGCCCGCCTCCTTCCCGGTGCCGGTGACGATGTTGATCACACCGTCCGGGATACCGGCGTCGCCGGCGGCCCGGGCGAACAGGAGCGAGGTCAGCGGCGTGAGCTCGGCGGGCTTGAGCACGACGGTGTTGCCCGCGGCGATCGCCGGGAGGATCTTCCATGCTGCCATCTGGAGGGGGTAGTTCCAGGGCGCGATGGAGCCGACGACGCCGATGGGCTCGCGCCGGACGTACGAGGTGTGGTCGCCGGAGTACTCACCGGCGGACTGCCCCTGCAGGTGCCGGGCGGCACCGGCGAAGAACGCGGTGTTGTCGATGGTCCCCGGGACGTCGAACTCGCGGGTCAGCTTCAGCGGCTTGCCGCACTGGAGGGACTCGGCGCGGGCGAACTCCTCGGCGCGGTCGGCGAGGACGGCGGCGAAGCGGTGCAGGGCGTCGGAGCGCTCGCCGGGGGTGGCCGACGCCCAGGCCGGGAAGGCCTCACGAGCCGCGGCGACGGCGAGGTCGACGTCGTGCGTGCTCGCGAGTTCGTACGTGTGGATCTCCTCGCCGGTCGCGGGGTCGACGACGGCATGGGTACGGCCGGAGGTTCCCCGCGCGGGACGGCCCGCGATGTACTGCGCACCGTCCGCGAAGCGGTCCTGGGCCGGGAATCGTTCCGGGGTGGCGTTGCCCGGGTTGTGCATGTCGCTCTCCTCCGTGTCCCCGTGACGGGGGCCGGCGTAGCTCAAGCTCGATTTGAGTGCCGATCCTGACAGAGGCACGGCACTCCGACAAGGGATTCCGTTGTTGCCTTTCGATTACGCGACGGAATCTGTCGACCCGGTGTCGAGTTGCCCTGGAAAAGGGGGGACGGAGTGTCAGTGGTGTCTGCCAGACTCGCGTGCAGGGAGGGAATCGTGGAAGCGATCGGATCGCGCGAGGCGCTGATCAGGGAGGTCCGGGCGGGGACCAGGCTCAGGTATCTGCACTTCTGGGGACACCGGCCGCGGCCGGACGGCCGGATCGGGGCGAGTTGCCTGAGCCAGTGGTGGCCTGCGCCGTTCACGGTCGACGGTGTCACGTACGCGACCGCCGAGCACTGGATGATGGCCGAGAAGGCGCGGCTGTTCCAGGACACGGAGGCGGAGCGGCAGGTACTGGCCGCGGCCCACCCCGCGCAGGCGAAGAAGGCCGGACGGCTGGTGCGCGGCTTCGACGAGGCGTCCTGGGAGCGGGAGCGGTTCCGCATCGTCGTGGAAGGCAGCGTCCACAAGTTCGCCGCCCACCCGGACCTCGGGGCGTTCCTGCTGGGCACGGGCGAGCGGGTGCTGGTCGAGGCGAGCCCCGTGGACCGCGTGTGGGGCATCGGCCTGGCGGCGGACGACGAGGCGGCAGTGGATCCCGAGCGGTGGCGGGGTTCGAACCTGCTGGGCTTCGCGCTGATGGAGGCGCGGGGGCGGTTGCGGGTGCGGTGAGTGGTCGGGCGGTGAGCGGGGGCCCGGACGGTGAGCCGTCCGGCGGTCAGCGGCCGGACTGTGAGCGAGCGCCAGGGCCGTGAGCGGCCGGAGCCGTAAAACAAGGGCCCGGGCGGTGAGCCGTCCAACGGTGAGCGGCCGGAGCCGTGAACGCGCGCCCGGACGGTGAGCCGTAGAGGGTGAGCGGGGGCTGGCTCGGTGACCGGGGGGCCGGGGCCGTGAGCGGGGTGCCGGGGCCGTGAGCGACCGGACAGTGAG
The DNA here is from genome assembly GCF_042657145.1 of Streptomyces bullii. Classification (NCBI taxonomy): domain Bacteria; kingdom Bacillati; phylum Actinomycetota; class Actinomycetes; order Kitasatosporales; family Streptomycetaceae; genus Streptomyces; species Streptomyces bullii. The sequence goes on from NZ_JBHSNY010000014.1 coordinate 41,500, forward strand.
CGAGGGGCCGGGACAGTGAGCGGTCCGGCGGTGAGCGGCCGGACTGTGGCGGGGGCCGGGACCCTGAGCTGCCGGACCGCGAACGGGGGCCCGGACGGTGAGCCGTCCGCGGTGAGCGGACGGGGCGCGGGGCCGCCCAGCGGGTCGCTGTCGCCGAGCCGGTCGTCGTGACCGAGCCTGCCGCAAACGGTCCCCCGCGCTCGTGACGGCCTGGCGGGTCGCGGTGACCCGAGCACGTCGCAGTCGGTGCGCCGAACCTGTGACGGCCTAGCGGGTCGCGATGACCAGCACGCCCATGCCGATCCCGAGGGCAAGGCCCACGGCGCCGCAGATGATTCCGGCCAGGGACTGGCCCGGGTTCGTGGCCTCCCCCCGGGTCGCCTTCTGTCGGCCGATGATGCCGAAGATCAGGGCCAGGACGCCCAGGACGATGGCCAGCGGCCACAGGCAGAAGCCCGCCGCCGCGATGATCCCGAGCACCAGCCCGGCGGTGCCCAGCCCGTTGCTCGGCAGCGGCGTGACGCCGGGCCAGCCGTAGTAGCCCTGCGAGGGCGTACCTCCCTGGCCAGGCCCGCCCACGGCCGGGTGTCCGTACCCGCCGGGATAGCCGTAGGGGACCTGCCCCGGGCCGTCCGGGGCGATGGGCGGCGGGGGGACCGGCGCGTCCTGCGGATGGGGAGCGGGCGGGGCCGGGGCCGCGAAGGGGTTGGCCGGGCCGCTGCCGGGCGCCGTGGGAGCGGGCGGGGAGAAGGGTCCGGCCCACGGCCGGGACGGCGACGGGGCGTCGGACGGCGCAGGCGGGGACGCGGGCGCGCTGCCCGCGCCCCCCATCGCCTCATCCATCGCCGGCATCGACGTGACCGTCTGCTGGTCGTGGACGGACGGAACCGGCCAGGTCAGCGGCGTGTTCGAGGCGAGCGTGTGCCCGGGGCCGCCGGTTTTCGGCCGGTGGGCGGCGGTGTCGTGCGTCGGCGGGGCCCACGGATCGCCGGCGGTCCCGGCCGGCACGTCGGGCGCACCCGGCGCGTCCGGCTTCCGCGCGTCGTCGGACATGCTCGGGCCCCCTCCGTAGAACGTTCCGTCATGCTACGGCCCGTCCCCGCCCGCCACCGGCCCGGCCTACGATGATCCCCGAGTCACCGATCAGCCGATCATCCGCGTCCCGCCGCACCGCGGCCGGGGACGCCGTTCCCGGGGAGGAACCTTGACCGACCGTCCCGCCGCACACGCCGCCGGTGAGGCACGCGACCTGCACGCCTTCATAGCCGGACTGCCCAAGGCCGAACTGCACGTGCACCACGTCGGCTCCGCCTCCCCCCGGATCGTCTCCGAGCTGGCCGCCCGCCACCCCGACTCCAAGGTGCCCACCGACCCCGAGGCCCTGGTCGACTACTTCACCTTCACGGACTTCGCCCACTTCATCGAGGTCTACCTGTCCGTCGTCGATCTGATCCGCACCCCGGAGGACGTACGGCTGCTGACGTTCGAGGTGGCCCGGGAGCTGGCCCGGCAGCAGGTGCGCTACGCCGAGCTGACCATCACCCCGTTCTCCTCCACGCGCCGCGGCATCGACGAGCGCGCCTTCATGGACGCGATCGAGGACGCCCGCAAGGCTGCGGAGGCGGAGTTCGGGACCGTGCTGCGCTGGTGCTTCGACATTCCCGGCGAGGCCGGGCTGGAGGCCGCCGAGGAGACGACCCGGCTCGCCACCGACGACCGGCTGCGCCCGGAGGGCCTGGTCTCCTTCGGGCTCGGCGGGCCCGAGATCGGCGTGCCGCGGCCGCAGTTCAAGCCGTACTTCGACCGGGCCGTCGCCGCCGGTCTGCGCTCCGTGCCGCACGCCGGTGAGACGACCGGCCCGCAGACGGTGTGGGACGCCCTCACCCACCTGCACGCCGAACGCATCGGCCACGGCACCAGCTCCGCGCAGGACCCCAAGCTCCTCGCGCACCTCGCCGAACACCGCATCGCGCTGGAGGTGTGCCCGACCTCGAACATCGCCACGCGCGCGGTGCGCACCCTCGACGAGCACCCCATCGGGGAGTTCGTGCGGGCCGGTGTCCTGGTGACCGTCAACTCCGACGACCCGCCGATGTTCGGCACCGACCTCAACAGCGAGTACGCGGTCGCCGCCCGCCTCCTCGACCTCGACGAGCGCGGCCTCGCCGCCCTCGCGAAGAACGCCGTCGAGGCGTCCTTCCTGGACGAGCCCGGCAAGGCGCGGCTGGCGGCCGAGATCGACAGCTACACGTCGGCCTGGCTCGCGCGCTGACGCCCCGAACCATGAGCCCCGTCCCCGTCGGCTCCCTGCGGAACGTCACCGCCGTGGCACACCGCGGCGACCCCTACCGCGCCCGGGAGAACACGGTCGCCTCACTGCGTTCCGCGCTCGCCCGGGGCGCGGACGCCGTCGAGGTCGACGTACGGCTCACCCGGGACGGCGTACCGGTGCTGCTGCACGACACGACGCTGAAGCGGCTGTGGGAGCTCGACCGTCCGCTGCTCGCGCTGTCCTGGGAGGAAGTGCGCGGGCTGACCGGCGGCGGCGTGCCCACGCTGGCGGACGCGCTGACCGCGACCGACGGACACCGGGTGATGCTCGACCTGCCCGGCACACCCGACGTGCGGGCGGCCCGCCGGATCGTGGACGTCGTGCGCGAGTGCGGGGCGCGGGATCGTGTGTACTACTGCGCGGGCGCCCCCGCCATGCTCGCCGTGCGCGCCGCCGACCCGGCCGCCGAGATCGCCCTGACCTGGACCACCCTGGCACCACCCCGCCCGGTCCTGCTGGAGACGATCCGCCCGCGCTGGCTCAACTACCGCTTCGGCCTGGTGAGCCGGGCGCTGGCGGACCGCGTCCACGGCGGCGGCTACCTGCTGTCCGCCTGGACCCCGGACACCCGCCGCGCCATGCGCCGCCTCATCGGCCTGGGCGTCGACTCGATCACGACGAACCGCGTCGACGTCCTGTGCGCTACACGCGCGACCGCTGCGGCACCGTCGCCGGGTCGGCCGGCGTCGCGCGGGTGACGTACTGCGGGACCGGGGCGGCATCGGTCCCGGTGTCCCTGACCAGCCCGTATCTCAGGGCGCCCTGGGGCGGGCCGGTGTTGACGTCCTTGTCGACCGCCTCCCAGCTGGAGGGGAAGACGGTGAGACCGTAGTCGGCGCCCCGTTCGTTCTGGGTGAGCGTGACCGAGCCGTCGACGTAGAAGTACTCGTTCTGCCACATCTGCTGGGTCCCGTCCGGCAGGACCGCGTAGCCGATGTCCGGTCCGCCCATGCCGGTGACGTAGCCGTTCGGGGCGCCGGTCAGCGGGTCGTCCATGCGTCGCCAGCCGCCCGACGCCACATGGAACAGCCTGCCCTTCAGGCCGGTCCAGGCCGGCATGACCAGCGCGCCCGGCCGGGAGGCGGGTGAGATCTGCCAGCGCACCAGCACGTAGCCCTGGCCGGTCAGCGTCACGCTGTCCCCCCGGTGCTGCATCACCGCCTTCGGGCCGCCGGTGCTGGTGATGCCGGCCTCGGGGCGGCGCGGCAGGGCCGCGGGCCGGGCGTCGGGGTCGGGCGCCCGGTCGACGGCGTCGACGACCGTGCCGTACAGGTCGCGCTTCTTCGTCGCCGACGGCGACGACGACGGCGACGGGGTGGGCGCGGGCGGGGCGGCGGGGGACGGCGGGCCGGGGGTGACCGCCGCGGTGGGGGTCACCGCGGCCTGCGATGGCGGGGCGGCGGGCGGCTGGGAGACGACGTACGCGCCGCCCGCGACGATCGTCGCGCCCGCCGTCATGGCGACGGCCGGTTTGGTCAGCGCGCTCAGCGCCTTGGCGGACCAGCCGGCGGAGGCGGTGGCCGCGGCGGCAGCGGCCGTCTTGCCGCCGAACGCCAGCGACAGCGTGAAGCCGACGGGCAGCGGGACGAGGGCGATGCCGACGAGGAGACGTTCCGCCGGTACGACGGACTCGCGGGTGTCGCCGCAGTAGCAGCAGCCGCGGATGTGCCGGGCCAGCCGCTTGCGCCACACCGAGTCGGGCCGGCCGTTCCAGCGGACGGTCAGCTCCCGCAGATCCGGGCAGGCGCCGTCCAGGGCGCGCACGATGCCGCGCGCGGTCTCCAGCCGTTCCTTCATCCGCTGCACGCGGACGGCGGCGTGCTGCCGGGTGATGCCGACGGCGGCGGCCAGTTCACGCCGGGTCAGTTCGCCGGCGACCTCCAGCCACCACAGCGACAGCAGGTGCCGGTCCTCGTCGTCGAGCCACCGCACCGCTTCGGCGACCTCGCGCCGCTGGCCCTCCAACTGGAGCCGCAGCACGGTCAGTTCGGCGAAGTCGGCGGCCTGTGTCGCGCCCTCCTCCAGCCGGTCCGGGGAGGTGCGCCGCGCCCGGTCGCGGATCTGCCGCATGGCGATCGCCACCAGCCAGGACCGGAAGCTGTCCGGGTCGCGCAGCGAGCCGAGGTTGTGGACGGCGCGCAGCATGGTCTCCTGGACGACGTCGTCGACGTCGGCGTGGCCGTTCAGGGCACGGCCGACGATGTTGTAGACCAACGGCAGCCAGCCTGCGACCAGTTCGTCCAGCGCCCGCCGGTCGCCGGCCTGCGCCGCGGCGATGGTGGGGCGCCAGTCCTGACTGTCCACGGTGCCCTTCCGGTGGCTGAGGTGACTACTTTTCCGCACGCACCCTCTCAGGCAGGACGGGGATCCTGGCTATGTCGGGGATCACAGGGGGAGACGGTGTGAAGGCCGGGTGGATAACACTTTTTCGCGCCCTGCCGCGACTCGACGGCGAGGGGCGGGACGGTACGGGAGCGGTGCACGGTGGTCGAACCGTGCCCCCCGACCGCGGCGGCACCCCGGTTCCCGCGACGGCGACGCGACGCTCCGCCATGACGCCCCCCTCGTCCCCCAGCAGACCTGCTGACCGGCTGCGACGATGCGGTGCTCCGGCCGCAGGGGCGTCGAGAACGACTGGATCACTCTCCCGGCCCTCTTGACCGGCCCGGCGGCGAGCACACCCGGCTGCACATCCGGCCGACGGCAGCTCGTCCCTGGCGGCCCCGCGAGCCCGCGAAGACGATGCAGCAAGAACGAGAGCGCGGCCCCGGACGGGAGTTCCCCGTCCGGGGCCGCGCCGTGCGCAGAGCCGCTGGGACCGCGGAGGCTACGCGTCCAGCGACGTCATCACGTGCTTGATCCGCGTGTAGTCCTCGAAGCCGTAGCCCGACAGGTCCTTGCCGTAGCCGGACTTCTTGAAGCCGCCGTGCGGCATCTCGGCGACCAGCGGGATGTGGGTGTTGATCCACACGCAGCCGAAGTCGAGCTTCTTGGACATCCGCATCGCGCGGCCGTGGTCCTTGGTCCACACCGAGGAGGCCAGCGCGTACTCGACGCCGTTGGCCCACTCCACGGCCTGGTCCTCGTCCGAGAAGGACTGCACGGTGATGACCGGGCCGAAGACCTCCTTCTGGATGATGTCGTCGTCCTGCTTGACGCCGGAGACGACGGTCGGCGCGTAGAAGTAGCCCTTGTCGCCGACGCGCTTGCCGCCGGCCTCCACGCGCGCGTGCGCGGGCAGCCCCTCGATGAAGCTTTCCACCTGCTTGAGCTGGTTGGGGTTGTTGAGCGGGCCGAACAGCACGTCCTCGTCGTCCGGCATGCCGGTCTTCGTCTCGGCGGCGGCCTTGGCGAGCGCGGAGACGAACTCGTCGTGGATCGCCTCGTGCACGAGGACGCGGCAGGCGGCCGTACAGTCCTGGCCGGCGTTGAAGAAGCCCGCGACGGAGATGTCCTCGACGGCCTTGGCGATGTCGGTGTCCTCGAAGACCACGACCGGCGCCTTGCCGCCGAGCTCCAGGTGGACGCGCTTGAGGTCCTTCGACGCCGTCTCGGCGACCTGCATGCCGGCCCGGACCGAGCCGGTGATGGAGGCCATCGCCGGGACCGGGTGCTCGACCATCATGCGGCCGGTCTCGCGGTCGCCGCAGATGACGTTGAAGACGCCCTTGGGCAGGATCGAGCCGATGATGTCGGCGATCAGGACGGTCGAGGCCGGGGTGGTGTCCGACGGCTTCAGCACGACCGTGTTGCCCGCGGCGATCGCCGGGGCGAACTTCCACACGGCCATCATCATCGGGTAGTTCCACGGCGCGACCTGGGCGCAGACGCCGACCGGCTCACGGCGGATCATGGAGGTCATCCCCTCCATGTACTCACCGGCCGAGCGGCCCTCGAGCATCCGCGCCGCGCCCGCGAAGAAGCGGATCTGGTCGATCATCGGCGGGATCTCCTCGGAGCGGGTCAGCCCGACCGGCTTGCCCGTGTTCTCCACCTCCGCCGCGATCAGTTCCTCGGCGCGCTCCTCGAACGCGTCCGCGATCTTCAGCAGCGCCTTCTGGCGTTCGGCGGGGGTGGTGTCCCGCCAGCCCGGGAAGGCCTCGGCGGCGGCCGCCATCGCGGCGTCCACGTCCGCCTGTCCGGACAGCGGAGCGGTCGCGTACGCCTCGCCCGTCGCGGGATTGACCACCTCGGTGGTCCGTCCGTCGGCGGCGTCCCGGAACTCACCGCCGATGTAATTGCGCAGACGACGCAGCTCGGTGCTCACTGCAGGCCCTCCTGGTGGATTGTCCAATCTTTGAGACACCCACCCTAATCCGTCCCCCGACGTTTTCAACACCCCCGCCCGCTCCCCTCCTGCGAAATCCGCAAGATGGACGTCTTCAAACAACGAAATTCATCGATCGAGGCTTGCGAAACTGCCGAGACGTCGTGCACAGTGTGGCCGTGGCCAGTCGAAGCGCAGAGCAGAAGGACCCCCGCGAGTCCCGGAACGGCGGCAGCCCCCAGCTGGACGCCGTCTCGCTCGCCATCATCGAGCAGCTCCAGGAGGACGGCCGGCGGCCGTACGCCGCCATCGGCAAGGCCGTGGGCCTGTCCGAGGCGGCCGTGCGCCAGCGCGTCCAGAAGCTGCTCGACCAGGGCGTGATGCAGATCGTCGCCGTCACGGACCCGCTCACCGTGGGCTTCCGCCGGCAGGCGATGGTCGGCGTCAACGTGGAGGGCGACGTGGAGGCCGTCGCGGACGCGCTGACCGCCATGTCCGAATGCGAGTACGTGGTGATGACCGCCGGCTCCTTCGACCTGATGGTGGAGATCGTCTGCGAGGACGACGACCACCTGCTGGAGGTCATCAACAAACGCATCCGGGCCGTCCCCGGAGTGCGCTCCACCGAGAGCTTCGTCTACCTCAAGCTCAAGAAGCAGACCTACATGTGGGGAACCCGATAACCGTGAGGACCCGATAACCGTGAGCACCGACAGCCCCAAGGACCTCAGCAGGACCGCGTACGACCACCTGTGGATGCACTTCACCCGCATGTCCTCGTACGAGAACGCCCCCGTCCCCACCATCGTCCGGGGCGAAGGCACCTACATCTACGACGACAAGGGCAAGCGCTACCTCGACGGTCTCGCCGGTCTGTTCGTGGTCCAGGCCGGGCACGGCCGCGTCGAGCTCGCCGAGACCGCCTTCAAGCAGGCGCAGGAACTCGCGTTCTTCCCGGTCTGGTCCTACGCCCACCCCAAGGCCGTCGAACTGGCGGACCGGCTCGCCGACTACGCGCCGGGCGATTTGAACAAGGTCTTCTTCACCACCGGCGGCGGCGAGGCGGTGGAGACCGCCTGGAAGCTCGCCAAGCAGTACTTCAAGCTGGTCGGCAAGCCCACCAAGCACAAGGTGATCTCCCGCGCGGTCGCCTACCACGGCACCCCCCAGGGCGCCCTGTCCATCACGGGCCTGCCCGCCCTGAAGGCGCCCTTCGAGCCCCTCGTCCCCGGCGCGCACAAGGTCCCGAACACCAACATCTACCGCGCCCCGATCCACGGCGACGACCCGGAGGCCTTCGGTCGCTGGGCCGCCGACCAGATCGAGCAGCAGATTCTCTTCGAGGGCCCCGACACGGTCGCGGCGGTCTTCCTGGAGCCGGTGCAGAACGCGGGCGGCTGCTTCCCGCCCCCGCCCGGCTACTTCCAGCGGGTCCGCGAGATCTGCGACCGCCACGACGTCCTGCTCGTCTCGGACGAGGTCATCTGCGCCTTCGGCCGCCTGGGCACGATGTTCGCCTGCGACAAGTTCGGCTACGTCCCGGACATGATCACCTGCGCCAAGGGCATGACCTCGGGCTACTCCCCCATAGGCGCGTGCGTCATCTCCGACCGCATCGCCGAGCCGTTCTACAAGGGCGACAACACCTTCCTGCACGGCTACACCTTCGGCGGCCACCCGGTGTCGGCCGCGGTGGGCGTCGCCAACCTCGACCTGTTCGAACGGGAGGGCCTCAACCAGCACGTCCTCGACAACGAGGCCGCCTTCCGCGCGACCCTGGAGAAGCTGTACGACCTGCCGATCGTCGGCGACGTGCGCGGCAACGGGTTCTTCTACGGCATCGAGCTGGTCAAGGACAAGGCGACCAAGGAGTCGTTCGACGCCGAGGAGACCGAGCGCGTCCTGTACGGCTTCCTGTCCAAGAAGCTGTACGAGAACGGCCTGTACTGCCGTGCCGACGACCGCGGCGACCCGGTCGTCCAGCTCGCCCCGCCGCTGATCTCCGACCAGGAGACGTTCGACGAGATCGAGCAGATCCTGCGCGCGACGCTGTCGGAGGCGTGGACGAAGCTGTGAGCCGGCGAGGCCCTCTCGCTGATCTTCCTCTGGAATGATCATTTACGGCCCCGGAGCCGCCCGTTCGAGTGAGAAACGGGCGTCCGGGGCCGCGTGCTGTCCGGCGTCCCGCCGCCGCCTGCCTAGCGTGCCAGTGACCGATCGGCCCTGCCTTCGTTCCCCCGCACGGGGGACTGCGCGGAATCCAAACGCCATCCCGCACGGCATTCTTCGATCCGAACCGAGGTGTACGCCATGGTGGCCCCGCCGGACAACGACGTGCTCTGGGCACGCGCCCTGCACTTCCAGCACAACGACGGCTCGCCCGCGCTCAGCGGCGTCTCGCTCGGCGTCCGGGAGGGCGAGATCCTCGCCGTCAGCGGCCCGCGGGGCAGCGGCAAGACGACCCTCCTGCGCTGCCTGTCCGGCCTGGTGCCCGTCCGGCGCGGCGAGGTCTGGTTCAACAGCGTCCCCGTGCACACGATGGGTCCGCTGGTCCGCGAACGGCTCCGCAGGGACCGCTTCGGCTGGATCGACCCGGCCCCCGCGCTCGTCCCCGAGCTGAACGTCTGGGAGAACACGGCCCTCCCCCTGATGCTGCGCGGCACCAGCCGGCGCCGCGCCAAGACGGCCGCCATGGAGTGGCTGGAACGCCTCGACATCGGCGACCGGTCCCGCAGACGCCCGCTCGAACTGACGCAGGCCGAACGGCAGCGCGTCTGCATCGCCCGCGCCCTGGCCCCCGCTCCCTCGGTCCTGTTCGCCGACGAGCCCACGGCCCCCCTGCACCGCGCGGACCGCGCCCACGTCCTGCGCACCCTCACCACGGCGGCCCGCTCGCACGGCATCACCGTCGTCCTGGCCACGCACGACGCGGAGACGGCCGCCCTGGCCGACCGCACGGTGGCGCTGCTGGACGGGCGGCGCGTGAGGACCGTGCACCTGCCGCCCGCCACCGAGACGGAAGGCCGGGCCACGTGCTCGCTCTCCGCCTGACCCGCGGCGCCCACCCCGCCGTCCAACTGCGCCGGCTCCTGGTCGCGGCGGCGTCGGCGGGCACGGGTTTCCTGCTGCTCTGCGCGCTGGGCTACGCACTGGGCCACCCGGACTCCCCCGGCGCCTCCCTCCTGCGCCTGGCCTGGTGCACGGCTCCCCTGGCCGCCACGGTGTACCTCGCGCTGGCGGTGGCCCGCACGGACCCGGGCACGACCCCGCGCCCCGGCCTGTCGGCGGTCGGTCTGGGCCCGGCCCGCCTGATGGCCGTCTCCGCGACGACGACGGCCCTGTCCTGCGTGCTGGGCTCGATGCTGGCCCTGCTGTTCTTCCTCCACCTGCGTGGCGATCTGACGGGCATGCCCTTCGACGGCGCGGCGGCGGAGTTCCTCGCGGCGGACCAGCCGTTGCCCCTCCCGGGGGCGCTGACGCTGCTGGCGGTCGTACCGGTGATCGCGTCGGTGACGGTCGCGGTGGCCAGGCGGCCCCTCGAGGCGCGGCCGTCCCCGACGAGCGGCGCGCCCCGGCGCTTCGGCCGTTTCGGCGCGTACGGCCTCGGGGTGGCGCGGGAGACGTTCGGGGCGTACGGCCGCTACGGCAAGCACCTGGCGAGCGCCGGACCGGCCACCCGGCCCGCGCACCGTCGCGCCGCCGAGCCCGCTCCCGTCCCGCGCAACGGCGACACCACCCAGACACGGACCGGCGACGCCCACTCCCCGGCACCGGCGCCGGGCGGCGACCAGGGCCCCGCCCAGGAACCCGAACTCCACACGGTGACGCCGGGCAGCCTCGACGGCACCCGCGCCCATACCGACGTACCCGGAGGCCTGCCCTGGGGCATCGCCGTCCTGGCCGCCGGTCTGGCCGTGGAGACCTACGCGAGCCACGCCGCCGACGCCACCGGCGCCACCCCCGCCGGCCATCCCGGCGTCCTGATCGGCTGGGCTCTGACCGCCCTCGGCCTCGCCCTCGCCGGCCCGGGCCTCACGCACCTGTGCGGCCGCCTGCTGCAGGCGGTCCGCCCCGGCGCACTGCGCCTGCTCGCCGGACGCGTCCTGATGGCGGAGGCCACCCGGATCGGCCGTCCCCTCGGTGTCGTCTGCGCGGTGGCGTCGGCCGCGTTCGCGCTCGCCTCGCTGTCCGCACCGGACAGCCCGTCCTTCGGACCGCTCGGCACCCTCGGCGCGCTCCTCGTGTCCGGCTGCACCGTGGCGACGCTGCTCACGGCAGCCGTCGAGGCCAGGCAGGCCCGCGCCGAGACGATGGCCGCGCTGCTGCGGCTCGGCGCGCCCGCGACGATGCTGCGCGGCGCCGCCGCCGTCCGCGCCGGCGCGCTGCTCGCCCTGTTCGGCCCGCTCACGCTGATCGTCGCCGCGCTGGCGGCAGTGCCGCTGGCCCGCTGAGACCCGTACGGAACACCGCACCACAGGCAGCGCGAGACCCAGGGGAGGGGCGGCGCGGCCGGCTTCTTCGAGGGTGTCCGGGAATCCCGGCGAAAAAATCTCCCGGACACCGATGAGTTCCGCCGGGGCGCCCGGTCTACCCCACCGGACGGCACGCATCCGATGGGAGAGACTCCGATGACCGCGACCTACCAGCAGATGATCTTCGTGAACCTGCCCGTGAACGACCTCGACGCCTCGAAGAAGTTCTTCACGGAGCTCGGCTACTCGATCAACCCGCAGTTCAGCGACGAGAACGCGGCCTCCGTCGTGATCAGCGACACCATTGTGGCCATGCTGCTGACCAAGCCGTTCTACGCGACCTTCACCCAGAAGGAGATCGCGGACGCCACGAGGACCAGCGAGGTGCTCATCGCGCTGAGCGCCGAGAGCCGTGAGAAGGTCGACGAACTGGTCGAGAAGGCCGTCGCCGCGGGCGGCACCGCGTCGGAGAAGGTCCAGGACATGGACTTCATGTACGGCCGCTCCTTCGACGACCTCGACGGCCACACCTGGGAGGTCGTGTGGATGGACCCGGCGGCCATCGAGGGCTGACACCCGCTGTGCCTAGCATGGGCGGGTGCAGACGATGCCCGCCCACGCGGCCCACCACGACGACCGTGAGATCGAGACGCTCGAGGAGTTCGACGCCGCCGTCGCGGCGCGCGGCTCCCTCGCCGGATTCCGCGTCCAAGCCGTCGATCTGACGGACCGTACGCGCGAACTGCTCGGCACGGACACGGCGGGCGCCGTCTTCCTCGGCTGTCCGATGCGCGAGGAGGCCGCCGCGAAGATCCGCGGGGACGGCGCCCTGGTCTTCCCGCCCGTTCCCGGCCTGCCCTTCGACCCGTACCGGGGCCTGGTCTACTCACCGGAGGAGCTCTTCGCCTCTCTGCCGGACGGTTACGAGGCCACGCCCGACGCCCGGGCGTACGCCTGGTTCCAGCGGACGAAGGCGGACGGCGACATCTACGCCTCCATGCTCCGCGCGGTCCACGACGACTCCGTCTCGGACGCCCTCGACGAACTCCTCTCCGGCGCACGCGTGGTGGGCGTGATGGGCGGCCACGCGATGGCGCGCGGCAGTCAGGCGTACGCCGGTGCGGCGCGGCTCGGCCGGGAGCTGGCCCGCGCCGGGTTCACGGTGGCCACGGGCGGGGGCCCCGGGGCGATGGAGGCCGCCAACCTCGGCGCGTACGCGGCCCCGTTCGACGACGGCATGCTGGACGACGCGGTGCTGCTGCTCGCCAAGGCACCGTCGTTCGTCCCGTCGGTCACCGACTGGGCGCGCACCGCGTTCGAGGTGCGCGACCGCTGGCCGAGGGGCGGCACCTCCGTCGGCATCCCCACCTGGTTCTACGGCCACGAGCCGCCGAACCCCTTCGCCTCGCACATCGCCAAGTACTTCGCCAACGCCACCCGCGAGGACGGCCTGCTGGCCCGCTGCAACGCGGGCGTGGTCTTCCTGCCGGGCGCCGCCGGCACCGTGCAGGAGATCTTCGACAACGCGACGCCGAACTACTACGAGTCGCGTGGCGAGCCCACGCCGATGGTGCTCGTGAACCGTGCCCACTGGACGGAGAAGCTGCCGACGTGGCCGCTGCTCCAGTCGCTCGCCGAGGGCCGGTCGATGCAGGCGCGGATCGCCCTGGTGGACCGGATCGAGGAGGCTCCCGAGGCGTTGAAACGTCTCGGCGGTTAATAAGAAGGCAAAGCCAACCGCTTGCTGTCGGTCCTCACGTTGACACTGCTTATGCGGCGCTTATAGACCTGTGAGCCTCCGGGGAGTGCTGACGCGTTGTCAGTGCTGACGCATCGTCAGTACTCCCTCCACCCCCCGCATTTGCGCATCCTCTAAGGACAAACGTGGCAGTCCTGTCCATATTCCGTCGTGCGGCATCCCGTCGTACCGTCGCGCGTTCCGTGCGCGTCCTCGGTGTCGCCTCCGCCTCGGCCGCGCTCGCGCTCGGTGTCGCCGGCAACGCCCTCGCCTGTGACATCAGCGAGTTCTCGGCCGAAGCCAAGTGCGACGGCGCCAAGGGCGTCATCACCGTCACCGACGTGGACCCCTCCGGCGTCCCGGCGACCGTGACCGTCTACCTGGAGAACAACGGCGCCGACGTGAAGAAGGTCGGCGAGCAGGTGGTCAAGGGCTCGCGCGAGGGTGTCACCATCACCTTCGACGAGGACTGGAAGCCGAACGCCGAGTACCGCGTCCACGTCAAGGCCGAGGGCTATGTCGACGAGGACATCAAGCCGAACCTGATCACCCCGGCCACGGCCTGCAAGAAGGAGGAGAAGCCTCCGGCCCCGCCGGCCGAGCCGACCCCCTCGGACTCCAACTCCGCCCCGGCCGGGGACACCGGCACCCCGGCCCCCTCACCGTCGAAGAGCGAGAGCACCGCTCCCTCGGGCGCCTCCAGCAACGCCCCGTCGCCGGCGGCCGGTGCCGGTGACTCGAACCTCGCCGAGACCGGCGCGAATTCCCAGACGGGGATCATCGCCGGGATCGCGGCCGTCCTGGTCGTGATCGGCGGTGGCGCGGTGTTCTTCGGCATGCGCCGCCGTGGAGCGAGCAGCGACCGCTGACGCCCTGAACAACCGGTGGCCCGCCCCCTTGTCGTACGGGGGCGGGCCACTGCCCTCTTCAGTCGAAAGCGGCCGCTCCAGCCGGAACCCCGGCAGCAGACACGCACCTCCGCCTCGGGTACGTCAACGGCAGCCGGTAGGGCGAGTGCCGTCATGTCCCTCGGCCCAGGAACTGGTCGATCACCCGAGCACGACGACTTCCGCCGCCTCGAACTCCACCCCGACCTCGTCCCCGACCTCCGGCGCGTCCCGCAGCGCGCACGCCGCCTCCAGCCGCGGCCCGTCCTCGGGCTGGAGGTGCACCGCGACATGGGTGCCCTTGAAGGTGCGGCCCGTCACCGTGCAGCGCAGGCCCGCGTCGGCGGGGACCAGGAGCACGCCGGCGGGCCGTACCAGCAGCGTACGCGTGCCCTGTGCGGCGTCCTCGGCAACGGGCACCTTGCCCCACGGAGTGACCGCGGCGCCGTCGCCGACCGTCGCCTCCACCACGTTCTCGAAGCCGAGGAACCGGGCCACGAACGCGTCGGCCGGCCGCTGCCACACCTCCAGGGGCGTGCCGGACTGGGCGATCCGCCCGTCCCGCATCACCACGACCCGGTCGGCCAGCGCGAAGGCCTCGCCCTGGTCGTGGGTCACGGCCAGCACCGTGGTGCCCAACCGGCCGAACAGCTCCCTGAGTTCGACGACCAGCCGTTCCCTGAGCGACCGGTCGAGCTGGCCGAGCGGCTCGTCCAGCATCAGCAGCCGGGGGCTGGGGGCAAGGGCCCGGGCCAGCGCCACCCGCTGCTGCTCACCGCCGGACAGCGCGGCGACGGCCCGGCGTTCGGCGCCCGGCAGCCCGACCAGATCGAGCAACTCGCGTACGCGCTCCGCCTGCCGGCCCTTCGACGCCCCGTGCATCCGCAGCCCGAAGGCGACGTTGCCGCCCACGTCCCGCTGCGGGAACAGCTGGTGGTCCTGGAACATCAGGCCGACCCCGCGCCGGTGCGCGGGCACGCCCGCCTGGTCCCGCCCGTCGAGCAGCACCCGCCCGGAGTCCAGGGGCTGCAGTCCGGCGACGGCCCGCAAAAGCGTCGACTTGCCGCTGCCGCTGGGCCCGAGCACACACACGATCTGGTGCTCGGCGACCTCCAGGTCGACGGCGTCGAGCACGGCCCGCCCGCCGAAGCGAACGGTCGCGGCCTCAAGGCTCAGCAGCATCAGAACTCCCCTGTCCGGTCGGTCCGCAGACGCTCCAGCACCAGCAGCGCCACCGCGCACACGATCATCAGAATCGTCGACAGGGCCATCGCCTGCCCGTAGTTGAGGTCACCCGGCCGCCCCAGCAGCCGCGCCACCGCCACCGGCAGCGTCGGGTTGTCGGGCCGCGCCAGGAACACCGTCGCCCCGAACTCCCCGAGCGACACCGCGAAGGCGAACCCGGCCGCGATCAGCAGTGCCCGCCGCACCATCGGCAGGTCCACCTCCCGCCACACCCGCCACGGCGACGCCCCGAGCACGGCCGCCGCCTCCCGCAGCCGTACGTCCACCGCCCGCAGCACCGGCAGCATGGTCCGTACGACGAAGGGGACGCCCACCAGCGCCTGCGCGAGCGGCACCAGGATCCAGGAGGACCTCAGGTCCAGCGGCGGCTCGTCGAGGGCGATCAGGAACCCGAAGCCGACGGTCACCGCGGACACCCCGAGCGGCAGCATCAGCAGCGCGTCGAACCCGCGCACGAACCGCCCGGCGTCCCGGCGGGTCAGGGCGACGGAGGCGAGAGAGCCGATCAGCACGGCGATGACGGTGGCGGCGAGGGCGTACCGCAGCGAATTGCCGACGGCGGCGACCGGCGGGACGAGGAAGGTGCCCCCGTCCTCACGGGTCAGCGCCCGGAAGTAGCCGAGGCCGGGCGCGTCCAGGGACCGCTGCACCAGCACCGCCAGCGGCAGCAGGAGCAGGACCGCGATCGTGACCAGGACTCCGGCCAGCAGCGCCCACTGCCCGGCCCCGCGCGGCCGGCGCGCGGTCACGGAGGCGTCCACCAGCCGCAGCGCCGTCTCCCGGCGCCGGACGGTCCAGGCGTGCAGGGCGAGGATCGCCCCGACGGCGACGAACTGGATCACCGTCAGGACGGCCGCCGTGGACAGGTCGAAGATCTCGGACGTCTGCCGGTAGATCTCCACTTCGAGGGTCGAGAAGAGCGGCCCTCCGAGGATCTGGACGACGCCGAAGGAGGTGAAGGTGAACAGGAAGACCATCAGCGCCGCGGCGGCGACCGCGGGCGCGAGCGCGGGCAGGGTTACCTTCCGCCAGGCGGCCGCCGACGACGCGCCCAGCATCCGCGCGGCCTCCTCCTGCCGCGGATCGAGCTGCGCCCACAGCCCGCCGACGGTCCGTACGACGACGGCGTAGTTGAAGAAGACGTGCGCGAGCAGGATGGCCCACACGGTGGTGTCCAGCCGTACGCCCCACAGCTCGTCGAGCAGCCCGCCGCGCCCGACGAGCGCCAGGAACGCCGAACCGACGACGACCGTCGGCAGCACGAACGGCACGGTCACGACCGCCCGCAGGATCTGCTTGCCCCGGAAATCGAAGCGCGCGAAGACGTACGCGCCGGGGAGCGCGATCAGCAGGGTGAGCGCGGTCGAGACGAGCGCCTGCCAGGTCGTGAACCACAGCACATGCCGGATGTCGGACTGGGCGAGGACGTCCGCGATCCGCCCGAGGTGCCAGGTCCCGTCGGCCCGCAGACCGCGCGCGACGATCGCGGCGACGGGGTAGGCGAAGAAGACCGCGAAGAACGCGACGGGCACGGCCATGAGCCCGAGCCGCGCCGCCGCGCCCCGCTTCCGGAAGGCTGCCCGGGCTACTTCAGTACGAGCGAGGTCCACGACTTGACCCACTGGTCACGGTGGTCGGCGATCTTCGCCGGGTCCATGGTCGCGGGATCCTCGGCCTGCGGCCCGTACTTCGCGAACTCCGGCGGCACCTGGGCCCCCTCGGTCACCGGGTGGACGAACATGTTCAGCGGCATGTCCTCCTGGAACCGCTTGGTGAGCAGGAAGTCGAGGAAGGCCTTGCCGCCCTCGCTGTTCGCGGCGTTGCTGAGCAGGCCCGCGTACTCGACCTGCCGGAAGCAGGTGCCCTGCGCCACCCCGGTCGGCGCCGTGCTCGGCCTCGGGTCCGCGAAGACGACCTCGGCGGGCGGCGAGGAGCCGTACGACACCACGAGCGGCCGGTCGCCCCCTGCCTTCCGGCCGGCGGACGATCCGGAGAACTCCTCGTAGTAGGCCTGCTCCCAGCCGTCGACGACCTTCACGCCGTTGGCCTTGAGCTTCTTCCAGTAGCCCTGCCAGTTGTCGTCGCCGTACTCGGCGGCGGTGCCGAGCAGGAAGCCGAGGCCCGGCGAGGAGGTGGCGGCGTTCTCGGTGACGAGCAGGTTCCTGTACTCGGGCTTGACCAGGTCCTCGAAGGTGCGCGGCGGGGCGAGCTTGTGGTCGGCGAAGTACTTCTTGTCGTAGTTGACGCAGATGTCGCCGGTGTCGACGGGCGTGACCCGGTGCTTGTCCTCGTCGACCCGGTACTCGGCCTTGATCCGGTCCGAGCCCTTCGCCTCGTACGACTGGAACAGTCCGTTGTCGAGCGCGCGGGACAGCAGGGTGTTGTCGACCCCGAAGAAGACGTCGCCCTGCGGGTTGTCCTTGGTCAGGATCGCCTTGTTCACGGCCTGCCCGGCGTCGCCGCTCTTGAGGACCTTGACCTTGTAGCCGGACTCCTTCTCGAACGCGGCGATCACGTCCTTGGACGCGGCCCACGAATCGTGGCTGACGACGGTCACGGTCCTGGACCCGCCGGACGACGAGCCCTGGCCGCCGTCGGACGACCCGCACGCGGCCAGCCCGCCGGCCATGCCCAGCCCGACGACCACGGCCGCAAACCGCTGTGTGGTGATGTGCACTGGATTCCTCCTGGGGTGACCAGGAAGAGACGCGGCCCTGCCCGGGACCCCTGACAGGTGTCCCGAGCAGGGCGCAACAGCTCGAGTGATGACCGATCTCCCTACCCAGAATGACCTGGGCGAGGTTCAGAGGGTCTGCGGCCCGGATGCCGCACTCTCAGCGCTGTGGCGCTCCCCTGTCGGAATATGCAGATGTTCTTACGTGGGTTTTACGGTGCTCAGGTTACCGCTCGCTCGCGGCGAGCTGACCACATGCCCCGTCGATCTCCTGGCCCCGGGTGTCCCGGATGGTCACCGGCACACCATGAGCGGCGATCGCCTCCACGAACGCCTTCTCGTCCTCGGGCCGCGAGGCGGTCCACTTGGACCCGGGCGTGGGGTTCAGCGGGATGAGGTTGACGTGCACCGGCCTGCCCTTGAGCAGCCGGCCCAGCCGGTCACCGCGCCACGCCTGGTCGTTGATGTCCCGGATGAGCGCGTACTCGATGGACAGCCGCCGCCCCGACTTGGCCGCGTACTCCCACCCGGCGTCCAGGACCTCCCGCACCTTCCACCGGGTGTTCACCGGTACGAGGGTGTCGCGCAGTTCGTCGTCGGGCGCGTGCAGCGAGATGGCGAGACGGCACTTGAAGCCCTCGTCGGCGAACCGGTGGATGGCCGGGACGAGACCGACCGTCGACACGGTGATCCCGCGCTGCGACAGGCCCAGCCCGTCCGGCTCCGGGTCGGTAAGCCGCCGGATCGCACCGACGACCCGGTTGTAGTTGGCGAGCGGCTCACCCATGCCCATGAACACGATGTTGCTCAGCCGCGCCGGACCGCCCGGGACCTCACCGTCCCTGAGGGCCCGCATGCCGTCGACGATCTGGTGCACGATCTCGGCGGTGGACAGGTTCCTGTCCAGTCCCGCCTGTCCGGTGGCGCAGAACGGGCAGTTCATGCCGCACCCGGCCTGAGAGCTGATGCACATGGTCACCCGGTCGGGATACCACATGAGCACCGACTCCACGAGCGTCCCGTCGAACAGCCGCCACAGCGTCTTGCGCGTGGTGCCCTGGTCGGTCGACAGATGCCGCACGACCGTCATCAGCTCGGGCAGCAGCGCCTCCCGCAGCTTGCCGCGGGAGCCGGCCGGGATGTCGGTCCACTGCTCCGGGTCGTGCGCGTACCGCGCGAAGTAGTGCTGCGAGAGCTGCTTGGCGCGAAACGGCTTCTCACCGACGGCGGCGACCGCCTCCTTGCGCTCGGCGGGCGTGAGGTCGGCGAGATGCCGCGGCGGCTTCTTGGCTCCGCGCGGGGCGACGAAAGTGAGTTCTCCGGGCTTAGGCATGGCCCACCCAGTGTCGCAGATCCAACCGGGTGACCCGGATGCCCGGCCGAGCCCGGGCCGAGCAACGGGCGTCGGCCTGCTCCCGCCGCTACTCCCCGAGGTGTTCCAGGCGGTCCTTGAGGAGCTGCTCGTTGCGCGGGAGTTCCTTGCGGACCTGGGGGCGGACGATGAGGGGGACGAGGATTTTGCCCATGCCGTGTCCCTCGAAGTCGACCTCGATCGTCACATGGGAGCGGCGGCCGTCGTCGAAGGGTGCGACCTCGCCGTGGACGCGGGCCCTGACGGGTCCGTCGATGCCCTTCATGCCCCAGCTGTGCGGCGGGTCGTACTCGGTGACCTCCAAGGTCATCGGCATGGTCCGGCGGCCGACGTGCCGGGTGACCCGGACCCGGGAGCCGACGCCGAAGGGCCCCTCGTCGAGACGTTCCGCGGAGACCGCGCTCAGCTGCCACTCCGGCAGTCGGGGGGCGTCCATGACGTAGGCGTAGACGTCCTCGGGGCTGCGGTCGACATCGATGGTTTGTCGGATGGCGGACATGATGCCCCCTTGTGCGGCGTACCCCTGCATCGTCCCACCGGGTCGGACCCGGGGCATCCCGGCGGTCCCGTCGGGAGCCGGCAGTGAACCGCACGCCCCTGTCCCTGACTGTCCCTGATCGCCGGCGCGACCCGCACGCCTGGCGGCCGGCCTCAGTGGCCCCGGTAACGCGGGCAAACGGTGAGCCCCCGTCCACCACGGGACGGGGGCCCATCGAGCGCAGGGGGCGGGGGTACTCAGCCCGACCCCACGAAGAGCACCAGCAGCAGCCAGACGACGGGTGCCGTGGGCAGCAGGGAGTCCAGGCGGTCCATGATGCCCCCGTGCCCGGGGAGCAGCGTGCCCATGTCCTTGATGCCCAGGTCCCGCTTGATCATGGACTCGCCGAGATCGCCGAGCGTGGCGCTGGCCGCGACGGCCAGGCCGAGCAGCAGGCCCTGCCACCAGGCGCCGCCCTCGATCAGGAACTCCATGCACAGCGCGCCGACGACCATCGCGAAGGCCACCGCGCCGAGCAGGCCCTCACGCGTCTTGCCCGGGCTGATGCGCGGCGCGAGCTTGTGCTTGCCGAAGCGCCAGCCGACCGCGTACGCGCCGGTGTCACTGACGACCGTGAGGAGCAGGAACGTCAGCACGCGGCGCGGCCCGTCGTCGGCGGTGAGCATCATCGCCACGAACGTCGCGAGGAACGGCACGTAGAACGCCGCGAACATGCCGGCGGTGACGTCCTTGAGGTAGTCCTGCGGCGGTTCCGTCATCCGCCACACGAGCACGCCGAGCGCCGTGAGCGCCATGGCGACCCACGCCCCCTCGGCTCCACGGACGTACCCGGCGACGACCATCGCGGCGCCGCCGAGCGCGAGCGGCACGAGGGGTGCCCGGATCCCCTTGCGCTCCTCCAGCCGCTTGGTCAGCTCCCACAGGCCCACCACGACGGCGACCGCGATGACGCCGACGAACACGGCCTTGACGATGAACAGCGACGCGACGATCACCGCGCCGAGTCCGACGCCGACCCCTATCGCGGCACTCAGGTCGCGACCCGCGCTCTTCTTCTGCGGCTTGGGTGCCGGCTGCGAGGCGTGGGGCATGGGCTCCGGATTCTGCGGCACCTCCCGGGAGGGGTGTGCCTGCGGCGTGTCGTCGCGGAACGGGGAGCCGCCCAGCCGAGCGGCCCCCCGGTCGTCATCCTGGTCTCCGCCGTGATCGGGTACGTCGGGCACGATGGGCATGGGGCGAGTGTGCGGCGCGTCCTGCGCATCGTACGCGGGACCCGCCGGGGCAGCCCCCTGGGCAGGTCCCAGATCAGTGGGCCCCCAGTACCCGTTGTGTGGCGGCGCCCCCCAGGAAGAGTCGTTCATCAGACCTCGAGCAGCTCCGCTTCCTTGTGCTTCAGGAGCTCGTCCACCTGGGCCACGTACTTCGCGGTGGTGTCGTCGAGCTCCTTCTCCGCACGGCGGCCCTCGTCCTCGCCGACCTCGCCGTCCTTGATCAGCTTGTCGATGGCGTCCTTGGCCTTGCGGCGCACGGAGCGGATGGAGATCTTGGCCTCCTCGCCCTTGTGCCGGGCGACCTTGATGTACTCGCGGCGGCGCTCCTCGGTGAGTTCGGGGAACACCACCCGGATGATGTTGCCGTCGTTGCTCGGGTTGACGCCCAGGTCGGAGTCGCGGATCGCCTGCTCGATGTTGCGCAGCGCGCTCTTGTCGAACGGCGTCACCACGGCCATGCGCGGCTCGGGCACGGAGAACGAGGCCAGCTGGTTGATCGGCGTCGGCGCACCGTAGTAGTCGGCCACGATCTTGTTGAACATCGCCGGGTGCGCACGGCCGGTGCGGATCGCGGCGAAGTCCTCCTTGGCGACCACGACGGCCTTCTCCATCTTCTCCTCGGCCTCGAGGAGGGTCTCTTCGATCACCACTTGCTCCTGCGTGTCTTGAGTAGGCCCGGCTGCGGTTCCTCGTCGGGGCGGCGGCCGGCTGCGTCGCGTCTTCTTCCTGCACGGTTCCCGACCGGCAGGACATTGTCCATCCCCCGGCCCGGCTCCGTCCCGTCCGTCCCCCGGACAGGTGGCGTCCGGTGGACGGGCGGCCCGGGGACAGGCGTCCCGGGGACGGGGTGGTTCGTCCGGTCAGTCCCGGCTGCCCTGGTCACCCACCAGCGTGCCGATCTTCTCACCCTTGACGGCACGCGCGATATTGCCCTCCGCCAGAAGCTCGAAGACCACGATCGGGAGCTTGTTGTCGCGGCACAGTGTGATGGCCGTGGCGTCGGCGACCTTCAGGTCGCGCGTGATGACCTCGCCGTAGCCGAGGTGGTCGAACTTCACGGCGTCCGGGTTGGTCTTGGGGTCGGAGTCGTAGACCCCGTCGACACCGTTCTTGCCCATCAGCAGCGCCTCGGCGTCGATCTCCAGGGCGCGCTGTGCGGCGGTGGTGTCGGTGGAGAAGTACGGCATGCCCATACCGGCGCCGAAGATGACCACGCGGCCCTTCTCCAGGTGTCGTACGGCGCGCAGCGGGATGTACGGTTCGGCGACCTGCCCCATGGTGATCGCGGTCTGCACGCGGCAGTCCACGCCCTCCTTCTCCAGGAAGTCCTGCAGGGCGAGGCAGTTCATCACGGTGCCGAGCATGCCCATGTAGTCGGAGCGGGCCCGGTCCATGCCGCGCTGCTGCAGCTCGGCGCCGCGGAAGAAGTTGCCGCCGCCGATGACGACCGCGATCTGCGCGCCGTCCCGTACGACGGCCGCGATCTCACGGGCGATCTTGTGCACCACGTCGGGATCGACGCCCAGGCCCCCACCTCCGGAGAAGGCCTCTCCGGACAACTTCAGCAGAAACCGGCCGGGCACTTTGCCGTCGTCGCTCTTCTGGGCCTTCGTGGTCATGGGGGATCCCGCCTCTTTCACGTGTTGCACATACGAAGAAGGCCATTGCCGGCGGGGCGTGTTTCGCATCCCATGCGGCAATGGCCTCCTCGTCAGATCTGCTGTCGTCGGGCACGCACGGGTGCGTGACCGGGTACCCGAACGACTGCTGTCGACCCTATCGGGGTCGCGCGCCCGTCGGGGTACGGACTCAGATGCCGACCTTGATACGCGTGAAGCGCTTCAGGGTGACACCGGCCTCGTCCAGCACCTTCTGGACGGACTTCTTGTTGTCGAGCGCGTACGGCTGGCCCAGCAGCGTGGCGTCCTTGAAGAAGCCGTTGAGGCGGCCCTCGACGATCTTCGGCAGGGCGGCCTCGGGCTTGCCCTCGGCGCGGGTGGTCTCCTCGGCGATGCGGCGCTCGGACTCGACGACCTCCGCCGGCACGTCCTCCTTGGAGAGGTACTTCGGCGCGAAGGCGGCGATGTGCTGGGCGACGCCCTTGGCGATCTCGGCGTTGGGCTTGTCGAGCTCGACGAGGACACCGATCTGCGGGGGCAGGTCGGGCATCGTGCGGTGCATGTACGCCGTCACGTAGCCGTCGGCGAACTGCGCGAAGCGGTCCAGCACGATCTTTTCGCCCAGGTTGGCGTTGGCCTCGTCCACGAACGCCTGGACGGTCTTGCCGGGCTCGATCTCGGAGGCGAGCAGTGCCTCGAGGTCGGCCGGGGAGGTCTTGGCGACGTGCTCGGCGATGGCGGTGGCCACGCTCTGGAACTTCTCGCCCTTGGCGACGAAGTCCGTCTCGCACTTCAGCTCGACGAGGACACCGGAGGAGTTGTCGTCGGCGATGATCGAGACGACGGCACCGTTCTCGGCGGAGCGGCCCTCGCGCTTGGCGACGCCCTTCTGGCCCTTGATGCGGAGCGCCTCGACGGCCTTCTCGACGTTGCCCTCGGCCTCGTCCAGCGCCTTCTTGCAGTCCATCATGCCGGCGCCCGTGAGCTCGCGGAGCTTCTTGACGTCGGCGGCGGTGTAGTTCGCCATGAGTCTGTGAATCTTTCTCGAAGTCTGGAGGATCGAAGATCTGCGGGGTGCGATTCCCTGTGCCTCCATGTGCACAGAGTCCGCCGTCCTGCCGCTGACCTACGGGTGAACGGCGGGAGCGACGGGGACGCCTCCCCTGCCCTTGGGGCGAGGGGGACTCATGTCACCGCTCCCGCCGTCAACACCGACGCTGACGGGTCAGGCCTGCTCGGCCTCGGCGGCCGGAGCCTCGGCGGGCTTCTCGGCCTCGGCGGCCGGGGCGGCCTCGGCGGCCTCGGCGGCCTCGGCGGCCTCGGCGGCCGGAGCCTCGTCGGCCTTCTTCTCGCCCTCGAGCAGGTCGCGCTCCCACTCGGCGAGCGGCTCGCCGGCGGCCTTCTCGCCCTTGCCCTCGGTGGCGACACCGCTGCGGGCGATGAGGCCCTCGGCGACGGCGTCGGCGATGACGCGGGTGAGCAGGGTGACGGAGCGGATCGCGTCGTCGTTGCCCGGGATCTTGTAGTCGACCTCGTCGGGGTCGCAGTTGGTGTCGAGGATCGCGACGACCGGGATGTTCAGCTTCCGGGCCTCACCGACGGCGATGTGCTCCTTCTTGGTGTCCACGATCCAGACGGCGCTGGGCACCTTCTGCATCTCGCGGATACCGCCGAGGGTCTTCTCCAGCTTGGCCTTCTCACGCGAGAGGACCAGGAGCTCCTTCTTGGTCAGACCGGAGGACGCGACGTCCTCGAAGTCGATCTGCTCGAGCTCCTTCAGGCGCTGCAGGCGCTTGTAGACGGTCGAGAAGTTGGTGAGCATGCCGCCCAGCCAGCGCTGGTTGACGTAGGGCATGCCGACGCGGGTGGCCTGCTCGGCGATGGCCTCCTGCGCCTGCTTCTTGGTGCCGACGAACATGACCGTGCCGCCGTGGGCGACGGTCTCCTTGACGAACTCGTAGGCACGGTCGATGTACGACAGCGACTGGAGCAGGTCGATGATGTAGATGCCGTTGCGCTCGGTGAAGATGAAGCGCTTCATCTTCGGGTTCCAACGGCGGGTCTGGTGACCGAAGTGGACGCCGCTCTCCAGCAGCTCCCGCATCGTGACGACGGCCATGGCCGTACTCTCCTTGAGTTTCTCGGTTGTGCCGCGGATGCCGGACGGCTTCCGCGCCTGACGCCCGCGGTGCGCCGTGCCACGAGGGACCGAGGGGCGCTGATACGAGCCTGGTGAGGGCGTCGTATCGGGGCGTGCGAAGTCGACCCGGTGGCCCGGGTCGCCACCAGAAGTGTACGGGACCCGCGGGGCGCCGGGTGACGCCGTTGTCCACAACCGGCCGGTGGTCCACAGGCCCCGGCCATGATCGACAGGGTTCCGGGACGCTGTCCGCATGCGAACGAAACGATGCGTGAGGACGTGTGCACGGCTGGTGTTGCTGTCGGTCCTGACCGTGGCCGTCTTGCTGGCACCCCCGCCGCACCGGCTGGTGGCGGCCGACGCGGGAGCGGGGGCACCGGCGGCGGACACGGAGGTCCCTGCCATCGGCCGGGCATGGCCCGTGGGGGCACGCCCCGAGGTGCTGCGCAGCTGGGAACCCCCGGCGACGCGGTACGGCCGGGGGCACCGGGGCGTGGACCTGGCGGCAGCACCCGGCACACCGGTGCGGGCAGTGACGGCGGGCCGGGTCTCCTTCGCGGGCCGGGTGGCGGGCCGGGGCGTCGTCTCGGTGGAACTGAGGGGAACGGGCGATCCGCCGTTGCGGACGACGTACGAGCCGGTGACGGCGTCGGTGAAGAAGGACGAGGAGGTCGCCGCGGGCGAGGTGATCGGCACGGTGGACCCGACGGGCTCCCACTGCACGGCCCCATGCGTCCACTGGGGCCTGCTCAGAGGCGGGACGTACCTGGACCCACTGTCCCTGCTGCCACCGTGGCTGCTGCACCGAGGCCCGTCGAGACTCCTCCCGGTCCTGGGGCTTCCCCTGCCGTCCTAGTCACCGGCAGGGACGAACGGCACACGAGGCCAGGCAGGGCGCAGGGGTGAAGCCGGGGCGCGGCGTGAGGCCGGGCACGTCGTGACGCGGGGGCGCGGCGTGAGGCCGGGTGCATACACGCCGCCCAGCCCCGGGCATGCAGGACGCCCGGGCAGCACGGGTGGGCCCGGCGGCATCCCGCGGCGCACCCCGCCGCGCCAGGGCTGCGCGCGCCGGCCCGCGCGGGGACCGCGGCAGGGGCGGTGGGGTTCAGCCCCGCACACCCCGCAGGACCATTCCGACCGCCGCCTCGGCGATGACCGCCGGCTCCTCCGCCGCCCCCAGCTCGATCCGCCGCACCGCCGCGTCCACAACGCCCTGCACCAGCATCGCCGCCAGCCGGGGCTCGGCGTGGCCCATCTCGCCCAGCGCCTCGACGATCATCGCGACGAGCCCGCCGTGGGCCGCCCGGATCTTCTCCCGGGCCCCCGCGTCCAGCTCACTCGCGGAGATCGCGACGACAGCCCGGTGCCGCCGGTCCCCGACCAGTTCCAGCTGCTTGCGCACATAGGCCTCGACCTTGGCCTCGGCCGTACCGGCCTGCTCCATCGCCGCCGACACGTCCGCCGCCCAGACGGGAAAGTCGACCTCGCACAGTTCCTCGACGACGGCCGCCCGCGAACGGAAGTACTCGTACACGGACGACCGCGCGAGTCCCGTCCGCTCGGCGAGGGCCGGGAAGGTCAGCGCCTCCGTCCCGCCCTCGGACAGCAGGGAGCGTGCCGCGTCCAGCAGGGCGGCACGCTGCATCGACCGGTGCTCGGCCACGGAGGCCGCTCGAATCCTTGGCACGTCAACCACTTTACGGACGCGCCACCGCCGGCGGGAGTCACTCTCCGGACCGGCCCATGGCTCACCGGCCGAAGCTCGCCAGTTTCGCCCGCAGCTGCAGCACGGACTTGGTGTGGATCTGGCTGACCCGGCTCTCGGTCACGCCCAGCACGTTCCCGATCTCGGCCAGCGTGAGGCCCTCGTAGTAGTACAGCGTGACCACGGTCTTCTCCCGCTCGGGCAGCGTGTTGATCGCCCGTGCCAGGAACCGCCGCAGCTCCCGGTCCTCGGCCACCTCCACGGGATTGTCGGCGGCGGTGTCCTCCAGCGTGTCCATGAAGCTCAGGCCGTCGCCGCTCTCGCCGCCGTGCAGCAGCTCCTCCAGGGCCACCACGTTGGCCAGCGACAACTGGCTGAAAACGGCATGGAGTTCGTCGACCGCGATGCCCATCTCGGCGGCGACCTCGCTCTCCGTCGGTGTCCGCCGCAGCCGCGCCTCCAGCGTCGCGTAGGCCCGCTCCACGTTGCGCGCCTTCTGCCGCACCGACCGTGGGATCCAGTCCAGCGCCCGGAGCTCGTCGATCATGGCGCCCCGGATCCGGGTGATCGCGTACGTCTCGAACTTGATCTCCCGGTCGATGTCGAACTTCTCGATCGCGTCGATCAGTCCGAACACCCCGGAGGAGACGAAGTCCGCCTGGTCGACGTTGGGCGGGAGCCCCACGCTGACCCGGCCCGCGACGTACTTCACGAGCGGCGAGTAGTGCAGGATCAGCTGCTCCCGCAGTCGCTCGTCCCCCGTCTCCTTGTACGACCGCCACAGCTCGTCGAGCGTCGAGGGAGCGGGCGGCCGCACGCTGCCACCGTCACGGGCGGCTGGGGGGATGGCCGCCCGGTCGGACCCGGAGGTGTGCTGGGGCATTCGTCGCCTTGTGCCGTTCTGCCGTGGACTGCTGGTGCCCGGGTGGGCTGCCTGTCTGGTGTCGTGCTGTCTGGTGTCGTGCTGCCTGTCCGTGTCGGGATCCTCGTGAGCGTAGCGTGACTGTGGCGTCGCAGTGCGCTAGGAGGGGAGGTCGGACGGTACGCAGATACGTTCCGCAGGGCGTACCACCGGGGCACGGTGGTCGCTCTGCGTGACCACCAAAGCGACCCAACTGAGCGAATTTCCAAGGGACCTCGGGGTTCCCCCGGACGGCCGAACCTCCTCGGTCAGCACGGTGCGTGACCGTCACGGACGGAGCTCATCGCCTGGCGTGTCAACTTCCAGCCGTCGCCATGTCGTTCGACGTAACCGAGTGCCCGCAGTTCGTACAGTCTCGCGACCGCGTCGTCGGGACTGGTCTGCGCGCCGCGTGCGATCTCGGTCGCCCGCGCCGCCCGGCGGGCCGGGAGCGCGGCCAGCACCTGCCGTGTGGCGGGCCCCAGCAGGTCCCGGGGCAGCACCGGTCCGCGCCGCTCCGGGGCCAGTTCCCCGATGTCGCCGACGAGTTCGACGACATCGGCGGCGTCGGTGACGAGGACCGCTTCGCCGCGCAGCAGTTCGTGCACGCCGGCGGAGAGTCCGCTGGTGGCCGGGCCGGGTACTCCCATCGTGTGACGGCCGAGGCGCTGTGCCGCCCGGGCCGTGACGAGCGAGCCGCTGCGGTGGGCCGCCTCGACGACCACGGTGCCCCGGGTGAGGGCGGCGATCACCCGGTTCCGCAGGATGAACCTGCTCGGGGTCGGATGCTCCCCGGGCGGCAATTCGCCCACCACCAGACCCTGTTCGGCGATTCTGGTGATCAGCTCGGTGTGTCCGCGCGGGTAGGGCCGGTCGACGCCGCAGGCGAGCACGGCGACGGTGGCACCGCCCGCGCCGAGCGCGCCGCGATGGGCGGCGCCGTCGACCCCGTAGGCGCCGCCGGAGACCACGACCCATCCCTGTTCGGCGAGCCCGGCGGCGAGGGTGGCCGCCATGTGGGCCCCGTACTCGGTGCAGGCCCGCGCCCCCACGACGGCCACCGACCTGAGCGCCCACATCCGCAGACTGGGCGTGCCGCGCACCCACAGTCCGAGGGGCCGGGCGTCCCCGAGGTCGTCGAGCTGTCCCGGCCACTCGGCGTCCCCCGGACGCACGAACCGCACCCCGGCGTCCCGCGCGACGGCGAGGTCCCTGCGCGGTTCGGCCCGCTCGGCCCTGGCCCGCAGCCCCTCCCACCGTGTGCCGCTCACTCCCGGCAGGGTTCGGCCGCCCTCCCGCAGGCGCCGCACCACCTCCCGCACCCCGAACTCCCGGACCCACCGCCCACCGGCCTCGTCGCCGGGCTCGATGACACGGGTGAGGAAGACCCGGTCGAGCAGTTCGTCGTCCGGTCCTCCTGCGGCGGTCATGTCAGTGCCCCGATGGCCATGGGGACGCCGCGCGGCACCCCGGTGCGCAGTTGCAGGGCGAGCGCGACGTCGGACGCGTCGGGCCGGTCGTGGCCGACCAGGTCGGCGACGGTCCAGGCGACCCGCAGCACCCGGTCGAGTCCGCGGGCGGTGAGCACGCCCCGTTCCAGACTGCGCTCGGCCTCGTCCATGGCGCCGGGCGCGGCGTACCAGCGGGTGCGCAGATCCCGGCCGGGAATCTCGCTGTTGGTGCGCCAGGGAGTTCCGGCGAGGCGCGCCCAGGCCCGCTCCCGCGCCTCCCGCACCCGGTCGGCGACCACCGCGGTGGACTCGCCCTGCCGCCCGCGCGCGGCCAGTTCACCGCGTGTGACCCGGTCCACCTCGACGCGGAGGTCGACGCGGTCGAGCAGCGGGCCGGACAGCCGGGCCTGGTAGCGGCGGATCGCGGAGGGCGGGCAGTCGCACAGGGCGTCCTTCTGGGAGAACCGCCCGCAAGGACAGGGGTTGGCCGCGAGCACCATCAAGAACTTCGCCGGGAAACGCACGACGCCCGCACTGCGCGCGATCACCACGTGCCCGGCCTCCAGCGGCTGGCGCAGGGCGTCCAGCGCCCGGCTGTTGAACTCCGGCGTCTCGTCCAGAAAGAGGACGCCGCGGTGGGACAGCGACACGGCTCCGGGGCGTGCGATGCCGGGGCCACCGCCGACCAGCGCCTGCATCGTGGCCGAGTGGTGCGGGGCGCAGTAGGGCGCGACGTCGATCAGGGGCTTGCCCCCCGGCAGCAGGCCCGCCACCGAGTGCACGGCCGTGACCTCCAGCGACTCCTGCCGGGTGAGCCGGGGCAGGATCGTGGGCAGCCGCTCCGCCAGCATCGTCTTGCCGGCGCCGGGCGGCCCCTCCAGGAACAGGTGGTGTCCGCCTGCCGCGGCGACCTCCACCGCCGTGCGCGCCGAGATCTGGCCCACCACGTCCGCGAGGTCGTGACCGTGGTCGTGCTGGGCGGCGCCGACGCTGTGCATGCCCGTGGCGGCGCTCGTGCCGGGTACCCGCAGGCCGGCCAGGAGGGGGTCCGGCCGCCCCTGCTCGTCCGGCTCCTCGTCGGGCACGGGCTCGTCCGCGAGGACGGCGATCAGCTGGCGCAGACTGCGCACGCCGAGCACGGACACGCCGGGCACGAGGGACGCCTCGGCGGCCGCGCACTCCGGCACCACCACCTGCTCGTATCCCGCGTCCGCCGCCGCCAGCACCGCCGGCAGCACCCCGCGGACCGGCCGCACCCTTCCGTCCAGGCCGAGCTCCCCGATCATCACGATGTCGGCGAGCACCCGGGGATCGATGCGCTCGGCCGCGCCGAGGACGGCCGCCGCGACGGCAAGGTCGAAGCCGCTGCCGCTCTTGGGCACGGACGCCGGGCTCAGGCCCACCGTCAGCTTCTTCTGGGGCCAGGAGGCCCCGGAGTTGACGACCGCGGCCCGCACCCGGTCCCGGCTCTCCGTCAGACTCTTGTCGGGCAGGCCCACCAGTGTGAACGCCGCGACGCCCGGTTCGAGGTCGGCCTGCACCTCGACGACCACGCCCTCGACGCCCACCAGCGCCACCGAACACGTACGAGCGAACGCCATGTCAGGACACCCCTCGCGCGTGCTCCACCAGCGGCGCGCCGCGGGCCGGCAGGACGACGCCGACGAGGTCGATGCGGACTCCGCCGGGCGGCGCTCCCCCGTGGGTCTGGATCCAGCGCTCGGCGAGATCGCGCAGGCGTTCCGCCTTGTCCGGGGTCACCGCGGCCATCGGATGCTCGAAGGGACCCGCCCTTCGGGTCTTCACCTCGCAGACCACCAGGACGTCCCCGTCCCGGGCCACGATGTCGATCTCGCCGGTCCTCCCGCAGCGCCAGTTGCGCTCCAGGACCGTCATCCCGGCCTCGGCCAGCCGCCGAGCGGCCAGTGTCTCGCCGTACCTGCCGAGGGCACTTCGTGCGTTCATGTCGGCACCACCTCCGGCGCCAACGATGCGTGCCCCGCGACGAGCTATTGGATCTTGGTGGACGACTCCCGCCCTGTGGACAACCTCGTCACCCGGGCGGGTGAACGTCACCCGCTCGGCAGCTCCAGATCGCTCTTGTTCAGCTCCTCGATGTTCACGTCTTTGAACGTGAGCACGCGGACCTGCTTCACGAAGCGCGCCGGCCGGTACATGTCCCACACCCAGGCGTCCGCCATGGACACCTCGAAGAACACCTCGCCCTGGACCGAGTGCACCTGCATCTCGTAGTCGTTGGTCAGGTAGAAGCGCCGCTCGGTCTCGATCACATATTTGAACAGACCGACGACATCGCGGTACTCCCGGTAGAGCTTGAGCTCCATCTCGGTCTCGTACTTCTCGAGGTCCTCGGCGCTCATGGCATGTTCCCCTTCAGCCGTGCGATCCCACCATTGTGCGCCAGTCCCGTGAGCCCCTAGACGATTTCGGTGTCCAGGGTCACGGGCCCGGCGGGGGGACCTTCGTCGAGCAGCCTGCGCAGCAACTCGGCGAGTCTGGTCGGATACACCGTCTCATGTGCCCGGCTCAGTTCCTGACACGTCCACCAGCGTGCTCCGGCGACACTGCGCCGCTCCAGCTCGGTCAGGGCCGTCGCCCGGGTCGCCGTACGGTCCGTACGGGCCAGGTAGTACCACTCGTCCTGGTCCCAGCGGCGGCCCGCGAACGGGAAGGAGCACGTCCGCCGCCACAGCACCGGGCCGAGCTCGACCTCCGTGATGCCGGTCTCCTCCGCGAGTTCCCGCAGGGCGGCCTGTTCACGGGTCTCGTCGCCCTCCACGCCGCCGCCGGGTGTGAACCACCAGTCGTCGGCGGGATCGTCCGGCTCGTGGCCGTGCAGCAGCAGAATGCGGTCCCGTGGGTCGAGCAGGACCACCCGGGCGACCTTGCGCAGCCCGCCGTCGTGGGCGTCCCCCTCCGTCGGCAGCGGCTCAGCGGGCACCGGCGGGCTCCGTGCTCGCCCGGGCCCGGGCCGCGCCCGCACGCTTGGCGACGGGCCCGTACGCCGCCCCGCCCAGCACCAGCACCGCACCGGCGATCACCAGCCCGACGATCGTTCGGAGCG
Organism: Streptomyces bullii; assembly: GCF_042657145.1. Lineage (NCBI taxonomy): Bacteria > Bacillati > Actinomycetota > Actinomycetes > Kitasatosporales > Streptomycetaceae > Streptomyces > Streptomyces bullii. The sequence goes on from NZ_JBHSNY010000014.1 coordinate 73,158, forward strand.
GACCGGGCGAGGAGAGGGCGCCGAGGGTCTCGAAGCCGGTGGGGCTCTTCAACATGCCGTGCATGGGCCAGACGACGGCGTCGACGCGGGCCTCGACGGCCTTGCGGGACACCGTGCCGCTGGCGGCGTCGGTGAGGTGGGCGGTGGAGTCCACGGAGTTCCCGCGCTCGTCGCCGAGCAGGAACAGGCGGCCCTCGGGGACCGTCACGGTCGGGAAGTTGCTGACCTCGGCCGCCGTGCCGTTGGGGAGATACGGTTCGTCGATCCTCTTGCCGTTGACCTTCAGCTTGCCGTCCTGGCAGCAGGAGACGGTGTCGCCGCCGACGGCGACCACCCGCTTGACCATCGGCACGTTGGCCCACGTCGCGTCCTTGAAGACGACGACGTCACCACGGCGTACCGCACCGCCGTCGACGCGCTGGGCCAGCACCCGTTCGCCGGCCGTGATCGTCGGGGACATCGAACTGGTGGGCACGGTGTACGGCCGGTAGACCACCGCTCCCCAGGCGAATCCGCCGAGGAAAAGGATCAGGCCCAGCGCCACGGCCAGCCCGGACAGCCGCTGTCCGGTCCGGCTGCCCGCCGGGCCACCCTTCGCGCCGCCGCGCGAGGCCGTACGCGTCGTGCTCTCGACACCCATGGGTCCGCACCCTACCGGGCGGTACCCAGGCGGGCCCACCCACCCGATCGGGTGGACGGGGACGTACGACCCCGGAGCTCGGCCGCCGCTCCCAGCCCGGGGACCGCGGCCCGCGAGGCGCTCGCTCAGCGCACGTCCTGCGTCACGCTCCGCCTGCGCCGCCACAGCACCACCGGTACGACGCCGACGAGAGCGAGGGCGTCGGGCGCGGCCGGCAGGGCGGCGTCCGCGGACCGGGCACTCAGGCCCGGCTGGTCGAAGGTGTCCGGAACCGGCAGGGTGTCCCAGCGGTTGATCGGCCAGGCGATGACGATGGCGCGGCCGACGACGTCCTTCACGGGAACCATGCCGTGGTTCTTGTCGGACTGGTTGTAGCGCGAGTCCCGGGAGTTCTGCCGGTGGTCGCCCATGACCCAGATGTAGCCCTTGGGAACCTTTACCTTGAACTGGCCGCCCTGGTCGTCGACGGTGCACGGCGTGTTGCCGGGATAGACGTACGGCTCGTTGAGCGCCTTGCCGTTGACCGTCAGCGGCCCGGTGCCCTTGCACTCGACCGTGTCGCCACCGACGCCGACGACCCGCTTGATGAGGTCCTTCTCCTCGGCGGACGGCATGAGGCCGATCCAGCTGAGGACCTTCTGCACCGCGTTCGGGTCGGCCGTGGGCTCACCGGCCAGCCAGTTGGAGGGATCGTGGAAGACGACGACCTCTCCGCGCTCGGGCTCGGAGCCGAACCAGGGGGTGAGCTTGTCGACCAGGACGCGGTCGCCCTCCTGGAGGGTGTTCTGCATCGAGTCCGAGGGGATGGAGAACGCCTGTACCAGAAACGTCTTGATCAGCAGCGCCAGCACCAGCGCGATGCCGATCAGGATCGGCAGCTCCTTCCAGAAGGAGCGCTGTTGTTTCTTCGGCTTGGGGGTCCCGCCCGCTCCTCGGTCGTCGGTGCCCTCTGTCCTCGGTTCCTCGCTCGTCACCCTGCCGCCCTCGGCTGCCCCGGAGTCACTCCCGGGGGTCACGGCGCTGTTCGCGGCCGGGACGGCTGATTCCGCGGGGCGCCCGCGGTGCTCCTCGCCGTCGTGTCCGGACCGTGCGCCAACCGCCACATCCCCCACGCCAACTCCTCACTCTGTGCCGCCGCCTGCCCCACACGCGGCGCAGGCCCACCACTCCCATAACGAGCGGGAGTTCCGCAGGGCTCGGGAGCTGGATCATTCCGTTCTGATCGTAGGGGTCAACCCTATGCGACAGCCGGGGAGCAGCGGTCGACCCGGAGGCCGCGTCGGACACGGAAGCGTAGGTCCGGGGCTCCTCCAGGGTGCTCCAGTGGCCCAGCGGCCAGGCGATGACCATGGCCCGTCCCACCACCTCGTCCTCGGAGACCGTGCCCCCGTAGTCGGTGTTCCGGTGGGACCTGGAGTCGGCTGAGTTGTCCCGGTGGTCGCCCATCACCCACAGTCGGCCCGGGGGGACGGTGATGTCGAAGGGTGTGTTGGACGGGGCGTTGCCGGGATACAGGTAGTCCTCGTTCAGGGGAATGCCGTTGACGGTGACCCGCCCCTGCGCGTCGCAGCACTTGACCCGGTCGCCGCCGACGCCGACGACCCGTTTGATGAGGTCCTTCTCGTTGTCGGAGGGCAGCAGACCGATGAAGGTCAGCCCTTCCTTGATCTGCTTGACGACGACGGGGTCGTTCTTCTTCGTGGCCGTCTGCTCGCCCCGGAGCCAGCCGCCGGGGTCCTTGAAGACGACGACGTCCCCGCGCTGCGGCTTGGAGCCGAACCACGGGGTGAGCTTGTCGACCAGGACGCGGTCGCCGATCTGGATCGTCTGCTCCATGGAGCCGGACGGGATGACGAACGCCTGGACGAGGAACGTCTTGAGCACGAGCGCTATGAGGACGGCGACACCGACGAGAAGCGGTATCTCCTTGACCGCGCTGCGCCTGCGCTTGCGCTTCACCTTGCGCTGGAGCTTGCGCCGCTCGGCCCGCGTGCGTCCGGTGACCGCGCCACCGGCGCGCCGGGCGCCGGTGGGCAGCAGGTTGTCGGCGGGGCTCGCGGGCACCCCGCGCGGTTTTCCGCGGTTACCCATGGGCGGCGCCCTCCGCGTTGCCCCGCACGCCCTGAGCGTGCTCCGTGCCCCCAGGAGCCGCCTGAGCGGCGGGCACGCGCGCGTAGGAGTCGGGGCGGTGCAGGCGGACGGCGTGGGAGAAGGGCCAGATGATCCAGTCGGCGCGGCCGATGACCTGGCGCACGGGGACCATGCCGCCGCCCGGCGAGCCGAGGTGGTCGCGCGAGTCGCTGGAGGCGCTGCGGTGGTCGCCGAGGACGAACAGGGTGCCCTGGGGCACGACGACGTCGAAGCGCACGGTGGACGGGCTGTCGCCGGGGTACAGGAAAGTCGACTCGTCGACCGACCGGCCGTTCACCTGGAGCCTCCCCTCCTTGTCACAGCAGACGACATGGTCTCCCCCCACACCGACAACGCGCTTGATGTAGTCGGCGTCCCCGAAATACCCGGTGCCGTCGAACACAACCACGTCGCCCCGCTGCGGTTCGGCACCGAGACGGTATGCCAACTTATTTACGAGAACGCGGTCCCCGATCCTCAATCCCTGCTCCATCGATCCGCTGGGGATCTGGAACGGCCGCAGCACGAAGGTGCTGACCAGCAGCAGGAACAGCAGGCAGACCAGCAGGGTGAGGGTGAGCCGCCCGCCGGGGAGCCAGTCCGTGATCCGCGACACCAACGCGAAACGCGACCGTCCCTCCGGCCCCTCGGTCTCCGGGGTGTCCCCGGAGTCGGAAGGGCGGGAGGAGCGGTCGCGCTCCGTCGGCTGTGCTTCGGTGTCCATCGGGGCCAGATGCTATCCGGCCCCGCCGTGACCCCGGAAAAGCGCTCAGCTCTCGCGCTTCTCCTTGATCTTCGCGGCCTTGCCGCGCAGCTCGCGCAGGTAGTACAGCTTGGCGCGGCGGACGTCACCCTTGGTGACGAGCTCGATCTTCTCCACGATCGGGGTGTGCACCGGGAAGGTGCGCTCGACGCCGACGGAGAAGGAGACCTTGCGGACCGTGAAGGTCTCGCGCACGCCGGAGCCCTGGCGGCGGATGACTACGCCCTTGAACTGCTGCACACGGGAGCGGTTGCCCTCGATGACGCGGACGTGGACGTTGACGGTGTCGCCGGGACGGAAGGCCGGGACGTCGCTGCGCAGCGACGCGGCGTCGACGGAGTCGAGCAGGTGAGACATTTCGTCTGCTTTCTTCGCTGATGCCGCAGGTCATCAACGGCACTAGAGGTTGGGATCGCAGCTGTGCGTGTCGGGGCGGGCGTCGTGTCCCCCTGCGGCAGGGGCGCACGCCGGACGGCGCACAACAGCGGTCTATTCTTCCACGTCCTCGACCCTGCGCCAAAATCGGCCGTACGGCTCCCCCTGGGGGTCCGGCTCCCAGCCCAGGATCGACAGCATCTCGCGGTCCTTCTTGTCGAAGGCCTTGGGGTCGCAGCGCTCGATGAGGTCGGGCCGGTGGGCCGTGGTCCGCCGCAGGGCCTCGTCACGCCGCCAGCGGGCGATCTTCCCGTGGTGTCCGCTGAGCAGCACCTCCGGGATGTCCCGGCCGCGCCACAGGGGCGGCTTGGTGTAGACGGGGCCTTCCAGGAGGTTGGCCATGGCGCCGGGCGCGAAGGAGTCGTCGCGGTGGGACTCGGCGTTGCCGAGGACGCCGGGCAGCAGACGGGCCACGGCCTCGGTGATGACGAGGACGGCCGCCTCGCCGCCGGCCAGCACGTAGTCGCCGATGGAGACCTCGTACACGGGCATGCGGGTGGCGTACTCGTCGATGACGCGGCGGTCGATGCCCTCGTAGCGGGCGGGCGTGAAGATCAGCCACGGCTGCTCGGAGAGGTGGACGGCGAGCTCCTGGGTGAAGGGCCGGCCGCTGGGCGTGGGCACGATGAGAGCCGGCCCGTGGGAGCCGGTCTCGTAGCCGTCCGCGAGGACGGTGTCCAGCGCGTCCCCCCAGGGCTCGGTCTTCATGACCATGCCGGGGCCGCCGCCGTAGGGGGTGTCGTCGACGGTGTTGTGGCGGTCGTACGTCCAGGAGCGCAGATCGTGCACGTGTACGTTCAGCTGTCCACGCGCGCGTGCCTTGCCGACCAGGGAGACGTTCAGCGGGTCGAGGTACTCGGGGAAGATCGTGACGACGTCGAGTCTCATGCGCTGTCGTCCCTCGGCGAGGCGATCTCGGCACGGTCGTCGATCAGGCCCGGCGGCGGGTCGATGACGGCCCTCTGCTCCTCCAGGTCGATCTCGGTGACGATCTCCTGGACGAAGGGGACGAAGACCTCGGTCCCGTCGGAGCGTTCGACCACGAAGACGTCCTGCGAGGGCAGGTGCGAGACCTCGGTGATGCGGCCGACCTCCGTGCCGTCCACGGTCACCACGTCGAGGTCGATCAGCTGGTGGTCGTAGTACTCGTCCTCGCCCTCGGGCAGCTCGTCGGGGTCGACGTCGGCGATCAGCAGGGTGTTGCGCAGGGCCTCGGCGGCGTTGCGGTCGCGCACGCCCTCGAAGCGCAGCAGCAGGCGGCCGCTGTGGACGCGGCCCGACTCGATGGTCAGCGGCCCGGCCGAGGCCGGGTCGGTGGCCAGGACGGCACCGGGGGCGAGCCGCAGTTCCGGCTCGTCGGTGCGTACCTCGACGGTGACCTCGCCCTTGATGCCGTGGGCGCGGCCGATGCGAGCGACTACCAGCTGCACGGTGCTTGGTTCTCCTGTCGGAACGACTGGCGAGCCGGAGGCGGTCCGTGGCGCTCTCCGGTCTCATACGGCAACGGGCCGGGGACGGCCCAGTGGCCCTCCCCGGCCCGAGCCGGTGCTGCGAAGCGTCAGCGGACGTGGTCCACGTCGACGAGGTCGACACGGACGCCGCGGCCGCCGATGGCGCCCACGACGGTGCGCAGAGCGCGTGCGGTGCGACCGTTGCGGCCGATCACCTTGCCGAGATCGTCGGGGTGGACCCGGACCTCGAGCACACGTCCGCGGCGCAGGTTGCGCGAGGCGACCTGCACATCGTCAGGGTTGTCGACGATGCCCTTCACGAGGTGCTCGAGAGCCTCCTCGAGCATGCTCAGGCCTCGGTCGGCTCAGACGCAGAGGACTCGGCCGCGGCCTCGTCCTTCTTCTCAGCCTTCTTCTTCTGGGTGATCGCCTCGCCCTTGCCCTCGTCCTCGCCGCTGATCGCCTCGAACGACGGACGGGCGGGCTTCTCGGCCGGCTGGAGCAGCGGAGCCGGGGCGGGCTCGCCCTTGAACTTCTGCCAGTCGCCGGTCTTCTTCAGGATGGCGAGCACGGGCTCGGTCGGCTGAGCGCCGACGGAGAGCCAGTACGCCACACGCTCGGCGTCGACCTCCATGACCGACGGGTTGTACGTCGGGTGGTACTTGCCGATCTCCTCGATGGCCCGGCCGTCACGGCGGGTACGGGAGTCGGCGACGACGATGCGGTAGTGAGGCGAACGGATCTTGCCCAGACGCTTCAGCTTGATCTTGACTGCCACGGGAGTGGGATCTCCTGGATTTGACGTGGTTGGGCACGGCGAGACGGCCGCGTGGGGTTGCGGTACCCGAGTGCCCGATGGACGCGTCAGCCGGAGGAGAGAGGGGTCCTGTGCGGCTGTCGAGTACAGCTAGCCATTGTGCCATACGCCGCGGGCAGCCTTCGGCCGAGGGTGGGACGCCGGCTTCGGGGCGTGCCTGACCGGCACCCGGCGTCGGCGTGGCCGTACGCCGGGCGCACGACGTGGTGGCGCGGCGGGGTACCGCCGCGCCCTGGGTGCCGCCCCGGCGGCACCCCCGGCGGCTCGGCCACTGAGCCTCCGGCACCCACGAGATGCCGGGAGAGCCGTCAGCCGGCCACCGCGCCCGCTCCCACGACCTCCGGGATGCGGAACGGCTTGCCGCAGCCGCCGCAGACGATCGGGGCCTGGGCGAGGACCGAGGGGACGACCCGGACATTGCGGCCGCAGTCGCACACCGCCTTGACCCGGACCCCGCCGCCGGAGGAGCCGTGGCGGGCGGCCGGGCCGCGGAAGCTGCGCGCCGTGTCGGCCGCGGTCGCGGCGGAGTGGGCCTTCAGAGCGCGCTGGAGGCGTTCGATCGTCGGGCGGTAGCGGCGCTTCGCCTCGGGGGTGAGCGTGACCAGGGAGAAGCCGCTGCTGGGGTGCGGTTCCTCGGGGTGGTCCAGGCCCAGCTCCTCGGCGATGGCGAGGAATCTGCGGTTGTGGTAGCGGCCGGCACGGGAGGTGTCGCGGACACCGCGCGCGGCGGCGATGCCATGGACTGCCTCATGCAGCAGTCGCTCGAAGGAGAGCTCGTGACCGCACGCGGACGACGACTCCCCGATCAGGGACTCTGGCGCGGCAAGGTCGGGCAGCTCGGGGTGGTACCGCTGGATGTCGGCCCACGCCTGTGCCAGCTCTGCGGCGAGAACAGGTGGTGTCTGTGTCGTGCTCACGTAATGACAACGAGCCGGGGTGCCGCTGTGTTCCGATTCCGGGGCATCCCAAATAATTTGCACGTACCCGTCAGTTGCCTCTGATGCGTCCCGACGAGGGCGGGTGCGTCGATCTGCGGAGAAGCCTCACAGCTCATACCAAGGTGGTGCGTAGTCCCGCGTACGCCCCCCGTCTCCTCACGCCGGGACGTCCGGGGTCCGCGGATGCGCAAGTGGCGTTTCGGCCGCTCTGCGTCGCCAGGGCGCTGCTTCAGTAAGCGCGCGCGACGACCGCGACGTTACCGGGCGCGTCGTCGGCGTCCGGCACCGACCCGTCCTCGGCGACCAGACACCGTACGGTCACCCCGTGCTCGGCCAGCCTGGCCTCGCCTTCTTCACCGAGTACCGCCCACGGGATGCGCGCCCAGCCGCCGGCGGTGGCGGCCTCCACGGCCTCCTCGACCGTCGCCACGTCGGACGTACGCGACTCCCGGCGCTCGCGGGACTGCCTCAGCAGCAGTGCCTGGTCCTCCTCCAACACCGCCGGGAGCAGCCCGGCCAGCGCGTCGAGGGGCACCGGCTCCTTGCCGCCCGGGATACGGCGGGCCAGCATCGCGGTGCCGTTCTCCAGGTCACGTGGGCCGACCTCGACGCGTACGGGCACGCCCTTGAGCTCCCAGTCGACGGCGCGGCGGCCGAAGGGGGTGTCGGTGCGGTCGTCGACGTGCACCCGGACGCCGGCCGCCCTGAGCCGGTCGCCGAGCTCCTGGACCTTGGCCAGAACCGCCTCGTCGCCCTTGATCGCGAGGACGACCGCCTGGACGGGGGCCAGCCGCGGCGGGACCCGCAGCCCGTTGTCGTCGCCGTGCGACATGATCAGGCCGCCGACCATCCGGGTGGAGGAGCCCCAGGAGGTCTGCCAGACGTATTCCTGGCGCCCGTCCTTCGACAGGTACTGGGTGTGGAAGGCCCTGGCGAAGTTCTGGCCGAGTTCGTGGCTGGTGCCCATCTGGAGGGCCTTGCCGTCGCCCATCATGGCTTCGAGGGTGAGGGTGTTGATGGCGCCGGCGAAGCGTTCGCTCGCGGTTTTGCGGCCCAGCACGACGTCGATGCCGAGGACGTCGACCATGAAGTCGGCATACACCTCCTTGTGGATGTACGCGGCATAGTCCCGGGCGTCCTCGTAGGTGGCGTGTGCGGTGTGGCCCTCCTGCCAGAGAAACTCCGTCGTCCTGAGGAAGACGCGGGGGCGCATCTCCCAGCGCACCACATTCGCCCACTGGTTGATCAGCAGAGGAAGGTCGCGATAGCTCTGGACCCACTTCGAGAAGTAGTCGTTGATGATCGTCTCGGAGGTGGGCCGGACGACGACGGGCTCCTCCAGTTCCTTGCCGCCGCCGTGCGTGACGACGGCGAGCTCGGGCGCGAAACCCTCGACGTGCTCGGCCTCCCTCGTGAGGTAGGCCTGCGGGATGAACAGCGGGAAGTAGGCGTTCTGGGCGCCCGCCTCCTTGATCCGGGCGTCCATCTCCTGCTGCATCCGCTCCCAGAGCCCGAACCCGTACGGCCGGATGACCATCGTGCCGCGCACCGGGCCGTTGTCGGCCAGCTCCGCCTTGTTGATCAAATCCTGGTACCAGCGGGGGAAATCGTCCGCCTGGGGCGTGAGAACGGATGCCTTTGCCATGGCGCGATGGTACGGGCCCAGATTGCCGGAATGTGAAATCTCGCCACCGGCACATGCAACTCTCAAGCCGGAGCCGCTTTCCACTGGACGCCGCGTCGAGGGCGGAGTTTCCTGGCATACGGGGGGTGCGGGCGCACTGCACGGGGGCCAAGGAATGGGCAAGCGGCAACTCTCGTCTGATTGGGGCGCTTACATATGACACCTACGCTCGTGCGGCAGCACCTGCCTCACACGGGGGCCGCCCCCCGCGTGGACCTGCGTGCACGCGCGCGTGACTGGTCGGAAATCCAGGAGCGGATGCTCGTACCGCTCTACGAGGCCGTCTACGAGCGACTGGAAGTGGGCCCTGCGACGCGGCTGCTCGGCCTCGGCTGCGGTTCCGGGCTCGCCCTGTTGATGGCCGCCTCGCGGGGCGCCGCGGTGACCGGTGTCGACTCCTGCTCCGAACGGCTGGCGCTCGCGCGCGAGCGGCTGCTGCCCGAGGCGTGGGACACGCGCGCGCGTGCGGACACCCGGCTGGTGGACGGCTCGCCGCGGGACGCGGGCGACGCCGAGGACACGGACGCGCGGGGGTACACCCTGGTGACCGCCTTCGAGCCGATCGGCTGCCTGGCGGGTGACGGAGAGGGCCTGCGGGCGCTGCTGGCGGAGGCGACGCCGCTGGCCGAGCGCGGTGCGGCGGTGGTGCTGGCCGGCTGGGGACCGCCGGAGCGCTGCGCCACGGCGTCGGTGCTGCGGGTGGCCAGCAAGCTCGCGGAGCCGCTGCGCGGCACGAGCGGCTGGCGCCCCGCCCTGCGGGACGACCTGGAGGAGGTCGCCCAGCGGGCCGGACTGCGCCCGGACGGGTCCGGGCGGGTGGCCTGCCCCTTCGGTTACGCCGACGTGGACAGCGCGGTACGGGGCCTGAAGTCGACAGGACTGTTCGACGCGGCAATCACGGCGACAGACCAGGTGCAGGTCGACAAGGAGCTGGCCGAGGCGCTGCATCCCTACCAGCGGGGGGACGGGACCGTCTGGATGCCGAACGTGTTCCGGTATCTGATCGCCCGGACTCGGTAACGACCGGAAATCGCCCCCGCCCGCCGGTGCGCCGGTCGGACGGAGAGAGCAACGCGAGGGGCGCCCCTGCGGAGAGGGGCGCCCCAGGCGTCGTACGAGCGGGCCGGTCAGCCCATGAACTTCTTGAACTCGTCCGGCAGTTCGAAGTCCTTGGCGCCCTGCTGCGGCAGTCCGAGGGCGTTGCCGCTCTGCGCTGCGGCGGCGCGGCGGGCCGCGGCCTCCTGCTCCTGCTGCTTGCGCTTCATCGGGTTGCCGGAGCGCTGCTTGCCCTTGGCCTGCTTCTGCTTCTTCTTCGCCCGGCCGGGACCGCCGCCCATGCCCGGCATCCCCGGCATGCCAGGCATTCCGCCGCCCTGGGCCATGCGGGACATCATCCTGCGGGCCTCGAAGAACCGCTCGACCAGGTTCTTCACCGCGCTGACCTCGACACCGGAACCACGGGCGATACGGGCGCGCCGCGAGCCGTTGATGATGGTCGGGTCCTGACGCTCGGCCGGGGTCATCGACTTGATGATGGCGGCGGTGCGGTCGACGTCGCGCTCGTCGAGGTTCTGGATCTGGTCCTTGATCTGGCCCATGCCCGGCAGCATGCCGAGCAGTTTGGAGATGGAGCCCATCTTGCGGACCTGCTCCATCTGGGCCAGGAAGTCGTCCAGGGTGAAGTCCTGGCCCTTCTTGGACGCCAGCTTGGAGGCCATCTTCTCGGCCTCTTCCTGGCTGAACGTCTTCTCCGCCTGCTCGATCAGGGTGAGCAGGTCACCCATGTCGAGGATGCGGGAGGCCATCCGGTCCGGGTGGAAGGCGTCGAAGTCCTCGAGCTTCTCGCCGTTGGAGGCGAACATGATCGGCTTGCCGGTGATCTGCCGGATCGACAGGGCCGCACCACCGCGGGCGTCACCGTCGAGCTTGGAGAGCACCACGCCGTCGAAGCCGACGCCGTCACGGAAGGCCTCGGCGGTGTTGACGGCGTCCTGGCCGATCATCGCGTCGACGACGAACAGGATCTCGTCGGGCGAGACGGCGTCCCGGATGTCGGCCGCCTGCCGCATCATCTCCTGGTCGATACCGAGACGGCCGGCGGTGTCCACGATCACGATGTCGTGGACCTTGGACTTCGCGTACTCGATGGAGTCCTTGGCGACCTTGACCGGGTCGCCGACGCCGTTGCCCGGCTCGGGAGCGTAGATGCCCACGCCGGCGCGCTCGGCGACCACGCCGAGCTGGTTCACGGCGTTCGGCCGCTGGAGGTCACAGGCCACCAGCAGCGGCGAGTGGCCCTGCTCCTTGAGCCACTTGCCGAGCTTGCCCGCGAGGGTGGTCTTACCGGCGCCCTGCAGACCCGCCAGCATGATCACGGTCGGCGGCTGCTTGGCGAACCGCAGCCGCCGGGTCTCGCCGCCGAGGATGGTGACCAGTTCCTCATTGACGATCTTGAGGACCTGCTGCGCCGGGTTCAGCGCGCGGGAGACCTCGGCGCCGAGGGCGCGCTCCTTGACGTTCTTGATGAACGCCCGGACGACCGGCAGTGCCACGTCCGCCTCGAGGAGCGCGATGCGGATCTCGCGCGCCGTGGCGTCGATGTCCGCCTCGGAGAGCCGTCCCTTGCCGCGCAGGTTCTTGAAGGTCGCTGAGAGGCGATCGGAAAGAGTATCGAACACGGCGCTCGCGGTCCTCGGGGTCGGTGACAGGCTAGGGAATCGCCCTCAAGGGTATCCCGGCGTGACAAGTCGCCGGGGCGGCGTCACCCGGGCAGGGTGTCCTCCAGCTTCCGCGCCACCGACGCCGCCTCCTCCGAGGGCAGGGGCGCGCCCTCGGGGCCGGTCACGTAGAAGGCGTCCACGGCGTTGGCGCCCAGGGTCGACGCGTGCGCGCTGCGTACCCGGACGTCGGCGTCCTCCAGCGCCCGCCCGATCCGGAACAGCAGTCCGGGCGCGTCCTGGGCGCGCACCTCGATCACCGTGGCCAGCCGGGACGCGGCCGGGTGGACCGTCACCCTGGGCGGGGGCGGGACGACGCCCCGGCGGCGCGGATAGGCGGCGTCGCGTTCGGCGAGGCGGCCCGCGATGTCCAGGGAGCCGTCCAGCGCCCGGACGAGGTCCGCGCGCAGCCGGGCGGCCTGCGGCAGGGAGCCGTACTCGGCGGCGACCCGCCAGTCCAGCAGCAGCACGGAGCCCTCGACCCCGTCCGGGAGGTCCAGGGCGCGCAGCTCGGCGGTGCGCACGGTCAGCCGGTGCATGGCGAGCACGCCGGCCACGGCGGGCAGCACGCCCGGCTGGTCGGGGACGGCGATCAGCAGCTCCACGCCCAGCGGCTCGGGCTCTCCCGGGGCCTGACCGGTGTCCTGGGCGGGTTCGGTCTGGGCGCGCAGGGCGAGGACCGGGCCGCCCGTCGCGACCGCCTCGATGGCGAGCCGCTCCTGCTCGGCCGTCGGCGCGGCGGCCTCGGGGTCCTCCAGCGGGTCCCCCGCGAGCACCGCCGAGACCCGCTTGACGAGGTCGGCGACGAGCGAGCCGCGCCAGGAGGACCAGGCGGCGGGGCCGGTGGCCAGGGCGTCGGCCTCGGTGAGGGCGTGCAGCAGCTCCAGGGTGCCCTGCGAGCCGACGGCCTCGGCGACCGAGCGCACGGTGGCCGGGTCCTCCAGGTCGCGCCGGGTGGCCGTCTCGATGAGCAGCAGGTGGTGGCGTACCAGGGTGGAGATCACCGTCACGTCGTGGCGGTCGAAGCCGATGCGGGCGGCCACGTCCTTGGCGATGATCTCGCCCGCGACCGAGTGGTCGCCGGGCCAGCCCTTGCCGATGTCGTGCAGGAGCGCGGCGACGAGCAGCAGGTCGGGGCGGCTGACACGGCGGGTGAACTCGGAGGCGCGGACCGCCGTCTCGATCAGGTGCCGGTCGACCGTCCAGACGTGCACGGCGTTGCGCTGCGGGCGGCAGCGGACCCGCTCCCAGTCCGGCAGCAGGCGGGTGATCAGGCCCTCGGCCTCCAGGGCCTCCCAGACGTCGATGGTCGGGCGGCCCGAACCCAGCAGGGTGACCAGCTGCTCGCGCGCCTCGGCGGGCCAGGGCGTGGGCAGCGGGCGGACGGTGGCCGCCATGCGCCGTACGGCGTGCAGGGAGAGCGGCAGGCCGGCCTGTGCGGCGGCGGCCGCGGCGCGCAGCGGGAGCACGGGATCGCGTTCGGGGCGCGCTGCGCGGGCGAGCACCACCTCGCCGTCCTGCTCGACGACGCCCTCGGCCAGCGGGGACCGTTCGGCGGTCGGCTTTCCGCCGCCCAGCATGGCGCGCAGGCGCGGCCGCACAGCGCGCGACCGCAGCACCCGCCCCACTTCACGCCAGGTGACATCACTGGCGTACGAGATCACGCGCGCGGCCTCGTAGACCTGCCGCAGCAGCGTGTCGGCGTCCAGCAAGCCGAGCTCGGCGGCCACCTGGTCCTGCTCCTGGAGGGCGAGCCGGTCGGTGGCCCGGCCCGTCGTCAGGTGCAGGGCGTCCCGCACGTCGAGCAGCCGGCGCCGGGCGTCGGCCAGTCCCTCGCGCGGGGCGTCGGCCAGCCAGGAGGCGGCGACCGCGCGCAGGGCCGTGGCGTCGCGCAGCCCGCCGCGCGCCTCCTTCAGGTCCGGCTCCAGGAGGTACTGCAACTCGCCCTGCCGCTCGGCGCGTTCGGCGCACAGTTCCTGGAGCTCGGGCAGGCGTTTGGGGGCCTGGTTGCGCCAGTCGGCCAGCACCGCCGTCCGCAGGCCCGCCGTGAGGCCGAGGTCGCCGGCGAGGTGCCGGGCGTCCAGCAGGCCGAGCTGCACCTTGAGGTCCTCGGCGGACGTCTTGCGGGCCTCGGCCGGGGTGCGGACGGAGTGGTCGAGGGCGAGGCCGAGGTCCCAGACGGGATACCAGAGCCGGTCGGCGAGGGCGGCGACCGCCTTGCTGTCGGTGCCGTCGTGCAGCAGGAGCAGGTCCAGGTCGCTGCGGGGGGACAGTTCCCCGCGGCCGTAGCCGCCGACGGCGACCAGGGAGACCCCGCGCAGCCCCTCGGCGCCCGCGGTGAACAGCCCGGTGAGCCAGTCGTCGGTCAGTTCGGACAGGGCCGCGCGGCGCGGCGGCCCGGACCGCGCCCCCTCTCCGAGGAGGCGCAGCCGGGCCGCCGCGTAGCCGCTGGGTCCCGAGTCCTCTGCTTCGTTCCGTACGTCCGCACTCGTCACCCAGCGACTCCTGTTCTCTTCTGCTGTCAGAGCGCGTCCGGGCCGCGCTCGCCGGTCCGGACCCGAACGGCCGTCTCGACCGGGATGGACCAGACCTTGCCGTCACCGATCTTGCCGGTGCGGGCCGCCTTGACGACCACGTCGATCAGCTGTTCGGCGTCGTCGTCCTCGACCAGCACCTCGATGCGGATCTTGGGCACGAGGTCCACGGTGTACTCGGCACCGCGGTAGACCTCGGTGTGGCCCCTCTGACGACCGTAGCCGCTGGCCTCGGTGACCGTCAGGCCGTGCACTCCGAAGGCCTGCAGCGCCTCCTTGATCTCGTCGAGCCGGTGCGGCTTCACGACGGCGGTGATGAGCTTCATGCGTCCACCTTCTTGCTCTCGGCGGCGACGGGGGCCGGGACGGCGGTGGTCCGGGCGGTACCGCCGCCGGCACCACTGAAGTCGTATGCGGTCTCGGCGTGCTCGGCCTGGTCGATGCCGGCCACCTCCTCGTCCTCGGAGACCCGCATGCCGATGGTCTTGTCGAGGACGAAGGCGAGGATCGCGGAGACCACCAGGGAGTAGGCGAGGACCGCGAAGACACCCGCACACTGCTTCCAGAACTGGGTCAGACCGCCGCCGTAGAAGAGGCCCTCGACCGTGGACTGGCCCTTGCCGCTGGCGAAGAGGCCGATCAGCAGGGAGCCGACGACACCGCCCACGAGGTGGACCCCGACGACGTCCAGGGAGTCGTCGTAGCCGAACTTGTACTTCAGGCCGACGGCCATGGCGCACAGCACACCGGCGATGGCGCCGACGGCGATCGCGCCGACCGGGGAGACCGCGCCACCGGCGGGGGTGATGGCGACCAGACCGGCGACCGCGCCGGAGGCGGCGCCCAGCGTGGTGAACGCGCCGTGGCGGATCTTCTCGTAGATCAGCCAGGCCAGCATGGCAGCGGCGGTGGCGATCTGGGTGTTGACGAACATCAGCGCGCCGACACCGTCGTCGTTGCCGAGCCACGAACCGGCGTTGAAGCCGAACCAGCCGAACCACAGCAGACCGGCGCCGAGCATGACCAGCGGCAGGCTGTGCGGACGCATCGGGTCCTTCTTGAAGCCGACGCGCTTGCCGATGACCAGGATCACGCCGAGCGCGGCGGCACCGGCGTTGATGTGGACCGCCGTACCACCGGCGAAGTCGATCACGCCCAGCTCGAAGGCCCAGCCGCCGGCGCCCCAGACCCAGTGGGCGACCGGGAAGTAGACGACCGTGGCCCACAGGGCGATGAACAGTGCCCACGCGGTGAACTTCACGCGGTCGGCGAGGGCACCGCTGATCAGGGCCGGCGTGATGATGGCGAACATCAGCTGGAAGACCAGGAACACGAAGATCGGGATCGTGTAACCGTCCCACAGCTGGGTCAGACCGATGTTGCTGAGACCGACCCAGTCGGAGTTCCAGCCGATGAGGCTGCCGGAGTCGGTGCCGAACGCCATGGAGAAGCCGTACAGCACCCACAGGATGGTGACGATCCCCAGGCTGATGAAGCTCATCATCAGCATGTTCAGGGTGCTCTTGACGCGGACCATGCCTCCGTAGAAGAAGGCCAGGCCGGGCGTCATGAGCATCACCAGGGCGGAACAGATGAGCATGAACCCTGTGTTGGCGGCAGACAGCTTGGGTGCCTCTGCGGCAAGGGTGATGGCTGGTGCCATCGGCGTCTCCTCGTCGTTGGTACGGCCCCGTGCGGGCGAAGCCTTGAGCGGAATGAGGGGTGGGCCGGTTATGCGCCACGAGATTGGCGCAGCGCGGTTTCGGTGGAAGCCCCTCGTTGTTTCGCGGCCGTGACGAAGGCGCCGTGCGTGTTACGGGTCGATGAACTGCCGGAGAGCGGGCGCGTCGATCGTTATCGTGACGCAACCTTCCGCGTGGAGGCACAGGCCGGCCGCGGACGGCCTTCCGATGACCTGGCAGGGGGGAGCCGAGTCGGGCTGTTCGGGAGGGCCGGCCGCGGCCGGGGTCCGGGGTGGTCCGGGGTGCTAGACCGCTTCGGCGGTCTCGGGCAGCTCGGCGGCGAGCCGCTCGTTGAGGTCGACGACGTCGGCCACGTCACCGAAGTCGCGGACGGCCGTGTCGACCGTCTTTCGGATACGAGTGTTGACGCGCTCGGAACGGACCTTCTTGGCGACCCGCATGGCGTCCTTGGCGAAGACGGCGCCCTGCTCGGGGTCGCGCTGGAGCAGGTGCACGGTGGCCATGCCGATCAGATTCAGCGCGTACGACCGCTGGTGTTCGTTGTCGTGCGCGAACAGCTCCACGGCCCGCTTCATCATGGGCTCGGCCAGCGAGGCGTAGGTGGGGCTGCGGCCGGCGACGTAGGCGAGGTCGCGGAAGGAGTGGGAGTTCTCGGCGTACAGCTCGGCCCGGGAGAAGAAGCGGATCCAGTCGGGGTCCGGCTCGTCCCACTCGTCGGCGTCGGCGAAGGTGTCCTCGGCCATCCTGACGGCCCGCTTGCACCGGCCGGGCTGCCCCATGTTGGCGTAGGCCCGGGCCTCCATCGCATACAGCATCGACTGGGTGCGCGGGCTCGCGCAGTCCCGGCTGCCGTACTGCGCGAGGTGGATCAGCTCCAGCGCGTCGTCGGGCCGGCCGAGATGGATCATCTGCCGGCTCATGCTGGACAGGATGTACGAGCCGAGCGGCCGGTCACCGGCCTCCTTGGCGGCGTGCAGCGCGAGGACGAAGTACTTCTGCGCGGTGGGCTGCAGCCCGACGTCGTACGACATCCAGCCGGCCAGTTCGGCGAGCTCGGCGGCCACCTTGAACAGCCGCCGGGCGGTGGCCTCGGGCTGGGATTCCTGGAGCAGGTCCGTCACCTCGTGCAGCTGGCCGACGACCGCCTTGCGGCGCAGGCCGCCGCCGCACTGGGCGTCCCACCGGCGGAACATCTCGGTGGTGGACTCCAGCAGCTCCAGCTCCGGCTTGGAGAGCCGGCCGCGGGCCCGGCCCGAGGCCGTGGGCGCGGGCTCCGGGCGCGGCGCCGGGGGCGCGGGGACGAGCCAGCGCTGCATGGGCTCGATGAGGGCCGGGCCCGCAGACAGGGCCAGCGAGCTCCCGAGGAAGCCGCGCCGCGCCAGCATCAGGTCGCTGCGCGAGAACTCGCTGAGCAGGGCCACGGTCTGCGGGCCCGTCCAGGGCAGGTCGACACCGGTCGCGGAGGGTGACTGGCGTGCGGTGCGCAGCCCCAGGTCCTCGACGGAGACGACGACGCCGAAGCGTTCGGAGAACAGCTCGGACAGGATGCGTGGGATCGGCTCGCGCGGGTTCTCGCCGTCCAGCCATCGCCGCACGCGGGAGGTGTCCGTGGAGATGTGGTTGGCGCCCAGCTGGCGCGCCCGGCGGTTGACCTGGCGGGCGAGCTCGCCCTTGGACCAGCCGCTGCGCACGAACCACGAGGTGAGCAGGTCATTCGGACGCTTGTCAGTGTGCGCAGCGTGTCCAGCGCTCGATCCGCTTCCGCCGTTGCCGCTCACTGGAACGCCCCCATCCCTGAGACCACTTGTCGCTGAGTGCGCCAAGCCCTATCAGAATGCCGGTCCGGGGGGCCGCCGTCCGGCGGTTGCCACCGTTCGAACGGAAAGCCGACTTGCCTCCGGCATACCCATGGGTGCATGTGCCCCCAGGGCCCGTGCACACACGGTAATCCTACGATCACCCGTCCAGCCATGGCGATTCCAGAAACGCCACCATTCGCCACCCCTTCGAATGAACTCACAACGCCTGTCACGCGATTCACTTGACACAGAGTTCACGAACTGGATGCGGGGGTGCACTCGGGAGCGCGTGTCGCCGGGCACACCACCCCGGGCGCTTCCAGGCGCCGCCTGAGCCGGGCGGTACAAGGAAGCCGGAAACTGGAAGACAAGAACAGAGAGTCACGTTCCACGTCCGCTGCGTAACCACCGCCGCGCCGGACCCGTTGGAGGGGGCATGGGCTTCACGATCGGCATCAGTCGGGGCATCCGTGACATCCGGCCCGGCTCGCGCCGCCGGGGCCGCTCCTCGGACGTCACCACCGTGGCGGAGTACACCGGCCTGTGGGGCTGGGACGTGGTGCCGGGGGCGCGTGCCGCGGCCGGCGCCTGCTCCTGCGGCCGCCGGGACTGCCGGGCACCGGGCGCGCATCCCCTGGAGTTCGCGCCGGAGATCCCCGCCGGTGCCACGCTCGACCAGGTGACCGAGGCCTGGGGCGCGTGCCCGGGCGCCGCGGTGATGCTGCCGGTCGGCCGGGCGTTCGACGTGATCGAGGTGGCCGAGTCCGCCGGGCGGCTCGCCCTGGCCCGGCTGGAGCGCATGGGCCTGCCCGTCGGCCCGGTCGCCGCCACCCCGGACGGCCGGGCCCACTTCTTCGTCGCGCCGGGCTCCGCCGCCGACCTGCCCGAGCTGCTGTACCGCATGGGCTGGGACGATCCGACCTCCCTCGACCTGCGCGGCCTCGGCCCGGGCGCGTCCATCACGGCCCCGCCGTCCGACCGGGGCGGCCTCGGCCCGGTCAGCTGGCTGCGCTCCCCCGCGCTGGACTCGGCCTCCAGGCCACCGGCGGCCCGGCTGCTGCTCGGCACCCTGGCGTACGTGGCACACCGAGCGCGCCCCTAGTCGCGGACAGTCCTGCGCTGCGAAGGTCCTGAACCGCGAAGTGCCCGTCCCGACTGTGTTGCGGGGCGGGCACTTCGCGCGACTGCTGCTGCCAGGAGTCGCCTCACTCTCCGATCAGGGCGTCAACGAACGCCTCCGGCTCGAACGGCGCCAGATCGTCCGCGCCCTCGCCGAGACCGACCAGCTTCACCGGCACGCCCAGCTCGCGCTGCACGGCGACCACGATGCCGCCCTTGGCCGTGCCGTCCAGCTTGGTGAGGACGATGCCGGTGATGTCGACGACCTCGGCGAAGACACGGGCCTGGACGAGGCCGTTCTGCCCGGTCGTCGCGTCGAGCACGAGCAGCACCTCGTCCAGCGGGGCCTGCTTCTCGACCACACGCTTGACCTTGCCGAGCTCGTCCATCAGCCCGGTCTTGGTGTGCAGCCGCCCGGCGGTGTCGATGAGCACGACGTCCGCGCCCATCTCCTTGCCCTCCTTGACGGCGTCGAAGGCGACGGAGGCCGGGTCGCCGGCCTCAGGACCGCGCACGGTGTGGGCGCCCACCCGCTCGCCCCAGGTCTGGAGCTGGTCGGCGGCGGCGGCACGGAAGGTGTCGGCGGCGCCGAGGACGACGGTGTTGCCGTCGGCCACGAGCACGCGGGCGAGCTTGCCGGTGGTGGTCGTCTTGCCGGTGCCGTTGACACCGACGACCATCACGATGCCGGGCTTGCGGCCGTCCGGCTCGGTCCTGACCGTGCGGTCCATCTCGGGGCCGACCAGCGTGACCAGTTCCTCGCGCAACAGTGCGCGCAGCTCCTCGGGGGTGCGGGTGCCGAGCACCTGCACGCGCGCCCGCAGCCGTTCGACCAGCTCCTGGGTGGGCTGTACGCCGACGTCGGCGGTGAGGAGGGTGTCCTCGATCTCCTCCCAGGTCTCCTCGTCGAGGTGCTCGCGCGACAGCAGGGTGAGCAGGCCCTTGCCGAGGGCGTTCTGCGAGCGGGACAGGCGGGCGCGCAGGCGGACCAGGCGGCCTGCGGTGGGCTCCGGGATCTCGATCTCGGGAGCCTCGACGGTCGGACCGGCGGGCGGTTCCTCGACGACCACGGGAGCCGGGCCGCCCGGGAGATCCACCTCCTCTATCGTGCGCCGCGGTTCCTCCCGCGGCGTCTCGGCCTCGTCGCCGACATGCGGCTCGGCCGGAGGGGCGGTGATGTCGGGCGCGGCGGGGGGCGGCGGGGGCAGCTGCTTCTTGCGCCGGCTGCCGACCACGAGCCCGCCGAGCGCGCCGAGCACGACCACGGCGATGACTACAGCAAGGATGACGATGTCCATAACGCGTCCAGTATCGGCCATGGGGTCCGGCGACACCCCTCTGGCCGTCTGACACCCCGTCAGCTAACGTCCCCGAGCACACCCGCCCGTGAAGCGCTGGCACCCGCCCGGTAAAGGGGGACGTCTCCCATGCCCGTCACGGTCGTACGTTTCAACCTCGTCGCTCCCGGCGCCACGCCCGCCGCGCTCGCCGCCCGCTACCGGGCCGCGCTGGAGATGGCGGCCTGGGCCGACGGCCACGGGATCACCACCGTGCAGACGGAGGAGCACCACGGCGCCGACGACAACTGGCTGCCGTCGCCGTTCGCCTTCGCGGCCGCGGTCTTCGGCGCCACCCGGCGTGTCGCGGTCACCGTCTCGGCGATCATCGGCCCGCTGCACGATCCGCTGCGGCTCGCCGAGGAGATCGCCGTCCTGGACCTGCTCGGCGGGGGCCGGCTGGTGACCGTCGCGGGCATCGGGTACCGGCCCGAGGAGTACGCCCAGTTCGGTGTGGACTTCGCGCGGCGCGGGCGGCTCCAGGACGAGCTGCTGGAAACGCTGCTGAAGGCGTGGACGGGCGAGCCGTTCCGGTACCGGGGCCGCACGGTCCGCGTCACCCCGCGCCCGTGCACCGACCCGCATCCGCCGCTGCTGGTCGGCGGCTCCTCCCAGGCGGCCGCCCGCCGCGCGGCCCGCCTCGGCCTGCCCTTCTTCCCGAGCGCGCACCTGCCGGACTGGAGGCCTACTACAAGGAGCGGCTCGTGGAGTACGGCACCGAGGGCTGGGTGATGATGCCCGCCGCCGAGACGCCGCTGCTGCACCTCGCCGAGGGCCCGGACCGGGCGTGGGCGCGGTACGGGGAGCACTTCCTGCACGAGGCGCGGACGTACGCGTCCTGGCAGTCGGGCGGTGTCAGGTCGGCGGTGCGGTCGCGGGCGACGACGGTGGCCGAGCTGCGCGCGGAGGGCGTGTACCGGATCGTCACGCCGGAGGAGTGCGGTGCGTTGGGGCTGGACTCCTACGTCCTGCATCCACTGGCGGGCGGGATGCCGGTGGAGGAGGGGTGGCGGAGTCTGCGGCTGTTCTGCGAGCGGGTGGTGCCGGGGCTGGGTTGACACCCGCCGATATCCGGTGACCCGTCGCGGTTTCCGGGTGCTCCACTGACGCCATGAGCCTGAACGTCATGGTGTTCGTGCGGGGCGCGGACGCAGAGCGGCGCATCCTCGCCACCCCTGAGGGACACGAAGACTCGGCCGGTTTCGAGTCCTGGCGCACGACGGTGTGGGGATCTCAGGCGGTACGCGCACTGGGCGCCCGGTTCCCTCCGGTCCTGGCCGAGGACGATCTGGAGGTCGAGCCCGCCGACCTCGCGGAGTTCCTGGGTGATGTGGCGCTGTTGCGGGACCATCTGGACGCGATCGCCGAGACGACCCAGCGCCCGCGGGGACTCGCGGAGCACCGTGAGGGGCTGGTGAGGCGGCTGCCAAAACCTGGCGGTGGCCGCCCTGGAAGCCCGGGTCGTCGGGGGCGCGTCCTCGTCCGGTGACGCACGACACCGCCGCCCCGGTCCGGACGGTGACCGGACCGGGGCGGCGGCGGGGTGACGGGGAGAGGGGCAGCGGGGACTTGGCCCTCCTCCCCGAGCAGCGGGAGCCTGCCGGCGAGGCTCAGCCCATCTCCTCCAGCGTCTTGCCCTTCGTCTCCTTCACGAACTTCAGGACGAACGGGATGGAGAGCGCGGCGAAGGCCGTGTAGATCACGTAGGTCACGGAGAGGTTCCAGTCGGCCAGCGACGGGAAGCTCGCGGTGATGGCCCAGTTGGCGATCCACTGCGCGGCGGCGGCGACGCCCAGCGCGGCGGCACGGATCCGGTTGGGGAACATCTCGCCGAGCATGACCCAGACGACCACGCCCCAGGACAGGGCGAAGAAGAGGACGAAGACGTGGGCGGCGATCAGGGCGACCCAGCCCTGGGTGGCGGGCAGCTTTCCGTCGACGAGGTCGAAGGAGAACGCCCAGGCCTCCAGGGCCAGGCCGATCACCATGCCGACCGAGCCGACGATCGCGAGCGGCTTGCGGCCGATGCGGTCGACGAAGATCATCGCGATGACGGTGCCGACGATGTTGATGATCGACGTGGTGAACGAGTAGAAGAACGAGTCCGTCGGGTCGACGCCGACCGACTGCCACAGCGTCGAGGAGTAGTAGAACGCGACGTTGATGCCGACGAACTGCTGGAAGACCGACAGACCGATTCCGATCCAGACGATCGGCTTGAAGAAGAAGGAGCCGCCGAGCAGGTCGCGGAAGCTGGACTTCTCCTCGCTGCGCATGGCGAGCTCGATCTCGGCGACGCGGGCGTCGAGGTCGACGTCCTCGCCCTCCACCTCGGCGAGGATCTCGCGGGCCCGCTCGTGCTTGCCGGCGGAGATCAGGAAGCGCGGGGACTCGGGGATGGCGAAGGAGAGCAGGCCGTAGAGGACGGCCGGGACGACCATGACCCCGAGCATGACCTGCCAGGCCTCCAGGCCCATCAGCTCACCGCGCTGGTCGCCGTCGGCGGCGTTCAGCAGACCCCAGTTGACCAGCTGCGACACCGCGATGCCGACGACGATGGCGGCCTGCTGGAAGGAGCCGAGCCGGCCGCGGTAGGCGGGCGGGGCGACCTCGGCGATGTAGGCCGGGCCGATCACGGAGGCCATGCCGATGGCGAAGCCGCCGACGACGCGCCAGAAGGCGAGGTCCCACAGCGAGAAGGGCAGCGCCGAGCCGACGGCGCTGACCGTGAAGAGCACCGCGGCGATCTGCATGCACCGGATGCGGCCGATGCGGTCGGCTATGCGGCCGGCGGTCGCGGCACCGATGGCGCACCCGATCAGGGCGATGGCGATGACCTGGGCCAGCGCCGCGGAGCCGATGTCGTAGCGGTCCCGGATGGCCTCGACGGCGCCGTTGATCACGGAGCTGTCGTAACCGAAGAGGAAACCGCCCATCGCGGCCGCCGCCGCGATGAAGATGACGTGCCCGAGATGTTCGGGGTGAGCCGTCCTGGCTCCTGACTTGGGTGCCTGCGCTGTGCTGGTCACGTGTACTCCTCGGGCCACCGGCAACGTCGCCGGGGTGGGTCAGCCCCTCCAGGTACCCGGCACCTGAAGGTAAAAGCAACGTTGCAGAGACTAAGCCTTCAAGTTTCGAAGTCAATAGGCAGAGACCTGTGAGCTGTAAGACGCGCCTGAGTGGTTTGCGTTCACTTCTTGAAGGTGAGCAGCGAGAGGCGGTGTCAGCGCAGGCGCTGACTGATGACCTTGGACACCCCGTCGCCCTGCATGGAGACGCCGTAGAGCGCGTCGGCGACCTCCATCGTGCGCTTCTGGTGGGTGATCACGATCAGCTGCGACGTCTCCTGCAGCTCCTGCATGATCCGGATGAGCCGCTGGAGGTTGGTGTCGTCCAGGGCCGCCTCGACCTCGTCCATGACGTAGAACGGGCTGGGCCGCGCCTTGAAGATCGACACCAGCATCGCCACGGCGGTCAGCGACCGCTCCCCGCCGGACAGCAGCGACAGCCGCTTGACCTTCTTGCCCGGCGGACGCGCCTCGACGTCCACGCCCGTGGTGAGCATGTTGTCGGGGTCGGTGAGCACGAGCCGCCCCTCACCGCCCGGGAAGAGCCGGGCGAACACGCCCTCGAACTCGCGGGCCGTGTCCCGGTAGGCCTCCGTGAAGACCTGCTCGACGCGTTCGTCGACCTCCTTCACGACCTGCAGGAGGTCCGCCCGCGTCTTCTTCAGGTCCTCGAGCTGCTCGCTGAGGAACTGGTGGCGTTCCTCCAGCGCCGCGAACTCCTCCAGGGCGAGCGGGTTGACCTTGCCGAGCTGCTGGTACGCCCGCTCGGCGGCCTTCAGGCGCTTCTCCTGCTCGGCCCGGACGAAGGGCCTGGGCCGGTTGCGTGGGTGCTCCGGGTCCTCCGGCAGCTCCTCGCCCTCGGCGGGGGGCGAGGGCGGCACCGGCTGGTGCGGGCCGTACTCCTCCACCAGCCCCGCCGGTTCGACACCCAGCTCCTCCAGCGCCTTGGTCTCCAGCTGCTCGATCCGCAGCCGCTTCTCGGCGCCGAGTACCTCCCCGCGGTGGACCGAATCCGTCAACTTGTCGAGTTCGGCCTTGAGATCGCGTCCTTCGCCCCGGGCCTGGGCCAGTTCCTGCTCGCGGAGCGCCTTGGCGGCCTCGGCGGCGGTGCGCTCCTCGTCGGCGCGCGCGAGGGAGACCTCGACGTGGCCGAGCAGCTGCCGCGCACCGGAGGCGACGGCCTCCGCGACGGCCGCCTCGTGCCGCATCCGGGCCCGCCGCTGCTCCGCACGCGCGCGTGCCTCGCGTTCCGCGCGGGCGGCCCGGTCCAGCGAGTCGGCCCGCCCGGCGAGCCCCTTGACGCGTTCCTCGTGCGTACGGACCTGGAGACGGGCCTCCATCTCTGTCTGGCGGGCGTTGGCACCGTCGGCGGCGAGCCGGTCGCGTACGGAGGTGTCGGGCTCCTCCTCGATCGGCATTTCCTCGGCGACGGCGAGCCGTTGTGCGAGCTCCTCCGCCTCGGCGAGGGCCTTGTCCAGGGCCTCCTGGGCGCGGGCCGCGGCGGCGGTGGACCGCTCGGCCTCCCCGGCCGCACCCCGGGCCTGCCCGGCGAGCCGGCCGAGCTGCTGGGCGACGGCCGACTTCTCCCGGTCGGCGGCCCGGCGCCGCTCCCCCAGTTCCTCGACGAGCGCTGCACACTCGCGGCGCCGCTCGGCGGCGGCGTGCTGCGCCTCGCTCAGCTCCTCGCAGCGCACCGCGAGCTCCTCCAGCTCGGCGGCGGCCTCGTCCACGGAGGCCTGGACCTCCAGCAGACTCGGCGCCCCGGCGGAGCCGCCGTGCGCGAAGTGCGCCCCGAGGACGTCGCCCTCGGCGGTGACGGCGGTCAGGTCGGGCCGCGCGTACACCAGGTCCTCGGCGTCCTCCAGGGTGCTCACGACGACGATCCCGCGCAGCAGCCGTCGTACGGCGGGCATCAGCTCGGCGGGGCCGCGCACCAGGTCGGCGGCGTACGGCGGCCCGTCGGTGCGCGCCTCCGCCGGTACCTCGCCGGGAGCGCAGCTGACGAGCAGGGCGGCCCGGCCGGCGTCCTGCTTGCGCAGCAGGCGGATGGCGTCGGCGGCCGAGGAGGGCGTCGTCACGGCGAGGGCGTCGGCGGCGGCACCGAAGGCGGCGGCCAGGGCGACCTCGTGGCCGGGGGTGACGGTCAGCAACTCGGCGGCCGGGCCGAGCAGGCCGGGGAGACGATCCTGCGACGCCAGCAGCGCGCCGCTGCCGTCCTTGCGGCGCAGGCCCAGGGCCAGGGCATCGTGGCGGGCCTGGGTGGCGGCGCGCCTGCGTTCGGCGGCGGTGACGGCCTCACGGGCGGCCGTGAGGGCGGCCTCGGCCTCGGCGAGCTGCCGCTTGGCCGCCTCGTGCCGCTCGGCGAGCTCCTGGTCGCCGGCGTCGAGGCCGTCGACCTCGGCCTTGAGGGCCTCGTACTCCTCCTGGGCGGCGACGGCGCGCTCCCGGGCCTCGTCGCGGGCGGCGGCCAGACGTTCGATCTCGGCCTGGGCGGCGGCGGCACGTGACCTGGCCGCGCCCACCTGGCCCTTCAGCCTCGCCAGTCCCTCGCGGCGGTCGGCGATGGCGCGGGCCGCGTCCTTCAGGCGCCGCTCCTCCTGGGCGAGCTCGCGTTCGAGGTCGGCGCGGTGGGCGGCCGTGTCCTCCAGGGCGCGCTGGGCCGCCTCCAGGGCGGCCTCCAGCTCGGCCTCCTGCTCGCGGATCCGGGCGGCCTCGCGCTCCAGATCCTCCGGGTCGCGTCCGCGCCGCTCCTCGACCGGCGCGGAGGTGGCGCTCTTCACGCGCGCGTCGGCCAGCGAGATCGTGCCGCGTACGCGCTCGGCGAGCTGGGACAGCTCGTACCAGGTCTGCTGGGCGCGCTGGAGGCGCGGGGTGAGCCGACGGACCTCGTCCTCCAGAAGGGCCTCGCGCTGGAGCGCCTTCTTCAGCTCCTGCTCGGCGGCCTCCTTGCGGGCCTTGAGGGCGGCCTCGTCGGCGATCTCGGCCCGGAGCGCTTCCCGCAGCCGTACGAGGTCGTCGGCGAGGAGGCGCAGTCGGGCGTCACGCAGGTCGGCCTGGATGACGGCGGCTCTTCTGGCCACCGCCGCCTGGCGGCCCAGCGGCTTCAGCTGCCTGCGCAACTCGTCCGTCAGGTCCTGCACGCGCGCGAGGTTGGCCTGCATCGCGTCCAGCTTCCGGAGCGCCTTCTCCTTGCGCTTGCGGTGCTTGAGGACGCCTGCCGCCTCCTCGATGAAGGCGCGTCGGCCCATGGGGTCGGCGTGCAGCACGGAGTCGAGCTGGCCCTGGCCGACGATGACGTGCATCTCGCGGCCGATGCCGGAGTCGGACAGCAGTTCCTGGATGTCCAGCAGGCGGCAGGTGTCGCCGTTGATCTGGTACTCGCTGCCGCCGTTGCGGAACATGATCCGCGTGATGGTGACCTCGGAGTACTCGATGGGCAGGGCACCGTCGGAGTTGTCGATGGTCAGCGACACCTCGGCGCGGCCCAGCGGCGGGCGGCCGGTGGTGCCGGCGAAGATGACGTCCTCCATCTTGCCGCCGCGCAGCGACTTGGCGCCCTGCTCGCCCATGACCCAGCTGAGCGCGTCCACGACGTTGGACTTGCCCGAGCCGTTCGGTCCGACGACGCACGTGATGCCCGGCTCGAACCGGAGCGTGGTGGCCGAGGCGAACGACTTGAACCCGCGGAGGGTCAGGGCCTTGAGGTGCACGCCGCTGGACTCTACCCCGCGGCGATGTCTCACTCCATGAACGCGCGGTTTCGCCGGTGAACGCGGAGGGCACACCAGACGTTAAAGACAGTGAAAGGATGCGCGGGGGCAAGAAAGAAGGGACGCCGAGGCGTCCCTTGCACTTCTGAGATAGCGGTTGTGACGGGCGGGCCCAACCACTGCTGTGCTGTTGTGGAGCGGTGCAGTGATCAGGTGAGCGCAGGCTCCGCCTGGTGTGCGTCAACGCTCTCCATGATCCTGTCGTGAGAAGCGGCAGCCTGCAGGGCGTCGTTCTCCGCCTGGATCCGTACGAGCTCGGATTCCAGGTCCTGGACGCGCTGCTGGAGCCGTCGCATCTCGGCGAGGAGTCGAGGGTCGGAGCCGCCGACGTAACCGAGAAGCGCCTTTGCCATGATGGATGGTCCTCCACACTGAGTGACCGACCGAAGCGGTGTGGGTCGTGAGGGATTCGCACCCGCGGTGCTTGACATGCCTGGAGTTGTGCTGCCGTTCAGCCATGCCAAACAGCTAGGTGCGCGGGGTGCTTTCAGCGTCTCACCAAAAAGTTTGACGGTCAACACGATCACGCCCCGTATTGGCGGGCAACCCGGGGGCGCGCGGCCGGGAACGGCGGCGCTGCGACTCCTGCGGGCCCTCGGGGCGTGGCGATCATCCTTGCGCCTGGAGCCTGTCACGGCAAGGGGCTCTTGGCAATCACCAGGCCGTTTCCCTTCCGGGCGGTCGGCGCGGGCGGGTTGGGGGGCGGCCGGCGGGGCCGCCCGGGGGTTCGGGATCAGCGGATGGCGAAGCCGTCGTAGCCGCCGCGAGGTGTGTCCCAGATCTCGGTGACGCCGTCCACGCGCCCGGGCGTGTCGTCACTCTGGAGCCACTCCAGCAACCCTTCGCAGCCCTTGCGCGGGCCCTCCGCGACGACCTGGACCCGCCCGTCGTCCAGATTGAGAGCAAAACCACTCAGGCCGCCGATCTCCAGGACCTTGGCCCGCGTGAACCAGCGGAAACCCACACCTTGGACGCGTCCTCGCACCCAGGCGACCAGTCGCACATCCTCGCTCATGAGTGCAACCTAACGGGCCAAAGTCTCTGCGGGCACTTCGTCCTCTCGCGTCATGCGGTACCGTCCCCACCCATGAATCTCATATGAAACTCACTCGATCGTGTGAGTTTCGTGTTGATCGTGAGGACCAGTCGACCGCAAGGACGAGGAAGGCCAGGACATGGGACGCCACCGACGCTCCGCCGCCGGCCGCGCCGCCACGGGCCGCGCCACGGGGGTCACACACACCGACGGCTCCTCCTACGGGAGCCAGGACCCGCTGGGCTCGTACGCCGCCGAACGTCCCACCCGGGGCATCGCCCCCTACCTGAACCCCGAGGAGTACGCCGAGACCTACGCGCAGAGCGAGGCCTACCTGTACGCCACGGACGGCGCCGCCGGTGACGGCTTCACCGGAGACGGCCACCCGGGCGAGGGCTACGCGGCGGAAGCGGGCCACCCCCGGTCCGACGACAGCGCCGTCTTCGCGAGCGACGGCTTCACGCCCGACGGCGGCGCCCGGCGCGCGGGGGCTCACCGGCGGCGGAAGAAGAAGGCCGCGACACCGGTGCGCAGTGGGCTGCTCGGGGTCTCCGCCGCGGTCGCCCTGGGCACGGTGGCCGTCGCCACGGGCGCGGTTCCCGGCCTCGACAACTACAAGCTGGGCGGTGGCAGCAGTAGCGGCGACAAGGTCCAGGCGGCCGACTCGCCGACCAACTCGCCGAGCGAGCTGGGCGGCGCCTCCGGCAGCGCCGACAGCGCCGGCACCCCGGGCGCGCGGGAGGACACGCCGGCCAGCCGGGACGCCGAACGCTCCACCTCCCCCTCCCCGTCTCCCTCGACCTCCTCGGCCACGCCGACGAAGACGCCGGAGAAGAAGAAGCCGACGGCGACCCCGAGCGAGAAGCCGAAGACGACTCCGTCCCGCAAGGTCGTCACCCAGGCTCCGGTGAAGCCCCGCGTGCCGGCCGCCGTCTCGGCGGAGGCCGCCGCCGGGGCCCAGGTCCTCAGGCTCGTGAACGAGGAGCGGGCCAAAGTCGGCTGCAGCCCGGTTGCCGCGAACAGCGCGCTGACCGGGCTGGCCCAGGCGTTCAGCGAGGACATGGCGGAGCGGGGCTTCTTCGACCACACCGACCCCGACGGCGCGACGCCGTGGGACCGGGCCGAGAAGGCAGGCATATCCGACCTCGGCGGCGAGAACATAGCCCGCGGCCAGGCCGACGCCGAGGCCGTGATGGAGGCCTGGATGAACAGCCCGGGGCACCGGGCCAACATACTGAACTGCGACTTCAAGACGCTGGGCGTGGGCGTCCACTTCGGGTCGGGCGGCCCGTGGTGGGTGCAGAACTTCGGCTACTAGAGGCCACGCGCAGCGCCACGGCAGCCGGCAGGTGCGCTAACTCCTGGTTAGCGCAACCTGTCAGTCAGCGCTGCGCTGGCGTAGTCTTGACCTATGACGACCACTCCGGAGCGCACGGAGGAGCAGGACCTCCCGTACAACGTGTTCGCCAAGGCCTGCCCCTCGCGCGGCACCCTGGAGCATGTGACGGGACGCTGGGGCGGGATCACGCTCTGCGCCCTGTACGAGGGCTCCCTGCGCTTCAACGAGCTGCGCCGCCGCGTCGACGGTGTGAGCGAGAAGATGCTGTCCCAGACGCTGCACGCGCTGGAGCGCGACGGTCTGGTGCACCGCGAGGCACAGCCGACCAACCCGCCCCGCGTGGACTACGAGCTGACCCCGCTGGGCCGCGGGGTGGCCGAGCGGCTGCTGTCCCTCGTCCACTTCGTCGAGGGCAGCATGGACGAGGTGCTGGCGGCGCGCGAGCGCTACGACGCCCGGCGGGCGCGGGACGTCAGGGGCTGATGCGCGGCGGGCGCTGGCACTTCGGGCAGAAGTAGCTGGACCGGTTCATCCAGGGCCGTCGCCGCATGGCCGTGCCGCAGCGTCGGCAGGGCTGGCCTTCACGGCCGTACGCGTCCAGCGACCGGTCGAAGTAGCCCGACTCGCCGTTGACGTTGACGTAGAGGCTGTCGAAGCTGGTGCCGCCCACCGCGAGGGCGGCGTTCATGACGTCCCGAACGTGGCCCAGGAGCTGGAAGGTGCGCGGGCGCGTGACGGTTGAGGTGGGGCGCTCGTAGTGGAGCCGGGCGCGCCACAGGGCCTCGTCCGCGTAGATGTTGCCGACGCCGCTGATCAGCGACTGGTCGAGCAGGGCCCGTTTGACGGTGCTGCGCCTGCGGCGCAGGGCCTGATGGAAGGCCTCGTCGTCGAAGAGGGGGTCGAGCGGGTCACGGGCGATGTGCGCGATGACGTCGGGCAGGCCCTCGGGGGTGGTGTCGTGCAGCGACAGGCCGCCGAAGGTGCGCTGGTCGACGAAGCGGAGCTCGGTGTCCACGTCGTCGGCGAAACGCACCCGGATCCTGAGGTGTTTCTCGTCGGGCGCGTCGTGCGGCTGGACGAGCAGCTGGCCGCTCATGCCGAGGTGGGCCAGGACCGCCTCGCCGGAGTCCTCCAGGGGCAGCCACAGGTACTTGCCGCGGCGGCTGGGCGTGCCGATGCGGTGGCCCTTGAGTCGCTGCGCGAAGTCGTCGGCACCGGCGACATGACGGCGCACCGCTCGCGGGTGCAGCACCTCGGCCTCGACTACGGTCCGGTGGGCGACCCACCGCTCCAGGCCGCGCCGTACGACCTCGACCTCGGGCAACTCAGGCACGATTCTTCTCCGGACGGGTGCGTGGAAGGTCTCCGCAGCGTAGCGCGGGGGCCTGCTCGGTCCGCGCGGAGGCGGGGGCGCTGTGCGATGCTTCCGGACACGCTTCCCCCGGTACAAAGCCGTCACCCGGCCGGGGCACTTCCCGGCCGGGTGAGGGTGGTGTGGGTCAGCCCGTTCAGGCGTCGGCCTCCGCGGCCGCGGCGGCTTCCGTGGCCGCGTCTGCCTCGGCTCTGACGGGCTCGGCGGCAGCCGTCTTGGCGCGCTCGTCCGCCGCGGCCCGGATGGACCGCCAGGCGGACTCGGCGGCCTGCTGCTCCGCCTCCTTCTTGCTGCGGCCGGTGCCGGTGCCGTACGAGACGCCTCCGACGCGGGCGGCAGCAGTGAAGGTCTTCTCGTGGTCGGGGCCGGTCTCCGTGACCAGGTACTCGGGGACGCCGAGCCCTTCGGTCGCGGTGAGCTCCTGGAGAGAGGTCTTCCAGTCGAGGCCGGCACCGAGGTTGGAGGACTTCTCGATCAGCGGGTCGAACAGGCGGTGCACCAGCTCCGCCGCCGAGTCCAGGCCCTGGTCGAGGTAGACCGCGCCGATCACCGCTTCGAGGGTGTCGGCGAGGATGGACGCCTTGTCCCGGCCGCCCGTGCCCTCTTCACCGCGGCCGAGCCGGATGAAGGAGCCCAGGTCGAGTCCGCGGCCCACCTCGGCGAGCGCACGCGAGTTCACCACCGCGGCCCGCAGCTTGGCCAGCTGGCCCTCGGGCAGGTCGGGGTGGGTGCGGTACAGCGTGTCCGTGACGACCAGACCGAGAACGGAGTCCCCGAGGAACTCTAGCCGCTCGTTGGTCGGCAGACCGCCGTTCTCGTATGCGTACGACCGGTGGGTCAGTGCTCGCACCAGAAGGGCGGACTCGACCTTGTAGCCGAGCCGCCCTTCCAGAAGCGTGTGGGACGAGGCCTGGTTGTCCAACTTCTTCCTGGCGTGTGAGTCCGCCTTGGCGTCTTCCGCCTTCTTGGGGGTGGACACAGTGCCTCTCACCAGCCGCTCAGACCTCGAGGACCTGGCGCTTGTTGTAGGTGCCGCACGACGGGCACGCGATGTGCTGCTGCTTGGGCTCGTGGCAGCGCTCGCACGCAACCAGGGTGGGGACCGCAGCCTTCCACTGCGACCGGCGGTGGCGCGTGTTGCTGCGCGACATCTTCCGCTTCGGAACAGCCACGGCTACTTCTCCTGCTTCTCGTCGACGCCCGCTTCGGCGCCGCTCGTGTCGTCCTTGTCGCCGGCCTTCATGGTGTCGGCGAATCCCTGCAAAGCCGCCCAACGGATGTCGACGGCGTCGTGGTGGTGGTCCGGGTCGTCAGCGAGCCGCACTCCGCACTCGGAGCACAGACCCGGGCAGTCTTCCTGGCACACCGGCTGCATCGGCAGTGCGAGCACCACCGCATCGCGCAGCACTGGTTCGAGGTCGAACAAACCGTCCTCGACGAAGAGCCTGTCCTCGTCTTCCTCGGCGTCGTCGGCCGGTTCCGCTTTGGGGCGGCCCCGGTCGTCGGCGTCAGGGTACGAGAACATCTCCTGGAGGTCCGCTTCGACGTCGAGCTGAAGCGGCTCCAGACACCTTACGCACTCCCCCTCGGCCGTGGCACGGGCGGTGCCTGTGACGAGCACACCTTCCATGACCGATTCGAGCCGGAGTTCGAGCTCCACCGGGGCGCCTTCCGGCACTCCGACGACTTCCTTGATACCGAAGTCCTTGGGAGCCTCGACCGTGCGGGTCAGGCGCTGCAGCGCACCAGGCCGCCGCCCCAGCTCGTGCGTGTCGAACACGAGAGGGTTGCGGTGGTCGAGGCGGGCGTTCAGAGCCATTCCTGCTTTCGATCTTCTGAGCTGAGGGGGACGCCGCCCTTCGGTGTTGCCGGGCAGCGGTGATCGCGGACGTACGCGCGACCGAAGAGCCAGGATACTGGACCTTTCGCTGACGGCCCAATCCGGCCGGTGAGGCTACTGGCCCCGGCCCTGCTCGTAGGCCCGCAGCTGCTCCGCGCTGATCATGCTGGTGTCGAAGAGGCTGGTCTCGTCGAGGGCGTACCCCTGCTGGGGTTGCTGTGACTGCTGGTGCTGCGGGGCCTGGTCCGGGTCGTAGGGGGCCTGCTGGGCGTCGTAGCCCTGGTAGGCGTACGGATCGGCCTGCTGCTGGTAGCCGTAGGGGTCCTGCTGGCCGCCGTACTGCTGCTGATAGCCGCCGTACTGGTCGGGCTGCTGCTGGTAGCCGTAGGCGGGCTGCTGGTCGTACTGGGGCTGCGGGGCCTGCTGCCGCTCGGCGGGCGGTTCCGCGATGGCCGCCAGGTCGGCGAGGTAGTCGGCGTCGCTGGAGTGCTGGACCGTGCTGGTGTCGTCGGCCAGGGCGCCGAGGTCGTCGGTGGCGATCCGGCCGTGCAGCTTCTGGCGGCCCCGGCCGACGGCCTCCAGGGTCTTGGCGAGGACCGCCTCGAAGGCGCCGAGCTTGACGTCGACGTACTCGTCGGCGGTGCGGCGCAGGGTCTCGGGGTCGTGGCTGCGCTCGGGGGCGTCCTCGTCCTCGTAGCCGTTCTCGTCGGTGCCCGGGCCGGTGCCGAGGAGCTTCTCGCGGCCGCGGCCGACCGAGCCGAGGGTCTTGGTGAGGACGACCTCGAAGTTGGCGAGCTTGGAGTCGACGTAGTCGTCGGCCTCTGCTCGGATCTCCTCGGCCTCCTTGCGGGCCTCGGCGAGGATCCGGTCCGCCTCGGCCTGGGAACGGCGGGCGATCTCGGTGTCGGA
Source organism: Streptomyces bullii (assembly GCF_042657145.1). Lineage (NCBI taxonomy): Bacteria > Bacillati > Actinomycetota > Actinomycetes > Kitasatosporales > Streptomycetaceae > Streptomyces > Streptomyces bullii. Next base: position 106,559 of record NZ_JBHSNY010000014.1, read on the forward strand.
GATCAGGGAGCCGCGCTCGGCGTGCGCGCTCTCGATGATCCGCTGGGCCTCCTGGCGGGCCTGCTCGACCAGCTGCTCGCGGTCGCCGATCAGCTCCTGGGCCTGGGCGAGGGAGTCGGGCAGCGCGCCGCGCAGCTCCTCCAGCATCGACAGCAGTTCGGCGCGGTTGACCACGCACGAGGCCGACATGGGCATGGACCGGGCCCCGGAGACCATCGTGACGATCTCGTCGAGCTTCTTCTGCACGTCCACCGTGTGCTCGCCACTCTCTACAGCCGGGTGATTGGAGACGGACGGGACGACTGTACGGCCCTGGGGTGTCCGGCGGACACCGGGTGACGGTTTGTCAGCACGGCCAGGGGCCCGCGGGGTGGTGTCAGTCCCTGTTGAGCTTTTCGGCGAGGGCGTCCAGCACCGCCGGCGGCACCAGGTGGGAGACGTCGCCGCCCCAGTTGGCGACCTCCTTGACGAGGGAGGACGACAGGAAGCTGTAGGTGGGGTTGGTGGGGATGAACAGGGTCTCGACGCCGGAGAGGCCGTTGTTCATCTGGGCCATCTGCAGCTCGTAGTCGAAGTCGCTGACCGCGCGCAGGCCCTTGACGATGGCCGGGATGTCGCGCTGCTTGCAGAAGTCGACGAGGAGGCCGTGGAAGGACTCGACGCGGACGTTCGCGTACTCGGCGGTGACCTCGCGGATCAGGTCCATCCGCTCGTCGATCTCGAACAGGCCCTTCTTGGACTGGTTGATCATCACCGCGACGTAGACCTCGTCGTACAGCCTGGAGGCGCGGGCGATGATGTCGAGGTGTCCGTTGGTGATCGGGTCGAACGACCCGGGACAGACGGCGCGGCGCACTTGTGATCCCTCGCTCTCCGGTCCGGTCATGGTGCGTCTTCGCACGTAGAGGCGGCGCGACCGTACCAAAACGTTCCCTCGCCGTAGCGACGGGCCCGGAGCGCCTCGAAGCCCTCCGGCCACCGGAATTCGCCGCCTCTGGTGCTGCGCTCCACGGTGACGAGGGCTTCCTCCGCGAGCCACCCCTCCGTGCGGAGTGTGAGCAGGATCTCGCGAAGATCGTCGTCCGAGACGGCGTACGGCGGGTCCAGGAAGACGATGTCGTACGGCTCGCCCGGGGGCGGCGCCTTGATGACCTGTTCGGCTTTGCCCGCTCTCACCTCGGCTCCGGGCAGGCCGAGATTCTTCACGTTCTCCCTGACGGTGCGGGCGGCTCGGGCGTCGGCCTCCACGAGGAGGGTGTGGCCCGCGCCCCGGGACAGGGCCTCCAGGCCGACGGCGCCGGAGCCGGCGTACAGGTCGAGGACCCGTTCGCCGTCGAGGGGACCGCCGAGGAGGGACTGCCAGGTGGAGAACAGGCCCTCACGGGCGCGGTCGGAGGTGGGGCGCGTGCCCTGCCCTGGCGGGACGGCCAGGCGGCGTCCGCCCGCTGCGCCGGCGATCACGCGGGTCATTGTGGATCCTTGTCCGGGGGTGTGGTTACGGGTCCAGTCTGGCAGGCGGGCGAGGGGGGTGCTTCGCCGTCCTGGGCTGTTCGCTGGGCTGCTCGCGCCCACGCGGCTCAGCCGCATGTGTCGGCACAGTCAGGCGCCCGGAGCGGGAGCGCTCATCCCTTTTCCAGGTACTGCTCCCTCTTCTCGTCCAGCAGGGCGTCCAGTGCCGTGCGGAGGGCGGGGAGGCCGGTCAGCTCCGGGTCGGCGGCGACGACCTTGGTGGCCTCCTCGCGGGCCTCGGCGATGATCTCCTCGTCGTCGATGACGGCGAGCATCCGGAGGCTGGAGCGGGTGCCGGACTGGGCCTGGCCGAGGACGTCGCCCTCGCGGCGCTGTTCGAGGTCGATACGGGAGAGCTCGAAGCCGTCGAGGGTGGACGCGACGGCGTTGAGCCGCTGCCGGGCCGCGCTCGCCTCCGGCATCTCGGTGACCAGCAGGCACAGCCCGGGAGCCGAGCCACGGCCGACCCGGCCGCGCAGCTGGTGCAGCTGGGAGACGCCGAAGCGGTCGGCGTCCATGATCACCATGACGGTGGCGTTCGGGACGTTGACGCCGACCTCGATGACGGTCGTGGCGACCAGGACGTCGGTCTCCCCGGCGGCGAAGCGGCGCATGACCGCGTCCTTGTCGTCGGGCTGCATCCTGCCGTGCAGGACCTCGACCTTCAGTCCCTTGAGGGGCCCGTTCGCAAGCTGGTCGGCGACGTCGAGGACGGCGAGCGGGGGGCGCTTGTCGGCCTCGTCCTCCGGGGACTTCTTCTTGCCGCCCTTCTTCGGGTCGTCCTCCTCGTCGCCGATCCGGGGGCAGACGACGTACGCCTGATGCCCGTTCGCGACCTCCTCGCGCACGCGCTCCCAGGCCCGCGCCAGGAAGTGCGGCTTGTCGGCGGCCGGTACGACATGGCTGGCGATCGGGGAACGCCCGGCCGGCAACTGGTCGAGGACGGAGGTCTCCAGGTCGCCGAAGACGGTCATGGCGACCGTGCGCGGAATGGGGGTGGCGGTCATGACGAGCAGGTGCGGCGGCTGCTTGCCCTTGCCGCGCAGGGCGTCGCGCTGCTCCACACCGAAGCGGTGCTGCTCGTCCACCACGACCAGGCCCAGGTCGTGGAACTGCACCTTGTCCTCGATCAGCGCGTGCGTGCCGATGACGATGCCGGCCTCGCCGGTGGCCAGGTCCAGCAGCGCCTGGCGCCGGGCGGCGGTCCCCATGGACCCGGTGAGCAGTACGACCTTGGTGGCCCGCTCGGCGCCGCCGAGCATCCCGCCCTCGGCCAGCTCGCCCATCATCTCGACGACCGACCGGTGGTGCTGCTGGGCGAGCACTTCGGTGGGCGCGAGCATGGCGGCCTGGCCGCCGGCGTCGACCACGGCGAGCATGGCGCGCAGGGCCACCATCGTCTTTCCGCTGCCGACCTCTCCCTGGAGCAGCCGGTGCATCGGATGCTCGGTCGCCAGGTCGTCGAAGATCTCCCGGGAGACCTTCCGCTGGCCCTCGGTGAGGGTGAAGGGGAGGCGCTCGTCGAAGGCGGCGAGGAGGCCGTCCGGCCCGGGCCTGCGGGGGACCGCCGGCAGCTGCGCGTCGGAGTGGCGGCGGCGGGCGAGGGCGACCTGGAGGACGAAGGCCTCGTCCCACTTCAGGCGGGCGCGGGCGTCGGCGATCTCCGCCTTGGTGTGCGGCCGGTGGATCTTCAGCAGGGCCTCGGGGAGGGGAACCAGGCCCCGGCCCTCGCGCAGGGCGGGCGGCAGCGGGTCGGCCGCCTCCTGGGCGTTGGGCAGGACCGTCTGGATCGCCTTGCCGATCTTCCAGGACTCCAGTTTGGCGGTCGCGGGGTAGATGGGGATGAGTGCACCGGCCCAGTTCTCCACCGTCTCCTCCGCGTCGCCCCGCAGCAACTCGTAGGCCGGGTGGGCGAGTTGGAGGCGCCGGTTGAAGACGGAGACCTTGCCCGCGAACATCGCTCGGGTGCCCGGCAGGAGCTCCTTGTGGGGCTTGTGAACGCCCTTGCCGAAGAAGACCAGTTGGAGGCGGCCACTGCCGTCCGTGATGGTGACCTCCAGGCGCTGGCCCCTGCCGCCGGGGGCCTTGGAGGAGGCGAAGGTGTGCAGGCGGGCGTCGGCGACCTGGGCGACCACCGTGACGTGTTCGTCCATGGGGAGGTCGGCGAGGTGGGTGAGCTGGCCGCGCTCCTCGTATCTGCGCGGGTAGTGGTGGAGGAGGTCGCCGACGGTGTGCAGGCCGAGATGCTCGGCCATCACCTTCGCGGTGGCGGGGCCGAGCACCGACTTCAGGGGTTGTTCCAGTGGTTCTCGCAGTGCGGGCACGAGATCCATTGCACACCACGGCACTGACAATGCCGTAGAGGCCGCGGTGGGCATCGCCGTCTCGTCTCGGAAACCCCTGGTCGGACCGCTGGTCCGGGCTCTAGGATGACGCGCTCCGGCCATCCCTCGCGGTCACCGCCTCACCGGGACCGCCCGACCCCGCGCCGTCGCCAGTCCCCCCACCGGCGCAGCGACGATGGACTCCCAGACCTCACAGGCATCCCAGTCACCTCAGTCATCCCACTCACCTCATATGTTCCAGGTCGACCTGCGTGGTCTGGTGGACCTGCTCTCGCACCACCTCTACTCCAGTCCCAAGGTGTATCTGCGCGAGCTGCTGCAGAACGCCGTGGACGCCGTCACCGCCCGGCGCGCGGAGCAGCCCGGGGCTCCGGCGCGGGTGCGGCTGTACGCGGAGGACGGCGCCCTGCGGGTGGAGGACACCGGCGCGGGGCTCACCGAGGCGGACGTGCACAGTTTGCTCGCCACCATCGGCCGCAGTTCCAAACGCGCCGAGGGGCTGCAGGAGGTCCGCTCGGACTTCCTCGGGCAGTTCGGCATCGGTCTGCTGGCCTGTTTCGTGGTGGCCGAGCGGATCCGTGTCGTCAGCCGCAGCGCCCGGACGCCCGACGCGCCGCCGGTGGAGTGGACGGCCCGCGACGACGGCTCGTACACCGTGCGCACGCTGCCGGACGGCGAACGGCCCGAGCCGGGCACGAGCGTCCACCTCGTGGCGCGCGCGGGTGCCGCCGAGTGGCTGGAGGGCAGGCGCGTGCTGGCGCTGGCGCGCGAGTTCGGCTCGCTGCTCCCCTACGACGTCCGGGTCGGCGAGGAGGCGGTCACCGACCTGCCCGCGCCCTGGGACCGTCCGTATCCGAGCCCGGCCGTCCGCAGGGTGGCCCTCGCCCGGCACTGCCATGACCTGTTCGGCTTCACCCCGCTGGACACCATCGACCTGAACGTGCCGCTGGCCGGCATACGCGGCGTGGCCTACGTGCTCCCCTCGGCGCTCAGCCCGGCGCAGCGCGCGGGCCACCGCGTGCACCTGAAGGGCATGCTGCTGACCGAGCGGGCCGAACAGCTGCTGCCCGACTGGGCGTTCTTCGTGCGCTGCGTGCTCGACACCGACAGCCTGCGGCCCACCGCCTCCCGCGAGGCGCTGTACGAGGACGAGACGCTGGCCGCCGTACGGGAGGCGCTGGGCGAAAGGATCCGGTCCTGGCTGACGGGCCTGGCCGCCGGTGATCCGGAGCGGCTGGCGGCTTTCCTGTCGGTGCACCACCTGGGCGTGAAGTCGCTGGCGCGGCACGACCGGGAGATGCTGCGCACCATGCTGCCGTGGCTGCCGTTCGAGACGACCGACGGACGGCTGTCCCTGGAGGAGTTCGCGCAGCGCCACCCGGTGGTGCACTTCACGCGGACCGTCGAGGAGTACCGGCAGGTCGCGCCGATCGCGTCCGCGCAGGGCGTCGGCGTGATCAACGGCGGCTACACGTACGACAGCGAGCTGGTCGAGGCGCTGCCGTCGGTGCGGCCGGGCACGGTCGTGGCCGAGCTGGACGCCGACACCGTCACCGCGCACCTGGACGCCGTCGACCCGGCCGAGGAGCTGGCCCTGTCGGGTTTCCTGGCGGCCGCGCGGGCCAAGCTGGACCCACTGGGCTGTGACGTCGTCCTGCGGGCCTTCCATCCGCTGTCCGTGCCCGCGCTGCACCTGGACGACCGCGAGGCCCGGCACGAGCAGGCCCGGGCGGAGGCCGAGGCGCGGGCCGACGACCTGTGGGCGGGCATCCTCGGCTCGCTGCGCGGCAGCGCCCCGCGCGCGCGTCTCGTGCTCAACCACCTCAACCCGCTGGTCCGGCGGATCAGCGCGCTGCCCGACCCGGAGCTGATCGGCACCGCCACTGAGTCCCTGTACGGGCAGGCGCTGCTGATGGCGCAACGCCCGCTCAGGCCCGCCGACTCGGCGCTGCTGAACCGGGCGTTCATCGGCCTGCTGGAGTGGGCCACGCACGGCGGCTCCGACGCGACGGGGAACTCCACCGGGGACCCGGCCGGGGGCGGTCACTCATGAGCGGCATCACGGATCTCGACTCGCTCCGCCGGGCCCTGGCGGAGAACTCCGAGCAGCCGGAGGGACCGGCCCGCAACGCGCGGGCGGAGCATCTGCTCGCCGAGGCGGAGAAGCTGAACGTCCCGCTCGCCGTGATCGAGGCGCTCCGGCACCAGCTGACGGTCTACAACTACAGCTCCGAGAAGGACAAGATGTTCGTCCCCTTCGCGCGCCTGCTGCGCATGTGGGACGAACATCCGGAGGACTTCGACGAGTACGAGACCCACTCGCTGCACTGGGTCTTCAAGTGGATGTCGTCCGGCATGCTCGGCCAGCCGCACATCCCGCTCGCCTCCATCGAGAAGTGGCTCGGCGAGATGGAGCACCGCTACCGGCTCGCCGGGCACTCCGAACGGGCCGTGCGCAGCGCCGAGTTGAGCGTGGCGGCGCACATCGGTGACGTGCCGCGGGCCGAACGGGCGTACGCCGCCTGGCTGGCCGCCGAACGGGACGCCATGGCCGACTGCCACGCGTGCGAGCTGCACGGGCAGGGCTGGTGGCAGGCGGAGCGGGGGCGGGACGCCGAGGCGCTGGAGGTGTGGCGGCCGGTTTTGGAGGGCGAGTTCACCTGCGCCCACGAGCCGCACAACGTGCTCGCGTCCTCCCTCGTGCCGCTGCTCAGGCTGGGCCGCCTGGATGAGGCGCGCGCCCACCATCTGCGGGGTTTCCGGCTCGTGCGGGCCATGGAGAGCATGCGCGGCGCGTACGCGGACCACGTGGAGTTCTGCGCGCTGAGCGGCAACGAGGCGCGCGGCCTGGAGCTGCTCGCCGAGCGGCCCGCGTACTTCACGGACGACGGGCATCCGCGCAGCAAGCTGGACTTCCTGTGCGTGGTGGCGCTGCTGATGGACCGCCTGACCGTGCTGGGGCTCGGCGAGCAGCGGGTGCCCGGTCCGGCCGGGCGGGACTGGACCGCGCGCGAACTGGCCCCGCACGCGCGTGCGGAGGCCCTGGCGCTCGCCGCGCGCTTCGACGAGCGCAACGGAACCTCGTACGTCAGCGAGTGGGCACGCGCGCGTATGGTCCAGCGGCCGCTGGTGGAACGGCTTCCGCTGGGCGTGCGCTCGGCACCACCGGTGCCGGTCGTGCCGGTGCCGGCCCCTGCGGTGACCGCGTCGGCGGGGGAACCGGACCTGCCGGCCCTGGTCGCCGAGGCGCGGCGGCTGTCGGACACCCTCCAGCCCCGTGCCGTCGAGGCGTGGGCGGCCGTCGCGCGCGCCGCCGAGGGCGTGGCGGAGGCGGAGCTGGCCCCGCGCGACCGTGCGGAGATCGCCGACCACGAGGCGATGGGCCTCGGCCCCGAAGGCACCGAGCTCTTCGAGCGGGCCGCCGAGCTGTACGAGCGGGCGGGCGACCCCGGGGAGGCACTGGCGGCCCGCGCGCGTGCGGCATACGTACGCGCGCTGGCGGGCGAGGTGGACGAAGCCCTGGCAGCGGTGTCCGAGCCCTACGACACGGTCCTCGCGCTGTACGCGCGGGGCGGCACGGAGGTCCGCCAGACGGCGTCCGTGGTGATGGCACGGGCGCGGATCCTGATGCGGCGGGTGCACGAGGCGGAGGGACCCGGGCAGGACCAGACCCAGGGCGCCGCCGAGGCCGCCGCACGGGAGGTCCTCGCGCTCGTCGAGGGCCGGACCGGACAGGACGTACGGCTCGCCGCACGGGCCGCGGAGGCGCAGGGCATGCTCGCGGAGCTGGCGGGGCGAGCCGGGGACCTGGAGACGGCCGCGGAGCTGTTCCGGCGGGCCGCGGCGGATCACGTCGCGGCGGGACTGCCGTGGTTCGCGGTGGAGTACGAGGCCCGGCTGGCCTCCCTCGCCCACCACCTCGGTGACACGGCCGAGGCCGAGCGGGCGCTGCGGGCGGCCCTGGAGCACGGCGGGCCGCACGTGGAGCCGACCGGCCGGGCACAGCTGCACCTCCAGCTCGCCGAGGTGCTCGGCGGACGGGGCGAGGCCGAGGAGGCCGCCGGGCACGCCCTGGAGGCGGCGCACTGGGCCGACGAGGCCGGGGAGAGCGCCACACTGGGCGCCTGGGCGCGGCACCAGCTCGGCGGGCTCCTGCTGCGGCAGGGGCGGTGGGCCGAGGCCGCGGAGATACTGGAGTCGGTGCTTCCCGACCTGACGGCCGAGACGCACGGCGACGGCGCGCTCGTCCAGACGCAGTGGTGGCTCGGCGACTGCCTGAGCGAGCTCGGCGAGCACCGGGCGGCCGCCGAGCGGCGTCTGCAGGCCGCCGAGATCGCCCGGCACTGGCCCGAGCAGCAGGACCACGCGACCCTCGCCCACCTCGCCGGGGAGTCCCTGGGCCAGGCGGGCCTGCCTGAGGAGGCGGAGCGGGCCTACGCGCGCGCGGGCGGCCTGTGGCACGAGCTCGGCGATGTCCACGGCCTGGTCCGCTCCCTGCGGGCCCGGGCGTGGCTGATGCTGCGCACGGAGGACGGAGGGCCCCGGGCACGCGAGCTGATGGCGGACGCCGTGCGCGCGTGCGAGGCGGCGCTGGAGACGGCGTCCGACGAGGAGCCCCGGCGCCGGCTCGTCGCCGACCTCGGCCACACCCACCGGCAGTTCGGTGACCTGCTCACCCGGTCCGTCGCCGAGAACGCCGAGGAGGCCCCGGACACGGCCGTGTACGAGGAGGCCCTGACGCAGCTGGTGCGGGCGGTCGAGCTGTTCTCCTCCCTCGGGGACGCCGCCCTGCACAGCCGCACCGGCGCCGAACTCGCCGCCGGCTGGCTGGAGGCCGATCTGGGCCGCCCGGCCCAGGCACGGGCACGCGCGCGTGCGGTACTGGCGGCGTACGAGACGCACCGGACGGACGCGACAGACGAGGCCGGGGCGGACGACGGTGCCGGCGTCGAGGAGGCGGTACGGGCGCGGCGCGCGGAGGCCGAGCAGATGCTCCGGCTCGTGGCGGAGCAGGAAGGCTGACGGAAGCGGATCCCGTCGGAGGATGCCTGGGCCGGGGGGCGGGGCGGAGGCCACAGCCGGCCTGGGGGCCGGAGCTGGGTCGACGCCGGACAGGAACCAGGGGCCGAGGCCCCAACTGGCGTCGAAGCCGGGCAGGGCCGGGGCCGAGGCCGAAAACTGGGGTGGAAACCAGGCAGGGACCAGGGCCGAGGCCGAAGCTGGGCCGCAGCCGGACCGGGCCACGGCCGGGTTGGGGCGTGGCTTGGCCGAGGCCGGAGCCGGGGTCGAAGCCGGGCAGGGACCGGGGAGGCGGGGCTGGGGGCTGGCCGCCGAAGCCGGGGCGGAACCGGGGCGAAGGCCGCAGCTGGGTCGGGCCGGGACCGGGCCACGACCGGGGCAGGGGGCAGGGGGCTGGGCTTGGGCCGGGACCGGGCCACGACCGGGCCCCGACCCGCGCCGAGGCCGCAGCTGGGTCGCTCCGGGGCCGGAACACCGCCAGGGCTGGACGAGGTCCTACTCGACCCCGATGAGCAGCAGCGTCCCCTGCCGTCCGCCCCGGTAGACCACCGTGTCGACGGCGAGGTATCCCTCACGCACCCGGGCCTCCAGGCGTTCGGCGACGGCCTCGGGCGCCTCGTCGCCCAGGACCAGCGTGACCATTTCGCCGCCCGCCGCGAGCATGCGGTCCAGGACCGTCTCAGCGGTGGCGATCACGTCGGAGCCGATGACGGCCACGTCGCCGTCGATGAGGCCGAGGACGTCGCCGGCCTGGCAAATGCCGGCCATGGTCCAGGACTGCCGCTCCGCGACGGTGACCTCGGCGTACCGGGTCGCGCCGGCCGCCGAGGTCATCGCCACCACGTCCTCGTCGAAGCGGCGCTCGGGCTCGTGCACGGCGAGCGCCGCGATGCCCTGCACCGCCGAGCGGGTCGGGATGAGAGCCACCCGGATGCCCTCCGCGCGGGCCTGCTCGGCCGCCGCGGCGGCGGTGTGGCGCAGCTCGGCATCGTTGGGCAGCAGCACGACCTCGCGCGCGTGAGCCCGTCGTACGGCCTGGACGAGCTCGCCGCTGGCGGGCGGCTCCCCGGGGCGGGCGAGCACGGTCGTCGCCCCGGCCTCGGTGTAGAGGCCGGCCAGGCCCTCACCGGGCACGACGGCCACGACGGCTCGCTGGGCGCGCTCCCTGGAGGGCTCGGCGCCGGTGGTGTGCACGTCACCGGCGCCGAAGTGCGTGATCCTGATCCGGTGGGGCCGGCCGGCCTCGACGCCCGCCTCCACGGCGGCGCCCGCGTCGTCGACGTGCACATGGACGTTCCACAGCCCGTCGCCGCCGACCACGACCAGCGAGTCGCCGAGGGCGTCGAGCCGCTCCCGCAGCCGGGCCACCGCCGCGTCCTCGGCCTCCAGGAGGTAGATCACCTCGAAGGCGGGGCCGCCCGGGTCGATCGCTGCCGGGGCGTCGGCGCATTCGCCGAGGTGCCCGAGCGCCGCCTCCGTGCCCGTGACGGACGCCACGCGCTTGTGCGCCACCGCCGGTGCATGGGCCCGCGCACCCGTACGTCCCTCCGTGCCTTCCCCACCCTGCCAGGGCGCCCCCGTCGCCCCCGCCTCCGTGTGTCCCACACGCGCGTGCGGCACGGTGGCGGCCGACTCGACCGCCCGGGGCCTCTCCCCCGTGAACGTCTCCACCAGCGCCGCGAGCACCGTCACCAGTCCCCGTCCGCCGGCGTCGACCACCCCGGCGCGCTTCAGCACCGCCAGCTGGCCCGGGGTCGCGGCGAGCGCCGCGCGCGCCCCGTCGTAGGCCGCCCGCGCCACCGTCCCGCAGTCGCCCTCGGCACCGCCGGCCGCGTCGGCGGCGGCCGTGGCGACCGTGAGGACCGTGCCCTCCACCGGATGGGCGACGGCCTGGCGGGCGGAGTCCGCCGCGTGGCGCAGGGCGAGCCGCAGCCCCTGGCCGTCGGCGCGGGCGGTCTTCTCGTCGGCCGCGAGCACCTGGGCCATGCCGCGCAGCAGCTGCGCCAGGATCGTTCCGGAGTTCCCGCGCGCGCCGATGAGCGCGCCGTGGGCCATCGCCCGCGCGGCGTCGGCGAGGGTCGGGCCTGCGCCCTCAGCCCCTTCGGCCCCTTCGAGCCCGGGTGCCCCGTCGAGCCCTCCGCCGCCCTCGGTCCCCGATCCTGCCCCGGCTCCCGAAGCGCCCGGGTCTCCCCGCTTCACCCCAGCCCCTCCGGCACCCGCCTCGTGCCCGGCGAACACCGCCTCGACGGCGGCGACCGCCGACTCCACCGTCAGATACAGGTTCGTGCCGGTGTCCCCGTCGGCCACGGGGTAGACGTTGATCGCGTCGATCTCCTCACGGGCCCGGCCCAGGGCCTGGAGGGCCAGCCCGCACCAGGTGCGCACCGCGGGAGCATCGAAGAACGTCTGCGGCACCTGCGCCACCTGCGCCTCCCTGAGCTGCTGGACGTGGCACGCAGCGTAGACCCCGGGTGGGTGCCGACCGGAAGAGGGCCGGGGGCGGGGCCCTGAGCTGCCATGGTAGTTTCGCCGTACGGGTGCAGCCGTTGTATGCTGCTCCGGTTGCCCGATCCTGATCGGGCCTTTCCCCCTGGCAGCGCCACTCAGATCTCGGACGGCTCCTGGAGCCTGAGGATCTCGATCCCGGCATGCCGGGATTAACCGTAAGTGCATCTGAAGTCTTTGGAGTGACCCGTGGCTGCCAACTGCGACGTCTGCGGCAAGGGGCCGGGCTTCGGCAACAACATCTCGCACTCGCACCGCCGTACGTCCCGTCGCTGGAACCCGAACATCCAGCGTGTGCGTACCGTGGTGGGCGGGACGCCGAAGCGCGTGAACGCTTGCACCTCGTGCATCAAGGCCGGCAAGGTCTCGCGCTGACGCTCAGCTAGCGCGCGGCCACCGCTTGGTTCGCTGCACTGAGCCGGTCCACCTCCTGGTGGGCCGGCTTTTTGCCGTGCCCCGCGGCACCCGAGCCGGCCAAGTGCCACCGCATACGCTTCGGCGTCCCGGGCCCCCGGACCTGCGCAACCCCGACGGCACTCCCGTCGACCCGGGCGGCCCCCACCCCCGCGCCCTGCTCACCCTCCTGCTCCTCGATGCGGGCCGTGCCGTGCCGGCGCAGCGGCTGATCGACGGCCTCCACGGCGCCGAGCCGCCCGCAGGAGCCGCGAACGGCCTCCAGTCGCGCATCCTGGCCCGCACAGGCGCCTGGCGCCGCACACGGCGGCCGCGTGGTGCTGCTGGGCGACGCGGCGTACGGCGCCACGAGGGGCGGCACGGGCGCCGGAGTGACGAGCGTCGGCGCGTACGTCCTGGCCGGGGAGCTCGCGCTGGCGGGCGGCGACCACCGCACCGCGTTCGCGAAGCACGAGACGCGGTTAGGGAGCCTCGCCGAAGGCTGCCGGCGCACTTCCGGCGACGCGGGCCCGTTCTTCGCCCTGCCGACCGGGCGGCGCGTCCGCGGCCCCGACCCATGTTCCGCCTGCTGACCCCCGCCCGATGGCCGGCTTCCTGAAGCGGCCGACCGGGAAGGCGGCCACCGGCGTCAAGCTCGGCGAGTTCCCCTGGTGAGGGCCCAGCCGTGGTCCACGGGCCCGATGCCCGCGCCGAGGGCGAACCCGGCCGCGATCGCGCCGGTGACGTACGCCTTGGCGGCGGCCACCGCCTCCGGCACGGTCCGCCCCCGCGCGAGACCGCAGGCGATGGCCGACGCGAGGGTGCACCCCGTGCCGTGGGTGTGCCGGTTGTCGTGCCGGGGCGCGCGCAGCCAGTGCTCCTCGGAGCCGTCGGTGAGCAGGTCGACGGCCTCCCCGGAGAGGTGGCCGCCCTTGATCACGACCCATCGCGGCCCGTACGCCAGCACGGCCTCGGCGGCGCGGCGCATCCCGGACTCCGACTCGACGCGTACACCCGTCAGTTGGGCCACCTCGTCGAGGTTCGGGGTGGCGACCGTCGCGACCGGCAGCAGGCGGGTGCGTACGGAGTCCAGGGCGGAGGCCGCGAGCAGCGGGTCGCCGTGCTTGGAGACGCCGACCGGGTCGACGACCGCCGGGGCGTCCGTGTCCGCGAGCAACTCCGCGACCACCTCCACCAGTTCGGCGGAGGCCAGCATCCCGGTCTTGACGGCCTGGACGCCGATGTCGTCGACGACGCTGCGGTACTGGGCCCGCACCCCCTCCACGGGAAGCTCCCAAGCCCCTTGCACGCCCAGGGAGTTCTGCGCGGTCACCGCCGTGACCACGCTCATGCCGTGCACGCCGAGGGCGAGCATCGTCTTCAGGTCGGCCTGGATCCCGGCCCCGCCCCCGGAATCGGAGCCCGCGACGGTCAGCACCCGTGGCGGCGGCGCGCTCACGACGCTCATGACTCGATGTCCCCGAAGTGGTCCCAGCCGCCCTGGCTCGTCCACGGCGCCCCGTCGACCGTCACCTGCGGCAGCGCCGAGGGGTTGAGGACCTCGCCGATGACCTTCCAGCGGGCGGGCAGCTTCACGTCCGGCGGGAAGGTCGCCACGATCGCGTGGTCCTCTCCCCCGGTCAGCACCCACTGCATCGGGTCGACACCGACGGCCTGCCCGATGTCGTTCATCTGGGACGGGATGTCGATCGCCCCGGAGCGGATGTCGATGCGCACCTTGCTGGCCTCGGCGATGTGCCCGAGGTCGGCGATCAGCCCGTCGCTCACGTCGCACATCGCGGTCGCCCCGAGCGCGGCGGCGGCCGGGCCCGCGTGGTACGGCGGCTCGGGCCGGCGGTGGGCCTCGACGAAGGCGCGCGGCGAGCGGAAGCCGCGCGAGAGCACCGCGTAGCCGGCCGCGGACCAGCCCAGCCAGCCCGTCACGGCGACGAGGTCGCCCGGCTGGGCGCCGGCCCGCGTCACGGGCTCCTGGTTGCGCAGGTCGCCGAGCGCGGTGATGGACACCGTGATGACGTCGCCGCGCACCACGTCCCCGCCCACCACGGCGGCACCGGCGACCTGGCACTCGTCGCGCAGGCCGTCCATCAGCTCGGTCGGCCAGGTCACCGGCAGTTCGGCGGGGACCACCAGGCCGAGCAGCAGCGCGGTCGGCACGGCGCCCATGGCGGCGATGTCGGCCAGGTTCTGCGCGGCCGCCTTGCGCCCCACGTCGTAGGCCGTGGACCAGTCGCGGCGGAAGTGCCGGCCCTCCACCAGGATGTCGGTGCTGGCCACCACCCTGCGGTCGGGCGCGGCGACCACCGCGGCGTCGTCGCCGGGGCCGACCCGGACCGCCGGGGTGGTGGTGAGACGGGAGGTGAGCTCCCTGATGAGCCCGAACTCCCCGAGCTCACCAACAGTGCCCTTCATTGCCCTTTCTCCCCTTCTGTCCCTGTCCATGCCCGGTCACGAGTCATCTCAGTCCTCGCTACGGTCGAAGTGACCGTCAACTTCTGTCCTGCCTGCACCCCGGCGCGCGACCGCCGGCCCCCACGGGTCTCCCCGTGGCGAGCGGCAACGCGATACCGTGGCGTTCCTTTTCCCCACATGATCCTCGTGGCCGCCCTGGAGGTTCCGTGGTACAGGCGTACATCCTGATCCAGACGGAGGTCGGCAAGGCGTCGACCGTCGCCGAGACGATCAGCAAGATCCCTGGAGTCATCCAGGCCGAGGACGTGACGGGACCGTACGACGTGATCGTCCGGGCCCAGGCCGACACCGTCGACGACCTGGGCCGCATGGTGGTCGCCAAGGTCCAGCAGGTGGACGGCATCACCCGCACCCTGACCTGCCCGGTCGTCCATCTGTAGCCCCCGTCTACCCTGTGCCGGTGAACTCTTTGCGTCACCGGCACCGCCCTGTCGCCGGCCTGCCCGCACTCGCCCTGCTGATCGCCGCCGCGGGCTGCTCCTCAGCAGACGACAGCGCGTCGGCGGCGGTTCCCAGCCCGGACGCGCGGGCCGCGGGACTGTGCCGGAACCTGGACAAGGTACTGCCGGCGAAGGTGGACGGTGAACGCCGTGTGGACCCCGAGCCCGCCTCCGCGCTGACCGCGGGCTGGGGCAGCCCGGCGATCATACTTCGCTGTGGTGTGCCGCGGCCCGCGGAGATGGACGATCCCGAGGCCGACGGCACCGAGGTGAACGGGGTGGGGTGGCTGCTGCAGAAGCGGGACGACGGTTCGTTCGTCTTCACGACGACGCTGCGGAATGCGTACGTGGAGGTGACCATCCCGAAGGACCGCACGGCCAGCGGCATGGCGCCGCTGGTCGACCTGGCCCCGGCCGTCAAGAAGGCGATCCCCGAGGGGATCGCCGACTGAGGGTGACCAGGGGCTGAGGGTGCGGCCGGCGGATGCGCGGGACCGGCGGGTGCGACGCACCGACGGGAACGACGGTCAGCGCAGGCCCGTCGACCGCCGCAGCGCCGCCTGCACCAGCCGGTCCACCAGCTCCGGGTAGCCGACGCCGCTCGCCTGCCACATCTGCGGGTACATCGAGATCGGCGTCATGCCGGGCATGGTGTTGATCTCGTTGATCACGAACTCGCCGTCCTCGGTGAGGAAGAAGTCCGCGCGGACCAGCCCCTCGCAGGAGGCCGCCTCGAACGCCTCGACCGCGAGCCGCTGCACCTCGGCGGTCTCCTCCTCGGTCAGCGGCGCGGGCACGATGCCGGGCGTGGAGTCGATGTACTTGGCCTCGAAGTCGTAGTACGCGTGCGTCTCGGCCGACGGGATCTCCGAGGGCACGGAGGCCCGCGGCCCGTCCTCGAACTCCAACACGCCGCACTCGATCTCGCGGCCCCGCAGCGCCGCCTCCACCAGGATCTTCGGGTCGTGCCGCCGGGCCTCGGCGATCGCCTCGTCGAGTCCGGAGAGGTCGTCGACCTTGGTGATGCCGATCGACGAGCCGGCGCGCGCGGGCTTCACGAACAGCGGCCAGCCGTGCTCCCCCGCGAAGTCGACGATCTTCTTACGGGCGGCGGACTCGTCGCGCTCCCACTCACGCGGCCGGATCACGACGTACGGGCCGACCTTGAGCCCGAACGAGGTGAACACGCGCTTCATGTACTCCTTGTCCTGGCCGACGGCCGAGGCGAGCACACCCGCGCCCACGTACGGCACGCCGGAGAGCTCCAGGAGGCCCTGGAGGGTGCCGTCCTCGCCGTACGGGCCGTGCAGCACCGGAAAGACCACGTCGACCTCGCCGAGCGCCTTGGGCACCGATCCCGGCTCGCTGTAGACGACTTCACGGGTCGAGGGGTCGACGGGGAGCACCACGCCGCCCTCCGCCGACTCGGCCAGCTCCTCGACACTGGGCTGCCTGCGGTCCACGATCGCCATGCGCTCCGGCTCGTCGGCGGTCAGCGCCCACCGGCCGTCCCGGGTGATGCCGATCGGCAGGACGTCGTACTTCGTCCGGTCGATGGCCCTGAGGACGGCGCCGGCGGTGACGACGGAGATCCCGTGTTCGGAGCTGCGGCCGCCGAACACGACGGCCACACGCGGCTTGCGAGGCGGCTGCCCGGGGCTCTGGGGGAGGTTCTCGGTGCTCATATCGCGATGAGAGTACCCGTTGGTAGAACGCCGAGACAGCGTCCGGGGGCGGGCGTGGCTCAGCGTCGCTCGGGTTTCGCGCTGCGCGACATCAGCTCCTTCAGCGCCACGACCGGCGGCTTGCCCTCGTGCACGATGCCGACGACCGTCTCCGTCAGGGGCATGTCGACGCCGTGCCGGCGGGCCAGATCCAGGACCGACTCGCAGGACTTGACGCCCTCGGCGGTCTGCCTGGTGACCGCGATGGTCTCCTCCAGGGTCATGCCCTTGCCGAGGTTGGTGCCGAAGGTGTGGTTGCGCGACAGCGGCGAGGAGCAGGTCGCGACCAGGTCGCCCAGGCCGGCGAGTCCGGCGAAGGTCAGCGGGTCGGCGCCCAGGGCGACCCCGAGCCGGGTGGTCTCGGCGAGGCCGCGGGTGATGAGCGAGCCCTTGGCATTGTCGCCGAGCCCCATGCCGTCCGCGATGCCGACGGCCAGCCCGATGACGTTCTTGACCGCTCCGCCGAGTTCGCAGCCCACCACGTCGGTGTTGGTGTACGGCCGGAAGTACGGCGTGTGGCAGGCGGCCTGGAGGCGCTGGGCGACGGCCTCGTCGGTGCAGGCGACCACGGCGGCGGCCGGCATGCGCGCGGCGATCTCCCGGGCCAGGTTGGGCCCGGTGACCACGGCGATCCGGTTCTGGCCGACCTTGGCGACGTCGTCCACGACCTCGCTCATCCGCATCGCGGAGCCGAGTTCGATGCCCTTCATCAGCGACACCAGGACCGTGTCGGGGGCGAGCAGCGGCGCCCAGTCGGCGAGGTTGCCGCGCAGGGTCTGCGAGGGGATCGCGAGGACGGTGAAGTCGGCGCCGGCCGCGGCCTCGGCGGCGTCCGTGGTGGCCCGCACGCTCTCCGGCAGTTCGACGCCGGGCAGGTAGTCCGGGTTGGTGCGGGTGGAGTTGACCGCCTCGGCGAGCTCCGGGCGCCGCCCCCACAGCACGACCTCGCAGCCCGCGTCGGCGAGGACCATGGCGAAGGCCGTGCCCCACGACCCGGTCCCGAAGACCGCCGCCTTGACCGGTTTGCTCACTTGCCCAGCCCCTCTTCCACGCGCCTGCCCTGCGTCTGCGTCTGCGCCTGGGTCCTGCGGCGCTGCTCGATCCGCTCCCGGCGCGGGTCGTACGGCGTCTCGGGCGCCTTCTCACCGCGGATCTGCTCCAGCTGGCGGGTGATGGCCGCCATGATGACCTCGGTCGCCTCCTTGAGCAGCTCCGGAGTCATCTCCTTGTCGTAGAAGCGCGCGAGGTCCACCGGCGGGCCCGCCAGGACGCGGTGGGTCTTGCGCGGGACGAGGTGCGGCTTCTTGGCGTACGGCGGCAGCAGTTCGTTGGCGCCCCACTGGGCGACGGGAATCACCGGGCACTTGGTCTGCAGGGCGACCCGGGCGGCACCGGTCTTGCCGGTCATGGGCCAGCCGTTGGGGTCGCGGGTGAGGGTGCCCTCCGGGTAGAAGGCGACGCACTCGCCGCGCTGCACCGCGTCGATCGCGGCGCGGAAGGCACTGAGCGCGTCCGTGCTCTCGCGGTAGACGGGGATCTGCCCGGTGCCGCGCATGGCGGCGCCGACGAATCCCTTTTTGAAAAGACCGCTCTTCGCGAGGAATCGCGGGACGCGCCCGGTGTTGTACTGAAAGTGCGCGTAGGCGAAGGGATCGATGTGGGAATTGTGGTTCACCACGGTGATAAATCCACCCTCGGCCGGAATGTGCTCCATTCCGCGCCAGTCCCGCTTGAGCAGAACCACCAGCGGCGGTTTGCAGATCACCGCGGCGAAGCGGTACCAGAAGCCGATTCTGCGGCGGGGCACGCGGACACCTTCCTCTAGGGCCTGGAACGGGGGGCCAGGGGGGCCGCACAAGTGTCGCCCCAGGCCGCCGGTCTGTCGAGAACACCGTACGCCCCGACACGCGGGCCACCAGATGCCCCGGGTGACAATGACCGCGACAAGAGAGGGACGGAACGCCTGTGCTGTGGACCCTGGTCGTACCCCTGAAGCCCCTGGAGCGGGCCAAGAGCCGACTCGCGGACACCGCGGACGACGGGCTGCGGCCGGGCCTGGCGCTCGCGTTCGCGCAGGACACGGTGGCCGCGGCGCTGGCGTGCCCGGCGGTGAAGGATGTGGCGGTCGTCACGGACGACGCGCTGGCCGGCCGGGAGCTGGCCGCGCTGGGCGCGCGGATCGTCCTGGACGAACCGGCCGCCGGCCTCAACGCCGCCCTCGCGCACGCGGCGGCGGTCGTACGGGCCACCCGCCCGGAAAGCCCGGTGGCGGCCCTGAACGCGGATCTTCCGGCCCTGCGTCCGCTGGATTTGTCCCGGGTCCTGGACACCGCCGCCGAATTCCCCCGCGCTTTTCTCCCGGACGCGGCCGCCGTCGGCACGACCCTGCTGGCCGCGACCCCGGGCCGGGAATTGCGCCCGGCTTTCGGCGTGGATTCCCGGGCCCGCCACCGCGCCTCGGGCGCCGAGGAACTGCTCCTGACCGGCGTGGACTCCGTACGGCAGGACGTGGACACCGGTGACGATCTGCGCGCCGCGCTCGCCCTGGGCGTGGGCCCCCACACGGCCGCGGCCGCCGCGCGCCTGCTGATTCCCGGGCAGTAGGCTGCCTGGCATGCAGGCGACCGCGTACACCTACGACCCCCACAGCCGCAGCGGGCAGGTGCTGCTGGACGACGGCACGCCGGTGCCCTTCGACGCGGCGGCCTTCGACGCGGGGGGTCTGCGCCTGTTGCGCCCGGGACAGCGGGTGCGCATCGAGACGGAGGGTGACGGCGAGGCGCGCCGCATCACCCTGGTGACGCTCCAGACCTTCTGATCCGCCCCGGACGGCGCCTTCCGACCAACTCCCCGGCCACTGCGGACACCCCCGACCCACCGGACACACCGCGGGCCGGACTCCGTCGTGGAGTCCGGCCCGGCGTGTGAGGTGCCCCTGCGGCCTGCCCTTACTTCTTGCGGGCGGTGGTGGCCTTCTTGGCGGTGGTCTTGCGCGCCGTCGACTTCTTGGCGGGCGCCTTCTTGGCCGTCGCCTTCTTCGCGGGGGCCTTCTTGGCGGTGGTCTTCTTCGCGGCGGTGGTCTTGGCGGTCGCCGTGGTCTTCTTGGCGGGCGCCTTCTTCGCCGTGGTCTTCTTGGCGGCCGCCGTGGTCTTGGCGGGCGCCTTCTTCGCCGTCGTCTTCTTCGCGGTGGTCTTCTTCGCGGCGGCCGTCTTGGTGGTGGCCTTCTTCGCGGCGGCCTTCTTCACCGTCGCGGAGGCACCGCCGGTCAGGCTGCCCTTGGGGGCCTTCTTGACGGCGACCTCGCCGCCCTTCGGCAGCTTCTTGGAGCCGCTCACCAGGTCCTTGAAGCCCTGACCTGCGCGGAAGCGCGGAACAGCGGTCTTCTTGACCCGAACCCGCTCGCCCGTCTGGGGGTTGCGGGCGTAGCGGGCCGGGCGGTCGACCTTCTCGAACGAACCGAAGCCGGTGACCGAGACCCGCTCCCCCGCGACGACCGCGCGGACGATGGCGTCCAGTACATGGTCGACAGCATCGGCGGCCTGCTGGCGGCCACCCATCTTGTCGGCAATCGCTTCTACGAGCTGCGCCTTGTTCACGTCTTCCCCTTCGGAGACATCGCCAGAACGAAAGTGTTCAAGCTTTTTCGCACGTTAGGCAGATATATACCGCAAATCAAACACGAAACGGGCTAATCACCCGTGCGCCGCAACGAACTCGACGGTCTCGACTGGTTCAGCGTTCCTCGTCGGGGAAACGTCCCTCGTCGAGGTCCGCCGTGAACCGCTCCAGACGCCTTGCCGCATCGGCGAGATCGTGCTTGGCCACGGCCGTAATGACCAGCAGCTTCCGGGCCAGCGCCATCCGTACGCCCTCCGGGACTTGCAGTGCGCGCACCCTGGCGTGCGCTTCCTTGAGCCGGACCGCGACCGCCGCATAGAGCTCGAGTTGGCCGTCGTGTTCCATGCACAGATTGTGCCATCTGGGGCGAGTTGTCGCCTGCGCAGGGTGCAACTGGCGCCTCGGACAGCGTTCCGGGCACCGGCGCGGGCCGGGGCCGTACACCTCGCGTACCCCCGCAACCACCTGCTTAACGTGGGAAGTTGGCGTCCCCCACCGCTCCGCGCACGGCCGCCCGGGCCCGGACATGGCTGTACCCCCGATCGGGCTGATCAGGGGTACAGAGGGGGTGCTGAAGTGGCCGAAACTCGCCTTGCCTACGCCCTGTGGATCACACCTGGAGGGTCTGCGGCTTGAACGACGGACGGCGCGCCTCGTAGGTGGCGATGTCCTCCTCGTTCCGCAGGGTGATCGAGATGTCGTCGAGACCGTTCAGCAGCCGCCAGCGGGAGTTCTCGTCCAGCTCGAAGGAGGCGGTGATGCCCTCGGCGCGCACCTCGCGGGCGACCAGGTCGACGGTGATCTCCGCCTGCGGGTCCCGCTCGGTGAGCTCCCACAGCGCGTCCACGATCTTCTGCTCCAGCACGACCGTGAGCAGGCCGTTCTTGAGCGAGTTGCCGCGGAAGATGTCGGCGAAGCGGGAGGAGATCACGGTCTTGAAGCCGTAGTTCTGCAGGGCCCAGACGGCGTGCTCGCGCGAGGAGCCGGTGCCGAAGTCGGGCCCGGCGACCAGGACGGTCGCCCCCTGCCGCTCGGGCCGGTTGAGCACGAACTCCGGGTCCTTGCGCCAGGCCTCGAACAGCCCGTCCTCGAACCCGTCGCGCGTGACCTTCTTGAGCCAGTGGGCCGGGATGATCTGGTCGGTGTCGACGTTGCTGCGGCGCAGCGGGACGGCCCGGCCGGTATGCGTGGTGAATGCTTCCATGACTGATCAGACTCCAGCGGGCGTGCGAACGTCGGCGTCGGACAGGTCGGCCGGGGAGGCCAGGTGGCCCAGCACGGCGGTGGCCGCCGCGACCTGCGGCGACACCAGGTGGGTGCGGCCCCCCTTGCCCTGCCGGCCCTCGAAGTTGCGGTTGGAGGTGGACGCGGAGCGCTCGCCCGGGGCCAGCTGGTCGGGGTTCATGCCCAGGCACATGGAGCAGCCCGCGTGCCGCCACTCGGCGCCGGCCTCCTTGAAGACCACGTCCAGGCCCTCGGAGACGGCCTGCAGCCCCACGCGCGCCGAGCCCGGGACCACCAGCATCCGTACGCCGTCGGCGACTTTGCGGCCCTTGAGGAGCTCGGCGGCGGCGCGCAGGTCCTCGATGCGGCCGTTGGTGCAGGAGCCTACGAAGACGGTGTCCACCTTGATGGAGCGCAGCGGCTGCCCGGCCTCCAACCCCATGTACTCCAGGGCCTTTTCGGCGGCGAGGCGCTCCGAAGCGTCTTCGTACGAAGCCGGGTCGGGGACCGAGGAGGAAAGCGGCGCGCCCTGGCCGGGGTTGGTGCCCCAGGTGACGAACGGGGACAGCTCGGCGGCCTCGATGACGACCTCGGCGTCGAACTCGGCGTCGTCGTCGGTCTTCAGCGTCTTCCAGTACGCGACCGCGGCGTCCCAGTCGGCGCCCTCGGGGGCGTGCGGGCGGCCCTTGAGGTACGCGAAGGTGGTCTCGTCGGGGGCGATCATGCCCGCGCGGGCGCCGGCCTCGATCGACATGTTGCAGATGGTCATCCGGGCCTCCATCGAGAGCTTTTCGATGGCCTCGCCGCGGTACTCCAGGACGTAGCCCTGGCCGCCACCCGTACCGATCTTCGCGATGATCGCCAGGATCAGGTCCTTGGCCGTGACGTCCTCGGGCAGTTCGCCGTTGACGGTGATCGCCATGGTCTTCGGGCGGGCCATCGGCAGCGTCTGGGTGGCCAGCACGTGCTCGACCTGGGAGGTGCCGATGCCGAAGGCCAGCGCGCCGAACGCGCCGTGCGTGGAGGTGTGCGAGTCGCCGCAGACGACGGTCATGCCGGGCTGGGTCAGACCCAGCTGCGGGCCGACGACGTGGACGACGCCCTGCTCGACGTCGCCCAGCGGGTGCAGCCGGACGCCGAACTCGGCGCAGTTCTTGCGCAGCGTCTCCAGCTGGGCCCGGGAGACCGGGTCGGCGATGGGCTTGTCGATGTCGAGGGTGGGGGTGTTGTGGTCCTCGGTGGCGATGGTCAGGTCGAGGCGGCGGACCTTCCGGCCGCTCTTGCGGAGGCCGTCGAAGGCCTGCGGGCTGGTCACCTCGTGCAGCAGGTGCAGATCGATGAAGAGGAGGTCGGGCTCGCCCTCGGCGCGCCGGACGACGTGGTCGTCCCAGACCTTCTCCGCGAGTGTCCTACCCATCGCTTTCCCTCCGGCCGGCGAAGACGTGCGCCGACCCAACTAGAGATCTTGAGGAGGCGGTGCCCGCGCCCCTTGTTCCCGGGCACCCCGCCGCCAGGCCCTTACGTCACGGGCCGCTGTGACTTCGTGCCATCCAGGGTGGCGCGTTCCACGGAAAATTGAACTTGCGTTTCACAGAGTGAGACGCAAGTATCGTTGCATGGACAACAGTAGCGGCGTCGGCGTTCTGGACAAGGCGGCCCTCGTCCTGAGCGCTCTGGAGTCCGGTCCGGCCACCCTCGCGGGCCTGGTCGGCGCCACCGGACTGGCACGACCCACGGCCCACCGCCTGGCCGTGGCCCTGGAACACCACCGCATGGTGGCGCGCGACATGCAGGGCCGGTTCATTCTCGGCCCCCGCCTGGCAGAACTGGCCGCGGCCGCGGGTGAGGACCGCCTCCTCGCCACCGCGGGCCCGGTGCTCACCCACCTCCGGGACGTCACGGGCGAGAGCGCGCAGCTCTACCGCAGGCAGGGCGACATGCGCATCTGCGTCGCCGCGGCGGAGCGCCTGTCCGGCCTGCGGGACACCGTCCCGGTCGGCTCGACGCTCACGATGAAGGCCGGCTCCTCGGCGCAGATCCTGCTGGCCTGGGAGGAGCCGGAGCGGCTGCACCGGGGTCTGCAGGGCGCCCGCTTCACGGCGACGGCCCTGTCGGGCGTCCGGCGCCGGGGCTGGGCCCAGTCCATCGGCGAGCGCGAGCCGGGCGTCGCCTCCGTCTCGGCGCCCGTGCGCGGCCCCTCCAACCGTGTGGTGGCCGCCGTCTCGGTCTCCGGCCCCATCGAGCGCCTGACCCGCCACCCGGGCCGTATGCACGCCCAGGCGGTCATCGACGCCGCCGCCCGCCTGTCGGAGGCCCTGCGCCGCACCGGCTGACCTCGGCCGTACGCCCCCGGGACGGGCCCGCCTCAACGCCGCGGCAGGCCCGCCCGCCGGACCGGAGGGGAAGTGATGTCACTCCGCACCCACTTGGCCACGGCAACGGCAGCACCCCCACATGCGAAGGGCCCTCCACCGAGGTGGAGGGCCCTTCTGTCGCGTACCCCCGACCGGATTCGAACCGGCGCTACCGCCTTGAGAGGGCGGCGTGCTAGGCCGCTACACAACGGGGGCGTGGACCATGCGTTTCCGCAGGTCCGAGCTGGTCTACCTGGACTCGAACCAAGACTAACTGAACCAGAATCAGTCGTGCTGCCAATTACACCATAGACCAAAGGTGGTTTAGACCTCTGAGTACCCCCGACCGGATTCGAACCGGCGCTACCGCCTTGAGAGGGCGGCGTGCTAGGCCGCTACACAACGGGGGCCCTTGCAGCCCCGAAAAGATCGTCGATCTTCCGGAACCAGTACCCCCGACCGGATTCGAACCGGCGCTACTGCCTTGAGAGGGCAGCGTGCTAGGCCGCTACACAACGGGGGCTTGCGGATGGGATCCGCGGGTTGCAGATGAGCTCTGCGAGCTGGCCTACCTGGACTCGAACCAAGACTAACTGAACCAGAATCAGTCGTGCTGCCAATTACACCATAGGCCACTGGAACGCAAGCCCCGGAGGGGATCTTGTTCTAGTTCTGCGCCTGAGGGGCTCCGACCTTCCGGCCCGCTCCCCGGCGGCGCAGGAAGAACATTACCCGAAGGTGGACGCGGCTCCAAAACGAGTATCCGAGCCGAGCAGGGAGGGCAGTTCGGCCAGGGACACGATCCGATGCCGGCCGACGGGCGGCTCACCGTCGATGTGCACACCCGCGCGGTCGATCCAGACCGACAGCAGTCCCGCGTCGGCGGCGCCGCGGCCGTCGATCTCCGGATGGTCGCCGACGTACGCGACCTCGTGCGGCGGCAGTTCCAGGGCCTCGCAGGCCGCCAGGAACGCCCCGGCCTCCGGTTTGGAGACGCCGAGCTCGGCCGCGCACAGGATGGCCTCGAAACGGTCGTGCACGCCCAGGGCGCGCAGCTTGCGGTCCTGGACGTGGATGCTGGAGTTGGACAGCACCGCGTGGCGGTGGCTGGCCGCGAGGGCGTCCAGGACGGGCAGGACGTCCGGGAAGAGGGCCCAGACGGCCTCGTAGTGCGCGACGTACCGCTCGAACCAGGCGTCGGCCTCGGCGTCGGTGAGCTCCTCGCCCAGGAACGCCCGTACGCGCTCGCGCCGCTGGTCCTGGAAGGAGATCTCCCCGGCCGAGAAGCGGGCCCACTGCCGGGCGGTGGCCTGCCGCCAGTGCGCGATGGCCTGCTCGACGCTGTCGTACCCGTCCAGCAGGCCCTCGGCCACCAGGTGGGCCCGCATGCCGAGACGGTCCGCGGTGGTGTAGTCGAAGAGGGTGTCGTCCACGTCCCAGACAACGGCTCTGATCGCCATGACACCGACGGTAACGCCCGGGCCGGGGCCGCGTACGGGGAACGGCGAAGGGGCGGCACCCGATGTCCCGGTGCCGCCCCTCACACGCGCGTGTGCGTCACGCCGCCAGCTTCGCCAGCGCCGCGTCGATGCGGGCCAGGGTCTTCTCCTTGCCGAGGATCTCCAGGGACTCGAAGAGCGGCAGGCCGACCGTGCGGCCGGTGACGGCGACGCGGACCGGGGCCTGGGCCTTGCCGAGCTTGAGGCCGTGGGCCTCGCCGGCGGCCAGGACGGCCTCCTTCAGGGACTCGGCGGAGGTCCAGTCGGCCGCCTCGAGCTTCTCCCGCGCGGTGCGCAGCAGGGCGTCCGAGCCCTCCTTCATCGCCTTGTTCCAGGACGGCTCGTCGAAGACCGGCTCCGGCAGGAACAGGAAGTCGACGTTGTCCGTGATCTCCGACAGCACCTTCAGACGGGTCTGGGCGTGCGGGGCGATCGCCTGCCACTTCGCCTCGTCGAAGGCCTCCGGGGCCCACGGGGCGAACGGGGCCCGCAGCCACGGGCGGCAGCGCTCCGTGAAGTCCTTCACGTCCAGCAGGCGGATGTGGTCGGCGTTGATCGCCTCGCACTTCTTCAGGTCGAAGCGGGCCGGGTTGGGGTTCACGTCCGCGATGTCGAAGGCGGCGACCATCTCGTCCATCGTGAAGACGTCCTGGTCGGCCGAGAGCGACCAGCCGAGCAGGGACAGGTAGTTGAGCAGGCCCTCGGGCAGGAAGCCGCGCTCGCGGTAGAGGTTGAGCGAAGACTGCGGGTCGCGCTTGGAGAGCTTCTTGTTGCCCTCGCCCATGACGTAGGGCAGGTGGCCGAACTCCGGGATCCGCTGGGCGATGCCGAGCTCCATCAGCGCCTTGTACAGGGCGATCTGACGGGGCGTCGAGGACAGCAGGTCCTCGCCGCGCAGGACGTGGGTGATCTCCATCAGGGCGTCGTCGACCGGGTTCACCAGCGTGTACAGCGGGGCGCCGTTGGCGCGGACGATGCCGTAGTCCGGGACGTTCTCCGGCGTGAAGGTCAGCTCGCCGCGGACCAGGTCCGTGAAGGTGATCGTCTCGTCGGGCATGCGGAAGCGGACGATCGGCTCACGGCCCTCGGCCCGGTACCGCTCGACCTGCTCGGCGCTCAGGTCGCGGCAGTGGCCGTCGTAGCCGGAGGGCTTCCCGGCGGCGCGGGCGGCCTCACGGCGGGTGTCCAGCTCCTCCTGGGAGCAGTAGCAGTGGTAGGCCCAGCCGCCGTCGAGGAGCCTGGCCGCGACGTCCTTGTAGAGGTCCATGCGCTGCGACTGGCGGTACGGCGCGTGCGGGCCGCCGATCTCGGGGCCCTCGTCCCAGTCGAAGCCCAGCCAGCGCATCGAGTCGAGCAGCTGCTGGTACGACTCCTCCGAGTCGCGCGCCGCGTCGGTGTCCTCGATGCGGAAGACCAGGGTGCCCTGGTGGTGCCGGGCGAACGCCCAGTTGAACAGGGCGGTGCGGACCAGGCCCACATGGGGGTTGCCGGTCGGCGAGGGACAGAAACGGACGCGTACGGGAGTGCCTGGTGCGCTAGCCACGCTTGACAACCTTGTTGGTGAGAGTGCCGATGCCTTCGATGGTGACGGCGACCTCGTCGCCGACGTTGAGGGGGCCGACCCCCGCCGGGGTGCCCGTGAGGATCACGTCCCCGGGGAGCAGCGTCATGGCCTCGGAGATGTTGACGATCAGGTCCTCGATGGAGTGGATCATCTCCGTGGTGCGGCCCAGCTGGCGCTGCTGGCCGTTGACCGTGAGCTGGATGGTGAGGTCCGAGGGGTCCAGCTCCGTCTCCACCCAGGGGCCGAGCGGGCAGGAGGTGTCGAAGCCCTTGGCCCTCGCCCACTGCTTCTCGCGCTTCTGGACGTCACGGGCGGTGATGTCGTTGGCGCAGGTGTAGCCGAAGATCACGTCCTTGACGCGCTCGCGCGGGACCTCGCGGCACATCCGGCCGATGACCACGGCCAGCTCGGCCTCGTGGTGCAGGTCCTGGGAGAAGGACGGGTACTGGATCTCGTCGCCGGGGCCGATCACGGAGGTGGCGGGCTTGAAGAAGGCGAACGGGGCGTCGGGCACCTCGTTGCCCAGCTCCTTGGCGTGCTCGGCGTAGTTGCGGCCGAAGGCGACGACCTTGTTCGGGAGCACCGGCGGCAGCAGCCTCACCTTGCTCACCGGCACCTTCGTACCGGAGAGCTCGAAGTCCGCGAACGGGATGCCCTTGATGATGTCCAGGACGAGCTCGTCCTGCTTGTCGCCCTCGACCGCGCCGAAGGCTACGTTCCCGTCGATGGAGAACCTGGCGATGCGCACGGGATGCTTGGCCCCTTGACTGAGCTGGCTGGAGTCTGACGCTCCAGGCTAACGCGGGAAAGGGGACGTATCTCGCGCATAATGAGGGGCGCCCCGCCGCCGGGTGCGCCCCTCGCAGTCCGTGTGCGGCCGGCTTGAGCGTTCGGCGGCCGCCGTGCGTACTCCCCCGTGACTACTGCGCGGCGGAGGCCGCGACGGGGACCTCCTGGAGGACGGTGCGCTTGGGGTTGGCGGTCTGGGCGGGGAGCTCGACGGCGTGCTCCGGCTGCTCCGGCGTCTGCAGTTCGTCGGCGTCCTTCAGGTGCGCCAGCGTCGTGCGCCGCGGGTTGGCGATCTTGTGGAACATCGTCGTCGTCTTCACGGTTGTACGAGACCCTGTCGTGTCCGGGCGCCTGGAGGGTCCGCAGACCCCCGCACAGCGCGGGTTGGCAGAAGCATCCTTTTTGTAAAGCGTCAGGCTAAACATGCGATTCCCCGTCAACAGGCGGGAGAGACCATGATCAGCGTGTGAGTTTGCTCACGAGGCAGCGGGCAATTCGGCCAATCCGGACTCCCACTCCACCCCAACGAAACGGACATTGGGCCCCTGAAGCCACCATTCCGCTCCTGATCATGGCGACTGGGACACCTCCCGCGTGCGGGCGACTCGCGGCCATACGTCCGATATGGACGGGATCACTTTCTACGCCTCGTGACTCACCCCTCACGAGGTGTCACGTATGTCACGGCCTGGCGTACGGGCCTTGTTGGAGATCCTGTGCTGTGCTGGAATTCCACGGACCGCCGCAGGATCGAGCCGGCGCACAGGGGGCGCACAAGAGCGCCGAGTGGCGGCGAGAAGGGGGAACCAGCGCCGGTCACCCACGACCAACACCACGGGGGCGTATTCAGGGCGCCCCTATGACGCCGACACCGTGCCCCACCGTTCACGCGGAGGGGTGCCTGGTCCAGAGGTTGCGACGCTAGTGCAGGGACGTTTCAAGAGGGATGGCAGCGCTTCGGCGGAGCCGGAGCCGCACGGCGGGACCGACCGAGGTCCCTCACCCCAGCACGCCCAGAACCCGGGCCCGGCGGCCGCCGGCGACGGCGGTGACCGCTCCGGACGCCCCGGCACGTCGGCCCCCACCGGCTCCGCGACCCCGGTACCGCCCGTCAAGCCGCCGAAGGGCCCCTCCGGCCCCGGCTCGCGAATAGCCCTGCGCAACTGGCGTATCTCCACCCGTCTGGTCTCGCTGCTCGCGCTCCCGGTGGTCGCGGCCACCTCGCTGGGCGCGCTGCGCATCAACCAGTCCATGGACGACATCCAGCAGCTCGACAACATGAAGCTGCTGACGGACATGACCAAGCAGGCCACCGAACTGGCCGCCGCGCTCCAGGAGGAGCGCGACCAGTCGGCCGGTCCGCTGGCGCACGGCTCCAAGGGGACCAACTTCACGGTCAAGGGCTACCGGGAGAAGACCGACCGGGCCCTGGACAACTTCCGCGACGCCTCCGAAGAGGTCGACGACGCGGCCAAGGACGGCAACCTCCGCGGCGTCCGGGACAGCATCGTCGGTCTGATGCGGGACCTGAACGACCTGAACGAGATCCGCAGCGACGCCTACGAGTCCAAGGACAACTCGACCCAGTCGGTCGAGGCCTACCACCGCCTGATCACCAACCTGCTGGACCTCTCGCAGGACATGGCCGAGGCCACCAGCAACCCGGACATGATCCAGCGCACGCGCGCCCTGGCGGCCTTCTCCGCCGCCAAGGAGTACGCGTCGGTCCAGCGCGCGGTCCTGGCGGCGGCGCTGCCCGCCAACAACACCACCTCCGGAGCGCTCTCCGAGAACGACCGGCTCTACGCCGAGTCCGCCCTGGAGAGCCAGAAGTCCGAGATCAACAGCTTCACCAGCATCTACGGCGACGGCTCCGAGGAACTCCTCAAGCCCATCCGGCAGGGCAACCCGATCATCGAGGCGACCGACAAGTACGCCACCCGCGTGCTCGCCAAGCAGGGCGCCCTGCAGGACCTGCAGAAGATCTCGTACCAGGACTGGCTGGACGACAGCTCCACCAAGATCCAGCAGATGAAGAACATCGAGCTGAGGCTGCTGGAGGACATGGAGCAGCAGGCCCGTGAGCTGCGCAGCGCCACCGAGCGCGACGCGATCATCTCCGGTGCGCTGATCCTGCTCGTGCTCGGTGTCTCGCTGGTGGGCGCCTTCGTCGTGGCCCGCTCCATGATCCGCTCGCTGCGCCGCCTGGAGGAGACCGCGACCAAGGTCGCCTCCGACCGGCTGCCCGAGCTGGTCAAGCAGCTGTCGGAGTCGGACCCGCAGGACGTCGACACCTCCGTCGAGTCGGTCGGTGTGCACTCCCGGGACGAGATCGGCCGGGTGGCCGCGGCCTTCGACGACGTGCACCGCGAGGCGGTCCGCCTCGCCGCCGAGCAGGCCCTGCTGCGGGGCAACGTCAACGCGATGTTCACCAACCTCTCGCGCCGCTCCCAGGGTCTGATCCAGCGCCAGCTGTCGCTGATCTCCGAGCTGGAGTCCCGCGAGGCCGACCCGGACCAGCTGTCCTCGCTGTTCAAGCTGGACCACCTGGCGACGCGTATGCGCCGTAACGGTGAGAACCTGCTGGTTCTCGCGGGTGAGGAGCCCGGCCGCCGGTGGACCCGCCCGGTCCCGCTGGTCGACGTCCTGCGTGCCGCCGCCTCCGAGGTGGAGCAGTACGAGCGCATCGAGCTGGCCGCCGTACCGACGACCGAGGTCGCCGGCCGGGTCGTCAACGACCTCGTGCACCTGCTCGCCGAGCTGCTGGAGAACGCGACCTCGTTCTCCTCGCCGCAGACCAAGGTCAAGGTCACCGGTCACGCGCTGCCCGACGGCCGTGTGCTGATCGAGATCCACGACACCGGTATCGGTCTGTCGCCGGAGGACCTGGCGGCGATCAACGAGCGGCTCGCCTCGCCGCCTACCGTCGACGTCTCGGTCTCCCGCCGCATGGGTCTGTTCGTGGTCGGCCGTCTGTCGCAGCGCCACGGCATCCGCATCCAGCTGCGCCCGTCCGACTCCGGTGGTACGACCGCGCTGGTCATGCTGCCCGTCGATGTCGCCCAGGGCGGCAAGAAGCCCCAGCCCAAGCCCGGTCAGGGACCGGTCGCGGGCGGCGGTCCGGCCGCCGCGCAGGCCGCTGCCGGTGCCGCCGCGGCCCGCCGTCAGGCCCAGGCCGGTGGCGGCCCTGCGGGCGGCGGCGCGCTCGGCGCCGATGCGACCGGTGGTGGCCGGCTCGGCGCCGGCCAGGGTCCGCGGGCCGCGCTGCCCGGTACGGGCGGTCGTCCGGGTGCGCCGGGTGGTGCGCGCGGGCCGCAGGGTCCGTCGGGCCCGCCGTCCCCGTCGTTCGATCAGGGCGCGCCCGCCGGGCCGCCGCAGGGCCGTACGGCTCCGGCCGGCCCGGGTGCCGGCTTCGGTCAGGCGCCGGGTGCCCCGCAGGGTCTGCAGGCCGCGAACCCCAACGTGCCGGAGGGCCAGGACGCCTTCGGCGGTGGCCGTGGCAACGCCGAGCAGGGTCGCCGTCCGCGGCAGCCGCAGCTGCCGCCGCGCGATGGTCCGCGGGCCGAGCTGCCGGGCGGCAACCAGCAGCCGCGTGTGCCCAGCTGGAGCGACGAGAACGCCCAGCCGCCGGTGCCGCGCCCCTCGCTGCCCGACGCCCCACGCGGTCACGAGGAGCCGGACGTCTCCCAGACGGCCCCGATGCCGCGGATCGACGAGCGCCAGGGTCCCGCAGACTTCGGTGCCCCGCAGAACACGGGCCAGTACGGCCATCCCGGCGCGAACAGCGCCCAGGGCACCGGCCAGTTCGTCCGCCCGGACGTCTTCGGCGCCCCGGCCGGCCAGAACGACAACGCCGCGACGGGCCAGTTCCCGGCCCCGTCGGCGTACGACAACGGCTCCACGGGCCAG
Organism: Streptomyces bullii; assembly: GCF_042657145.1. Lineage (NCBI taxonomy): Bacteria > Bacillati > Actinomycetota > Actinomycetes > Kitasatosporales > Streptomycetaceae > Streptomyces > Streptomyces bullii. The sequence continues at coordinate 137,941 of NZ_JBHSNY010000014.1, forward strand.
TTCCCGGCGCCGGGCCAGGACAGCGGCTCCACGGGCCGGCACTCCCTGCCCAGCCGTCCGGAGCCGGCCGACCCGGCCGTCCCCGGCCAGTTCGACCGTCAGCAGGTCAACGGCGCGCGCGGCGGGGGCGACTTCGGCGCCCCGCGTCCGCCCGCTCCGCGGCAGCGGCCCGCCCGCCAGGAGCCGGAGGCCCTGCCGCCGGCCTCCGGGCCCGGTGACGGCCGCACCCCGCTGTACGACACGCTGGAGACCAACTGGTTCCACGGCGAGGGACGGCAGGGTGGTCAGGACCGGCAGCAGGGCAACGGCGCGTCCGCCGCGGCCCCCCAGCAGCCGCAGGCCCCCACCGGCCCGCAGCGGTCCGCCTCTTCCTCCCCCTGGCGCAGCTCGCCCAACGACGAGCTCGTCCGGCAGGCCGAGCGCGTCCGGCAGCCGGCCGCGGGCGGCGTCACCACCTCCGGCCTGCCGCGCCGGGTGCCGCGGGCGAACCTCGTCCCGGGCACGGCTCAGCAGCAAACCCACCAGAGCGGTCCTCAGGTCTCGCGCGCGCCCGACGACGTGCGCGGCCGGCTGACCAATCTCCGTCGGGGTATCGCACAGGGTCGTCAGGCCGGGTCCACCCAGACCGGCAGCTTCCCGCGGCCCACTCACCAGCAGGAGCGTTAGTTGAGCCCGATGAGCCAGGCGGCACAGAACCTCAACTGGTTGATCACCAACTTCGTGGACAACACCCCCGGGGTGTCCCACACCGTCGTCGTGTCCGCCGACGGACTCCTTCTGGCGATGTCCGAAGGCTTCCCCCGCGACCGCGCCGACCAGCTCGCCGCCGTCGCGTCGGGGCTGACCTCGCTGACGGCCGGGGCCTCCCGGATCTTCGAGGGCGGCACGGTGGCGCAGACGGTCGTCGAGATGGAGCGCGGATTCCTCTTCCTGATGTCCGTCTCGGACGGCTCGTCGCTGGCCGTCCTGGCACACCCCGAGTGCGACATCGGCCTCGTCGGCTACGAGATGGCGCTCCTGGTCGACCGCGCGGGCGCGGTGCTCACGCCCGACCTGCGCGCCGAGCTCCAGGGCAGTCTGCTTCACTGAGCGTTCCCGGCACCACCCGTCTCACCAAATCACCGTCCGGCCGCCACAATCCCCCCACCGGCCTCGTCAGACGGCTTGACTGACCGACTTGCTGTCCCGCCCGGAGGATTCATGACCCCGCCCACCGCCTCTCATGATCCGTACGCGGAGCCGTACGAGGACGAGGGCGACCAGCCGCTGGTACGGCCGTACGCGATGACGGGCGGCCGGACGAGGCCGCGTTATCAGCTGGCCATCGAGGCACTGATCAGTACGACGGCAGACCCCGCAGCGCTCATGGGGCTGCTCCCGGAGCACCAGCGCATCTGCCACCTGTGCCGCGAGGTGAAGTCGGTGGCCGAGGTGTCGGCGCTGCTCAACATGCCGCTGGGCGTGGCCCGGATCCTGGTCGCGGACCTCGCGGAGGCCGGCCTGGTCGCCATCCACCAGCCGGGCGGCGACGAAACCACCGGTGCGCCGGACGTGACACTGCTCGAGAGGGTGCTCAGTGGACTTCGCAAGCTCTGAAGCGGGCCGCGCCACCACGTCCGCGAAGATCGTGGTGGCGGGTGGCTTCGGCGTGGGCAAGACGACGTTCGTCGGTGCCGTCTCGGAGATCAACCCGCTCCGTACCGAGGCCGTGATGACGTCCGCCAGCGCGGGCATCGACGACCTCACCCACACCGGGGACAAGACCACCACCACGGTGGCCATGGACTTCGGCCGCATCACGCTCGACCAGGACCTGATCCTGTATCTGTTCGGTACGCCCGGCCAGGACCGCTTCTGGTTCATGTGGGACGACCTGGTGCGTGGCGCCATCGGCGCGGTGGTCCTGGTGGACACCCGTCGTCTCGCCGACTGCTTCCCGGCCGTCGACTACTTCGAGAACAGCGGCCTGCCCTTCGTGGTCGCCCTCAACGGCTTCGACGGCCAGCAGCCCTACGCTCCCGAAGAGGTGCGCGAGGCGCTGCAGATCGGACCGGACACCCCGATCATCACCACCGACGCCCGGCACCGGTCCGAGGCCAAGAGTGCGCTGATCACGCTGGTCGAGCACGCCCTGATGGCACGGCTGAGATAGCACCCAAATCAGAAGCGCCATACGGCAGTTGTCGTAGATGCACCGGAGCCGGCTGTGTCCTTTGACACGGTCGGCCGCGGCGTTCATAACGTTTCGGCAGAGGAATCGGGTGGTACGGCCACGCGTCGCGGTCGGCCGGTCTCGCTGCGCGCACAAACGCCCCGCCTTTTGGCGGGGCTCGCTCTTTATGACCGTTTTATCTGGGGCTTACAAGTGCGTGCTTCGGAGGTTTCCACTGTTTGGAAGAGCGCAGGTCGACATGCTGGAATGCCTGAACTGCCCCATAGTCAAAGACGTACTCAGCAGTAGCGCGTACTCGATGACGACATGGGCTCTGAGACACTGCGGCACAACGTTGGTGCCGACCGCCGAGAGGTTGTTGGTCGAGTGAGGCGAAGCAAGAACAGTCCCGAGCCGTCGGCCCGGGGCAACTTCACCCCGCCGCCGCGCACAGCGGCGCCCGCCCCCGTGCCCGGTTCGGAGCCAACGGCCGCGCCCGCCCCGAGCGGCGGCCGTCTCTCCCCGCGCAACTGGCGGGTGGCGACCAGACTCAACGCGATCCTCCTCATACCCGTGGTGGTCGGCCTCGTCATGGGCGGCTTCCAGGTGAAGAGCTCGATCGACACCTGGCAGGAGGCCGAGGACGCCGAGAACACCGCGCGTCTGGTGCGGGCCTCCTTGCTGTACGCCAACGCCCTCTACAACGAGCGCGACGTCACCGCGGCCCCCCTGCTGAAGGGCAGCGCCCAGACGGCGCAGGACAAGGCGACCGTCACCGAGGCCCGCAAGGCCACCGACGAGGCCGCCGACGCCTTCGACGAGGCGGCCCAGAGCATGCCGGGCAAACCCGGCCTGGAGCGCCGCCTGAAGCTGTTCCGCAAGGCCGAGCCGACACTGACGCAGCTGCGCGAGGACGCCTACACCCCCAACCTCAAGGGCGTGGAGACCGAAGAGGGCTACGTCGAGGTCGCCCATCCCCTGACGGAGTTCGCCAACGAGCTCGGCCTGGGCACCGGCAACATCACCAGCTACGGCCGGACCGTGTACGCCATCGAGCTCACCAAGGCGGCCCTGTCGCTCCAGCGCTCGATCGGCATGCACATGCTGATCAAGCCCGGTCCGGAGAGCCAGGACCTGGCCAGGCAGCGCGTCGCCCTCTCCTCGTACGCGTACCTCGAGGGCATCGCCATCGAGGAGTACAAGGGCGGCGGAACCGAGCAGGACGCCGCCAAGCTGGTGACGGCCGAGGCGCAGATCAGGGCGGAAGGCGCCAAGATGGCCGCGGAGGCCAGGGCCAAGAACCCGGACTACGTCCCGCCGCCGTCCAAGCCGACCGCGATGGTCTCCGCCCTCGCGACTCTGCGGAGCACGGACCCGAGCGAGCGCCTCGCGCTGGCCCAGAAGGGCATCACCCCCGAGAACTGGTGGGCCGTCAACACCCTCAGGTTCAACGCGTACCAGAAGATCGAGTCGGAGATGGCCGACAAGGCGGTGAACGAGGCCTCCCAGATCGCCGACGACGCCCAGCGCGACGCCTACATCACCGGTGCCGCCGTCGTGGTCGCCCTGCTCGCCGCGTTCATCCTGGCCGGCATGGTGGCCCGCCAGATGAGCCGCTCCATGCGCCAGCTGCGCAACGCCGCCTTCGGCATCGCCGAGCAGCGCCTGCCGATGCTGGTCGACCAGCTCTCCCGCACCGACCCCGGCCGTGTCGACACCCGCGTCGCCCCGATCCCGATCAACACCACCGACGAGATCGGCGAGGTCGCCCGCGCCTTCGACCAGGTCCACCGCGAGGCCGTCCGGCTCGCCTCCGAGCAGGCCCTGCTGCGGGGCAACATCAACGCGATCTTCACCAACCTCTCGCGCCGCAACCAGTCGCTGATCGAGGGCCAGCTGACCCTGATCACCGACCTGGAGAACAACGAGGCCGACCCGGACCAGCTGGAGAACCTCTTCAAGCTGGACCACCTGGCGACCCGTATGCGCCGCAACGGCGAGAACCTCCTCGTCCTCGCGGGCGAGGAGCCCGGCCGCCGCTGGGACCAGCCGGTGCCGCTGATCGACGTGCTGCGCGCCGCCTCCTCCGAGGTGGAACAGTACGAGCGCATCGAGCTGCAGGGCGTCCCGGAGGCCGAGATCCACGGCCGGGCCGTGACCGACCTCGTGCACCTGCTCGCCGAGCTGCTGGAGAACGCCACCACGTTCTCCTCCCCGCAGACCAAGGTCCGCGTCACCGCCACCCGTCTCCCCGACGGCCGCGTGATGATCGAGATCCACGACAAGGGCATCGGTCTCACGGCCGAGGACTTCGCGGACATCAACCACAAGCTGGCCAACCCGCCGACCGTGGACGCCGCGATCTCCCAGCGCATGGGCCTGTTCGTGGTCGGTCGCCTGTCCGACCGGCACGGCATCCGCGTCCAGCTGCGCCCCTCGGGCGAGCAGGCCGGCACCACCTCGCTGGTCATGCTGCCGGACGCCATCACGCACGGCGGCGGCGGCGAGCAGCACGTCGACCGCGACGAGTTCACCGTCTCGCAGATCATCCCCGAGCAGAACTTCGGCGGGGAGAACTTCGACCAGCCGATGCGCACCGCCGCCGAGCTCGGCTTCGACGACAGCCGCTACGCGGACGTCCCGGACGACATACGCGAGCTCGACCCCGTCGGCCGCTCCCTGATGCGCGAGGAGCGCCGCGCGGCCCTGGAGGCCCAGACGCAGGGCCAGCAGCCGCAGCAGCACCCGCAGGAGTCCGTCGAGGCGCCCGACTACGGCGACCAGTTCGCCGGCGGGCAGGGTTACGGCGACGGCCGGAACGGCTACGACAACGGCCAGGGCGGCTACCAGGAGCAGTCCTCCTCCTACGACGGCCGGCCGGCGTACGAGGAGCAGCAGACGTCGTACGACGCACCGCAGGGGACGTCGTACGAGGATCAGTACTACGCGCCGGGCGGCGGGCTGCCGCAGAACGACCCCTTCTCCTCCAACGGCGGTTACCCCGAGCCCTCCTATGCGGAGCCGGCTCAGGAGGAGCACGCGTCGGCGGGCAGCGCGACCCAGGAGACCTTCCCGGCCTTCGAGCAGCGCCGCCACCAGGACGACTGGCCTCAGCAGGACGGCTACCGCAACGGCTACCCGGCCCAGTACCCTGCGGATGCTCCGGAAACGGAATCCGCGCAGGCCGCTGACGCGAGTGAGCAGGACCGCGTAGGCTTCGACCGTCCGGGACCGGCTCCCTCCGCAGGCCACGCGTTGACCGACGCCGGGCTGCCCCGCCGCGGATCCACCGCGAGCGGCGTGAACGGCACGGGCGGCGCGCGGCACGGGCGCCAGGAGCCGCCGGCCTCCACGCCGGAGAGCAACGGCGACAGCGGCTGGCGTTCGGCGAACGACGAGCGCTGGCAGCAGGCCGCGCAGCTCCGGAAGCCCAAGGCGGGCGGGGTCACCTCCTCCGGCCTGCCGCGGCGGGTGCCCAAGGCCAACCTGATCGAGGGCGCCGCCGAGAGCACCCCCCAGGGAGGCCCACAGGTCTCCCGCGCCCCGGAGGACGTCCGGGGCAGGCTGAGCAACCTGCGGCGCGGCGTCCAGCGAGGCCGCAACGCAGGCAGTGAAACGAACGGCCAGGGCTTCGGTCCTGACAGCACCTACAACCAGGAGCGTTAGTGTGAGCCCGATGAGCCAGGCGGCACAGAACCTGAACTGGTTGATCACCAACTTCGTGGACAACACCCCGGGGGTGTCCCACACGGTGGTGGTCTCCGCCGACGGACTCCTTCTGGCGATGTCCGAAGGCTTCCCCCGCGACCGCGCCGACCAGCTCGCGGCCGTCGCCTCCGGTCTGACGTCTCTGACGGCAGGCGCCTCCCGGATCTTCGAGGGCGGGAGCGTCAATCAGACGGTTGTGGAGATGGAGCGGGGCTTCCTCTTCATCATGTCCATCTCCGACGGTTCCTCGCTCGCGGTTCTCGCACATCCGGAGGCCGACATCGGTCTCATCGGGTACGAGATGGCGCTTCTCGTGGACCGAGCCGGTACGGTCCTGACGCCGGACCTTCGTGCGGAGCTCCAAGGGAGCCTTCTCAACTAACGGGCGTACGGTGCGTTTTGGCGTCCCGGCACCGTAAGGTTTCGGGACGCGGCTCCACATGATGGGCGCCAGGCACAGTCGGAGGAGGAGAAAGTGGCAACACCCCCAGGCGGTTCGTCCTCGGGCAACTGGTCGTACGGCCCTGCCCAGGGCCCGAACGACGGTTCCCAGAACCGGTACAACTTCCCCTCCACACCGAGCCACCGGCAGCCGTACGCGCCGCAGGGCCCCGGCCCGTCGCCGTACGACCAGCCGCCGGCACCGCGCATCCAGCCCGTGCAGCCGCAGCGCCGCACCCCCGAGCCGGCGCCCGCCGGGGCGTCGAACAACCCCCTGGTGCGCCCGTACGCCATGACGGGCGGTCGTACCAGGCCGCGCTACCAGCTCGCCATCGAGGCACTGGTGCACACCACCGCGCAGCCGCACCAGATGCAGGGCCAGTTGCCCGAGCATCAGCGGATCTGCAACCTCTGCCGTGAGATCAAGTCGGTGGCCGAGATCTCGGCTCTCCTGACGATCCCTCTCGGCGTGGCCAGGATCCTCGTCGCCGACTTGGCGGAGGCGGGACTGGTCGCCATCCATCAGCCCGGCGGCGACGAGAACGCCGGTGGCCAGCCAGACGTGACACTGCTCGAAAGGGTGCTCAGTGGACTTCGCAAGCTCTAGCGGCGGTCCTTCCCGCTCCACCACCTCCGCGAAGATCGTGGTGGCGGGCGGCTTCGGCGTGGGCAAGACCACGTTCGTCGGCGCCGTCTCGGAGATCAACCCGCTGCGCACGGAGGCCGTCATGACGTCTGCTTCGGCGGGCATCGACGACCTCACCCACACCGGGGACAAGACGACCACGACGGTCGCCATGGACTTCGGCCGTATCACCCTGGACCAGGACCTGATCCTGTACCTGTTCGGTACGCCCGGCCAGGACCGCTTCTGGTTCATGTGGGACGACCTGGTGCGCGGCGCCATCGGCGCGGTGGTCCTGGTCGACACGAGGAGGCTCGCCGACTGCTTCCCCGCCGTCGACTACTTCGAGAACAGCGGCCTGCCGTTCGTCATCGCCCTGAACGGCTTTGACGGCCAGCAGCCGTACTCGCCGGACGAGGTGCGGGAAGCGCTGCAGATCGGACCGGACACGCCCATCATCACGACGGACGCGCGGCATCGGGCCGACGCGAAGTCGACGCTGATCACGCTGGTGGAGCATGCGTTGATGGCGCGGCTGCGGTAGGCGTTCTCCGGGTGCTGCGGGACAGCCCCTGGCGGCCACTGGCCTGCCGGGGGCTGTCGCGTTGCCGGGTGCGGCCGGTGGGTGGTCGCTCGTGCCCACGCGGCGGAGCCGCAGCGGTACGGCCCCACGCCCGTTGAGGCACTGCCCTCGGGCAGACGAAAAGGCCCCTCCACTGTGGGAGGGGCCTTTCCTCGTGTCGCTGTGGGTCAGCGCCAGCTGTGCGGGGCGCGGAAGCCCGGCTCGCGCTCCAGCCGGCGCCAGCCGGCGCGGCGGCGGCCACGGTGGGCCGGGGGGGTGTCGGCGGGGCGGGCTGCCGCGCGGGCCAGGAGGATGGCCGTGATCGCGGCGACTTCCTCCGGCTCTGCGTGGCCCTTCTCGACGCGAATGTCTGGGGTGTCCATGGGTGTCAGTCTCCGTGAGAGAGAGGTCCGCGGGGTTGCCGCGATGGGTCCACCGGGTTACTGGGGCGGGTTGCCGTGCTTGCGGGAGGGCAGGTCGGCGTGCTTGGTCTGCAGCATGGCGAGGGACCTGATGAGGACCTCGCGGGTCTCGGCCGGGTCGATGACGTCGTCCACGAGGCCGCGCTCGGCCGCGTAGTACGGGTGCATCAGCTCGGACTTGTACTCCTTGACCATCCGCGCCCGCATCGCGTCGGGGTCCTCGGCCTCGGCGATCTGGCGGCGGAAGATGACGTTGGCCGCGCCCTCCGCGCCCATGACGGCGATCTCGTTGGTGGGCCAGGCGTAGGTGAGGTCGGCGCCGATGGACTGGCTGTCCATGACGATGTAGGCGCCGCCGTAGGCCTTGCGCAGGATCAGCGAGATCCGCGGCACGGTCGCGTTGCAGTAGGCGTACAGCAGCTTCGCTCCGTGGCGGATGATGCCGCCGTGCTCCTGGTCGACGCCCGGGAGGAAGCCGGGGACGTCCAGGAACGTGACGATCGGGATGTTGAAGGCGTCGCACATCTGGACGAAGCGTGCGGCCTTCTCGGACGCCTCGATGTCCAGCACGCCGGCCAGCACCTGCGGCTGGTTGGCGACGATGCCGACGACCTGTCCGTCCATCCGGGCCAGTGCGCAGATGATGTTGCGCGCCCAGCGCTCGTGGACCTCCAGGTACTCGCCGTCGTCGACGAGCTCCTCGATGACCTTGGCCATGTCGTACGGACGGTTGCCGTCCGCCGGAACCAGGTCCAGCAGGGTGTCCGAGCGGCGGTCCACGGGGTCGGTGGACTCCACCCGCGGCGGGTTCTCGCGGTTGTTCTGCGGGAGGAGGGAGAGGAGGTAGCGGACCTCCGCGATGCAGGTCTCCTCGTCGTCGTAGGCGAAGTGGCAGACGCCCGAGGTCTCGGCGTGCACGTCCGCGCCACCCAGGCCGTTCTGGGTGATCTCCTCACCCGTCACCGCCTTGACCACGTCGGGGCCGGTGATGAACATCTGGGAGGTCTCGCGGACCATGAAGACGAAGTCCGTCAGGGCGGGGCTGTACGCCGCGCCGCCCGCGCACGGGCCGAGCATCACCGAGATCTGCGGGATCACCCCGGAGGCCTTGGTGTTGCGCTGGAAGATGCCGCCGTAGCCGGCGAGGGCGACGACGCCCTCCTGGATGCGGGCGCCCGCGCCGTCGTTCAGCGACACGAGCGGGGCACCGGCCGCGATGGCCATGTCCATGATCTTGTGGATCTTCTTGGCGTGGGCCTCGCCCAGCGCGCCGCCGAAGATCCGGAAGTCGTGGGCGTAGACGAAGACCGTGCGGCCCTCCACGGTGCCCCAGCCGGTGATCACACCGTCGGTGTACGGCTTCTTGGCCTCCAGGCCGAAGCCGCTGGCCCGGTGCCGGCGCAGCTGCTCGACCTCCCGGAAGGAGTCCGGGTCGAGGAGGAGCTCGATGCGCTCCCGCGCGGTCAGCTTGCCCTTGGCGTGCTGCGCCTGGGTCGCCTTCTCGCTCGGGCCGGCCAGTGCCTGCGCACGGATCTCGTGCAGTTCGGCCACACGTCCGCGCGCGTCGGTCGGCTCGCCCGGGGCCTCGCCCTGTGCCTCACCCGGCGCCTCATCCAAAACGGTCATGTAGCGACCTTACGAAGCCCGGCAAGGAATGCGAGCCGTCGACTCCTCACAGTCTCCGGCGTGTTTTCCTGGTACACCTGAACAGAACCTGGGCCGCATGCAGCCGTTCCGACTGCTCAGGGGGGCTTTGCCTTGTAGGGGTCACACAAAGGCGTCAGCTGAGAGTCACCTCACATCGGTGGGTGGCACATACCTCCCCCGGAGTGACACGCACGCGCAGCCGGGCGCCTGTCGCCAGGACCTCGACCGTCCCGTCGGCCCGGACGAAGGCCCGGACGGGGCAGCCCTAAGTGATCTCCAGCGGTTCGCCCGTTCGGGGTGGTTCGCTCACGCAGAGGGTAGCGGTACGGCCCCGGCGGCGGATCAGCACGCTCGCCGCGGCGGACGCGGCCAGCGGGCCGGCCGTACCCGGTCGCCAGAAGCCGGCGGCCGTCAGACCGAGGGAGGGGACGGCGACCGCCTGGCGTGCGCTGTCGTTGGCGAGCACCGACAGCCCAGCGCGGTCGGCGGCACGGCGGGCAACCGCTGCGAGGGAGGCGCCCGGCATGAGGCGGGGCCGGCGCCGCCGGTCGCTGCCAGGGCCGTCGCGGCGAGCAGGAGGGCGCGGCGGGGCAGGCTCCGGGCCCGGCGCCGGGAGGTCACGCCCTGCCTCTGCCAGGAGCGCGGGCGCCTGTCAGCCGGAAGGGTCCAGCAGCCGCCGGAACGGCCGAGGGGGATTCCGCGGGGGCCCGGCAGGGTGAGCCAGCCGGGCACGTCCGCGACGTCCCGGGTGTGCCGTACGGCGTCCCGGACCGCGCAGGCGACTGGGCGGGGGCATGAGGTGATCCATGCGCGCCACACCCGCAAGAACTGTTGAACATTGAACGGAATAGGACTACGGTGGGTCGTGTTGAAGTAGTTGAAACTTAAACGGACCATCAGGAGGAGGACACCATGAGCACCAACGCCAACCTCGCCACGCTGACCGGCGACTACACGATCGACCCCGCACACACCACGATCGGCTTCACGGCCCGCCACGCCATGGTCACCAACGTCAAGGGCAAGTTCCTCGACTTCGCCGGATCGCTGCACCTGGACGGCACCGATCCGTCCCTGTCCAGCGCGTCCATCGACGTCAAGATGGACAGCATCGACACCGGCAACGCCGACCGCGACGGGCACCTGAAGAGCGCGGACTTCTTCAGGACGGACGAGTTCCCGACGATGACCTTCCGCTCCACCAAGGCGGAGGCCCTCGGCGGCGACGACTACCGCATCACCGGCGACCTGTCCATCCTCGGCGTCACCCGGCCGGTCACGATCGACCTCGAGTTCAACGGCGCCGCGAAGGACCCCTTCGGCAACGAGCGCGTCGGCTTCGAGGGCAAGGCCACGATCCTGCGCTCCGAGTGGGGCCTGACCTGGAACGCCGCACTGGAGACGGGCGGCTTCCTGGTATCCGACAAGATCAAGCTGAACTTCGACATCTCGGCGATCAGGAACGCGTGACGGCGCCGCGCCCGAGCACGTGACGCCGCCGCGCCCGGTCCCCACCGCGAATACGCCCGCCTTCCACTCCCCGCGCCGGAGGGCGGGCGTTCGCCTGTCCGCTGGGGCGGTGGCCAACCGGTCCGCGGGGGCGGCGGCTCACCTGTCCGCGAGAGCGGCGGACCCATTCGCGCGGGGCCGCCGAGCTGCGCCGGGACCAGCCTTCGGGTCGGGCCGTGAGGGCGGTGATCCGCTCAGAATCCGCCGCCGAAGTCACCGCCCCCGCCGAAGTCACCGCCCCCGAAGTCGCCACCGCCGAAGCCGCCCGAGAAGTCGTCGGTGTTGAAGTCGGCTCCGGACAGGTCACCGCCCTCGTAGCCGCCGAAGTCGCCGTAACCGGCGCCGTAGTCGGCGGCGTAGGACGGCGTGGCCATCATGCTGCCGAGCATCGTGCCGATGAGGAGGCCGGGCAGGATGCCGCCGCCGAAGTAACCGCCGGCCCAGGGGCCGTAGGCCGGGCCCGCGTCCCAGTAGGGGCGGCGGCCGTACTCGGTGTCCACCTCTCGGATGACCGGGTCGCGGCCGTCGGCGAGGCGGGTGGCGTCGGCGGCGCACACCGGCACCTCGCGCGTCGCGCCGCCCGGCGGGGTCCAGGTGGCGTCGACGACCGAGGGTCCGTGACGCGGGTCGAAGAAGCAGGGCGGGCGGCGCTCGGGCAGCGGGCGGCCCTCGCGGCGGGCGGCGAGGGTGGCCAGGGCGAAGCGGCCGTCCTCGACGGCCTGGGTGACGGCCCGGACGTCCTCGGGTTTCGTGGCGGCCGCCATCAGCGACTTCGCCTGCTCGTAGGCGTCGAGGGCGTGCTCGTAGTCCGCGCGCATCGCGTCGTCGGCGCCGGGTTCGCCGGGATGGAAGTCGAGGCGGTCGAGCTCCTCGCCGAAGGCGGTGATGTCCTCGTCGACCACCACCCGCAGCCTCTCCAGGGCCGCGCGCTGCTCCTCGGCGTGGCGCCGCCGGTTGCGCCGTGCGAGGGCGTACGCGCCCGCGCCGCCGGCCGCCAGCACGGCGCCGGTGGTGATCAGCGCAGCGGTGGGCACGCCGTCGCCGCCGGAACCGTCGGTCCAGGTGCTCGGCGCCGAACCGCCGACGTTGCGCAGCGCGTCGTCGACGAAGTCGTTCAGCTGGGCCTTGGCGTCACCCGCGCCCCGCACGGCCGTGACCAGGTTGTCCACCGCCTGGCGGCTCAGCACGCTGCTGTCGGCGCGCGCGTCGAACTCGTCGCCGAGCCGGATGCCGTACAGGCCGGTGACGCCGGTCTCGGTGCGCAGGTTCTGGAAGAGGTTCTCGGTCGGGTAGTCCGCCGGGAGGACCGCCACGAAGACGGGTTTGTCAGCGTCCTCGATCTTGTCGGCGAGCGCTTCCGCGTCCGCCTCGGACAGCTGCGCGGTGGCCTCCGGGTCCACATACACGGGACTCTCGCGCAGCGCTTCGGCGACTCGGGAGAGGTCCGTGGCCGCGTGCGCCCCGGGCGCACCGACCATCAGCGCCGCCAGTACGGCGGCGACCGGCACGATCAACAGGCGTACGAGGGTACGCACCAGCGCGGCCTTCATATGTTCGAAGCTACCCGAATCGGCAAAGAAACGGCATAGAAAAGCAGATCGGTCCTGGTGGGGCTTTTCCCACCAGGACCGACACCACGGACGGACCCCCTCGGGAACGCGCCCGCGCGCCTCATTCCGCCGGCGTCACCCCGGCGCGCAGCAGCCCGTACGTGTACGCGTCCTCCAGCGCCTGCCACGACGCGGCGATGACGTTTTCGGCGACACCCACCGTGGACCACTCCCCCGCGCCGTCGGTGGTGGAGATCAGGACACGGGTCGTGGACTGGGTGCCGTGCACGCCCTCCAGGATGCGGACCTTGTAGTCGACGAGGTCGAGCTTGGCGAGCTGCGGGTAGATCTTCTCCAGCGCCACGCGCAGGGCGCGGTCGAGGGCGTTGACCGGGCCGTTGCCCTCGGCGGTGGCGACGATGCGCTCGCCCTTGGCCCACAGCTTGACGGTGGCCTCGTTGGCGTGGCTGCCGTCGGGGCGGTCCTCGACGATGGCGCGCCAGGACTCGACCTCGAAGTAGCGCAGCGGCCTGCCCTGCACCTCGGTGCGCAGCAGCAGCTCGAAGGAGGCGTCGGCGGCCTCGTAGGTGTAACCCTTCAGCTCGCGTTCCTTCACGCGCTCCACCACGCGGCCGACCAGCTCCCGGTCGCCGCCGAGGTCGATGCCGAGCTCCTTGCCCTTGAGTTCGACCGAGGCGCGGCCCGCCATGTCGGAGACCAGCATCCGCATGGTGTTGCCGACCAGCTCGGGGTCGATGTGCTGGTAGAGGTCCGGGTCGACCTTGATCGCGGAGGCGTGCAGGCCGGCCTTGTGCGCGAAGGCGGAGACGCCGACGTAGGGCTGGTGGGTGGAGGGGGTGAGGTTGACGACCTCGGCGATGGCGTGCGAGATGCGGGTCATCTCGCGCAGGTGGCCCTCGGGCAGGACCTTCTTGCCGTACTTCAGCTCCAGGGCGGCGACGACGGGGAACAGGTTGGCGTTGCCGACGCGCTCGCCGTAGCCGTTGGCGGTGCATTGCACATGGGTGGCGCCCGCGTCGACGGCGGCGAGGGTGTTGGCGACCGCGCAGCCGGTGTCGTCCTGGGCGTGGATGCCGAGGCGGGCGCCTGTGTCGGCCAGGACGGTCGAGACCACGGCGTGGACCTGGGCCGGGAGCATGCCGCCGTTGGTGTCGCACAGGATCACCACGTCGGCGCCGGCCTCGGCCGCCGTGCGCACCACGGACTTGGCGTACTCGGGGTTGGCGCGGTAGCCGTCGAAGAAGTGCTCGCAGTCGACGAACACGCGGCGCCCCTGGGAACGCAGGTGGGAGACGGTGTCGCGGACCATCTCCAGGTTCTCGTCGAGGGTGGTGCGCAGGGCCAGTTCGACATGGCGGTCGTGGGACTTGGCGACCAGGGTGACGACCGGGGCGCCCGAGTCGAGCAGAGCCTTGACCTGCGGGTCCTCCGCCGCCTTCGCGCCCGCCCGGCGTGTGGCGCCGAACGCCACCAGCTGCGCGTGCCGGAACTCGATCTCCTTCTGGGCGCGGGCGAAGAACTCGGTGTCCCGGGGGTTGGCGCCCGGCCAGCCCCCCTCGATGAAGCCCACGCCGAAGTCGTCCAGGTGCCGTGCGATGGCCAGCTTGTCCGCGACCGTGAGGTTGATGCCCTCGCGCTGGGCGCCGTCGCGCAGGGTGGTGTCGAAGACGTGGAACGAGTCGTCGAGCTCGCTGGTTTCCGTCATGGTCTGAAGGCTCCTGTATTGGATCTCGGTCTACCGGAATGACCGGTTCCACCGTCCCCCCATGGTCCCTCGCGCTCGCCTCCCGGCTGTGGGTGGGCCAGGAAACAGAAAAACCCCTCGCGGGTGCGAGAGGTCTGCGCGCGGGTCGAGGACGACGGTGTCCGCCCGTACGTGGTCGTTACTGGGCGGTCACTGCGGACCGGCGCGCCTGCTGCCAATAATCGTGGCGAACGAGAGCACGGAGGCAGTTTGGCACACCCCACCCCCGTGCTCACCCTCCGTCTCAGGATGCGAGCAGTTGCGTGATCACCGCAGGCGGCGGACGAAGCCGTCGGTGACCTCGTCGGTGTTGGCGCTCAGGAGTCCGCGAGGAGGCCGTCCGCCACGAACTCCCGTACGTGGCGCAGGACTTGGGCTCGGTCCGTGCCGCGCAGCCCGATGGCGACGTGGATGGAGAAGCCGTCCAGCAGGGCGCGCAGGCGGGCCGCGAACCGGTCGGGGTCCACGGGCCGGAACTCGCCCCGGGAGATGCCCTCGGCCAGCAGGGCGACCAGGTCGCGGTGCCAGGCGCCCTCGATGGCGGCCTGCCGGTCGCGGGCGTCGCCGTCGGCGCCCTTCGAGCGGTTCCAGACCTCCAGCCACAGCGTCCAGTGCGGGTCTCCGTGCCCGTCGGGCACGTACAGGTCCACGTAGGCGTCCAGGCGTTCGCGGGCCGGTGCGGGGCGGGTGAGGAGCCGGCCGCGTGCGGCGCCGAGGCGGCCCTCGCTCCACTCCAGGGTGCGCAGCAGCAGTTCGTCCTTGGAGCGGAAGTAGTAGAGGAGGTGACCGCTGCTCATACCGACCTCACGGCCCAGCGCCGCCATGGTGAGCTGCTCCAGCCCGCGCTCGGCGATCATCGCCATGGCGGCGGCGAGCACGTCCTCGCGCGGCGGGGCGGGGGTACGGCGTCGGGTCACCGGCCGGCCTCCGGGGACCTGGCGGCCGGGGCGGTCCCCGTGGCCCGTACGGGGTGTGCCGTGGGCGTGGCCGGTACGTCCGGCGCGGCTGGCGGGGTCGGCTCGGCCGGCGGGGTCGGCTCGGCCGGCGGGGTCGGCTCGGCCGGCGCGCCCTGCGCGCCCTGCGCGGCCACCACCCGCACGGCCCCCGCGACGAGGCGGGTCTCGTAGCCGCTCGTGCAGTCGGCGGCGACGATCGCGACCTCCGCCCCGCAGCCGCACACGTGGCTGACCCCCTGCGTGCCGTCCGGGCCGCAGCACCCGATGAGGCGGGAGCCGTCGGCGTGCGGTTCGACGCCGACGACGCCGAGCGGGTGCAGGACGTACGTGCCGCGCGGCCCCGCGGAGACCAGCGGGCCGCGCTCGTCGGACCGCCACCCCCCGCCCGGGACCACCCCGTCGTACTCGTCGAGGGGTCCCTCGAACGGCACGTACGGCGCTCCGTGCGGCAGCGGATCGACGACGTACGTGCCGCGCGGGACGCTCGCCGGAGGGCGTCGCCGGCCGTCGGGGCCGGGCAGTCCGTCCCAGCCCGGGTGCCGGGGCGGCGCGTCGAGGAGCCGGACGGGCTCGGTCAGGCCGCGACCGCAGGCCGCGCAGAGCAGTACGTTCACCCGTACGTTCTACCTGACGCCGGCCCTCGGCTGCTGCTGGGTGATGCAGTGGATGCCGCCCCCGCCGGCGAAGATCGGGCGGGCGTCCACCAGGGTCACGGTCCGCTCGGGGAACAGGCGGCGGAAGACGCCGGCCGCGAGTTCGTCGCGCGGGTCGTCGAAACCGCACAGCACCACTCCGCCGTTGCAGACGTAGTGGTTGATGTAGGAGTAGTCGGCCCAGTGGCCGTCGGCCTCCAGCACGGTCGGGGCGGGCACCTCCACGACCTCCAGGCGGCGGCCCCGCGCGTCCGTCTGCGCCCTGAGCAGGCCGATGACCTCCTTGGTCACCTCGTGATCGGGGTGCGCCGGGTCGGGCTGGGAGTGCGCCACCACGACGCCCGGGCGGGCGAAGGCGGCGACGATGTCGACGTGGCCGAGGGTGCCGAAGCCGTACGGGGGGTAGTCGCCGGTCAGACCGCGCGGCAGCCAGATCGCCTTGCGGGTGCCGAGGTGGCCGTGGATCTCCGCCTCGACCTGCTCCTTCGTCCAGCCGGGGTTGCGCTCCGGGCCGAGCTGCACGGTCTCGGTGAGCAGGACGGTTCCCTCGCCGTCGACGTGGATGCCGCCGCCCTCGTTGACGAGCCTGGAGGTGTACGTGCGTGCGCCCGCGAGGTCCGAGACGTACGCGGCGATCTTCGCGTCGTGCTCCCAGCTGGCCCAGTCCTGGGCGCCCCAGCCGTTGAACGTCCAGTCCACGGCGGCCAGTTCGCCGGTGCCGCTGGTGAGGAAGGTGGGTCCGATGTCGCGCATCCAGGCGTCGTCGAGGTCGCGTTCCACCGTCTCGACGCCCTCCCCCAGCAGGGCCCGGGCCTCGGCCGACCCGCCGGGCCCGCACACCACCGTCACCGGCTCGAAACGGCGCACCGCCCGGGCGACCGCGGCCCAGGCGATCCGGGCGGCGGCCAGTTCCTCGGCATCGTCGAACGTCGCGTTGGCTCCCGGCCACGCCATCCAGGTGCGCTCGTGCGGGGCCCACTCGGCGGGCATGCGGAAGCCGTCGGCGGCAGGCGTGTTCATGGAGGCGGTCCTTAGCGGAATCGGAACTGAGCGGAAGGGGAGTGGAGGTCAGAGGAAGTAGAGCCGGTTGAGGGAGACCGAGTCGGCGGGCTCGGAGTGCAGGGGTTCGCCGTCGAGGGTGACCAGGCCGGTGCGCTGGTCCACGTCGACGGAACCGGTACGGGAGTTGCGGCGCAGGTCGGCCGGGCCGATGCCGCGCGTGCCGCGCACCGCGACCCTGCGCCGCCGGGTCGGCATCGTGTCGTTGCCCTGGTCGAGGGCCGCCCGCGCGACGAAGGCGACGGAGATGTCGGCCGGGGTCGCGCCGTGTGCGCCGAACAGCGGCCCCAGAACGAGGGGTTCGCAGGTGTCGGTGGCCGCGTTGGGATCGCCGACGACACCGTACGCCGGAAAGCCGGCCTTGAGGACGAGCTGCGGCTTGGCGCCGAAGTACTCCGGGCGCCACAGCACGATGTCGGCGAGCTTGCCGACCTCGATCGAGCCGACCTCGTGGGACAGACCGTGCGCGAGGGCGGGGTTGATGGTGAGCTTGGCGATGTAGCGCAGGACGCGTTCGTTGTCGTGGTCGTCGGGCGCGCCGAGTTCGGCCTTCATCTTCCCGGCCATGGCGAACGTACGGCGGACCGTCTCGCCGGCCCGGCCCATGCCCTGCGCGTCCGACGAGGTGATGCCGATCGCGCCCAGGTCGTGCAGTACGTCCTCGGCGCCCATGGTTCCGGCGCGGATCCGGTCGCGGGCCAGGGCGGCGTCGCCGGGCAGGTCGGTCTTCAGGTCATGGACGGAGACGATCATGCCGTGGTGCTCGGCGACGGCGTCCCGGCCGAAGGGCAGGGTGGGGTTGGTGGACGAGCCGATGACGTTCGCGACGCCCGCCATCTTCAGGACGTTGGGCACGTGCCCGCCGCCGCAGCCCTCGATGTGGAAGGCGTGGATCGTGCGGCCCTCCAGCACCCGCAGGGTGTCCTCGACGGACAGGCACTCGTTCAGCCCGTCGCTGTGCAGGGCGACCTGGACGTCGTGCTCCTCGGCGACCCGCAGCGCCGTGTCCAGGGCGCGGGTGTGCGCCCCCATGTCCTCGTGGACCTTGAAGCCGGACGCGCCGCCCTCGGCCAGCGCCTCGATCAGGGGTGCCGCATGAGACGACGAACCCCGGCCCAGGAAGCCGATGTTGACCGGCCAGGCGTCGAACGCGCCGAACGCGTGCCGCAGCGCCCAGGGCGAGTTGACGCCGACGCCCCACACGGGACCGAACTCCTGCCCGATGATCGTGGTCACGCCGGAGGCGAGCGAGGCCTCCATGATCCGCGGTGACAGCAGGTGGACGTGGGTGTCGACGGCCCCGGCGGTGGCGATGAGGCCCTCGCCGGACACGATCGAGGTGCCCGTGCCGACCACGACGTCGACGCCGTCGAGCGTGTCGGGGTTCCCGGCCCGCCCGATCCCGCTGATGCGGCCCTCCCGGATGCCGATGGACACCTTCCGCACGCCCTGCACGGCGTCGATCACGACGACGTTGCTGACGACGACGTCACAGGTCTCCCGGACGGCCGCCGCCTTCAGGTGCAGCCCGTCGCGGGCGGTCTTGCCGAACCCGGCGAGGAACTCGTCGCCGTGGCGCTGGGCGTCGGACTCGACGCGGATCACCAGTCCCGAGTCGCCGAGCCGGACGCGGTCACCGGCCCGGGGGCCGTGCACCGAGGCGTACGCGTAGGGGTTCATCTCACGCTCCCAGATATCCGCAGGCCGCGGCCCTGCGCAGGGCCTCCTCCTTCGCCCCCGGCGCGTCCAGCGGCCCGTCGACGAGCCCGGCGAAGCCGATGGCGATCCGGTCACCTCCGATCGGGACGAGCCCGACCTCTACGCACTCGCCGGGCCCGAAGCGCACGGACGACCCGGCGGGCACGGCCGGCCGCATCCCGTAGGCCGCCGAGCGGTCGAAGTCGAGCCGCGGGTTGGCCTCGAAGAAGTGGAAGTGGGAGGTGACGGAGACGGGCACGGTGGCGGTGTTGGTGACCGTCAGCCGCACCGTCGCCTCGGGGTCGGCGTGCTCGGGCCCCGGCAGCAGCGCGCCCGGGGCCCGGTCTCCGAGCCCGCCCCCGATCGGGTCGGAGACGACCGCGAGCCGGGAACCGTCGTCGAAGACCGCCTCGACGTGCACCTCGGTGACCACGTCCGCGACGCCCGGCAGCACGTCGTCGGGGCCGAGCACCGACCGGGCGCGCTCGATCGCCCCGGCGAGCCGGGCGCCGTCGCGGGCCGCCTCGCACACGGCGTCGGCGATCAGCGCGGTCGCCTCCGGCACATTGAGCCTCAGTCCGCGCGCCCGGCGGGCCCGGGCCAGCTCGGCCGCCGAGAACAGCAGCAGCCGGTCACGCTCCGTGGGCGTCAGTCTCACGTCCCGGCACCTCCTTGCTTCCAGATTTTAGAGCAGCACTCTAAACGCGAGATTCTCGGATGCCAACCATTGACGGAACAGCACATCCACGACACATTGAGCGCCATTCAAACACCAGCGCGGCCGTCTGAGGAGACCAGCCATGCCGACAGAACAGCGCGGAGTCGACACCATCCCGGAAGAGGAGCGCACCAGCGGGCCGCGCGATCTCGTCTCGATCCTGCTCGGCTCCAACCTCTGCCTGGGCGTGATCGTCTTCGGCTGGCTGCCGCCGTCCTTCGGCCTGGACTGGTGGGCGTCGGTCAGCTCCGTCGTGGTCGGCACGCTCGTCGGCACGGCCCTCACGGCGCCGCTGGCCCTGATCTCGCTGCGCACGGCGACCAACCTGTCCACGCCCTCCGGCGCCCACTTCGGGGTGCGCGGCCGGCTCGTCGGCTCGGTGGTCGGCCTGCTGCTCGCCCTCGGCTACACCACGCTGACCGTGTGGATCGGCGGGGACGTGACGGCGAGCGTGCTCGGGCGCCTGACCGGGCTGCCCGCGAACGACGTGTCGTACGGCGTCGTCTACGGTCTGCTCGCCGCGGCGACGGTCGTCGGCGCCGTGTACGGCTACCGGGTGCTGCTCGCGATGTCCCGCGTGCTGGCCTTGGGGATGACGGCCCTGCTGGTGCTGGGGTTGGTCGCCTACGCCCCGACGTTCACGACGTCCGCCCTGCCCGAGGCGGGCGGCTACCTCCTCGGCGGTTTCTGGCCCACCTGGCTCCTGGCGACGGTGGCCGCCGGCCTGTCGGGCCCGATCGCCTTCATCACCCTCCTCGGGGACTACACCCGCTACATCTCCCCCGCCCGCCACTCCTGCCGCCGCGTCCTGCACGCGACCTGGCTGGGCCTGGGGCTGGGCCTGCTGGTGCCCCAGCTGTTCGGCACGTTCACGGCGTACGCGGCCCGTGCCGCCCTCGACTACGCGGGCCCGCTGGTCGACGCCGCCCCCGTCTGGTACCTGGTCCCGCTTATGCTCACCGCCTCCGCGGGCTCGGTCGGCAACGCGGGGCTGATGCTGTACTCGATGGGCCTGGACCTGGACGCCATCCTGCCCCGCGCCTCGCGCGCCACGGCCACCTGCACGGTCGCGGTGATCGCCACGGCCTGCGTCTTCGCCGGCCACTACGCTTCGACCGCGCAGGACGCGATGACGTCCTTCGTCCTGCTCCTGACCGCGATCGGCACGCCGTGGGCGGTCATCACCCTCATCGGCTTCGCCCGCTGCCGCGGGGTGTACGACGCGGACGCCCTGCAGGTCTTCAACCGCCGTTCCCGGGGCGGCGTCTACTGGTACACGGCGGGCTGGAACCTCCCGGCCACCGTGTCCTGGGCGCTGGGCGCCGTGGTGGGCCTGCTGTCGGTGTCGCTGCCGCAGTACGAGGGACCGCTGCTGTCCCTCACGGGCGGGGTGGACTGCAGCTTCCTGCTGTCGGGGCTGGTCGGCGGTGCCGTCCATCTCGGACTGACCGCGCTGGGCACGCCCCCGGCCGCGGCGCCGGCCGCCGACCCGGCCCGGACGACGGCCTCGGCCGCCGAGCCCGCCGAGCGCTGACCCCCGTTCCCGCACAAGCCGCCCGGGCCGGACGGGGACGGCCGTCCGGCCCGGGCTTCGCCCCGACCGGGGCCGGGTGGGCTGCGGTGGGTGACGGCGACGAGGTCGCTGCGTGGTCGGCGGCCCGGTACCCCTCGCCCGGCACGGCACCGGCGGCGCGCCACGGCCCGGCGGCGCATGGGCGGCGCACCACCCCGCGGTCACGGCGGCGCACCCGCCGCGCTCCTCCGACCGGGCCGCCGGCGTCGGGCGCGACAGGGCCGTGCCGACGCGGGCGGGCGGCTCCGCGGGACCGACAGGAGCCGGTAGCCGCCGAGGCCCACGCGCGCGGCCGTCGTCCGCCGCGAGACGGCCCGCGCTCCGGGCGAGGTCGGCGTGCACAGACAGGGAGGTCAGGGAACAGGCCGTCCTCGCGTGCACCGCGAGACGCCCGCCGGCAGATCGGTGCGCTCGGCACGGTCGTCAGCACGCCGCCCTCGCCCGTGAACGCCATGCAGCGCCGCCCCCGCCGGAAGACCGGCGGGGGCGGACTCGCGAAGGGCGGGGCCGGTTCAGCCGAGACGGTGCATCCAGCCGTGCTTGTCCTCGGCGGTGCCGCGCTGGATGTCGAGGAGGGCCTGGCGGAGGCGGAGGGTGACCTCGCCGGGCTCGCCGCCCGACTGCTGCCACTCGGCGCCGGCCCGCTTGACCGTGCCGACCGGCGTGATGACGGCCGCCGTGCCGCAGGCGAAGACCTCGGTGAGGGTGCCGTTCTCCGAGTCGCGCTGCCACTGGTCGGCGGAGACACGGCCCTCCTCGGCCTCGTAGCCGAGGTCGCGGGCGACGGTCAGCAGCGAGTCACGCGTGACCCCCTCCAGGATGGAGCCGGTCAACGAGGGCGTGACGATCCTGTCGCCGTACACGAAGTACAGGTTCATGCCGCCGAGCTCCTCGACCCAGGTGTGCTCCACGGCGTCGAGGTAGCAGACCTGGTCGCAGCCCTTGGTGGCGGCCTCGGCCTGGGCGAGCAGGGAGGCCGCGTAGTTGCCGCCCGTCTTGGCGTCGCCCATGCCGCCGGGGACGGCGCGGACGCGGTCCTCGGAGACCCAGATGGAGACCGGCTTGACGCCGCCGGGGAAGTAGGCGCCGGCCGGGGAGGCGATGACCAGGAACAGGTACTCGTTGGCGGGCTTCACGCCCAGGCCGACCTCGGTGGCGATCATGAACGGGCGCAGGTAGAGGGACTCCTCACCGCCGTGCGCGGGCACCCACGCCTTGTCCTGCTTCACCAGGGCGTCGCACGCCTCGATGAACGTCTCGACCGGCAGCTCGGGCATGGCGAGGCGGCGGGCGGAGCGCTGGAAGCGCTCGGCGTTCTTCTCGGGGCGGAAGGTGGCCACCGAGCCGTCGGGCTGGCGGTAGGCCTTCAGGCCCTCGAAGATCTCCTGGGCGTAGTGCAGGACCGTGGTGGCCGGGTCGAGGGAGATCGGCGCGTACGGGACGAGCTGGCCGTCGTGCCAGCCCCGGCCTTCCGTCCACTTGATCGTCACCATGTGGTCGGTGAAGTGGCGGCCGAACCCGGGGTTGGTCAGGATCGCCTCGCGCTCGGCGTCGGCGAGGGGGCTGGCGGAGGGCTTGAGCTCGATCGTGGGCGTCGTCATGGGTTGTTGTCCTTCACCGTTGTGTGTGACGGGCCGCGCTCACGCCCGTACTGCCAGTGGCCAGTGCTAGGACGTCCGAGCATTCCCTCATTCGGCGGCTCCGCGTTCGATTATCGCAAGCGGAGTCCGCGGAAGAAATCGGCGTGAATGCGGTCCGGATGGTAGATGGTGACACCCGGCGGGGACATGGGGAAGCCGCCGGGCGCTCGATGACCCGGCGGCTTCGTGTGTGTCGAGGAGCGCGGCGGGGTCAGCCGGCTACGCGTACGGCCAGCGCGTCGCCGATCTCCGACGTGCTGCGGGCGGGCTTGCCGGTGCGCTCGGCGAGGTCGGCGGAGACCGCGTCCTCGATACGGGCGGCCTCGGCCTCGTAGCCGAGGTGGCGCAGCAGCAGGGCGACGGACAGCACCGTGGCGGTGGGGTCGGCCTTGCCCTGGCCGGCGATGTCGGGCGCGGAGCCGTGCACGGGCTCGAACATCGAGGGGAACTCGCCGGAGGGGTTGATGTTGC
Source organism: Streptomyces bullii (assembly GCF_042657145.1). Classification (NCBI taxonomy): domain Bacteria; kingdom Bacillati; phylum Actinomycetota; class Actinomycetes; order Kitasatosporales; family Streptomycetaceae; genus Streptomyces; species Streptomyces bullii. The sequence continues at coordinate 161,090 of NZ_JBHSNY010000014.1, forward strand.
CGCTCGCGGCGACGCCGATGCCGCCGGAGACGGCCGCGGCGAGGTCGGTGATGATGTCGCCGAAGAGGTTGTCGGTGACGATCACGTCGAAGCGCTCGGGCTGCGTGACGAGGTAGATCGTCGCCGCGTCCACGTGCATGTACTCGGTGGTGACCTCGGGGTACTCCTCGGCCACCCTGTTGAAGACGTCCGTCCACAGGTGACCGGCGAAGGTCAGCACGTTGTTCTTGTGGATCAGCGCCAGCTTCTTGCGCGGGCGGGCCTGGGCGCGGGCGAAGGCGTCGCGGACCACGCGCTCGACACCGAAGGCCGTGTTGACGGAGACCTCGGTGGCGACCTCGTGCGGCGTGCCCTTGCGGATGGTGCCGCCGTTGCCGGTGTACGGGCCCTCGGTGCCCTCGCGGACCACGACGAAGTCGATCTGCGGCTCGCCGGCCAGCGGCGTGGCCACGCCCGGCAGCAGCTTGCTCGGGCGCAGGTTGACGTGGTGGTCGAAGGCGAAGCGGAGCTTGAGCAGGAAGCCGCGCTCCAGGACGCCGGACGGCACCGACGGGTCGCCGATCGCGCCGAGCAGGATGGCGTCGTGCCGCTTGAGGGCGTCGAGGTCGGCGTCGGTGAGGGTCTCACCGGTGGCGTGGTAGCGCCGGGCGCCGAAGTCGTACTCCTTGGTCTCCAGCTTCACATCCTGCGGGAGGACGGCGGAGAGGACCTTGAGGCCTTCGGCCACGACTTCCTGGCCGATGCCGTCACCGGGGATCACTGCGAGATTGATGCTGCGAGACATGCGGGCACCCTACTCCTCGTCCCATGGGATGACACGCGCTGTCCGCGATACGGACATGCCGCGCCAGGGTGTCGGCTGCCGTTCACCCGCATGTGGGGCGGGCGTTGGCGTTCGCTGGGAAGTTCTCCAGCCATGGAGATCCCCGACTTCGGTGTCCCGCCCCGGCTCGCGGGCCGGATGAGCATGGCGGAACAGCACGAGTACCTGCGCACCCGGCTGTCCCGGCGCCGCACGCTGGCGACGGCCGGCGCGGTGGCGGGCGGACTGCTGACCGGCTGTTCGAGCCCGGGAAGCGGTGCGGCGACCAGGAGCCCGTCCCCGGCCACCTCCAGGGCCCCGGGCTCCTACGTCACGCCCTTCGGCCGCCATCTCGCCTTCGGGGCCGACCCGAGGACGCAGATGCGGATCTCCTGGCAGGTGCCGCTCGCGGTGCGCAAGCCGTACGTCAGGGTGGGCCTGCGCCCCGACGAGCTGGGCGACAAGGTCGAGGCGGAGCTGCGCGACCTGCGCACCCCGGAACTGAGGGGCGTACGGCCGGCGGTGGAGCAGTACTACCTGCACACGGCCCTGGACGGTCTGCGGCCGGGCACGACGTACTACTACGGCGTCGGCCACGAGGGCTTCGACCCGGCCTCGCCGCCGCACCGGTCGACCATCCACTCCTTCCGCACGGCACCGGCGCGTCCGCCGGAGCGGTTCGTGTTCACCGCCTTCGGCGACCAGGGCGTCGGCAGGGACGCCGCGGCCAACAACCCCCTTCTGCTGCGTCAGAACCCGGCCTTCCACCTGCACGCCGGGGACATCTGCTACGCCGACCCGACGGGCAAGGGCAAGGAGTCGGACGTCTTCGACGCCACGCGGTGGGACCTGTTCCTGAAGCAGACCGAGCCGGTGGCGCGGTCCGTGCCGTGGATGGTGACGACCGGCAACCACGACATGGAGGCCTGGTACTCCCCGGACGGCTACGGCGGCCAACTCGCCCGCTTCTCCCTGCCGGACAGCGGCTTCGACCCGCGCACCGCGCCGGGGGTGTACGCGTTCAGGTACGGCAACGTCGGCGTGGTCGCGCTGGACGCGAACGACGTGTCCTACGAGATCCCCGCCAACCTCGGCTACACGGAGGGCCGGCAGACGAGCTGGCTGGACCGGACGCTCGGCGAGCTGCGGGCGGACCGGGACGTCGACTTCGTGGTCGTCTTCTTCCACCACTGTGCGTACTCGACGTCGACGCACGCCTCCGACGGCGGGGTGCGCGCCGAGTGGCTGCCGCTGTTCGCCAGGCACCAGGTGGACCTGGTGATCAACGGACACAACCACGTGTACGAGCGGACCGACGCGATCCGGGACGGTGAGGTCGGCAGGCCGGTGCCGGTCGGCGGGTCGACGGACCCCCGCCGGGACGGGACCGTGTACGTCACCGCGGGCGGCGGCGGCAAGGACCTGTACGGCTTTCCGGCGGGCGTGGCGGAGAGCTACGAGGGCAACGTCGCCGACCGCGAGTCGGTGGACACCTTCCGGTGGACGAAGTCACGGCTCGCCAGGAAGGAGAGCGTGACCTGGTCCCGGGTGCGGTACCGGGGCTTCTCGTTCCTCACGGTGGAGGCGGTGAGCGGTGCGGCCCCGAGACTGACGGTGTCGGCGCTGGCGCAGAGCGGCGAGCGGATCGACCACTTCGAGGTGCGGCGCGGCCGGTGAGACCGTGCCGCACCCGAAGCGCGGGTGCGGCTCCCGGGTTCTCGGGCGCGGCTCAGTGGCCGGTCGAGCCGCCGTTGTCGCGGCGGTCGAGGGCGCGCTGGAGCGCGGCGGCGGCGTTCTTGCGGTCGGACTCGCTCGTACGGGAGACGTGACGGACTCGGCGGCGGACGGTCGTCTCGGCCATGGGAGATCGACTCCTTCGACAGCACGTGGAGTACGGGAAAGGGGGTGCGAGACGCCGGATGGGGCGGGGAGCGGTGCCGCAGGGGTTGCCTGCACGGGGCCCGGCTCACGACCGCCATTCGCTTGATCGAGCGAGACGTTCGGCTCCTACAAACGTAAGGCAGGCCGGGGCGGCTGTCTCCACAATTACTCGGACTTCCTACTATCTGAGACAGTGCAGTGGCTCACACCCCTCTGACCTGCGGTGACGCCTAGAGCACGTCGCCGTCCCGCCAGTCGAAGAGCAGCTCGTGGGCGGGGTCGGGCGATCCGGCGAGGGCGGGGCGGACATAGGTGCTGTCCTCCTCCTCGGGCAGGCGCACGATGCCGTCCTCGGGGCTGAGGGCGCACACCCTGCCGGTCCACAACCGCCAGCCCCGGGAGGCGTACAGCCCGGCGCCGTCGTCGCTCGCGGACAGGGCGCCGAGGTCGTAGGCATGGTCGATGACGCGCTCCAGCTCCGCCATGACCCGGCCGCCGAGTCCGGCGCGGCGGACGTCGGCCCGTACGGCGACGTTCTCGACGTACCCGACCCGCAGCCAGCGTCCCCGGTGCCTCACCCGGCGCATGACGACGGCGCCGTGCGCGGCGAGCCCGGTGCCGTCGTGGACGAGGGCGTGCATGCCGCCGAGTCCGTGGTCCCAGTCGTCGTCGCCGAAGTCGCCGTCGAAGGCGTCGGTCAGCAGGGCGCGCACGGCGCGGAGTTCGGCGGGCGCCAGGTCGGCGGTGTGAGCGGTGCGCGACCGGCCGCTCGTCGGTCGGGTGGTCACCGTCCCAGTATGCGAGCACGATGGAAGGGTCCGGCTTCGGGAGGGAGACCCGATGACCACGGAACGTCCCCGCGCCCAGGTCCTGACCCAGCACCGCTTCGGCGGGCCGGACGTCCTGGAGGTCGAGGAACGCCCGCGTCCCGAGCCCGCCCCCGGCGAGGTCCTGATCGGCGTCCGCGCGGCCGGCGTCAACCCGGTGGACTGGCTGGCGCGTTCGGGGATCGCCCCGCTCTACGGACAGCCGCCGTTCACGCCCGGGCAGGACGTGTCCGGGGTGGTGGAGACGGTGGGGGCGGACGTCACCCGGTTCCGGCCGGGCGACGAGGTGTTCGGCCATCTGCACGGCGGCGGGCACGCCACGCACGTCACGGCGCCCGCCGCGTACTTCGCCGCCAAGCCCGCCGCGCTGGACCACGTGCACGCGGCGGCCGCGCCGACGGCGACGCTGCTGGCCTGGCAGGCGCTCATCGGCACCGCCCGGATCGGCCCGGGCAGCCGTGTGCTGATCCACGCGGCGGCGCACGGGCCCGGGCACGCGGCGGTGCAGCTGGCCAAGGCAGAGGGCGCGTACGTCATCGGCACCGCCCGCGCCGAGGACCACGGCTTCCTCCGCGACCTGGGCGCCGACGAACTCGTCGACGAGGCGGGCACCGACTTCGCGGAGGCCGTGCACGACGTCGACGCCGCGCTCGACCTGGTCGGCGGCGACCACGGCCCCCGCACCCTGAACACCCTGCACCCGAACGGCATCCTGCTCTGCGCCGTGCCCGCCGACCTGGGCCTGTCCCCCGAGGACGCGGAGGGCCGCGGCCTGCGGTTCGCGCTCGTCCAGGCGGACCCTTCCGGCGAGCGCCTGACCAAGATCGCCTCTCTTCTCGCCGACGGGCGGATCCGCCTCCACGTGGCGGCGGCGCTCCCGTTCGCGCAGGCCGCGAAGGCGCACGAGCTGGGCGAGACGGGACGGGTCAGGGGCGGCCTCGTCCTCACCATCCCCGACTAACCACTAAAACACCCTTGACTGGTTACGGCAGGGCGTGATGCACTCCCTCTCATAACCAGTCAGGCCGCCTTCACAGGTTAAAAGGGACGCCGTCATGCCCACCCGCCACCGCACCGTCACCGTCCGCGGCCACGAGGTGTACTACCGGGAGGCGGGCCCCGCCGACGCCCCGGTCCTGCTGCTCCTGCACGGTTTCCCCAGCAGCTCACACATGTTCCGCGACCTGCTCCCCCTCCTCGCCGGCAGCTACCGTCTCATCGCCCCCGACCACATCGGCTTCGGCCGCTCGGCGACGCCCGCGCCGGAGGAGTTCTCCTACACCTTCGACGAACTGGCCACGATCACCGGGGAGTTCACCGAGCGCCTGGGACTGACGGAGTACGCCCTGTACGTCCAGGACTACGGCGCCCCCATCGGCCTGCGCCTCGCACTCGCCCACCCGGAGCGCGTGACCGCGATCGTCACGCAGAACGGCAACGCCTACGAGGAGGGACTGGGCAAGGAGGCCTGGGCCCCGGTGCTCGCACTGATCGCCGAGCGCACGCCCGGGACCGAGGCGCCGGTGCGGGAGATCTACACGATCGACGGCATCAAGTGGCAGTACCTGCACGGCGTCGTCGACCCGAGCCTGGTCAGTCCGGACGCCTACGAGCACGACGCGGCGCTGCTCGCCCGGCCCGGCCAGGCGGAGATCCAGCTGGCCCTGATCTCCGACTACGGCTCAAACCTCGCGCTCTACCCGGCCTTCCAGGAGTACTTCCGCGGCAGTCAGGTCCCGCTCCTGGCCGCGTGGGGCGCCCACGACGAGATCTTCGTCCCGGCCGGTGCGCTCGCCTTCCAGCGCGATCTTCCGAAGGCGGAGGTGCACCTGCTGCCGACGGGCCACTTCGCGCTGGAGACGCACGCGGACCGGATCGCGGGGCTGATCGGCGACTTCCTGGGCCGCCACGTCACGCCCTGACGGTCCGCCCGCGCGCGGCCGACCGGGCATGCGGACGGGCCGGGTCGAAGGACCCGGCCCGTCGTGCGCGCCTGGGGCTCAGCCCATGTGCGGGTAGGTGTAGTCGGTCGGCGGGACCAGCGTCTCCTTGATGGCGCGGGTCAGGGTCCAGCGCAGCAGGTTCTGCGGGGCGCCGGCCTTGTCGTTGGTGCCGGAGGCACGGCCGCCGCCGAAGGGCTGCTGGCCGACGACGGCGCCGGTCGACTTGTCGTTGATGTAGAAGTTGCCGGCGGCGTACCGCAGCCTGTCGGCCGTGTAGGCGGCGGCCGCGCGGTCGTTGGCGATGACCGAGCCGGTGAGGGCGTAGTCGGAGACCGACTCCATCTGGGTCAGCATCTCGTCGTACTTGTCGTCCTCGTAGACGTGCACGGCGAGGATCGGGCCGAAGTACTCGGTGCGGAACACCTCGTTCTCCGGGTCGGTGCACTCGATGACGGTCGGGCGGACGAACCAGCCGACCGAGTCGTCGTAGGAGCCGCCCGCGACGATCGTGCAGGCCGGGTCCTGCTTGGCCCGGTCGATGGCGGCCTTGTTCTTGGCGAAGGCGCGCTCGTCGATGACGGCGCCGATGAAGTTCGACAGGTCGGTGACGTCACCCATCGCGATGCCGTCGACCTCGGCGGCGAACTCCTCCTTGAAGCCGGAGTTCCAGATCGAGGCGGGGATGTACGCCCGGGAGGTCGCCGAGCACTTCTGACCCTGGTACTCGAAGGCACCGCGGGTCAGCGCCGTCTTCAGCACGGCCCGGTCGGCGCTCGGGTGCGCGACCACGAAGTCCTTGCCACCCGTCTCGCCGACCAGGCGCGGGTAGGCGCGGTACTTCTCGATGTTGGCGCCGACCGTCTTCCACAGGTACTGGAAGGTCCTGGTCGACCCGGTGAAGTGGATGCCGGCGAGGTCGCGGTGGTGCAGGGCGACCTCGGAGACCTCGATGCCGTCACCGGTGAGGAGGTTGATGACGCCCTTGGGCAGACCGGCCTCCTCCAGCAGCCGCATGAGCAGCACGGCCGCGTGGGTCTGCGTCGGCGAGGGCTTCCACACCACGACGTTGCCCATCAGCGCGGGCGCGGTCGGCAGGTTGCCGGCGATCGCGGTGAAGTTGAACGGCGTGATCGCGTAGACGAAGCCCTCCAGCGGGCGGTGGTCGAGGCGGTTCCAGACGCCCGGGGAGTTGGCCGGGGGCTGCTCGGCCAGGATCTGGCGGGCGTAGTGGACGTTGAAGCGCCAGAAGTCGATCAGCTCGCAGGGCGTGTCGATCTCGGCCTGCTGGGCGGTCTTGGACTGGCCGAGCATGGTGGAGGCGGCCAGCGTCTCGCGCCACGGGCCGGACAGCAGCTCGGCAGCGCGCAGGAAGATCGCCGCACGGTCGTCGAAGGACAGCGCGCGCCAGGCCGGCGCGGCGGCCAGAGCCGCGTCGACGGCGTCCTGGGCGTCCTGCCGGGTGGCGTTGCGGTACGTGCCGAGCACGGCCTGGTGGTTGTGCGGCTGGACGACGTCGAACGCCTCGCCGCCGCCCATCCGCTTCTCGCCGCCGATCGTGCAGGGCAGGTCGACCGGGTTGTCGGCCAGCTCCTTGAGCCTGGCCTCCAGCCGGGCCCGCTCGGGCGAGCCGGGGGCGTAGCCGTGCACCGGCTCGTTGACGGGGGTGGGGACCTGGGTCACAGCGTCCATGTTTTCCGTAACTCCTTGAGTAGCGGTGTTGCGGGCTCGGCCCTTGGTTCAGTCCTTGGTGACGATCGAGCGGGCGAAGAAGCGCAGGTTCGCCGGCTTCTCCGCGAGACGGCGCATGAAGTAGCCGTACCAGTCGGTGCCGTAGGCGGTGTACACGCGGACGCGGTGGCCCTCGGCGGCCAGCCGCAGCTGCTCGTCGGTGCGGATGCCGTACAGCATCTGGAACTCGTACTCGTCGGGCTTTCGCCCGGCGCGGTGGGCGAGCTCCTGGGCGATGGAGATCAGGCGCGGGTCGTGGGACCCGATCATCGGGTACCCCTCTCCCTGCATCAACGTCCGCAGGACCCGGACGTATGCCCGGTCGGTCTCGTGCTTGTCCTGGTGGGCGACGGAGGCGGGCTCCTTGTAGGCGCCCTTGACCAGCCGGACCCGGCTGCCGTTCGCGGCGAGGCGGCGGGCGTCGGCCTCCGTGCGGAACAGGTAGGCCTGGATGACGCAGCCGGTCTGCGGGAACTCCTCCCGCAGGTCCTCGTGGATGGCGAACATCGAGTCGAGGGTGGTGTGGTCCTCGGCGTCCAGGGTGACCGTGGTGCCGATCTCCGCGGCGGCCTCGACGACCGGGCGGACGTTGGCCAGGGCCAGCTCGTGGCCGCCGGGCAGCGCCTGCCCGAACATCGACAGCTTCACCGACATCTCGGCGCGGGTGCCGAGGTCCAGCGGCTTCAGCCGGTCGATCAGCTCCAGGTAGGCGTCGCGGGCGGCGACGGCCTGCTCGGGAGTGGTGATGTCCTCGCCGACGACGTCCATCGTCAGCTCCAGGCCCCGGTCGGTGAGCTCCTGGATGATCGGCAGGACCTCGTCGACCGTCTCACCGGGGATGAAGCGGTCGACGACCTGCCGGGTCCCCGGGGCCGCCGAGATCAGACGTCGCATCCGGTCGCTGCGCGACGCGGCGAGAATCACGGGACCCAGCACGGGGCACCTCCAGAAGACAAGCACCAGAAGGCCGACACCCGGACGGTGACGGTCCGGGTACGGCACGGAGAACCACCGTGAAACCTAAGGATCCCTCCGATCGTCGGCCATCGACAGCTGTCACGCATCCGTGCCGCGGATCTCAGACAGATGTATGACGGCGGTCGGCGCATGGGTGACAATGCCGGGGTGACGTCGGACCACAGGGGTGACTACCAGGAGCTGGTGGACGAGATCTCGGAGCTGCTCGGCGCGCCGGCGACGCTGGAGAACCGCGACTTCGAGCTGATCGCCTTCGGCGCGTACGACAGCGAGGGCGACCTCGATCCGTCGGCGCTGGACCCGGTGCGCACCCGCTCGATCCTCACCCGGCGCTCGACGCCGGCCGTCCGCGCCTGGTTCGAGGGCTTCGGCATCACCCGGGCCACCGGCCCGGTCCGCATCCCTCCGTCGCAGGAGGCCGGGGTGTACCGGGGCCGCGTCTGCCTCCCGGTACGTCATCGGGGTGTCGTCCTCGGCTACGTCTGGCTGCTGGACGACGACCCGGGGCCGAGCGAGCGGCAGCTGGACGCCGCCATGCGGGTCACGGCCCGGATCGGCGCGCTGCTGGCCGACGAGGCCCAGCACGGTGCGGACCTCAGCAGGGAGCTGCGGGCGGTCCTCACGGCGGATCGCGACTGGCAGCGGGACATGGCGATCGCCGAGCTGCGCACGGCGCTGGGCCCGCGCGCCGAGGGCCTCCACACGGTGGTGTGCGTGGCCCCCTGGCCCTCGGCCGACCCCGACGACGCCCCGTCGGTCCGTGCGGTGCCGGGGGCCACGGCGCTGTGCACGATGCCGTGGGGCACGACGGGCCAGTGCCTGGCGCTGCTGCTGCGGCTGCGGTCGGCGTCCGCCCCGGCCCCGGCGGTCTCGGCGGCTTCGCGGCTGCTGGAGCGGGCCGGCACCGGCATCCCGGCGGGCCCGGCCACCACGGCCGCCCGGTCCGCGGGGAACGCGGGCCCGTCCGGCGGACACGCCGCCACGGCCGGCGGGAGCACCGCCGCGCCACCCGCGACATCCGCCGCACCACGCGCGCGTACCGGCGCATCCCCCGCGAGTACCGCAGCCGCGCAAGGTGCCACCGCGGCCGCGGGGATCGCCGCTGCGCGCACCGGTCTCGCGGAGCTCGGCACGGCCTGGCGGGAGGCGTCGGCCGCGGCCCGCGCCGCGCTCGCCGAACCCCGCTTCGGGCCGGTCGCCGAGTGGGCGTCGATCGGCCCCTTCCGCCTGCTCACGGCGCTGCCCCCGGAAGCCGCCCACGACCCCGCCGTACGCCCCCTGCTCTCCCCCGCCCACCGCGAACTGGCCCGCACCGCCGAGGTGTTCCTGGACTGCGCCGGGCAGGCCGGCCGTACCGCCGCCGAACTGGGCATCCACCGCCAGACGTTGTACTACCGCCTCTCCCGCGTCGAGAAGCTGACGGGCCTGGACCTGGACGACGGGGAGGACCGGCTGCTGCTGCACATGGCGCTGAAGGGGGCGCGGCTGTCAGGGGGCGGGTGAGGGTCCGGCCATGACGGGCCGTCCATGAACGGACCGGGTGTGATCCGGACAGCACTTCTGAAAACGATTGTCATCATGCTACGGTCATGCTGGCTTCAACCTTTGACCACGCCTTGACCGGAGTGTCCCGTGCGCCTCCCCGCCCGACTCGTCCCCCTCGCCGCGGTCACCGCGGCCTCCGCCCTGCTCACCGGCTGCTTCTCCGCCTCCGGTTCGGACGGCGACTCCGCCTCCGGGGAGGGCCGGCGCATCCGGGTCGCGATGATGCAGCCCCCGCGTTCCGGCCTGTCCCCGCTCTCCGACGACGCGTTCAAACTGTCCCGCTGGTCGACCGCCGAGACCCTGGTCAAGCTGGACGCAGAGGGCGACGCGCAGCCCGCGCTCGCCACCGAGTGGAGGCAGTCCGGCAAGAGCTGGACCTTCACCCTGCGCGACGGCGTCACCTTCCACGACGGCACCGAACTCACCGCCGAGGCCGTCGTCAACTCCCTCACCAAGGCCGCCGCCGCCTCCCCCAAGCCCCGCATCCTCGACGGCGTGGACCTGACCGCGAAGGCCGACGGCGACAAGGTCACCGTGACCACCGCCGCCGAGGACCCCCTGGTCCCGCAGCGGCTGAGCTCCCCGCAGCTGTCGATCCTGGCCCCCAAGGCCTACCGGGGGAAGACCGTCGATCCGGTCGGCGCCGGCACCGGCCCGTTCGAGCTGACGAAGGTCAACGGCACCTCCTCGGCCGGCCTCGACCGCTACGACGACTACTGGGGCACGAAGGCCAAGGCCCCCGGCATCGACGTGCGGTTCGTGCCGGACGGCACCGCCCGCGCCGCCGCCCTGCGCAGCGGCGAGGCCGACATCGTCGAGGCGGTGCCGGTGTCGCAGGCCGCCGTGCTCGACCAGGACCTCATCACCGAGGTCCCCATGCCGCGCACCAACACCCTCTACCTCAACACCGAGAAGGGCGTCTTCAAGGACCCCGCGCTGCGGGCGGCGGCCCGTGAGGCGATCGACGCCGAGTCGATCGTCAAGGGCGTGTACGAGGGCCGCGCCGACGTCGCCGAGGGGCTGCTCGGGCCGGCGCTCCCGTGGGCGGCCGGGCTGCGCGAGCCGGTACGGCGCAAGACCTCGGCCGCCGACCCGGCCGGGAAGACCATCACCATCGGCACCTTCACCGACCGCGCCGAACTGCCCGAGGTCGCCGCCGCGCTCCAGCAGCAGCTCCAGAAGGCCGGGTTCGAGGTGAAGCTGGACATCCGCGAGTACGCCAACATCGAGGCCGACGCCCTGTCCGGCGCGTTCGACGCGTTCATCCTCTCCCGCGCCACCGTCCTGGACTCCGGCGACCCGGCCGCCTACCTCTACAGCGACTTCGCCTCCGACGGCTCCTTCAACATCTCCCAGCTCGCCAACGCCACCGTGGACAAGGCACTGAAGAAGGCCGGCGAGACACGGACCGGTGACACGCGCCGTGCGGCGGTCATCGCCGCCGAGGCGGCCGTGCTGGCCACCGACGCCGCCGTCCCGATGCTCCACGAGCGCGTGATCCAGGGTGACGCCGCCGGCGTGGTCGGCGCCGCCCACGACCCGCGCGAGCGGGAGCTGGTCACGGCGGCCACCTACGTCAAGTGAGGGCCCGCGTACGCCGGCCGGCCGGCGCGGCCGGGCCGACCCGCCTCCTCTGCCTGGTCGCCGTCCTGGCCGCCGTCGGCCTGCTGCCCTGGCTCTCCGGCCGGGACCCGGCGCTGACCGTGCTGCGGGCCCGCTCCGCCGAGCAGGAACCGACCCGGGAGGCCCTGGACTCCGTACGCCGGGACCTCGGTCTCGACGCGGGACCGCTGTCCCTGCTGGGGAACTGGGCCTCCGGCGTGCTGCGCGGCGACCTCGGCACCTCGTGGGTGTCGGGGACCGACGTCCTGCCCTCGGTGGTCTCCGGGCTCCAGGTGTCGCTGGCGCTGATGGGCGCCGCGTTCGGCGTGGCGGTGCTGCTGGCGTGCGCGCTGGTGGCGCCCGTGCTGGTGCGGGGACGGGCCACGACCGGGGCGTTCGCCGCGATGCTGGCCGCCGTACCGGAGTTCCTGCTGGCCACCGTGGTGCTGCTGGCCTTCGGGGTGTGGCTGGGATGGCTGCCGACGTCCGGCTGGGCGGGGCCGCAGAACATGGTGCTGCCCGCCGTCGCCCTGGCCGTCCCCGCGGGCGGCCTGCTCGGCCGACTGGTCGCGGACGCGCTGCCCGCCGTGCTGGACGAGCGGTGGGTGGAGCTGTGGCGGGGCGCCGGAGTCAGCCGTACGCGGGTCTCGGCAGCCGCCCTGCGCCGCGTTCTGCCGCCCGGTCCCGCAGTTCGGGATGGCCGCCGTCGGGCTGACGGGCGGCGCGGTCGCGGTGGAGACCGTGTTCGCCGTGCCCGGCATCGGGCGTACGGCGCTCGGCGCCGCCAAGTCGCAGGACCTGCCGCTGCTGCAGGGCTCGGTGCTCGCGCTGCTCGCGCTGGGCCTGGTGGCCGGCGCCCTGGCCGCGCTGGTCCGGCGCCGGCTGCTGGGTCCGGCCCTGCGCGACGCCGGGCTCGCGCTGCCGCCGGTCCGCCCGGTCCGCGCCCACCCGGCGATCCCGCTGGCCTTGTTCACGACCCTCCTCGTGACCATCGGCTGGGGCCTTGTGCGCGACCCGTACACCGTGAACACCACGGCCCGGCTCGCCCCGCCCTCCTGGGCGCATCCGCTCGGCACCGACGGCCTCGGCCGGGACGTGCTCGCCCGGCTCGGACACGGCGCGGCCTCGACGGTCGGTACGGCCGTTGCCGTCTGTCTGCTCAGCCTGCTGGTCGGCCTGGCGCTGGGTTTCCTGCCGGGCGTCGCGGCGGGCGCCGCGGACATCGCCAACGCACTGCCCCCGGTGATCGTGGGCATCCTGGTCGCTGCGGCGGCCGGGCCCGGCACCGGCGGCGCGGCCCTCGCGGTGGCGCTGATCTCCTGGCCGCCGCTGGCCGCGCACGCGGCGGCGCTGGTGCAGGAGGTGCGGGCGTCGGCGTTCCTGACCGCCCAACGGGCCATCGGCGCGAGCCCGTCGTGGATCCTCACCCGGCACGTCCTGCCGTCCGTGGCCGCGCCGGTGGCCCGCCACGCCCTGCTGCGCCTGCCCGGCATCGCGCTGGCCCTGGCGTCCCTGGGCTTCCTGGGCCTGGGCGCCCAGCCGCCCGCCCCCGAGTGGGGTCTGCTCCTCGACGAGTCCCGCGCCTATGTCGAGCGCGCTCCGTGGGCCGCCCTTGCCCCGGCGGTGGCGCTGGCCCTGCTGGCCGGTCTGGCGGTGTCGGGCGCGACGTTCGCCCAGGGGCGCAAGGCCGTGCGCGTCACGAAGAAGGAGGCCCTCGTTGGAGTCTGAGGCACTGCTGTCGGTGCGCGACCTGCGCATCGCCTTCGACGGAGCCGAAGCCGTGCGCGGTCTGTCCTTCGACGTCCGCCCGCGTGAGGCGCTCGCGATCGTCGGCGAGTCCGGCGCGGGCAAGTCCCTCACGGCCCGGGCTCTGCTCGGCATGCTGCCGCGGGGCGCGGCCACGAGCGGGACGATCCGGCCCGACCTCTCGGCCCACCGCGGCCGCCGGATCTCCCTCGTCCCCCAGGACGCCCTGTCCGCCCTCTCCCCCGTGCACCCGGTGGGCGACCAACTCGCCGCGGCCGTACGGTCGGTGGCGGGCGTCTCCCGCGCCGAGGCCCGGGCCCGGGCGGTCGCGGCCCTGGATCGTGTCGGCATCCCGGACGCGGCCCGCAAGGCGCGGGCGTATCCGCACGAGTACTCCGGCGGCATGCGGCAGCGGGCGGTGATCGCCATGGCCACGATCAACGAGCCGGAGATCGTCGTCGCCGACGAACCCACCACCGCGCTGGACGAGGAGCGCCGCGACCAGGTGCTTCGGGTCCTCGCCGAGCGGCGCGAGGCGGTCGGCGCGGCACTGGTCCTGGTCACGCACGACATGGACGCCGTACGAAACCACGCGGACCGTGTGCTGGTCATGTACGCCGGGCGCCTCACCGAACTCGGCCCCGTGGAGCGGGTGCTGGGCCGCCCCCGGGCCCCCTACACGGCGGGCCTGCTCGCCTCCCTCCCGCAGCACGCCTCCGCCGGCCGCCGTCTGCCCGCCCTGCGCGGCACCCCGCCCGCGCCGGGTGCCGTCCCGCAGGGCTGCGCGTTCGCCCGGCGCTGCCCGCTGGCCGTGGACACCTGCCACCGGACGGAACCGGAGCCGCGGCAGGCCGACGGACGGCTGGTGGCGTGCCACCGCTGGGAGGAACTGCCTCATCCGGCCACCCAGTTGTTCCTTCAGGAGCGGCAGCCCGCATGACCGATCCCCTGCTCGACGTCCGCGACCTCGTCGTCCGCTACGGCGAGGTCACCGCCGTGGACCACGTCTCGTTCACCCTGGCGGCCGGTGAGACGCTCGCCCTGAACGGCCCGTCCGGCTGCGGAAAGTCCTCCACCGCCTCGGCGGTGCTCCTGCTGCGCCGGCCGGAGGCGGGGCGAGTCCGCTTCGAGGGCCGGGAGTTGACGGCGCTCACCGAGCGCGAGCTGCGCCCGCTGCGCCCGCGCATGCAGCCCGTCTTCCAGGACCCGTACGGCTCCCTCAGCCCCCGCCACCGCATCCGCGACGCCGTGGCGGAACCGCTGAAGGTGCAGGGCCGCTGGGACCCAGCCGACGGCCCGGCCCGTGTCGCCGAACTCCTCGACCGGGTCGGCCTGGACCCGTCGTACGGCGACCGCCGTCCGCACGAGCTCTCTGGCGGCCAGTGCCAGCGCGCCGGAATCGCCCGGGCGCTGGCGTCGGATCCGCGCCTGCTCGTCCTGGACGAACCGGTCTCCTCCCTCGACCCGTCGGTCCGGGCCGGCGTGCTCAACCTACTCGCCGACCTCCAGGACGACCTCGGCCTCGGCTACCTGTTCATCTGTCACGACCGGGCGCTCGTAGGGCACTTCGCGGACCGGGTGGTCGAGATGCGCGAGGGGCGCGTCACCTCCGAGTGGCGGCCTCGATCACCTGACGCAGCCCTTCGGTGAGCCGGTCCGCGCCGGGCGCGCTGTTGGGGTCGAAGGTCCACTGCGCGATGAGGCCCGTCATCAAGGTCACGTAGAACGCGCCGAGGGTGTCGGCGGTCGCGTCGGAGACGTCCTCCTCCCGGCCGCCCATCAGCAGCGGAACCAGACCGCGCCCGGCCTCGCGCTGGGCCCGGGCCAAGTGGTCGCGCACCTCGGGCAGTTGGTCGCCCATCACCAGGATCTCCACGCTCAGACGCCACATGGGGTCCCCCAGCGTGCCGATGATGTTCCCCCAGACCTCCTGGAACCGCTCGACCGAGCCGGGCGGGGTGGCGCTCTGCGCCGTTCCGTCCCCCTCAAAGGCGTCGCCCATCCCCTCGACCAGCGCGACGTACGCCTGCGCCAGCAGCGCGTCCTTCGAGCCGTAGTGGTAGCCGATCGACGCCAGATTGGTCCCCGACTCCTTGACGATGTCGCGCGCCGTCGTCCGCGCGAAGCCTTTGGCCAGCAGACAGCGCTTGGCCCCTTCGAGCAGATCCTCACGATGTCCCATGCGCAGACTCTACCCGCGCTCCATACGACCGTCCTAGACGAGCGATTTATACGCTCGTACTAGACAAGCGTTTAAGACGCTCGTACTGTCTCCGGCATGACGACGAACCCGACAAGCGCCACCCCGCCCGCCCGGGCCGGCCGCCGCGAATGGACCGCGCTCGGCGTCCTGATGCTTCCGCTGCTGCTGGTCTCCATGGACGTCTCCGTCCTCTACTTCGCGATTCCCGAGATCAGCGCGGACCTCGAGCCGACCGGCACCCAGCAGCTGTGGATCTTCGACATCTACGGCTTCGTCCTGGCGGGTCTGCTGATGACCATGGGCTCGCTCGGGGACCGCATCGGCCGCCGCCGCCTGCTGCTGATCGGGGCCGCCGCCTTCGGCGCGGCCTCGGCCACCGCCGCGTACGCGACCAGCGCCGAAACCCTGATCGCCGCCCGCGCGGTCCTCGGCATCGGCGGCGCGACCCTGATGCCGTCGACCATGGCGCTGGTCCGCACGATGTTCACCGACCCGGGCCAGCGCGCGAAGGCCATCGGCCTGTGGTCCGGGGTCATGACGGCCGGCATCGCGCTCGGCTCGGTGATGAGCGGCGTGCTGGTGGAGCACTTCTGGTGGGGCTCGGTCTTCCTGGTCAACCTGCCCGCGATGGCCCTGCTGCTGGTCCTCGGCCCCGTGCTGCTGCCCGAGGCGAGGAACCCGGCTCCCGGGCGTTTCGACTGGCTGAGCGTCCCGCTGTCGATGGCGGCCGTCCTGCCCGTGATCTACGGCCTGAAGGAGACCGCGACGGAGGGCTGGAACGTCCGGTACACGGTGTCGGTGACGGTCGGCGTCCTCTTCGCCGCGCTCTTCGTCCACCGTCAGCGCGCGACGGCCGCCCCGCTGATCTCACCGGCGCTCTTCCGCGGCCCCGGCTTCGGCCCGGCCGTCCTCCTCAACCTGGCCGCCGCCTTCGGCATGATGGGCTCGGCCTACTTCACGACCCAGTACATCCAGTCGGTCCTCGACAAGAGTCCCCTGGAGGCCGCGCTGTGGAGCCTGCTGCCGTCGGTGCCCATCGGCCTCGCCGGCCCGCTCTCGGCGCAACTCGTGCAGCGGGGCGTGCCCCGCGGGTACGTGGTGGCCGGCGGCTTCGCGGTCACCACGGGCGGCTACGTCATGCTGTCCCTGACCGGCACGGACTCCCTCTGGCTGCTGCTGGCCGCCTGCGCCGTCCTGGCCTGCGGGATCGTCGCCGTCATGTCCCAGCTGGCCGACCTGGTCATGAGCAGCGCACCGGTGGAGAAGGCGGGTGCGGCCTCGTCCCTGCTGGAGACCGGCACGGAGTTCGGCGGGGCGCTGAGCATGGCGTTCCTCGGCTCCATCGGGACGGCGGTCTACCGCCACGAGATGCCGGGGTCGGCCCCGGAGGCGGCACGGGAGACACTGGGCGGCGCGCTGGCGGTCGCCGGGCGGCTGCCGGGCCGCGCGGGCGAGGCCCTGGCGGCTGCGGCCCGGGAGGCGTTCACCAGCGGAATGCACACGGCGGCGGTCGCGGGAGCGGTGCTGCTGGCGGGGGCGTCGGTGCTGGCGGCGGTGAGTCTGCGCCGTGTCCGGACGCGGGAGGCGGCCGAGGAGCAGGAGCCCGACAAGGCGCTGGTATGACACAGGCCGGGTGGGCGGAGGTCGCTCCGCCCACCCGGCCCTGCGCGCGCGGCCTCAGACCAGGTTCACCGACCGGGCCGACGTCGCCCCGATCTCCGCGGCGACCTCGGACAGCACGTTCTGCGGCACCGTGTCGTCGACCGTGAGCACCGCCAGCGCCTCGCCACCGGCCACCGCCCGCGACACCTGCATCCCGGCGATGTTGATGCCCGACTCGCCGAGGATGCGGCCGACGGCGCCGACGACACCCGGCCGGTCCTCGTACTTCAGCACCAGCATGTGGTCGGCGAGCGCCAGGTCGACGTCGTAGTCGCCGACCGCGACGATCTTCTGCAGGTGCTTCGGGCCGGCCAGCGTGCCGGACACCGACACCTCCTCGCCGTCCGCGAGGGTGCCGCGCACGGTGACCACGTTGCGGTGGTCGGGCGACTCGGAGCTGGTGGTCAGCCGCACCTCGACACCGCGCTCCTGGGCGAACAGCGGGGCGTTGACGTAACTCACCGTCTCGTCGACGACGTCCTCGAAGACACCCTTGAGGGCGGACAGTTCCAGCACCTTCACGTCGTGCTGGGTGATCTCGCCGTACACCTCGACGTCGAGGCGGACCGCGACCTCACCGGCGAGCGCGGTGAAGATCCGGCCCAGGCGCTCGGCGAGCGGCAGGCCCGGCTTGACGTCCTCGGCGATGACACCGCCCTGGACGTTCACGGCGTCCGGGACCAGCTCACCGGCGAGCGCGAGCCGCACCGACCGGGCGACGGCGATACCGGCCTTCTCCTGCGCCTCGTCGGTCGAGGCGCCGAGGTGCGGGGTGCACACGACCTGGTCGAACTCGAACAGCGGCGAGTCCGTGCACGGCTCCTTGGCGTACACGTCGAGACCGGCACCGGCGACCCGGCCCTCCTTGAGGGCGGAGTACAGCGCCTCCTCGTCGACGATGCCGCCGCGCGCGGCGTTGATGACGCGCACGCTCGGCTTGACCTTGCGCAGCGCCTCCTCACCGATCAGACCCAGCGTCTCGGGGGTCTTCGGCAGGTGCACGGTGATGAAGTCGGAGACCTCCAGCAGCTCGTCGAGCGACAGCACCTTCACGCCCATCTGCGCGGCCCGGGCGGGCTGCACATAGGGGTCGTAGGCGACGACCTTCATGCCGAAGGCCGACATGCGCTGCGCGACGAGGGCGCCGATCCGGCCCAGACCCACGACGCCCAGGGTCTTCTCGGCCAGCTCGACGCCCGTGTACTTGCTGCGCTTCCACTCGCCGTTCTTCAGCGCCGCGTTGGCCTGCGGGATGTTGCGGGCCGTGGCGAGGATCAGACCACAGGCGAGCTCGGCAGCGGTCACGATGTTCGAGGTCGGGGCGTTGACGACCATCACGCCGGCCTTGGTGGCGGCGGAGACGTCCACGTTGTCCAGGCCGACGCCGGCTCGTGCGACGACCTTGAGCTTGTTCGCGGCGGCGATCGCCTCGGCGTCGACCTTGGTGGCCGAGCGGATCAGGATCGCGTCCACGTCGGCGATGGCCGGGAGCAGTTCGGCCCGGTCCGCGCCGTTGCAGTGGCGGATCTCGAAGTCCGGCCCGAGTGCGTCGACGGTGGCGGGCGACAGCTCTTCAGCGATGAGTACCACGGGTTTGTGACTGGGGTACGAGCTCACGTGAGTCCTCACAAGTCCAATGCTGCGGACGGCCGTCCCGACGGCCGCAGGCGGTGGAGGGGTGCTAGCCGCGTGGAAGACGCACGACGCTGTGGGCCTGACGCGTATTAGTGCAGCAGTGTAGTGGCGCCGAGGGCGTCGTCTTACGCCGCTACGGAAGGATCACCCGTCCGTGGCTGGACGGGATGGACAACGCCCTCCTACGACGTTACCCGGGGTTCGCCGAAGGGGCCGGAGCGAGCTGCTCCGGCCCCTCGGGCAGTCGGCTTACGCCTCCTCGTTGACCCAGCTCATGAGCTTGCGCAGCTCCTTGCCGGTGGTCTCCAGCAGGTGCTCGGAGTCCTGCTGCTTGTACTCGTTGTACTTCTTCAGACCGCCGTGGTACTCGTCCATCCAGTTCTGGGCGAACGAGCCGTCCTGGATCTCGGCGAGGACCTTCTTCATCTCGGCCTTGGTGGCGTCGGTGATGATGCGCGGGCCGGTGACGTAGTCGCCCCACTCGGCGGTCTCGGAGATCGACCAGCGCATCTTCTCCAGGCCGCCCTCGTACATCAGGTCCACGATCAGCTTCAGCTCGTGCAGGCACTCGAAGTAGGCGATCTCCGGCTGGTAGCCCGCCTCGGTGAGCGTCTCGAAGCCGGCCTTGACCAGCGCGGCCGTACCACCGCAGAGGACGGCCTGCTCACCGAACAGGTCGGTCTCGGTCTCCTCGGTGAAGGTCGTCTTGATGACGCCGGCGCGGGTGCCGCCGATGCCCTTGGCGTACGACAGGGCCAGCGCGAAGGCGTTGCCGGTGGCGTCCTGCTCGACGGCGGCGATGCACGGAACGCCGCGGCCCTCCTCGTACTGGCGGCGCACCAGGTGGCCCGGGCCCTTCGGGGCGACCATGCAGACGTCCACGCCGGCCGGGGGCTTGATGAAGCCGAAGCGGATGTTGAAGCCGTGGCCGAAGAACAGGGCGTCGCCGTCGTTCAGGTTCGGGGCGATGTGCTCCTCGTAGACCTGGGCCTGGATCGGGTCCGGGACGAGGATCATGATGACGTCGGCCTCGGCGGCGGCCTCCGACGGCGTCACCACGCGCAGGCCCTGCTCCTCGGCCTTGGCCTTGGACTTGGAGCCCTCGTGCAGACCGACGCGCACGTCGACACCCGAGTCACGGAGCGACAGCGCGTGGGCGTGGCCCTGGCTGCCGTACCCGATGACCGCGACCTTGCGGCCCTGGATGATGGACAGGTCGGCGTCGGCGTCGTAGAACAGCTCGGCCACTTTGGGTTCTCTCCTCGGGAGTGCAGGTGTTGCGTCCCACCGTATGACGGGGGGCGGACGGGAAGTCCGATGGTCTCGGAATACGGGCGGCCGGACGTGGACCGGCCGCCCGTTCGGGGGCTTACGCCGACCGGTCCAGGGCGCGCAGCGACCGGTCCGTGATCGAGCGGGCGCCGCGGCCGATCGCGATCGTGCCGGACTGCACGAGCTCCTTGATGCCGTACGGTTCCAGCATCTTGAGCATCGCGGACAGCTTGTCGCTGCTGCCGGTGGCCTCGATGGTGACGGCCTCCGGGGAGACGTCCACGGTCTTGGCGCGGAACAGCTGGACGATCTCGACGATCTGGGAGCGCGTCTCGTTGTCGGCGCGCACCTTCACCAGAACGAGTTCGCGCTGCACGGCCTGCGATGGGTCCAGCTCGACGATCTTGAGCACGTTGACGAGCTTGTTGAGCTGCTTGGTCACCTGCTCCAGCGGCAGGTCCTCGACGTTCACCACGATGGTGATGCGGGAGATGTCGGGGTGCTCGGTGACACCGACGGCGAGCGAGTCGATGTTGAAGCCGCGGCGGGAGAACAGCGCGGCGATGCGGGCCAGGATGCCCGGCGTGTTCTCCACCAGGACGGAGAGCGTGTGCTTGGACATGATCTGCTTCCTTTACCTACGGCTCTCAGTCGTCTTCGTTGTCGCCGAAGTCGGGGCGGACGTCCCGGGCGGCCATGATCTCGTCGTTGGAGGTGCCGGCGGCGACCATCGGCCAGACCATCGCGTCCTCGTGGACGACGAAGTCGACGACGACCGGGCGGTCGTTGATGGAGTTCGCCTCCTCGATGACCTTGTCGAGGTCGGCCGGGTCCTCGCAGCGGATGGCGTAGCAGCCCATCGCCTCCGACAGCTTGACGAAGTCGGGGACGCGGGTGCCGCGGGCCTGCGGGTTGACGTCGTCCGGCCCGGAGTGCAGCACGGTGTTGGAGTAGCGCTGGTTGTAGAACAGGGTCTGCCACTGGCGGACCATCCCGAGGGCGCCGTTGTTGATGACGGCGACCTTGATGGGGATGTTGTTCAGGGCGCAGGTGGTGAGCTCCTGGTTGGTCATCTGGAAGCAGCCGTCGCCGTCGATCGCCCAGACCGTGCGGTCCGGCGCGCCGGCCTTGGCGCCCATCGCGGCCGGGACCGCGTAGCCCATCGTCCCCGCGCCGCCGGAGTTCAGCCAGGTGGCGGGCTTGTCGTACTCGATGAAGTGCGCGGCCCACATCTGGTGCTGACCGACGCCTGCCGCGAAGATCGTGCCCTCCGGAGCGAGCTGCCCGATCCGCTCGATGACCTGCTGCGGGGAGAGCGAGCCGTCCTCGGGCTGGTCGTAGCCGAGCGGGTAGGTCTCGCGCCAGCGGTTGAGGTCGTTCCACCAGGCGGTGTAGTCGCCCTGGTGGCCCTCGCTGTGCTCCTTCTGGACGGCCTGGATCAGGTCGGCGATGACTTCGCGGGCGTCTCCGACGATCGGCACGTCGGCGGCGCGGTTCTTGCCGATCTCCGCCGGGTCGATGTCGGCGTGGACGATCTTGGCGTACGGGGCGAAGCTGTCCAGCTTGCCGGTGACGCGGTCGTCGAAGCGGGCGCCGAGGGCGACGATCAGGTCGGCCTTCTGCAGTCCGGTGACGGCGGCCACCGAGCCGTGCATGCCCGGCATGCCCAGGTGCTGCGGGTGGGTGTCGGGGAACGCGCCGAGCGCCATCAAGGTGGTGGTGACGGGCGCGCCGGTCAGCTCGGCGAGGACCTTCAGCTCGGCGGTCGCGCGGGCCTTGAGGACACCGCCGCCGACGTACAGGACGGGGCGCTTCGCCTGGGTGATCAGCTTGGCGGCCTCGCGGATCTGCTTGGCGTGCGGCTTGGTCACCGGGCGGTAGCCGGGCAGGTCCATGGTGGGCGGCCAGGAGAAGGTGGTCTGCGCCTGGAGGGCGTCCTTGGCGATGTCGACCAGGACCGGGCCCGGGCGGCCGGTGGAGGCGATGTGGAACGCCTGCGCGATCACCCGTGGGATGTCCTCGGCCTTGGTGACCAGGAAGTTGTGCTTGGTGATCGGCATGGTGATGCCGACGATGTCCGCCTCCTGGAAGGCGTCCGTGCCGATCGCCTTGGAGGCGACCTGACCGGTGATCGCGACCAGCGGCACGGAGTCCATGTGGGCGTCCGCGATCGGGGTGACGAGGTTCGTCGCGCCGGGGCCGGACGTCGCCATGCAGACGCCGACCTTGCCGGTGGCCTGCGCGTAGCCGGTGGCCGCGTGGCCGGCGCCCTGCTCGTGGCGGACCAGGACGTGGCGCACCCGGGTCGAGTCCATCAGCGGGTCGTAGGCCGGAAGGATCGCACCGCCGGGAATGCCGAATACCGTGTCGGCGCCGACCTCCTCGAGAGAGCGGATGAGGGACTGCGCGCCCGTGACGTGCTCGGAGGCGGAGTGCTGTCCTGAGGATCGGGGCCGCGGCTGCGGGTGATGGGCCCCGGTGGCCTGCTCGGTCATCGGCATTCTCTTCTCGATGCTGAGGGTTTTTGCGAAGTTTGGGCGAAGTGCGGCTGCTGCCTGTGCAACAAAAAACCCCTCGTGCCGTAAGGCAAGCGAGGGGAGCGCGCCGGGTGGGGTCGCTGAGCGGTCGTGGCTCAGCGTCAGCCGACGCGCTTTCCAAGTACGAGAATTCGGGTGCGCATGGCACTGACCCTCCCCCCGGCACGCACTCACTGTCAAGTGGGTGGGACAGGGGTCTCATTATGTGAACGCAGGGTCGTGCCACCGCCGAGGACCGCGGAGACACCCGTGGTGTACACCCTCGGCGAGGCGCCACCCGCGAACGCGGGCGTGGCGGGCCCGTGCGGCACCGGGCAGTGACCGGCAGCGAGCGCCCGGCGCAGCCGGTACTCGTCGACCGGCCCGGAGAACGCCATGCCCTGCCCGTGCGTGCAGCCCATCGCGCGCAGGGCGACGACCTGCTCCGGCAGGTCCACCCCGTCGGCCACGGACTGCAGTCCGAGGTCGGCGGCGATGCGCAGCAGCCCGCTGGTGATCTTGTGCAGGCGCGCGGACTCGACGACGCTCTCGACCAGGCTGCGGTCGAGTTTCAGTACGTCGACGGGCAGCCTTCTCAGGGCCGTGATCGCCGCGCAGCCGCTGCCGAACCCGTCGAGCGCGATACGGACGCCGACCCTCTTGAGGGCGTTCAGGCGGCGCTCCAGCTCGTCGAGGCCGACCTGGGGGTCGACGTCGGACAGTTCGATGATCAGTGCCCCGGACGGCAGGCCGTGCCGGGTGAGCAGTGCCTCGATCGAGCCGAGCGGCATCGACCGGTCCAGCAGCCGGCGGGCGCTGGTGCGGACCGTCACGGGCACGGGCAGGCCCGTCGCGTGCCGCTCGGCGGCCTGCTCGACGGCCTCCTGGAGCATCCACCGCCCCAGTTCGGCGGTCTTGTCGCTGTCCTCGGACACCCGCAGGAACTCCGCGGGGGTGAAGAGCACCCCTTGCGAGGAGCGCCAGCGCGCCTGCGCGTGCACCGACGTGATCCGGCCGTCCGCCAGGCGCACCACCGGCTGGTGCAGCAGCGTGAACTCGCCGTCGTGCAGCGCGGTACGCAGTCGCGTGGCCAGCTCCGCCTTGCGTACGACGTCCTGCTGCATCTGCGGCTTGTACAGCTCGACGCGGCCCTTGCCGCCCGCCTTGGCGCGGTACATGGCGAGGTCGGCGTTGCGCAGCAGCTCACCCGCGCCGAGGCCCGGCTCGGCGAAGGCCACGCCGATGGAGGCGTTGACACGGACATCGTTGCCGTCGATGAGGTACGGCTGCGACAGGGTCACCCTGAGGCGGTCGGCGAGTTCCACGATGTGCCGTTCACGGGCGGCGCGGTCCCGGGTGTTGTCCCCAACGATCAGCGCCGCGAACTCGTCGCCGCCCAGCCGGGAGGCGGTGTCGCCCTGCCGGACCGCGTCCTGGAGTCTGCGGGCGGCCTGGACGAGCAGTTCGTCCCCGGCCTGGTGCCCGATCGTGTCGTTGACGGCCTTGAAGCCGTCCAGATCGATGAAGAGCACGGCCGTGTTGCGCAGGGCGAGGCCCCGGTCGGAGGCACGGCGGCCGGAGAGCGCCTGCTGGACGCGCTTGGTGAACAGGGCGCGGTTGGGCAGGTCGGTGAGCGGGTCGTGCTCGGCGTTGTGCTGCAACTGCGCCTGCAGCCGCACCCGTTCGGTCACGTCCCGGCTGTTGAAGATGAGGCCGCCGTGGTGGCGGTTGACGGTGGACTCGACGTTCAGCCAGCCGCCGTCGCCGGACCGGAAGCGGCACTCGATGCGCGTGGTGGGTTCCTCGGCGGGGTCGGCGGCGAGGAAACGGCGCACCTCGTGCACGACGCAGCCCAGGTCCTCCGGGTGGATGAGGTGGGCCAGTTCCGTCCCCACCAGCTCCTCCGCGGGGCGGCCGTAGACACCGGCGGCGGCCGGGGAGACGTAGCGGAGGATGCCGTTGGGTGCGGCGATCATGATGACGTCGCTGGAGCCCTGCACCAGGGAGCGGAAGTGGTTCTCCTTCTGCGCCAGTTCCTGAGTGAGGGTGATGTTGTCGAGCAGCATGATGCCCTGCCGTACGACCAGGGCGAGCACCACCGTGCCGCCCGTGATCAGTACGACGCGGTCCACGCTGCGGCCGTTGAGGACGTTGTAGAGGATCCCCAGCGTGCACACGGCGGCCGCGAGGTACGGCGTCAGCGCGGCCAGGGAGCCGGCGATGGGCCGGGCGGCCGGATAACGGCCCTGCTCACCGTCCGGCACGGGCGGGTGGTGCGGTCCGCTGCGCTGCCCGGGCACGTGCTCGTGCACCACGCGCGTGTGCCCCGCCGAGCTCTGCCGGTCGCCGCCGTGGCGTTCCGCGTCCGGCTGCCCGCCGCGGGGCGCGGCCCACGGCGCGTACGCCAGGAGCACCGAACCGGCGAACCAGCCCGCGTCGAGGAGCTGGCCGGAACGGTAACTGTCGTGCATGAGCGGAGAGGTGAACAGAGCGTCGCACATCACGGTCAGCGCGAGGGCGCCGATGGCGGTGTTGACGGCGGAGCGGTTCACCGCCGAGCGCCTGAAGTGCAGCGCCAGTCCCATGCTGACCAGGGCGATGTCGAGCAGTGGGTACGCCAGCGACAGCGCGGTGTGCGCCACGCTCGGCCCTTCCGACTTCGCGGCCTGGGCGAGCGCGAGGCTCCACGCCAGGGTGAGCAGCGAGCCGCCGATCAGCCAGGCGTCGAGCCCGAGGCAGACCCAGCCCGCCTTGGTCACCGGCCGCTTGGCGAGCACCAGCAGTCCCACGATGGCGGGCGGCGGGAAGCACAGGAAGAACAGGTCGGCGTAGCTGGGACTGGGCACGGGCTGGCCGAGAACGACCTCGTACCACCCCCAGACCAGGTTGCCCAGGGCCGCCATCGCCGAGGAGAGGCCGAACAGCAGCCAGGCGGATCGAAAACGGGTCCGACGGTTACGGGCGTAGAGGACACAGGACACGGCGGCGGCGCCCGCCGCCGCGCTCAGCCCGAAGTCGCCCATGATCAGCGCCAGCTGCTGCGAGCCCCAGCCGAGCGCGGAACCGACGCCGTAGGCCGCGCAGACCAGGGCCAGGAGGAGCTGGAGGGCCGGCCCCGGCCGGGGGCCGGGGGCCGGCGGACGGGACAGCGGCGTCCCCGGGGAGGCCTGCGCCCGCAGCGCTCCGTCGAGGGTGGGGGTGGGGGAGGGCGCGCTCACCGGGGCCTCCCGCTCCGCGCCGCTCCCGGGCCCCGCGGGTCCCGGTGCGCTGGGTGGGCATGCCGCCTGCGGCTGCCGTGCCCGTGGTGATGACTGTGGTTGCCGTGGTGGCCGCTGCGATGGGTGTGATGGCCGCCGTGGTGACCGCGTCTGCGCGCGGCCGTCCACCAGGGTCGCAGCCCGCGGCTCCGCCGCGTCGGATCGCTCGTCCATAGGCCGTGCATCGCCCGTCGCCCCCCTCACAGTCCGAAGTGCTCCATCCCCGGCGCCGAACGGTGCGCGGCGCAGCCCCTGTCGGGACGATACACCAGTCTCGTCACTCAGGGACATAGGTTCTCTACTCTCCGTGACGGTCGGCTGATATGCGAGTACCCACCGCTTCCGAAGGATCGCGGACGGTACTCGAAGTGGATTAGGTGCTTGTCGCGCCCGTCGTCAGGATCACGTTCCGCAGCGGCTCCCGGTTCACGAAACGCCTCAATTGGTCCACCAGAAGCCGCTTGGCGCGCGGCAGGAAGGCGGATGTGGGCCCGCCGACGTGCGGGCTGATGAGCACGCCGGGCGCACGCCACAAGGGGTGTTCCGCGGGCAGCGGTTCGGGGTCGGTGACGTCCAGGGCCGCGGTGATGCGGCCGCTCTCCACCTCTGCGAGCAGGGACTTCGTGTCGACGACGGGCCCCCGGGCTACGTTCACGAGGAGCGCTCCGTCCTTCATCCGCGCCAGGAAGTCGGCCCCCACCAGACCGCGGGTGGTCTCGGTGAGCGGGGTGGAGACGATGACGACGTCCGCTTCCGGAAGCAGGGAGGGCAGTTCGGTGAGCGGGTGCACCGGACCGCGCGCCGTGGTGCGCTCCGAGCGCGCGACGCGCGCCACCCGCGCCACCTCGAACGGCACGAGCCGGTCCTCGATCGCGGCGCCGATCGATCCGTACCCCACGATGAGGACGTTCTTGTCGGCCAGCGCGGGCCGGAACCCGCCGAGCCACTCCCCCCTGTCCTGCGCCCGGACGAAGTCCGGGATGCCGCGCAGCGACGCCAGGATCAGGCCGAGCGTGAGCTCCGCGGTGCTGGCCTCGTGCACCCCGCGCGCGTTGCACAGCCGCACCCCCGCGGACAGGTGCCGCAGCCCCGGCTCCACATGGTCGATACCGGCCGACAGCGTCTGCACGACCCGGACCGAGGTCATGTCCGGCAGGGGGCGTACGCACAGCGGGCTGGGCTTCATGTAGGGGACGGCGTAGAAGGCGCAGTCGGCCGGGTCGGCGGGAAAGTCCTCGGCACCGTCCCAGAAGCGGTAGCCGGGCCCCTCAGGGAGCCCCTCGATCTCGTCCGGCGGGATGGGCAGCCATACGTCAGCAGTCATGCTTCGGAGGCTATGTCAGGAGCGTGTGACGGCAGAGGTTAGGTTGGGGTGGCCGAAGAGGGAGGGTCACGACCAGGTGGAGCGCAGGACGATCGGGGCGGCGGCACTCGCGGTGGGGGCCGTCGGACTCGGGTGCATGCCGATGAGCTGGGCGTACAGCACGTCACGGCAGCGCGGCGAGGAGTCGCTCAGGGCGGTGCACCGGGCGCTCGATCTGGGCTCGACGCTGCTGGACACGGCCGACATGTACGGCCCGTTCACCAACGAGCTGTTGCTGGGGCGGGTGTTGAAGGAACGGCGGGCCGACGCCTTCGTGTCGACGAAGGTGGGTCTGCTCGTGGGCGACCAGCACATCGTGGCCAACGGCCGTCCCGGGTACGTCAAGCGGGCCTGTGACGCGTCCCTGCGCCGGCTCCAGACGGACGTCATCGACCTGTACCAGCTGCACCGCGCGGACCCGGAGGTTCCCGTCGAGGAGACCTGGGGGGCGATGGCGGAGCTCGTCCAGGCCGGAAAGGTACGGGCGCTGGGGTTGTGCGCGGTGGGCGCGCGGTCGGCGCGGCGGCCGGGGGCGCGGCTGCACGACGCGACGGTCCGGCAGCTGGAGCGGGTGCAGCAGGTCTTCCCGGTGAGCGCGGTGGAGGCGGAGCTGTCGGTGTGGTCGCCGGAGGCGCTCGAGGCGCTGCTGCCGTGGTGCGAGGCGCGCGGCGTCGGCTTCCTCGCCGCGATGCCGCTCGGCAACGGTTTCCTGACCGGGACCCTGACCCCCGGCGAGGGCTTCGAGGCGGACGACGTACGGGCCCGGCACCCGCGCTTCACGGCCGAGATGATGGCCGCGAACCAGCCGATCGTGGCGGGCTTGCGCCGGATCGCGTCCCGGCACGGCGGGGCCGTCACCCCGGCCCACGTCGCGCTGGCGTGGGTGCTGGCCCAGGGGCGGCACGTGGTCCCCGTACCGGGCGCCAAGCAGGAACGCTGGGTCACGCAGAACGCCGCCGCGGCGGACCTGCGCCTGACGGCCCAGGACCTGGCGGAGGTGGCCCAGCTGCCGACGGCGCAGGGGTCGTGGGACTGAGGCCCCGGACCTGCCGACGGTTCGGGTTTCCGGTGATCGGGAACTTGTGGGGCGCGAGCGGTGTAAGACAAGAAGAACCCGCCGCGTCGAAGGGACCAAGATCGTGCAACGTCGAGCAGTGACGGCCGTGTTGGCCGCCGCCACGCTCCTGCTGACGGCCGGCTGCTCCTCCGGCGACGGGGGATCGTCGGGCGGCGCCGGGAACGCGCCCACGAGCCGGACGACCGGGCAGCCGGAACCCTCGCAACGGGCCGGCGAGGACGCCCCGCCCGCCAAGGGCTCGGTGCAGGTGCTCCGCACCGTCGCCACGGGCCTGAGCACCCCCTGGGGCCTGGCCCCGCTGCCGGACGGCGACCTGCTCGTCTCCTCCCGGGACGACGGGACGATCGTCCGGGTCGACGACAGGACGGGCAGGAAGACCGAGCTGGGCGAGGTGCCGGGGGTCTCCCCGGCCGGCGAGGGCGGCCTGCTCGGCGTCGCGCTCTCCCCGGACTACGCCTCGGACCACATGGTCTACGCGTACTTCACCTCGGCCTCCGACAACCGCGTCGTGCGGATGCTGTACGACGAGAAGAAACCCTCCGGTGAGCAGCTGGGCGCGCCGGACACGATCTTCCGGGGCATCCCGAAGGGCGTGATCCACAACGGCGGCCGCATCGCGTTCGGCCCCGACAAGATGCTGTACGTGGGCACGGGCGAGAGCGGCGACACGGGCCTGTCCCAGGACCGGCGGTCCCCGGGCGGCAAGATCCTGCGCCTGACGCCGGAGGGTGAACCGGCGCCCGGCAACCCCTTCCCCGACTCCCCCGTCTACTCCTACGGCCACCGCAATGTGCAGGGTCTGGCCTGGGACACCCGGCAGCGTCTGTTCGCCTCCGAGTTCGGGCAGAACACCTGGGACGAGCTGAACGCGATCAAGCCGGGCGACAACTACGGCTGGCCGCAGGCCGAGGGCCGGTCCGACGAGTCGGACTTCCACAACCCGATAGCCCAGTGGACGACGGAGGAGGCCTCGCCCAGCGGGATCGCCTATGCCGAGGGCTCGGTCTGGATGGCGGGCCTGCGCGGCCAGCGCCTGTGGCGCGTCCCGCTGAAGGGCACGGAGGCCTCGGCGGAACCGCAGGCCTTCCTGGAGGGCGAGTACGGCCGGCTGCGCACGGTGGTCCCGGCGGGCGGCGACAGGCTGTGGCTGACGACCAGCAACACCGACGGCCGGGGCAACCCCGAGGACGGCGACGACCGGATCCTGGAGGTGCGGGTGAAGTAGCCCGGCGCTCAGTCCTCGCCTGGCCCGGCCTCCCCCGGATCGGCCGTCGCCGGCTGCGCTGTCGCGTTTCCGTCGGCCTCATGCTCCGGCTCCTGGGCGGGCGGACGTACGACGACCTTGCCGGACGACAGGTCTATCGGACCGCGTCCCGGGTCGCCGTCCCCGACGTCCTCCCGGGTCAGCTCCAGCCGGTTCTGCTCGTCGCGGGTGTGTCTGCGGCCGGGTGCGAACAGTTCCTCGAAAGCGTTGAACACGAAGGCCTCCCTCGGCCGCGGCATCCCTTACAGCGTAAGCCTCTGGCCTGCGATCCGGGGGGTGAGCGTCTCGGCCGAAAACAGCCCCACCCGGTGCGCCACCGCAGCCGCCTCGCCGCGGCCCGAGACACCGAGCTTGGCGAGGATGTGGGAGACGTGGACGCTGGCGGTCTTCGGGGAGATGAAGAGTTCCTCGGCGATCTGCCGGTTGGTGCGGCCGGCGGCGACCAGGCGCAGGACGTCGTGTTCCCGGCTGGTCAGACCGAGGGCCTCGCCGGGGTGGGCCGGGCTGAGGGCCGGCTCCTCCTCCGGGCCCCGGCCCAGGGGGAGGCGGCCCCGTTGGGCCAGTCGTGCGGCGGCGTCGGCGAGCGGGCGGGCACCGAGGTGCTCGGCGGCGGCCCGGGCCAGGCGGAGCAGTTCCGTGGCGCGGGCCCGTTCGTCCTCGCCCCCACCGGAGGCCAGCAGCGCCTCGGCGAGCCGGAACCGGACGCGCGCGAGATCGTAGGGCCGCTCCAGGGGCTCCGCGGCGGTGACGGCCTCGGACCACTCCTCCACCGAGGATCGGCCCTGCGCCCGCAGCAGTTCGGCGCGCAGCCACTGGTCGTACGCGCACCACACGGGCGCTCCGGTCGCCAGCGTCTTCGCGGCCTCCCGGATCCCGTCGAGGATCTCCGGGCGCTCGTGTTCGGTGGCCGGGTGGCCCAGGGCGTCGGCCTCGGCGGTCGCGGCGGTGACCAGCAGCGGCCAGGCGTAGCGCTGGACGCCGGGCGGGAAACCGGCGGCCAGGACGGTGCGCAGCTCGGCGCGGGCGTCGCCGAGGCGGCCCTCGGCCGCGGACAGGCCGATGGCGACGCAGCTCATCGGCAGGGTGTACTGCGGCATGGGGTCGTGGGTGCCGAAGCAGGACCGGGCGGCGTTCAGATGGCGGCCGGCCTCGGCCAGGTCGCCCCGGTCGAAGGCGAGGTGGGCCAGGCGCATCAGACCGCCGGTGCGCGGCTTGGCGCTCTGTTCCGTGCGCTGGGCGTTGGCGGCGGCCTCGGCGGCCTCCTGCCAGCGGCCGAGCGAGTGCAGCGACTCGGCGAGGTTGCCCCACACCCAGCCGTCGGAGTCCAGCCGGCCGAACCTGCGGGTGAGCCGGACACCCTCCTGGAGGATGCCGACCGCCTCCTTGGACCGGCCGACGCCCTCCAGTGCCGAGGGCAGGTTGATGTAGCTGCGGCTGAGCACTCCCGTCGCGCCGAGTCGCGCCGCCCGGTCCTTGACCTCGTGCATCTCGGCGAGGCCGGTCTCGACGGCGCCCGCGTCGACCATGAGGCCGCCGAGGGTGAGACGAGCGTTCAGCTCGATGTCGTGGGCACCGACCATGCGCGCGTACTCGACGGCGCGTTCGGCGGCGGCCATCGCCTCGGGGCCCGGCCTGTGCAGCATCGACCAGCCCGCGACCATGGCGAGGACCTCGGCGTGCACCGCGGACGGCGGCAGGCCGCGCACCAGGTCCTGCGCGGTGCCGAGTTCGGCCCAGCCGTCGCCGCGGGACAGGGCCTGGGTGAGCCGGGAGCGCTGCACCCAGAACCAGGCCGCGCGCACCGGGTCCGGTTCCTCGTCCAGCAGGCGCAGGGCCCGCTTGGTGATCTTCAGGGCGCGTTCGCGTTCCCCGCACAGCCGTCCGGCGACGGCGGCCTCGGCCATCAGGTCGAGGTAGCGCAGCGGGGTGGTGGACGGGTCGCGGTCGCCGGAGGTCCCCCCACGCCGTTCAGGCCGGGTGGGAGGGCAGACCTCGGTGTAGTCGGCCGGGCGCAGGGTCTGCCGGACGTCGGCGGGGACGGCGTCCCACAGCTCCATAGCCCGTTCCAGCAGCCGCAGTTGCTCGGAGTAGGCGTGGCGGCGGCGGGCCTCGACGGAGGCGTCCAGGACGGCGGGCAGGGCCTTGGCGGCGTCGTGGGCGTGGTACCAGTAGCTGGCCAGGCGCATGACCCGCTCGTCGGCCGGCACCAGCGTCGGGTCGGCCTCCAGCGCCTCGGCGTAGCGGCGGTTGAGGCGGGAGCGCTCGCCGGGCAGCAGGTCGTCGCTGACGGCCTCGCGGACCAGGGAGTGGCGGAAGCGGTAGCCGTCGCCGCCGGGTGCTGCGAGGAGGATGTTGGCGTTCACGGCGGCCCGCAGCGCCTCGATGAGGTCGTCCTCGGCGAGCCGGGCGGCGGCGGCCAGCAGCCGGTACTCCACGGTGGAGCCGCCCTCGGCGACGATCCGGGCGATCCGCTGGGCGCTCTCCGGCAGGGCCTCGACGCGTACCAGCAGCAGGTCGCGCAGGGTGTCGGTGAGGCCGGTGCGGCAGCCCTGGTGGGCGGCGACGGCGAGTTCCTCGACGAAGAAGGCGTTGCCGTCGGAGCGTTCGAAGATCTCGTCGACCTGGTCCGGGTGGGGTTCCCGGGCGAGGATGCCGGCGATCTGGAGGCCGACTTCCTCGCGGGTGAAACGGGCCAGTTCCAATCGGCGGACCGTGCGCAGCCGGTCGAGTTCGGCGAGCAGGGGCCGCAGGGGGTGGCGGCGGTGGATGTCGTCGGAGCGGTAGGTCGCGAGGACGACGAGGCGGCCGGTGCGCAGCGTGCGGACGAGGTAGGCGAGCAGGTGGCGGGTGGAGGCGTCCGCCCAGTGCAGGTCCTCCAGCACGAGGACGACGGTGCGGTCGGCGGCGACGCGCTCCAGCAGACGGGCGGTGAGCTCGAAGAGGCGGGCCATGCCCTCCTCGTCGTCGCGGGCCGCGTCGCGGGCCGCGGTCGTGCCGAACTCGGGCAGCAGCCGGGCGAGTTCGTCCTCCTGGCCGGCGGCCGCGGCGGCGAGTTCGCCGGGCAGTTCGCGGCGCAGGGCCCGCAGCGCGGTGGAGAACGGGGCGAAGGGCAGCCCGTCCGCGCCGATCTCGACGCAGCCGCCGAGCGCGACGAGAGCGCCCCGGTGGCGGGCCGCGGCGGCGAACTCCTCGACGAGGCGGGTCTTTCCGACGCCGGCCTCGCCGCCGATCAGCAACGCCTGCGGCTCCCCGCCGGCGCCGGGCGCCCGGGAGGTGCCCCCGGCGCGGGCGAGCGCCTCGTGCAAGGCGTCCAACTCGTCGCCGCGGCCGACGAACACGGGACTGACGGACCTGGTCTCCACGGTCCCGAGCATGGCACGCGGCACCGGCACGACGGCACCGGATTTCCGGGGGAGACCCGACGGGACGACGGCGAGGGCGGGCGCCCCGCCGGTGCGTCCGGCGGGACGACCGCCCCCCGTGCGGCCGTCCTCCCCCGCCCGGGCGGTCACGCCGTCCGGGCGAACCGGTCCCGGCGGAAGCGGCGGGTATGGCTCTCGGCCTCGGGGGCGCGTCGAGCCGCTTCACGGCGGGCGGCACGCCGGGCCCGGACGGCCTCGCGGACCAGCCGCTCGTGCTCGGCGCGGCGGATGAGGTCGGCGGAACGGGACTGCTGGAGCTCGTACTCGTACACGGCGTCTCCTGGTGAGAGGTGGATGTGCGGCTTCACCGGCCGCGATGCCTCCACCTTCCTCCGCCGGGCGGGTCCCCCACATCGGGAGAGTTCCGCATCTTCGGCGGCGGCCGGGGCCTTAGACGCGTGTGAGGGGCCTCAGGGGCTCCGTAAGGTGCTCACGAAGACCCTAAGGCCCCTCGGCACCTGCGGTGATTCAGCTCGTGGAGGGCAGCCCGAGCAGGACGTCGGTGTACTTCAGGACGGCCAGGAGCAGGCCGATGACGCCGAGCGAGACGCCCGCCCAGGCGACGGACCTGATCCACGGGGCCTGTGGCCGGCCGGGCGCCCCGAACGCGGGCCGGACGAGCACCACGACGCCGGCGATCAGCGCGCTGAGCGCGAACAGGCCGGCCCACAGCGCGCTCGTGTGCCAGGCGTCGCCGTACACCTCTTTGATCTGCTTGCCGACACCCGCGTTCGACGCCGTCTGCAGCTGGCCGATGAGGGTCTCGCGGGCGGCGGCCACGGTGCCGACCCAGCCACCGGTGAGCGAGACGAGGCCGAGCGCCACGGAGACGACGGCCCCGGCGCCCTGTCCGACACCGGAGGGATGCTCCTCGCCTACCGCGGGCTCGGTCCCGGCCGTCCCGGTGGTCCCCGTGC
The DNA here is from genome assembly GCF_042657145.1 of Streptomyces bullii. Taxonomy (NCBI): domain Bacteria; kingdom Bacillati; phylum Actinomycetota; class Actinomycetes; order Kitasatosporales; family Streptomycetaceae; genus Streptomyces; species Streptomyces bullii. The sequence continues at coordinate 194,731 of NZ_JBHSNY010000014.1, forward strand.
TCGCGGTGGGCTCCGTCGTGCCGTCGGTGGTCTCGGTGCTCTCGGTGGTCTTGCCGGACGCGGTGGTGTCCACCGCCTTCTCGTCGGTCCCGGCCTCGGCGGCCCCGGTCTCGTCCACTGTCCTGGTTCCCATGCCCGGCACCGTACGGACGCTCTCTGAGAGGTTCCTTAATGATCGTCAACGAGCGTCATGAGCCGCACGCTCCCGTGCGGCGCGCCACTCGGGAGCGAGCACCGACCACACCTCGATGTCGTGACGGACGCCCCGGTGGGGGAAACTCTGCCGCAGCACCCCGTCACGGGTCATACCGAGCCGGCGTGCCACGTTGAGGCTCGGTCCGTTGCCGGATGCGGCCTGCCACTCCACCCGGTGGATGCCGCGCTCGTCGACCGCCCAGTCGATGAGGACGCGCATGGCCCGCGTGACCAGTCCCCGCCCCGCGGCGGCCGGTTCCAGCCAGCAGCCGACCTCGCAGGTGCCGCGCTCGGCACTGAAGTTGAGGAACAGCACGCCGCCGACGAGCTTGCCCCGCAGCCACAGGCCGTGCAGCGACCCGGTGTCGGCGGCGCGCAGGTCCGCGTAACGCTGAAGCACCTCGCGGGCACCGGCCACGTCCTTGGCCTGGGAGCCGAAGGGGACGTACTGGTTGATGAACTCCCTCCCCCGGTCCAGGTGCGCGAGGAACTCCTCGGCGTGCCAGGGCTCCAGGGGCCTGAGCTCGGCGCCGTCGTCACCCAGTGGTATCGCGTACATCCCGCCTGCGCTCCTCCTCCGCCAGGACGTCCGCCACCTCGGCGTCCGTCGCGGCGGCCAGCCTCTCATGGCCGGCACGGGACTCGGGCGGCTCGATGCTGATGCGCGGCAGACGCTGGTCGAGCCAGCGGGGCAGCCACCAGTTGGCGCCGCCGAGCAGGTGCATCAGGGCGGGCACGAGGAGCGTACGCAGGACGAAGGCGTCCAGGGCGACGGCGGAGGCGAGCGCGATGCCGAACATGGCGATCACGCGGTCGCCGCTGAGCACGAAGGCGAGGAAGACCGAGATCATGATCACGGCGGCGGAGTTGATGACCCGGCTGGTCTCGGCGACGCCGACCCGGACGGCCCGCCGGTTGTCGCCGGTCGCCAGCCACTCCTCGTACATCCGGCTGACCAGGAACACCTGGTAGTCCATGGAGAGCCCGAAGAGCACCGACACCATGATCACGGGCAGGAAGGGTTCGATGGGGCCGGCGCTGCCGAGGCCGAGCGGTTCGCTGCCCCAGCCCCACTGGAAGATCGCGACGACCACGCCGAAGGCGGCGGCGACGGCGGCGACGTTCATCGCGGCGGCCTTCAACGGTATGCCGATGGACCGGAAGGCCAGCAGGAGCAGCAGACAGCCCAGGCCGATGACGACGCCGACGAAGACGGGCAGCTTACCGACGATGACGTCGGCGAAGTCGTCGTAGCCGGCCGTCACGCCACCGACCTGCACGTCCAGCGAGGTGCCCGCCTCGGCGCGCGGCAGCACCTCGGAGCGCAGCCGGTCGACGAGGTCGCTGGTCCGCTGCGACTGCGGCGAGGACTCCGGTACGACGGTGAGGTACGCGGTGTCGCCCCCGGAGCCGAACGTGACCGGCGTGACCGACGCGACGCCCTCGGTGGAGCGGAGGGCCGCGTCGAGGTTGTCCAGGACCAGCCGGTCCTCGGCGCCCCGCACCTCGGTGACGAGGGTGAGGGGCCCGTTCACACCCGGGCCGAAGCCGTCGGCGAGCAGGTCGTAGGCCTGGCGGGTGGTGGCCGTCTCGGGGTCGTTGCCCTGGTCGGAGGTGCCCAGGCGCAGGGAGAACGTGGGCAGCGCGAGGACGGCCATGACGACCAGGGCGACGGCACCGAGCACCTTGGGGTGGCGCTCCACGAAGGCCGACCAGCGGGCGGCGAACCCGGTGGGCAGCTCCGGCTCCGGCCCGTGCGCGGCCAGGCGGCGCCGCTCGCGGCGGCTCAGGGCGCGCATGCCGATGAGGGACAGCAGGGCGGGCAACAGGGTCACGGAGGCCCCGACCGACAGCACCACGGTGAGCGACGCGGCGACGGCGACGCCGTTGAGGAAGCCGAGCCGCAGGATCAGCATGCCCAGCAGGGCTATGCACACCGTCGCACCGGCGAAGACGACCGCGCGTCCCGTGGTGGCGACGGCGTTCGTGGCGGCCTCGGTGACGGACAGGCCGCGTTTCAGGCCGCGTCGGTGTCGGGTGACGATGAACAGCGCGTAGTCGATGCCGACGCCGAGCCCGATGAGCATGCCGAGCATGGGCGCGAAGTCGGCGACGGTCATGGCATGGCCGAGCAGCACGATCCCGGCGTAGGCGGTGCCGACGCCGACCAGCGCGGTGGCGATGGGCAGCAGCGAGGCCGCGAGGGAGCCGAAGGCGAGGAAGAGCACGACCGCGGCGACGACCACGCCGACGACCTCGGCGAGGTGTCCGCCGGATGATTCGGTGAGCCCTATGGCGCTGCCGCCGAGCTCCACCCGCAGTCCGTCGCCCTCGGCGGCCTTGGCGGTGTCGACGACGGCCTCGGCCTCGGCCCTGTCGATGTCCTGGGCCTGGTCCTCGAAGGTGACCGTGGCGTACGCCGTGCGGCCGTCCCCGCTGATCCGGCCCGCGCCGTGGGCGTCTTCGTAGGGGCTGGTCACGGCGGCCACGCCGGGCAGGTGCTCGATCCGGTCCAGGGTGCGCGTCATCGTCTGCTCGACGTCGGCGGCGCGGACGGTGCCGGACGCGGTGTGCCAGACGACGGTGTCGCTGTCGCCGCCGAGGCCGGGGAAGCCGTCGTGCAGCAGCTGGGTGGCGCGGCCGGACTCGGTGCCGGGGATCTTGTAGTCGTTGGAGTACGCGGAGCCCGCGACGGACGCGGCGGCGGTGACCCCGGCGAACACCAGGAGCCAGAGCAGTACGGCGACCAGACGGCGTTGGACACACCAGCGTGCGAGGGCTGCCACGAACGAGCTCCCAGTGGTACCGATTGTGGATCTTTTGCCGGGAACAGTCGTCCATGAGCTGAACGGCCCGCAAAGAACGCATGAGCGATGCTCGGCCACTCTTGCAGGCGAACGTGATCGTTTGTCGTGTTCGTGGGCTTGTTCACACCAGGTGGGAGGAACCTCACTGGACAGAAAGGCCCACTGTGTCGCTCAGTCGAACTGGTCGCCCAGCGCCATCACCATCACCCCGGCGATCAGCAGCCACAGCGCCCGCCGGGTGCGGCCCCGGGAACCCAGGACGGCGGCGAGGGCGCAGACGGCGGCCCCGCAGGCGTAGGCGACGGGGACCAGGGCGGGAGCGGAGCCGGTCAGACGCAGCAGCGCGGCGGCCAGGCCCGCGAGGGCCAGGAGCACACCGCTCCCGGCCGCCGTCCAGCGGGCCTGCCGGGCGTCCTGCGCCGGGTCCGCGTCGTCCCGCAGATCCTCCGCCTCAGCGTCCTTGGCCTCGGTGGCCTGGGTGGCTTCTGCAGCCTCCGGGTCCGCGACCTCGGTGGCCTTCGCGTCCGCGATCTCGGTGGTCTCTGAGTCCGTGACCTCGGCTCTCTTCGGGTGCGTGTCGGAATCAGAACGTCCACTCATGGCGCGGGAGCGTAGCGCCTCCTGCGGGGAGAGCGGAGACGCGGGGGGTACGCGCGGGAACACCGAGGGGGATGCACCGGACGGTGCATCCCCCTGACAGAGGCGAGGGTCAGCCCTCGCTGACGCCGAGCTTCTCCAGGATCAGTTCCTTGACGCGCGCCGCGTCGGCCTGCCCGCGGGTCGCCTTCATGACCGCGCCGACCAGGGCGCCCGCCGCGGCCACCTTGCCGCCGCGGATCTTGTCCGCGACGGCCGGGTTGCCGGCGATGGCCTCGTCGACGGCGGCGGTGAGCGCGCCCTCGTCGGAGACGACCTTCAGGCCGCGCTTGTCGACGACCTCGTCCGGGGTGCCCTCGCCCGCGAGGACGCCCTCGATGACCTGGCGGGCCAGCTTGTCGTTCAGGTCGCCGGAGGCCACCAGCTCGGTGACCCGGGCGACCTGCTGCGGTGTGATGGCCAGCTCGTCGAGCGCCTTGCCCGACTCGTTGGCGCTGCGGGCGAGCTCGCCCATCCACCACTTGCGGGCGGACGCCGCGTCGGCGCCGGCGTCGATCGTGGCGACGATCAGCTCCAGCGCGCCGGCGTTGAGGATCGCCTGCATATCAGTACCGGACACGCCCCACTCCTCGCGCAGCCGGTTGCGGCGCACCAGCGGCAGCTCGGGCAGGCCGGCGCGCAGTTCCTCGACCCACTCGCGGGACGGGGCGACCGGGACGAGGTCGGGCTCCGGGAAGTACCGGTAGTCCTCGGCTTCTTCCTTCGTCCGGCCGGACGTCGTGGTGCCGGTGTCCTCGTGGAAGTGGCGGGTCTCCTGGATCACCGAGCCACCGCCGTTCAGCACGGCGGCGTGGCGCTGGATCTCGTAACGGCAGGCGCGCTCGACGGACCGCAGCGAGTTGACGTTCTTGGTCTCGCTGCGGGTGCCGAACTTGTCGGCGCCCTTCGGCATCAGCGACAGGTTGACGTCGCAGCGCATCTGGCCCATCTCCATGCGGGCCTCGGAGACGCCGAGCGCCTTGATGAGCTCGCGCAGCTCACGGACGTACGCCTTCGCCACCTCGGGAGCACGCTCCCCGGCACCGACGATCGGCTTGGTGACGATCTCGATGAGCGGGATGCCGGCGCGGTTGTAGTCCAGCAGGGAGTGGGACGCGCCGTGGATACGGCCCGTGGCGCCGCCGACGTGCGTCGACTTGCCGGTGTCCTCCTCCATGTGGGCGCGCTCGATCTCCACGCGGAAGGTCTCGCCGTCCTCCAGCTGTACGTCGAGGTAGCCGTTGAAGGCGATCGGCTCGTCGTACTGGGAGGTCTGGAAGTTCTTCGGCATGTCCGGATAGAAGTAGTTTTTCCGGGCGAAGCGGCACCACTCGGCGATCTCGCAGTTCAGCGCGAGACCGATCTTGATCGCGGACTCGACGCCGGTCGCGTTGACGACCGGCAGCGAGCCGGGCAGGCCGAGGCAGGTGGGGCAGGTCTGGGTGTTCGGCTCGGCGCCCAGCGCGGTCGAACAGCCGCAGAACATCTTGGTCTTGGTGCCGAGTTCGACATGGACCTCGAGGCCCATGACGGGGTCGTAGGTCGCGAGCGCGTCCTCGTACGACACCAGGTCGGTCGTGGTGGTCACGGTGAAAACTTCCCTCTCAGCCCAGCAGGACGTCGTCGTCGCCGAGGCGCTTCACCTCGCGGTAGAGGATGGCGAGGTTGGTGACGACCGCGGCGCCGGTGACGATGGCGTCGACCAGCCGCAGCGTGTCGCTCTCGCTACGCGCCCTCTTGATCTGCTTGACCACGCCGATCACGCCGAACGCGGACGTGGCCATCGACACGTACAGGCCGGACTTGGACTTCTTGAAGCCCTTGGCCTTGGTCAGTGCACTCACAGCGACGGAGCCTCCTCGAGCAGCGGGTGGCCCCACTTTTGCACGAAGGCGGCCTCGACGGCGGCACCCACCTTGTAGAGGCGGTCGTCCTTCATGACCGGGGCGATGATCTGCAGGCCGACCGGCAGGTTGTCCTCCGGCGCGAGACCGCAGGGCAGCGACATGGCCGCGTTGCCGGCCAGGTTGGTCGGGATGGTGCACAGGTCGGCGAGGTACATCGCCATCGGGTCGTCGGCGCGCTCGCCGATCGGGAAGGCGGTGGTCGGGGTCGTCGGGGAGACGATCACGTCCACCTGCTCGAACGCCTTGTCGAAGTCCTGCTTGATGAGCGTGCGGACCTTCTGGGCGCTTCCGTAGTACGCGTCGTAGTAGCCGGAGCTGAGCGCGTACGTGCCGAGCATGATGCGGCGCTTGACCTCGGGGCCGAAGCCGGCCTCGCGGGTGATCGAGGTGACCTCCTCCGCCGAGTGGCCGCCGTCGTCGCCGACGCGCAGGCCGTAGCGCAGACCGTCGAAGCGGGCGAGGTTGGAGGAGCACTCGGACGGTGCGATCAGGTAGTACGCCGACAGCGCCAGGTCGAAGGACGGGCAGTCCAGCTCGACGATCTCGGCGCCCAGTTCCCTGAGCAGCGCGACGGACTCGTCGAACCGCTGGATGACGCCGGCCTGGTAGCCCTCGCCGCGGAACTGCTTGACGACGCCGACGCGCATGCCCTCGACGCTGCCGTTGCGGGCGGCCTCGACGACCGGCGGGACCGGGGCGTCGATGGAGGTGGAGTCGAGCGGGTCGTGCCCGGCGATCACCTCGTGCAGCAGGGCCGCGTCCAGGACCGTACGGGCGCAGGGCCCGCCCTGGTCGAGGGAGGAGGAGAACGCCACCATGCCGTAGCGGGACACCCCGCCGTACGTCGGCTTCACACCGACCGTGCCGGTGACGGCGGCGGGCTGCCGGATGGAGCCGCCGGTGTCGGTGCCGATGGCGAGGGGCGCCTGGAAGGAGGCGAGCGCGGCGGAGGAACCGCCACCCGAGCCGCCGGGGATCTTCGTCAGGTCCCAGGGGTTGCCGGTCGGCCCGAAGGCGCTGTTCTCGGTCGAGGACCCCATGGCGAACTCGTCCATGTTGGTCTTGCCGAGGATGACGACGTCGGCGGCCTTGAGCTTCTTGGTGACCGTCGCGTCGTACGGCGGGATCCAGCCCTCCAGGATCTTCGAACCGACGGTCGTGGGCACGCCCTCGGTGGTGAAGATGTCCTTGAGGGCGAGGGGCACGCCGGCCAGCGGGCCGAGCTTCTCGCCGCGCTCGCGCTTGGCGTCCACGGCGCGGGCCTGGGCGAGAGCGCCCTCGCGGTCGACGTGGAGGAAGGCGTGCACCTTCTCGTCGACGGCCTCGATGCGGGCGAGGTGGGCCTCGGTGACCTCGACGGCCGTGAGCTCGCCGGAGGCGATCTTCTCGGCGGTCTCGGCGGCCGTGAGCTTGATGATGTCCGTCATGGCGGTCACTCCTCCCCCAGGATCTGCGGCACCTTGAAACGCTGCTGCTCCTGGGCCGGGGCGCCGGACAGCGCCTGCTCGGGGGTGAGCGACGGACGGACCTCGTCCGCGCGCATGACGTTCGTCAGCGGCAGCGGGTGGGAGGTCGGCGGTACGTCTTGGTCGGCGACCTCACTGACGCGGGCCACCGCGCCGATGATGTCGTCCAGCTGGCCGGCGAAGTGGTCGAGCTCTTCGGGCTTCAGCTCCAGACGCGCCAGCCGGGCGAGGTGGGCGACCTCCTCGCGCGTGATGCCAGGCATGCAGCGATCCTCTGGGGTGAGAGTGTGTGGTTTGGCCCAATCCTATGGGGCACGGGGTCGTGCCCGTGAAACGGTTTGCCGCAGACCGCCGCCATGCACCGGCGAGCGCCCCACACGGCACCGCGATCTCCACGGTCCCCTCACCGACCGAACCCGCTGCGCGCCCGCCCGGTGGGGCGGGGGACCGAACGGTGTGGTGGGGTTCGGCCTGACGGTGGGCGGGGGGCTCGGCCCGGCCGCGGGCTCGGCCCGGCCGGGGGCCCGGCCCGGCCTAACGGTGGCGCCGACCCCCGCCCGACGGCGAGGCGCGGCTCGACCCGACAGCAGGACGGGGACTCGACCAAGGTGGGACGCGGACTCGCCCCGGCGGTGGGGCTGGGCTCGGCCCAACGGTGGGACGCGGACTCGACCAACGGCAGGACGCCGACTCGCCCCAGCGACGGGACGCCGACTCCGCCCGACGGCAAGGCGCGGACTCGATCCGATGGCGGGGCGCCGGCTCGACCCAACAGTGGGACACGGACTCGACCCGACAGCGAGACCGGACTCGAACTCGGCAGTGGCGCGCGGACCCGCCCTGCGGCGCGGCGGCGCTTGGTCGACGTTGGACGGGGACCGACCGGCCCCGCGCACGACGTGCCGCTAGCCCACCCGCCCCGGGTCGTCCGCCGCGGCCGCGGGCAGGGCCGCGGCCGGGCGCTGCCAGCCGCGGGAGCCGCGGGCCCGCAGCCACGCCGTGGTCTCGTCGGCGGGCATCGCGGCCGCGACGAGCCAGCCCTGTACGGCGTCGCAACCGAGGTCCCGCAGGCGTTCCCAGGTCTCGTCGTCCTCGACGCCCTCGGCGACGACGAGCAGGCCGAGTGAGTGGGCGAGGTCGACGGTGCAGCGCACGATCTCGGCGTCCTCGGCGTCGATCGCGAGCCGGGCCACGAAGGAACGGTCGATCTTCAGCTCGCTCACCGGGAGCCTGCGCAGGTGCACGAGCGAGGAGTAGCCGGTGCCGAAGTCGTCCAGGGACATCTTCACGCCGTGGCCGGTGAGGGCGTTGAGCGTGTCGGCGGCGCGCTGCGGGTCCTCCAGCAGGACGTGCTCGGTGATCTCCAGCTGGAGCGAGCCGGCCGGGACACCGTGGCGGGCCAGACGCGCGGCGACGGAACCGGCGAAACCGGGGGTGTGGACGTCGCGCGGGGAGACGTTGACGGCGACCGGTACGTACAGTCCCTGGGACCGCCACTGGGCGACCTGCGCGAGCGCGGTCTCCAGGACGTACTCGGTGAGGTGGGGCATCAGCCCCGAGGACTCGGCGATCGCTATGAACTCGTCCGGCGGCACCTTGCCCCGCTCCGGGTGCACCCACCGCACCAGGGCCTCCAGGCCCGCGACCTGCCCGTCGAATTGGACCTTGGGCTGGTAGTGCAGGGAGACCTCGTGGGCGTCCAGGGCCCTGCGCAGATCCCCGAGCAGTCCGAGCCGGTCGGGGGTGTTGGAGTCGCGCTTGGACTCGTACACCTCGACGCCCGTACGGTCCCGCTTCGCCTGGTACATCGCGACGTCCGCGCGGCGCAGCAGCCCTTCGGCGTCCAGCGCGTGGTCCGGGAAGACGGCGACTCCCGCGCTGGCCTCCAGGACCAGGGTGAGCCCGTCGAGGTCGAGCGGGGAGCTGAGCGCGGCGACCAGGCTGCGGGCGATGCGGGTCGCGGAGGTCGTGGAGTCGGCGACCGGGAGTAAGACGGCGAACTCGTCGCCGCCGAGCCGTGCGGCCTCGGCGCCCCGCGGCAGCGCCAGCCGCAGCCGGTCCGCTATCTGGAGGAGCAGCCGGTCCCCGGCGAGATGACCGAGGGTGTCGTTGACCGATCGGAACCGGTCGAGGTCGATCAGCATGAGGGCGGCGCGGGCGTCGATGCGCTCGGCGTCGTCCAGCGCGGTCCAGATGCGCTCCAGCAGCCACTGCCGGTTGGGAAGCCCGGTCAGCGGGTCGCGCAGCTGCTCCTCCGCCCGGGCCCGGGCTATCCACAGGGTGGAGTCCAGGGCGATCAGCGGGATGGAGAACAGCGGCAGCAGCACCGGCTGGGCGAAGGCGACCACGCAGACCAGCGGGGCGATGCCGAGCAGGGCGACCGCCACCAGGCCCTGTCTGACCAGGGCGGTGCGGGCGACCGTGGGCAGGCCGGCGCGCGGGGCGTTCAGGTACCAGAGCAGGACGCGGGTGACCGTGAGGTAGGCGGCGGCGACCAGGACGACCTGGAAGGCGGTGGAGAGCGCCCAGGTGTCCGGTGGCGAGGGGCTCTCCACGGACGGTACGGAGCCGAAGGCGCCCAGCACCAGGGCGCCGGCGCCGATGCCGAGCAGGTCGACGGCGCCGTGCAGCACGCCCTGCCGCCAGCGGCCCCGCCGGGCTATGCCGACCAGGACGACGACGGTGAGGCTGACCATGCCGGCCGGCACCCAGCCGTACATCAGCAGCACGGCGAGGGTGAGGGCGGCGCCGGAGCCCGTGCCGCCCCACCAGCGGGCGCGGCCGAGCATGACCAGATGGCCGACGATGATGCCGGTCAGCACGGCCAGGGACCAGCCGACGGTGCCGGACGGGAACAGCGCGTGGCCGCCGGTGAAGGCCCGGTGGAACCCGGCGCCCAGGACGAGCGCGGCGGCCGCCACGACCGCCGTGGGCAGCGGGCGCCAGGGCAGGTGCCGTTCGGTGTCCGCACCGGGCAGGCCGACGGTGTGCTCGGCGGACTGCTGCGGATGCACAGCGGCGCGGCCGTCCGGTGCGGCGCGCTGACCGGCGGCTCGCCCGTCCCCGGGATGCCGTCCGGCGGCGCGCCCCTCCGCGCCCGGACGCCCCGGGGGCCGCCCTGCCCCACGGACTGCGCGCCATGCGACCGCCACGCGGCGCAGACGCAGCCGTGAGCCCGGAGCGGCGCTCTCGGTCGGTTCCATTCCCGTCCCTCTCACAGCCGGCGGTGCCCACGCCACGCGGCCCGGTGCCCGACAACCATCAACGGCTCCGCGTCGGAAAACCCTTCCCGCTGCTCCCTCGACAGCAGGGGGTGCCCCAACCGCAGCTGGGCACGGCAGGCGCACATCTCAACAGTAGGCCGCAGAAGGCTTCCACGGGCAGCGGTCGCCGACGGTTGCCCGAATGCGCCCTGGCCACCCGTATGCATCTGGTATGCGCCGATCGGGTGGCCTTCAACCGCTATTCCTCAGCCGAAAGGGCGAGTTCCGCAGCGGCCTCAGGTCCTTGTTCGAGCAGGACGTTGAAGCCCTCCTCGTTCAGGACGGGCACCTTGAGCTGCATCGCCTTGTCGTATTTCGACCCGGGGTTGTCACCCACAACGACGAACGAGGTCTTCTTCGAAACCGAACCGGTGACTTTCGCGCCCCGGCTCTGCAGCGCCTCCTTCGCGCCGTCCCGGGTGAAGTGGTCGAGGGTGCCCGTGACGACGACGGTAAGCCCTTCCAGCGGGCGGGGGGCCTCATCCTCACCGGTGCTCTCGTCCGCCATGCGGACCCCGGCGGCCTTCCACTTGCGGATGATCTCCCGGTGCCAGTCCTCGGCGAACCACTCCTTGACCGAGCGCGCCACGATCTCGCCCACCCCGTCGGTGTTCCTCAGCTCCTCCTCGCTCGCCTCGTCGATGCGGTCGATGGAGCGGAAGGCGCGGGCGAGGGCCTCGGCGGCGACCGGGCCGACATGACGGATCGACAGGCCCGTGAGGACGCGGGCCAGCGGGCGTTCCTTGGCGGCCTGGATGTTCTCCAGCATCGCGAGGGCGTTCTTCCTGGGCTTGCCCTCCTGGTTGGCGAAGACCGTGGCGACCTTCTCCTCGCCGGTCTTCGGATCGCGCTTGGGCAGCCCGCTGTCCTGGTCGAGGACGTACGCCTTGATGGGCAGCAGCTGCTCGACGGTGAGGTCGAACAGGTCGCTCTCGTCCTTCAGCGGCGGATCCTCCGGCTCCAGCGGCTTGGTCAGGGCGGCCGCGGCGACATAGCCGAAGTGCTCGATGTCCAGGGCCTTGCGGCCCGCCAGATAGAACAGACGTTCGCGCAACTGGGCGGGGCAGGTCCGGGCGTTGGGGCAGCGCAGGTCGACGTCGCCCTCCTTGGCCGGTGCGAGCGGGGTGCCGCACTCGGGGCACTCGCTCGGCATCACGAACTCGCGCTCGGTGCCGTCGCGCAGGTCGACGACCGGGCCGAGGATCTCCGGGATGACGTCACCGGCCTTGCGCAGCACCACCGTGTCCCCGATGAGGACGCCCTTGGCCTTGACGACGTCCTGGTTGTGCAGCGTGGCGAACTCGACCTCGGAGCCCGCGACCGTGACCGGCTCGACCTGGGCGTACGGCGTGACCCGGCCCGTACGTCCCACGCCCACCCGGATGTTGACGAGCTTGGTGTTGACCTCCTCCGGCGCGTACTTGTAGGCGATCGCCCAGCGCGGCGCGCGGGCCGTGGAGCCGAGGCGGCCCTGGAGGCGGATCTCGTCGAGCTTGACCACGACTCCGTCGATCTCGTGCTCCACCGAGTGGCGGTTCTCGCCGTAGTACGCGATGAACTCCCGTACCCCTGCGAGGTCGTCGACCACCTTGTTGTGCCGGGAGGTCGGCAGGCCCCAGGTCTTCAGCAGGTCGTACGCCTCGGACAGGCGGGTGAGCCCCTCGAAGCCCTCCAGGGCGCCGATGCCGTGCACGACCATGTGCAGCGGGCGGGTGGCGGTGACACGCGGGTCCTTCTGGCGCAGCGAACCGGCCGCCGCGTTGCGGGGGTTGGCGAAGGGCTTGTCACCGGCCTCGACGAGGCGGCGGTTGAGCTCCTCGAACTTCTCCATCGGGAAGTAGACCTCGCCGCGGATCTCCACGAGGTCGGGGACGCGGTCACCCTTGAGGCGGTCCGGGATCTCGGCGATGGTGCGGACGTTGGGCGTGATGTCCTCGCCGGTGCGGCCGTCGCCGCGGGTCGCCGCGCGGGTGAGCCGGCCGTGCTCGTAGGTGAGGTTGACGGCGAGGCCGTCGACCTTCAGCTCGCACAGGAAGTGGTACTCCTGGTCGCCCAGTTCCCTGGCGACGCGGTCGGCCCAGGCGGCGAGTTCGTCGTCGTTGAAGGTGTTGTCCAGGGAGAGCATGCGCTGTCGGTGCTCGACGGCGGTGAAGTCCGTCTCGTAGGAACCCGCGACCTTCTGGGTCGGCGAGTCCGGCGTGCGCAGCTCCGGGTACTCCTCCTCCAGCGCCTCCAGGGAGCGCAGGAGCCGGTCGAACTCCGAGTCGCTGATGACGGGAGCGTCCTTGACGTAGTACCGGAAGCGGTGCTCCTCGACCTGTTCGGCGAGCTGCCGGTGCTGCTCCCGCGCCTCGGCGGGCACGTTCGTCGTCTCCGCTTGCTTGTCGCCGGCCACCGTGTCGTCCTCCCGTTACTCTGGGTTGTCCGCGAGTGATCTCGCCGCCCGGACACAGTGGGCGAGCGCCTTGCGCGCGTACTCGGGGGAGGCCCCCGCGAGTCCGCACGACGGAGTGACCGTGACCGCCTCCGCGAGCAGACCCGGTTGCAGCCCCAGCCTGCGCCACAGCGTCCTGACACCCATGACGCTACCGGCAGGCTCTGACAATGGGCCGTCCGTGCCCGGGACGACACCGGCGAAGAGCCGGGTGCCGCCCTCCACCGCCTCACCGATCGCCTCGTCGTCACGCTCGGTGAGGAGGGAGAGGTCGAAGGAGACCGCCGCCGCGCCCGCCCGGCGCAGCAGGGCGAACGGGACGTCCGGCGCGCACGAGTGGACCACGACCGGTCCGTCCCCGTGCACGCCGACGACGTGCCGGAGCGTGCCCTCGACGATCTGCCGGTCGACGGCCCGGTGGGTGCGGTAGCCGCTGGCGGTCCTCACCTGGCCGCGCAGGACGGCGGTGAGGGACGGCTCGTCGAGCTGGAGCACGAGCTGTGCGCGGGGGACGCGGCGCCGCACCTCGGCCAGGTGGAGCCGGAGCCCCTCGGCGAGCGAGGCGGCGAGGTCGCGGCAGGCCCCGGCGTCGGAGAGGGCGGCCTCGCCGTTCCTCAGCTCCAGCGCGGCGGCCAGCGTCCAGGGGCCGACGGCCTGCACCTTCAGCGGCCCCTCGTACCCCTGCGTGTACTCCTCCAGCGCGTCGAGGTCCTCGCCGAGCCAGGAGCGGGCCCGCTTGGTGTCCCGCCCCGGCCGGTCCCCGATCCGCCATCCGCTGGGCTCCACACGCGCGTACAGCTCGACGAGCATGCCGGCGGTCCGTCCGATCATGTCCGCGCCGGGCCCCCGGGCGGGCAGCTCGGGCAGGAACGGGAAGTCCTCGAAGGTCCCGGTGACGGTCTTGACGGCCTCGCGGGCGTCACCGCCGGGCATCGAGCCGACGCCCGTGGCGGCACCGAACCTGAACTGGCTGTTTTCACTCACCAGAGCAGCCTACGGAACCGCTCGGGCGGGGTCAGCGCCCCGGCCGCACCGTCAGGTCGTTGACCTCGGCGTCCCTCGGCAGGTCCAGGGACATCAGGATGGTGGTGGCCACCGACTCGGGGTCGATCCACTTGCCGGGGTCGTACTCCTTGCCCTCCTGCTGGTGCACCTTGGCCTGCATGGGGCTGGCGGTGCGGCCCGGGTAGACCGAGGTGACGCGGACGCCGTGGGCGTGCTCCTCGTGGCGCAGGGAGTCGGCGAGGGCCTTCAGGCCGTGCTTGGAGGCGGCGTACGCGGACCAGTCGGCGTGGGCGTTGAGCCCGGACCCGGAGTTGACGAAGATCACATGGCCCTGGCTCACCCGGAGCTGGGGCAGGAAGAGGCGGGTCAGCTCGGCGGGGGCGATCAGATTGACGTTGAGCTGGTGGCGCCAGGACTTGGTGGTCAGCTCGCCGACCGGGCCGAGGTCGACCACGCCCGCGATGTGCAGCAGGGAGTCCACCCGGTCGGGAAGCTGCTGGTGGGAGAAGGCCCAGGACAGCTTGTCCGGGTCGGCGAGGTCGCCGACCAGGGTGCGGGCGCCGGGGTACTCGGCGGCCAGTTCCTTCGCGCGGGCCGCGTCGCGCGCGTGCAGCACGAGCTCGTCGCCGCGCGCGTGCAGTCGGCGGGCCACGGCCGCGCCGATGCCGGAGCCCGCTCCGGTGATCACATGTGTAGCCATGCCCGCCATGCTCGCATCACCCCGGGGTCACTCCACGCCCTGGCTCTCCTCCAGGTACGCCAGCGCCCCCACCGGCTCCTCCGCGAAGAACACCAGGTCGGTCAGCGGCCGGGGCAGGAAGCCCTCGTCCTCCATGCGCCGGAACTGCTCCTTCAGGCCGTCGTAGAAGCCCGCGGTGTTGAGCAGGACCACCGGCTTGTCCGTGTGCCCGTGCTTCTTCAGCTCCAGGATCTCGGTCGCCTCGTCGAGCGTGCCGGTGCCGCCCACCATGATCACCACCGCGTCGGCCTTCTCCAGGAGCAGCTTCTTGCGCTCGGCGAGGTCCCGCGCGATCACCATCTCGTCGACGCCCGGGCGCGCCTTGGCCGCCAGGAACTGGACGGAGACGCCCACGAGACTCCCGCCCGCCTCCTGCACGCCGTCGGCGACGACCTTCATCAGGCCGACGTCCGAGCCGCCCCACACGAGGGTGTGCCCGCCCCTGCCGAGCAGCTCGGCGAACTCCCGCGCGGGGCGGGTGTAGCGCTCGTCGAGGTCGGCGGCGGAGAGGAAGACGCAGATGTTCATGGGCCCACACTACGGGCCGGCGCCGACATCACGGTCAGCCTCATCTTGGACTGGCGGTGCGGGAGTTCCTCCCAGTCGTCCATGAACCGGGCGGACAGACCGTGCTTCGCGGCCAGTTCGGTCAGCGTCACGGTCCGGTAGTAGAAGTCCTCGTGCAGGATCTGGTGCTCCTCGCCCTCGGTGCGGTCGAAGGTGAAGTCGAAGAACCCGCCGGGCGCGAGCACCCTGCCGACGTGGGCGAAGCACTCCTCGATGACGTGCCGGGGCGAGTGCGAGAAGACGCTGTGCGCGTGCACGACGTCGAAGTGCCCGTCGGGCAGGAAGGCGAAGGTGAGGTCGTCGGCGAGCGTCAGGTAGGGCAGCTTGGACTGCAGGCCCTCCCGTACGAGGGTGTCCTGGGCGGCGAGCAGGATGTGCGGGGAGATGTCGATGCCGTAGTAGTGGCCGGTGTCGAGGTAGTCGATGAACAGCCGGCCGGCGCGCAGGTTGCCGCAGCCGATCTCCAGCATCCGGTGGTGCGGCCGCAGTCCGTGCCGGACCAGGTAGTCGAACTGCATCCGCCCGATGCGCACCCACGTCTCACGCGAGGGGTTGTGGCCCACCGCCGCCTCGGCGCTGCGTGCCGCGTCGGAGGCCATCACGGCCCGGTAGTAGGCGATGTGGTCGCGGTACCGCAGCCGCAGCCAGGCGTCGCGCACGGCGCGGCGGACGTGGGCGGGCACGCGCTCCGGGTGGCGCAGGGCGTAGCGGACCCGGTGGGCGAGGCTGCTGCGGTTCCTCGCCGATTCCCTGGCTTGCACGGGACCTCCTGCGGCAGGGGAAGAACTTCGCTTCAGCCTGCGCTGTAACCGCCGAGTCGGCTACCCCGGGGAGGACGATCGTGACCGCAGGACACCAGATCACCGTCGAGCGGACCAACCGGCACGTGCGCGTGGTGCACGGCGGCCGGGTGCTGGCCGAGAGCGACCGGCCGCTCCTGCTGCGCGAGACGGGCTGTCCGGACCGGTACTACATCCCGGCGGAGGACGTCCGCCTGGACCTGCTGACACCGTCCGACACGCACACCTACTGCCCGTTCAAGGGCACGGCGTCCTACTGGTCGTTGCCGGACGCGGCGGACCTGGTCTGGGCGTACCCGGATCCGAAGCCGGAGGTGGCGCGGATCAAGGACCACCTGTGCTTCTACGACACCGAAGTGGGCTGAGTGGATGTGTCGTGAGCGATGAACGGCGTGCCGTGCGGCAGTCTGCACAGGCATGGACAAGAAGACTGTTTCCCGGGACGGCACGTCCCTGGCGTACCAGCGCACCGGGCAGGGGCCGGCGGTCATCCTGGTGAGCGGCGCCATGTCGACGGGAGCGACGGTGGCACCGCTGGCCGGACCGCTCTCCCGGCGTTTCGACGTGATCGTCCACGACCGCCGGGGCCGCGGCGAGAGCGGTGACACGGCGCCGTACGCGGTGGAGCGCGAGGTGGAGGACCTGGCGGCGCTGATCGACGCGGCGGGCGGCGAGGCGTCGCTGTACGGCATCTCGTCGGGCGGCGCGCTGGTGCTCCGAGCGGCGGCGAGCGGGCTGCCGGTGCGCCGGGTCGCGGTGTACGAGGTGCCGTACGCCGTGGACGAGGCCGACCTCCAGCGGCGCCGGGAGTACACCGAGCGGCTGACCCGGGCGCTGGCGGAGGACCGGCGGGGGGACGCGGTGGAGCTCTTCCTGCGGGAGACGGGCCTCGCGGAGGAGATGATCCGGGGCGCCCGCCAGTCCCCCATGTGGTCCGACATGGAGACGATCGCACCGACCCTCGCCTACGACGACGCCTGCATGGGCGACAGCGGTGTCCCTCGTGACCTGCTGGCCTCGGTCACCGTGCCGGTCCTGTCCGTCGCAGGCGGCGCGAGCCCGGAGTGGATGCGTCAGGCGGCCCGGGCGGTCGCCGAGGCCGCCCCCAACGGCACGTACCGCACCCTGGAGGACCAGACCCACATGGTCGATCCGAACGTGCTGGCGCCGGTGCTGGCGGAGTTCTTCGCGCGATGAGCGGCGCGCCCGGCGGGGCTGCGGGGACCGGGTGAGCACGCGCACGTGGGGCTGCCTTCCGGGCCGTGCGGTGTCGGCGGCCCGGCGCCGTCCGGCCCCGCCGGGCGAGGTGCCCCGGCGCCGTCGCCGTCCGGCTCAGACCACTCCCGCCGTGGCCCGTGTCGTCGAGGCGATCGTCGCGGAGCCCACCACGCGCGTGCCGTCGTACAGGACGATCGCCTGCCCGGGGGCGACGCCGCGGACCGGCTCGGTGAAGCGGACGTGGAGCTCGCCGTCGACCTGTTCGGCGGTCACCGCGGTCTCGTCGCCGTGGGCGCGGAGCTGGGCCGTGTAGGTGCCGGGACCGGTGGGGGCCGTGCCGCACCAGCGGGGCTTGATCGCCGTCAGGGCGCCGACGTCGAGGGAGGACGCCGGGCCGACCGTGACGGTGTTGTCCACCGGGGAGATGTCGAGGACGTAGCGCGGCTTGCCGTCGGGGGCGGGGGTGCCGATGCGCAGTCCCTTGCGCTGGCCGATGGTGAAGCCGTAGGCGCCCTCGTGGGTGCCCAGCTTGGTGCCGGACTCGTCGACGATGTCGCCCTCGGCCTTGCCCAGCCGCCGCGCCAGGAAGCCCTGGGTGTCGCCGTCGGCGATGAAGCAGATGTCGTGGGAGTCCGGCTTCTTGGCGACGGCGAGACCCCTGCGTTCGGCCTCCGCGCGGATCTCCTCCTTGGTGGTGACCGTGTCGCCGAGGGGGAACATCGCGTGCGCGAGCTGCTTCTCGTCCAGCACGCCCAGCACGTACGACTGGTCCTTGGCCATGTCGGAGGCGCGGTGCAGTTCGCGCGAGCCGTCCGGGAGGGTCACGATCTTCGCGTAGTGGCCCGTGCAGACGGCGTCGAAGCCGAGGGCGAGCGCCTTGTCGAGCAGTGCGGCGAACTTGATCTTCTCGTTGCAGCGCAGGCAGGGGTTGGGCGTGCGGCCGGCCTCGTACTCGGCGACGAAGTCCTCGACCACGTCCTCGCGGAAGCGGTCGGCGAGGTCCCACACGTAGAAGGGGATGCCGATGACGTCCGCGGCACGGCGGGCGTCCCGCGAGTCCTCGATCGTGCAGCACCCCCGCGCGCCCGTGCGGAACGACTGCGGGTTCGCGGAGAGCGCGAGGTGGACGCCGGTCACGTCGTGGCCGGCCTCGGCCGCGCGGGCGGCCGCGACGGCGGAGTCCACTCCGCCGGACATGGCGGCCAGGACGCGGAGGGGAGGACGGGAGCGCTGCGGGGTGTCAGTCATAGCCCTTCCAGGGTACGGGGCGCGGGAACCACGGCGGCCGGGTGTCCGTTCACGATCACATGGGGGCGAGACGAGCATCCAGGAACGGGGCATCCGGCGACGGGGACCGGCGTATCGGGCGACGGGCCCTGATCCTCGGCGGGACGGCGGTCGCGGCGGGGTCGGCCGTGCTGGCGCGCGACGAGCTGGCGCGTCTGTGGTGGCGTGCGCCCGGCGTCGAGAAGCCGCGCAAGGAGGGGGAGGTCGACTACGCGGGCGCGCGGTGGGTGGCGGCGTCGGAGGCGAACTGGCGGCGCGCGGACCGGCCCGACGACTACGGCATCGACATGGTGGTCGTCCATGTGACGCAGGGAAGTTTCGACAGCGCCGTGGAGGTCTTCCAGGACCCGGGGCACGGGGCGGCCTCGCACTACATCGTCCGTCAGGACGGGCACATCGCGCAGATGATCCGCGAGCTGGACGTCGCGTTCCACGCGGGCAACCGCGCGTACAACGAGCGCAGCGTCGGCATCGAGCACGAGGGGTTCGTGGACCGGCCGGAGGACCTCACGGACGAGATGTACGAGGCGTCGGCGCGGCTGACGGCCCGGATATGCGCGCGCTACGACATACCCGTCGACCGGGAGCACATCATCGGCCATGTCGAGGTGCCGGGCACGGACCACACGGATCCGGGCCCGCACTGGGACTGGGACCGGTACATGCGGCTCGTACGGCGTGCTCGCACGGCACCGGCGTGAGCGCCGCACGACGGACCCACACACCGGAAAAATCCTGTTTTTCGGACTTTTCATCCCTCATCGGGCGTCTTATTCTGGTTTCAGGCCTACGGGACGAGTGAGGGAGTTCGACCGGAGTAGCCGACTTTGGTGGGAAGCTTCGGCTTCCACTGGGGCCGACGTCGACGGTCGGGCTGAGAGGCCGGAAGGTCGAGAGACCGGAAGGCGACCCCCAATACCTGATCCGGACAATACCGGCGAAGGGAACCCGTCTCGTAGGTCCCTTTCGTGCGTCCAGGTGTCGTGCGTCTAGGTGAGCCCAGCCGCCCGGGCCCGTTCCACCGCCGGGCCGATCGCCTTCGCCAGCGCTGCCACGTCCGCCTCCGTCGAGGTGTGGCCGAGCGAAAAACGCAGGGTGCCGCGGGCCAGGTCCGGGTCGGTGCCGGTGGCGAGCAGGACGTGGCTGGGCTGGGCGACGCCGGCGGTGCAGGCGGAGCCGGTGGAGCACTCGATGCCCTGGGCGTCCAGCAGGAGCAGCAGGGAGTCGCCCTCGCAGCCGGGGAACGTGAAGTGGGCGTTGGCGGGGAGGCGGTCCACCGGATCGCCTCCCAGGATCGCGTCCGGCACCGCCGTACGCACCGCCTCGATCAGGGCGTCGCGCAGTGCGCCGATCTCCCGTGCGAACCACTCGCGTTGCTCGGCCGCGAGCCGGCCCGCGACCGCGAAGGAGGCGATCGCCGGGATGTCGAGGGTGCCCGAGCGCACGTGCCGCTCCTGGCCACCGCCGTGCAGGACGGGGACGGGTGCGTGCTCGCGGCCCAGGATCAGCGCGCCGATGCCGTACGGACCGCCGATCTTGTGGCCGGACACGGTCATCGCGGCCAGACCGGAGGCGGCGAAGTCGACGGGGACCTGGCCGAAGGCCTGGACGGCGTCGGAGTGCAGGGGAACGCCGAACTCGCGTGCGACGTCCGCCAGTTCACGGATCGGCAGGACCGTGCCGATCTCGTTGTTGGCCCACATGACCGTGGCCAGGGCCACGTCGGCGGGGTTGCGGGCGATCGCCTCGCGCAGCGCCTCGGGGTGGACACGGCCGTACGGGTCGACCGGGAGGTACTCGACGGTGGCGCCCTCGTGTTCGCCGAGCCAGTGGACGGCGTCCAGGACCGCGTGGTGTTCGACGGGGCTGGCCAGCACCCGGGTGCGGGCCGGATCGGCGTCGCGGCGCGACCAGTACAGGCCCTTGACGGCGAGGTTGTCGGCCTCGGTGCCGCCGGAGGTGAAGACGACCTCACTGGGGCGGGCGCCGAGGGCTTCGGCGAGGGTTTCGCGGGCCTCCTCGACCGTGCGGCGGGCGCGGCGGCCGGACGCGTGCAGGGAGGAGGCGTTGCCGGTGGCGCTCAGGTGCGCGGTGAGTGCCTCGACTGCCTCGGGAAGCATCGGGGTGGTCGCGGCGTGGTCGAGGTAAGCCATGGTGAGGCCGATTCTACGGGGCCTCGGCGGCGTACCTCAGGCCAAGGTCGGCCGATCCCGCCGGGCCGCCGGCCGGTCCCCGGCGCCCGTCACGGTCCCTAGAAGCTCCACGAGACCGTGTGGTCCGCCTGCATGAAGGCCACCAGGACCAGCAGGTCGGCGACGCCCAGCGCGAGCCCCAGCCAGGCTCGGCCACGGCGCCGGGTCCCCCGCCACAGAGCGACGCTCGCCAGCGCGATGGCGGTCGGTCCGAGGAAGACGTTGAGAACCAGCAGGCCGAGCAGGCCCAGGACGAAGGACGCGACGGCCATGCCGTCGGTGTCGCGAACACCGGTACGGCGGTTCGCCGGTGCGGTGAGGTGCATGGTGATCAGCTCCCGACGGTCGGGTCAGTGCGGTCGGTGGTCAGTGGGCCTGAGGGTGGCGCCGACGGCCGTGGCGCTCGCGCAGGGCGAAGACGCCGAGCCAGACGACGATGACGGCCCCCGCGACGAGGGAGAAGCCGAGCGGCGCGTGCGCCACGGTGCCCACCAGCGTGCCGAGCAGCAGGAGTGCGGCGACGAGGAACAGCATGGGTCAAGACCCCTTAAAATCTCGGTGAACGGTTGTGGTTACACTTGTTCACTGACTTCCCAGTCTAGCGCTCCGCATGGCTTTCCAATTCCGGAGAACAGTTGTTAACTGCATGGTATGAGTCACACTCTCGGCATCCGGCAGGCCCAGAAGCAGAAGACGCGGAAGGCGCTCCTGGACGCGGCGCTCGGGCTGCTGGAGGAGCAGAGCCTGAGCAGCCTGGGCCTGCGTGAGGTCACCCGCGCCGTCGGGGTCGCGCCGACCGCCTTCTACCGGCACTTCCGGTCCACGGCCGACCTGGGCGTGGCGCTGGTCGAGGAGGCGCTGGGCAGCCTGCACCCGATGATCCGGACCACGGTGTCCTCGGCGGGCGACAGCGAGGAACGCATCACGCGCGCCATCGAACTGATCGCCCGTCATGTGGACGCGTACCCCGCACACGTCCGGTTCATCGCCCGTGAGCGACATGGCGGAGTCCAGCCGGTGCGCGAGGCCATACGGGCCCAGCTGACCCGCTTCGCCGAGGAGGTCAGGGACGAGCTGGCCAAGGACCACCTGTCGGCGGGCTGGACCGACGAGGACCTGCTGATGCTCGCGCACCTCTACGTCGACCAGATGCTCATCACGGCCTCGCTGTTCCTGGAGGCGCAGCAGGCACCGGACGCCTCCGAGCGGGAGCGGGAACGCGTCACCCAGGTCGCGACCCGCCGGCTACGGCTGATCAGCATCGGGCGCCGTCACTGGCTGGATTGAGCCGGTCAGCCGGCCAGGAGGGGAGGACGAGCGCGGCTTCACTCCGGCCCCCGGCCCGCCCGCCCGTACAGCTGCGCCACGGAGGCCACCGCCCGGGCCAGTTCCTCGCGTGCCTCGGGTGGCGAGACGACCTCCACCTGGTCGCCGAACATCAGCAGTTGGCGGGTCTCGCGGACGGAGCCGAAGGTCAGGCGCGCGGTCACCCGGTCGCTCACGCAGTCGTCGTCCGGCAGCGCCGCCAGCGCGGGGGCGAGCAGGCGCTGGAACATGTCGAGGCGCTCGCGCCGTACCCGTACCGTGACGTCCAGGCCGCCGGGGCGTTCCTCGACCTGGCGGCGCAGCACCTCCCAGACGTCGGCGAGTTCGACGCCCGGCCGCCGCCGCACCGGGTCGTCGAGCACAGCGGCCGACCGCACCCGGTCGGCCCGGAAGAGCCGGGGCGTACCCCGCCGGTCGGCGACGAGGTACCACACGCCCGCCTTGGCGACGAGCCCGTAGGGGTCGACGGTGTACGTCCGGGCCTCGGACGTGCCGCTGTGCCGGTAGCGCAGGCGCAGCCGGCGGTCGGCGAAGACCGCGTCCTTGAGAATGTCCAGGTCGACGGCGGGCCGGGGACCGCCCTTCCAGCGGGTGGCGTCGACCAGGATGCGGCGCGAGGCGACCTCGGCGGCCGGCCGGTGCGGGGCCGGTAGCGCGGCCATCACCTTGCGCAACGCCGACCCGAGCGCCGCGTCGAGGCCGAGCGCGGTGTGTGCGCCCTGCGCGGCCAGGATGAACAGCGCGCGGGACTCGTCGGCGGTCAGTCCCGTGACGTCCGTACGGAACCCGGCGAGCAGGGCGATGCCGCCGTGCCGCCCGCGTTCGGCGTACACCGGGACGCCCGCGGCCGACAGGGCCTCGACGTCACGGTAGATGGTGCGCACCGACACCTCCAGCCGCTCGGCGAGTTGGCGTGCGGGGACCCGGCCGCGGGTCTGCAGGAGCAGCAGGATCGACAGCAGGCGGTCGGACTTCACGGCACCAGAATTCCGGCGGGCGGGGATCTCTGGCAAATGATGACGGCGGCTGTCAGGTTATCCGGCCAGCCTCGGGGCGACGACTCACAGAGAGGCCGACCATGGACACCACCGACCCCCGCCCGCTGTTCGCTCGCGCCACCGAGCAGGCCGCCACGCTGATCAGGACCGTCCGCGCGGACCGGCTCGACGGGCCCACGCCCTGCGCCGAGTTCGACGTGCGCACCCTGCTGAGCCATCTGACCGGCGCCACCGTCCGCGTCGCCGTCGTCGCCGAGGGCGGGGACGCGCTCGCCGTGCGGCCGTTCGCCGACGGTGTGCCGGACGACGGCTGGGCGACCGCGTACGACGAGGCCCGCACGCGTGCCGCCAGGGCCTGGGCGCCCGACAGCCGTCTGGACACGCCGATGCGCCTGCCGTTCGGCGAGCTGCCCGGCCGCGCGGCCCTGTCGGCCTACGTTCTGGAGACGGTGACCCACACCTGGGACCTGTCCGAGGCGCTGGGCCACCCCCTCGAACTCGACCCGGAACTGGCCCTGTTCGCGCTGCCCGTCGCCCGCCGCATGCTGCCGGAGGAGCGGCGCGGCGAGGACGTGCCGTTCGCCACGGCCCGCCCCGCCCCCGAAGGAGCCGACGCCTACGGCGCGTTGGCGGCCTGGCTGGGCCGCGAGCCGCTCAGCCGAGCCTGACGCGCGCCAGCTGCCGGGACTGGGCCACGAGCCGGTCGGCGCTGTCCCAGACCTCGGCGTCCTCCTCCAGGAAGCCGCCGGCGAGGTTGCGCGTGGTGATCGACACGCGCAGGGGACCCGGCGCCGGGCGGCACCGCACGTGCGCGGTCAGCTCGACGGTGGGCACCCAGCCGGACAGGCCGATCTCGAAGGCGGTGGGCGGCAGCGCGTCCACCGCCAGGAGGAGGGACAGCGGGTCGGCGTCCCGGCCGTCCGCGAGGCCGAACCAGGCGCGCATCTCGCCCTTGCCGGAGGGCTGCCCCAGGGCCCAGCCGAGGGTGGCGGGGTCGAGCTTGAGCATCAGGCGGTCGGCGATGGCCGAACTGCCGGAGATCGGGGCGGGGCCGTCCTCCGGGCCGAAGCACTGGCCCATCGGCGGGATCGCGGGCGGCTTGGCGGTGGTACGGACGTCGTCGGGGAGGGCGTCCAGGTCCCCGTAGGCGGCGAGGACGCGCATGCGTTCCACCTCGCGGCCCTCCTCGTCGTACTGGAAGAGGGAGGCCTGGCCGGTCGACAACGTCCGGCCGGTGCGCACGGTCTCGGTGCGCACGACCGCGGGACCCGGCTGGGAGGCGGTCAGGTAGTGCGCCGAGATGGTGAAGGGGTCGGGGTGCGGCAGGCTGTCCGCGAGGGCCCGGCCCAGGACGGCCAGGAGGTACCCGCCGTTGACGGCGCTGATGATCGTCCAGCCGGCGGAGAGGTCGATGTCGTACACGCCGGGCGCGCGCCGGGTGACCGCGGTGTCGCGGTCGAACTCACTGTCGCCGATCGCGGCCCGCGTGGCCGCTGCGGAAGCTGCTTCTGGCATGGCTGAACAGTACAAGAACTAACTACTAAGCGGTAGCTTTGGGCTGGAATTGAGCTGGCTCGGGTTTGAGTGAGACGCGGGCAATGTCCTGGTAAGGGTCCGTCTCGTCCGTCAACCCACACCCCGCCCCCCGCCTCTGTAGGGACATGAGCCTCACCGGGACTCCGTTCCTCTACACGCTGATCGTGCTGGCCGTCGTCGCGCTCGCGCTGCCGCTGCTGCTGTGGTCGCGGGTCCGGGGACCCCGGGCGCTGCGCGCCGCCGCCCGGACGCTGATGCTGCTGTTCGCGCAGGGCACGGCCGTGGCCCTGGTCTTCGTGCTGGTGAACAACGCCAACAACCTGTACGACAACTGGGCCGACCTGCTCGGCACCGGCGACCATGTGCAGCAGGCGGCCGACCTGGGCGCCGACGGCACCGGCGGGATCTCGCTGAAACGGCTGCCCAGGGTCCGGCAGACCTTCGAGCCGGCCACCGGCCCGGGCATGCGCGCGGCCGGCGGGGTGGAGGTCACCCAGCTCAAGGGCCGGGTGTCGGGCGTGAACGCCGAGGTGTACGTCTGGCTGCCGCCGCAGTACGACGAGCCCGCCTACCGCCACCACAGGTTCCCGGTCGTGGAGCTGCTGCCCGGCTATCCCGGTTCGGCGAAGGCGTGGTTCGGGTCGCTGCGCGCGCACGAGCAGCTGTTTGCGCTGATGCGCGGCGGCCAGGTCGCCCCGTTCATCCTGGTGGCGCCGCGTACCACGCTGCTGGCAGGGGTGGACACCGGCTGCGCCAACATCCCGGGCACGGTGAACGCCGACAGCTGGCTGAGCGTCGACGTGCCGAGGATGGTCATGGACAACTTCCGCGCCGAGCCGGCACCGCGGGGCTGGGCGGTCGCCGGGTACTCGGCGGGCGCGCACTGCGCGGTCAAGCTCGCCGTGGCCCACCCCGACCGCTACCGGGCCGCCGTCAGCCTGTCCGGCTACAACGACCCGATCGGCGAACGCGACTCCCTCGCCGCGCAGAACCCGGCCCTGCGCGCCGAGAACAACCCGTTCCTGCTGCTGCGCGGGGCGCCGGCACCGCCCCGGATCTCCCTCTACCTCTCCGGCCAGCCGCACGACGGCTACGAGGCGGCGGTGGCGCTCGAACAGATCGCCAAGGCGCCGACCAACGTGCACGTGGTGTATCTCCCGAAGAGCGCCGGCGGCCACAACATGGCCCTGTGGCGACCCCAGGTGGTCCCGGCGTTCCGCTGGCTGACGATGGTGATGGGCCACGCGAGGACGACGACCGGCGCTACTCCTCCGACACCGTCGACCGCCGGTGCCAGGCCCGCGGAGCTCGCCAGTGGAACCGCATCGCGAGCAGACGCAGCACGAAGGCGGTGAGCACCGCCAGGGCGCTGGTGTACGGGGTCAGGGCCTCGTAGCGGATGCAGAGGGCGACCATCGCGGCGCCGACCATCGCGGGGACCGCGTACAGGTCGCGGTCCCAGCGCAGCAGTGAGGGCACCTCGTTGGCGAGGACGTCCCGGAGCACGCCGCCGCCGACCGCGGTGGTCAGGCCCAGGCCGGCCGAGGCGGTCAGGCCGAGCCCGTACTCGTACGCCTTGATCGTGCCGGCGACGCAGAACAGGCCGAGGCCGGCCGCGTCGAAGACGTACACGGCGGTCTGGATGCGCTCCACCTGCGGGTGGAGGAAGAAGACCAGGAGCGTGGCGAGGAGCGGGGTGAGGAAGTAGCCGAGGTCCGTGAAGGCGGCGGGCGGTACCGCCCCGATGACCAGGTCGCGGAACAGCCCGCCGCCCAGCGCGGTGACCTCGGCGAGGACGGCCATGCCGAACACGTCGAAGTTCTTGCGGACGGCCAGCAGGGCGCCGGAGATCGCGAAGACGAAGATGCCGATCAGGTCGAGCGTGTGCTGGACGGACGGGCTGAACAGTTGCTGGAGCACCCGAACATTCTCACCCAGCGGCAGGCCCCCGCCTTGCAAAGCAAGGCGGGGGCCCGACCACGACTGTTACGCGGCTACTCGCTGGTCTCCTTGGAGACGGCCTCCTCGGTCTCCTTCGCCGTGGTCAGCAGCTTGGTGTCCTGCGGCTGCTGGTCCTCGAAGTTCTCCGGGTGGTGGCAGGCGACACGCTGGCCCGGCTTCAGCTCGGCCAGCGGCGGCTCGGTGGTCCGGCAGATCTCCGTCGCCTTCCAGCACCGGGTGTGGAACCGGCAGCCGCTCGGCGGCGCGATCGGCGAGGGAACGTCGCCCTTGAGCAGGATGCGCTCGCTCTTGACCGCCTTCCGCTTCGGGTCCGGGATCGGCACCGCCGACAGCAGGGCCTTGGTGTACGGGTGCATCGGCGCCTTGTACAGCGCCTCCCGGTCGGCGAGCTCGACGATCTTGCCGAGGTACATCACCGCGATCCGGTCCGAGACGTGCCGGACCACCGACAGGTCGTGCGCGATGATCACGTAGGTCAGGCCGAGCTCCTCCTGGAGGTCGTCCAGCAGGTTCACCACCTGCGCCTGGATCGACACGTCCAGCGCCGAGACCGGCTCGTCGGCCACCACCAGCTTGGGGTTGAGCGCGAGCGCGCGGGCGATGCCGATGCGCTGGCGCTGACCGCCGGAGAACTCGTGCGGGTAGCGGTTGTAGTGCTCGGGGTTGAGACCGACCACTGACAGCAGCCGCTGGACCTCCTTCTTCACCCCGCCCTCGGGCGTCACGCCCTGGAGCCGGAACGGCGCGCTGACGATGGTGCCGATGGTGTGCCGGGGGTTCAGCGAGGAGTACGGGTCCTGGAAGATCATCTGCACGTCGCGGCGCATCGGGCGCAGCTCGCCCGTGCTCAGGTGCGTGATGTCCTTCCCCTCGAACTCGACGTTGCCGCCGGTCGGTTCGAGCAGCCGGGTGATCAGCCGGCCCATCGTCGACTTGCCGCAGCCCGACTCGCCCACGACGCCCAGCGTCTCGCCCTTGCGGACCTCGAAGTCGACGCCGTCGACGGCGCGCACCGCGCCGGTCTGCCGCTGGAGCAGGCCCTTGCGGATCGGGAAGTGCTTCTGCAGGCCGGTCACCTTCAGCAGGATCTCGCCGTCGGCGGTGTCCTGGGTGAGGGTGCTGCCGCTCTGCTCCGGGTTGCTCACCGCTTTTTCGTCGCTCACAGCTTCGGCGCAATCTCTTCGGTCCAGATACGCTCCCGCTGCTCCTGGCTCATGTGGCAGGCGGCCCAGTGGGAGCTGCCGACCTCGGTCAGCTCGGGGCGGACCGTGCGGGTGACGTCGTCCTTGGGTACGTCCGCGTACGGGCAGCGCGGGTGGAAGGCGCAGCCGGACGGGAGGTTGATCAGGGAGGGCGGCGCGCCCTTGATCGGGATGAGCCGGTCGGTCTCCTCGCGGTCGAGGCGCGGCATCGAGCCGAGCAGGCCCCAGGTGTAGGGGTGGCGGGGCTCGGAGAAGACCGCCTCGGCGGGGCCGCGCTCCACGCACCGGCCGCCGTACATCACCAGCAGGTCGTCGGCCATCTCGGCGACGACCCCGAGGTCGTGGGTGATCATGATGACCGCGGAGCCGAACTCCTTCTGCAGGTCCCGGATCAGGTCGAGGATCTGCGCCTGGACGGTGACGTCCAGGGCGGTGGTCGGCTCGTCGGCGATGAGCAGCTCGGGGTTGTTCACCAGCGCCATGGCGATCATGGCGCGCTGGCGCATACCGCCGGAGAACTCGTGCGGATAGCTGTCCACGCGCTTGGCGGGCTCGGGGATGCCGACCCGGTCGAGCATCTCGATCGCCCGCTGCCTGGCGGCCTTCTTGGTGACGTCGTGGTGGACGCGGTACGCCTCCACGATCTGGTGCCCGACCGTGTAGTACGGGTGCATCGCCGACAGCGGGTCCTGGAAGATCATGGCCATCTTCCGGCCGCGCAGCCGCCGTACGGCGTCCGGGTCGGCGCCGATCAGTTCCTGGCCGTCCAGCCACACCTCGCCGGAGACCCGGGCGTTCTTCGCCGAGCGGTGCAGGCCCATCAGGCCGAGCGAGGTGACGGACTTGCCGGAACCCGACTCGCCGACGATGCCCAGGGTCTTGCCGCGGCGCACGTCGAAGCTGACGCCGTCCACGGACTTGACCAGGCCGTCGTCCGTGTTGAAGTGGACGCGCAGGTCGCGCACGGACAGGAACACGTCGTCCGGGACGGACGGGGGCACGGTGTCCGGTTCGCCGAGCGCGGCTTTGTCGAGCTTGCTCACGAGTACCTCACCCGGGGGTCGATGGCGGCGTACACCAGGTCGACGATCAGATTGCAGAAGACGATGAAGAACGCGGCGACCAGGGTCACGCCCATCACGATGGGCAGGTCGTTGTCCTTGATGGCCTGGACGGAGTACGCGCCGATGCCCTGCAGGGAGAAGACGGTCTCGGTGAGCACCGCGGTGCCGACGAGGGTGCCGAAGTCCATTCCGAAGATGGTGACGATCGGGGTCAGTGCCGAGCGGAGACCGTGCTTGGCCACCACGGTGGACTCCTTGAGCCCTTTGGCACGAGCGGTCCGGATGTAGTCCTCGCTCATGGTCTCCAGCATGCCCGCCCGGGTGAGCCGGGCGTACAGCGCGGAGAACAGGAAGGCGAGGCTGATCCAGGGCAGCAGCAGGTGCCAGGCCCATTCGGCCGGGTTCTCGGTGAACGGCACGTAGTCGATGCTGTCCCAGATGGGGATCTCGTAGACGAACAGCGCGTTCAGCACCTGGCCGGTGAAGAAGATCGGCAGCGAGACGCCGGCGAGCGCGATGAACATGGAGATGCGGTCGACCGGCTTGCCCTTGCGCAGTGCCGAGATGACGCCGATGGTCACACCGCCGATCACCCAGATCACCGCCGCGCCGACGGCCAGCGAGAAGGAGACCGGGATGCGCTGCTCCAGCTGCGGCCACACCTCGATGTGGCTCTTGAAGGAGTACCCGAAGCAGGGGGCGCTGCAGTGCGTCGCGTCGGGACCGAACTTGTAGTCGGCGCCCGCCACGAGACCCTTGATGAACTCCCAGTACTGGACGTAGACGGGCTGGTCCAGGCCCAGGTTCTTCTTGATCGCGGCGACGGACTCGGGGTTCGCGTCCTTGCCGACGTACTGGGTGGCCAACTGGTCGGCCGTCTGGCCCCCGAGGCGGGGCACCAGGAAGAAGATGGCGAAGGTGACTGCGCTGACCACCAGCAGCAACAGCACCGCGCCCATGACGCGTCGGAGGATGTACGCAGCCACAGCTGTACGGCCCCGGGTGGCCGCGGCGGGGTCTGTCCGCCGCGGCCACCCGGTGCCTTCACCTGCCTTTCAGAGGTTCCGGCCTGCTGGTGTCACTTCGTGGAGCTCATCAGCAGGTAGTCGTACATGCCGAGGTACGCCTGCGTGACCGTGACGTTGGCGGCGGACGCCGGCCTCAGCAGCAGGTTCTTGCGGTAGACCAGCGGGACGACCGAGGCGTTGTCGAGCACCATCTTGTCGATGTCGCCCCAGGCCTTGGTGCGGGCGGCGTCGTCGGTGTTGGCGATGGCGTCCGTCAGGGCCTTGTTGATCTTCGGGTCGTCGAGCTCCATCAGGTTGTTGCCGCCCGAGGGCTTGATGGCCGCACCGTTGATGATCTGGTCGAGGAAGCCGAAGCCGGTCGGCCAGTCGGCGCCCCAGGCCATCGAGAGCATGCCGAGCTTGTTCTGGTGGACGTAGCTCGGGACACCGGCGAAGTTGGAGAAGTACTTGCCGGAGGGGAACTGCTTGATCTCGATGTTGACGCCGATCTTCTTCAGCGACGCCTGGATCGCCGTGGCGGCCGCCACCTCGGCCGGGCGGTCGGAGCGGGCCGTCAGGATCGTGTTGAAGCCGTTCGGCTTGCCGCACGCCTTCAGCTCTTCCTTGGCCTTGGCCACGTCACCCTTGTGCCCCGCGCTCGGGTAGGTGTCGAACTTGGTGTAGCCGTTCACCGACGGCGGCAGCAGCGTGGTCGCCACGTCACCCTTGGGCGAGCCGCCCA
This sequence comes from Streptomyces bullii, assembly GCF_042657145.1. Taxonomy (NCBI): domain Bacteria; kingdom Bacillati; phylum Actinomycetota; class Actinomycetes; order Kitasatosporales; family Streptomycetaceae; genus Streptomyces; species Streptomyces bullii. Next base: position 225,084 of record NZ_JBHSNY010000014.1, read on the forward strand.
TCGCGTCGAGCACGGACTGCTTGTCCAGGCCCCACTGCACGGCCTTGCGGCAGTGGACGTTGTCGAACGGCTTCACGTTCACGTTCAGCGCGATGTACTGCGTGGCGCCGGCGTACGAGGAGTCCGTCTGGTTCGCGTACTTGCCGCGCAGCACCTTCGGCTGGGTCTGCGGCTGCACACCCGTGCCGGCGGCGTCGGCCGTGATCTTGTCGGCCAGCAGGTTGTTGTCGACGGTGACCGGGTTGACCTTGAACTTGATCGTGATCTTGTCCGGCAGGGCCTTGCGGATCGGGTCCGTCTTCGGGTCCCACTGCGGGTTGCGCACGAGAGTGGCGCTGCGGCCCTCCTCGTAGGACTGGAACTGGTACGGGCCGGAGGACACGATGTGCTGGACGTACTTCGCGCCGTCGTCCTTCGCCCGCGGCACCGGTGCCGTCTGGGAGAACGTCGCCAGGTAGTCGAAGTCGGCGAAGGGCTGCTTCAGCTTGAAGACGATCGTCTGGTCGTCCGGCGTCTCGATGGACTTGATGCCCTCCGGCGACTTGTCCTTGTACGGGCCTTTGTACTTGTCGCCGCCCACCAGGTACGACTTGAAGTACGTCGGGCCGTTGGACAGCGCCTCGGGCGAGAAGTTGGAGCGCTCGATGGCGTACTTGACGTCCTTGGACGTCACCGGCGTGCCGTCCTGGAACTTCACGCCCTTGCGCAGCTTGTACGCCCAGGTCTTGGCGTCGTCACTGGGCTGGCCCAGGGACTCGGCCAGGTCCGGGACGACCTCCAGGCCTTCCTTGCCCGCCGCCGGCTTGAACGAGGTGAGCGTCCGGCCGTAGAGGCGGGAGAAGTTCTGCACCCAGCCGTAGTAGGTGTTCCCCGGGTCCAGGGAGTCCGGCACGTCCGAGTGCTCGTACGTGACGGTTCCGCCCTTCTTGCTGGACGCGTTGACGATCGAGGTCAGAGCGGCGTCCTTCTTGCCGTTGCCTCCGCTGCCGTCGTTGTCGTCACCGCCGCCGCCACACGCACTGGCACCCAGCGACAGCGCCAGGACCGACGCCACGCCGGCGGTCACCCTTCTCGTCTTCACCTGAGGAAGCCCCCTCATTCGATGGATCACTTGCTGCGAGGGTCGAGGGCGTCACGCAGCCCGTCACCCAGCAGGTTGAAGGCCAGGACGGTGATGAAGATCGCCAGTCCGGGCACGAACATGTACTGCGGATCCGCCGTGTAGAGATCCACGGCGTTGCTGAGCATGCCTCCCCAGGAGGCCTGCGGCGGAGCGATACCGACACCGAGGAAGCTCAGCGCGGCCTCGAACAGGATGTTCGTCGGGATGATCAGCGTCGAGTAGACGAGGATCGGCGCGACGAGGTTCGGCAGCAGCTCCCGGAACAGCACGTACGGGCCGCGCGCTCCCAGGCTCGTGGCCGCCTCGATGAACTCACGCTTGCGCAGCGTCATGGTCTGCGCGCGCACGATGCGGCCGATGTACGGCCAGCTGAAGAAGCCGATCACGAAGATCAGCACGCAGATGCGCAGCGGGAGACCGTCGAGCCCGAAGAAGCCGTCCTGCACCGAGGCGGAGATCGAGATGGCGAACAGCAGCAGCGGGAAGGCGAGGAAGGTGTCCATCAGCCGGCTGATGACACTGTCGATCCAGCCGCCGTAGTACCCGGCGACGACGCCGAGCACGGTGCCGATGCACACGGACAGCAGCGTGGCACCGCCCGCGACCAGCAGGGAGACCCACGAGCCGTCGATGATGCGGGCGAGCATGTCACGGCCGTACTGGGGGTCGACGCCGAGCGGGTGCTCCCAACTCATACCGCCCCAGCCGCCCTTGGGGGCGAGCAGCGCCGGGTCGATCAGGTCCTGGTTGAACTTGTTGGGATCGAGTCCGAAGATCCACTGGATCGGCTTGGAGAAGACCGCCATCAGGACCAGCAGGGCGACGATGACGCCTCCCGCCATCGCCACCTTGTCCCGCTTGAAGCGCATCCAGGCGATCTGGGTGAGCGAACGCCCTTCGATCTGGCTCTTCTTGACCCCGGAGAGCACGGCCTCGGGCTGTGCTCCGGCTTCCGCCCCCGTGGTCTCGATCGGTGCGGTCACGGTGCGATTGACCCCTCTCGGCCGGCGATCGCCGACCCCCTGGCTGCCGCTGTAGCGGTTGCTTGTCTCGTACACAGGACCGACCGGCCTGTGCCTTGCCGGGAGTCTTCAACGCTTCGGCGATCAGTCGCCAGAGTTGACGGTGAAAGGATGCGTAAACGTGATGCTGTCTGGGGGGTTCCGTTATCCGGACAGCGGGTAACGCGGGCCGGACACAGACGAGTTGGGACATCGCGGACGGGATGGGTCCTTCCGCCCCGTTTCTACGCGCGCAGACCGGCTCTCGCCGCGCGACAGGCGGCTCGCAGGATGCCCTCCCGCGGGTCAGTACCCGCCCGGGGCCGGCGGGTAGCCGTAGCCGGTCGCCGGGGCCTGGGCGGGGGCGGCGGCGTGGGCCTCGCGGTCGTAGAAGGGGCGGGCGTTGGCCCGCAGCCACATCGCGACCGGATCGTGCGCGTCGGACATCGCGACGGTCGACACGGGCAGGCCGTCCGGGACCGCGCCGATGGACTGCCGCATCATCGCGCGCACGGAGTCGACGGCGGGCGGGGAGGTGTCGTACACGTCCAGACCGATGGCCAGGTACGGCGCGCCGAGCGCGGGCTGCACCCAGGCGCGGCGCAGCGAGCGGACGGCGGGGGTGCGGTGGGCGTTCTGCGCGAGCAGGGCGTAGAACTGCGGGATCTCGATCGCCGGTTCGGACAGCCGCAGGGGCCCCGCGGGCTGCCGGTCCAGGCCGGTGGCGATGCGCCGCAGGTCGAGCCAGGGGATGCCGACGCCGCCGCCGGGGGCGTGCGGGTTGAGCCAGAGGCCGTAGTGGTCGGGGTACAGCGCCCGGGCCACCTCCAGGCCGTCGACCACCTCGTAGGACCGGTTCCAGCCGCTGGCGCTCAGCTCCTGGGCGGAGGTGACGCAGGGCGCGTAGCCGTAGCCGTCGACCTCCATGTTCCCGTACTGGGCGTCCGGGGAGCCGGCCTGGCCGTGCCACAGCAGCATCCAGACCTGGCCGGTGGAGGGGGTCGCGAGCGCGCGCAGGAGTGCCTCGTAGGCGTCGTAACGCCCCGGCGTCACCTGGCGCAGCATGTGCTCGACCTGGCCGGCCGCGGCGGTGCCAGCGCTCACTTTGTATCGCCCCTCCGTACAACGCCCTCGACCGAACCGTGCGACTAGCTTAAGCCCGCCCGCGAGCTGACGGCCTGTGCCGTGCTCGCGGGTACGCGTCGTGCGGGGCCGGCCGCCTGCGCGGCCGGGGCCGCACACCGGCGGAGCCCCGCGCTCCTGGGTCAGGTGCCCGGCCGCTGGTAGAAGGGACGGACCTGCCCCCGCATCCAGTCGCCCACCGGGTCCTGGGCGACGTCCAGCAGGACCAGGTTGACGGGCCATCGCACGGGAACCCTGCCCAGGGCACGGCCGAGGGCCTCCAGCGGCAGGGCGCGCAGGTCCCCCTCCCACTGGGAGAGTTCCACGCCGACGAACATCACCGGGTCGGCCGTCTCGATGGCGGCGAGGCAGCGGCGGGCGGTGAGGACCACGCCGATGGCCTCGAACTCCGCGGAGGCGGCGGAGAGGAAGTCCACCGGGTCGTCCTGCCAGTCGGGTTCGAAGAGCCGGACGCGGCCGCCGCTCGCGGGGCCGTCCAGCGGGGTGCGCCCGGCCCGGCACAGCTCGGCCACGGCGGGCGGCGGCAGCGGGACGCCGACCACACCGCCCGGGTTGACGGCGATCCCGGCCTGCGGGGGCAGGCCGCGGGCGAACTCCACGGCCGGGGCGATGGTGTACGACATGTGGGAGCCGACGACCTGGCGGAACTGCTCCTCGGAGCTGAACACCGGTACGTACGCCTGTCCCTCGATCTCCAGGGAGGGCAGGTCGAGGGGGCCGCTGTGCGGGCCGCCGCCGCTGGGCAGCGGGACCCAGACGAAACTCCGGCCCAGGACCTCGATGATCCGGCCGCCCGCCGACGGTCCGACGCCGAGGGAGGCCGAGAGCACCTCCTCCAGCTCGTTGCCGGGCCATCCGCCGTGCGGGTGGGGGTGCGCCTGCGCCGGGATGTCCGCGGAGAAGTCCGCCGGGAAGTCCATCTGCCTACCGCCTGCCTGAAGCCACTGCTGTGGCTGAAAAGGCTAACGGGTGCCCGGACTCCTGAACGGGCGCGGAACAGCCGTCGGCAGGTTCGCCCGCCGTGCGATCCGTGCGTACGACACTCGACTCCCGTGACCGGGCCGGCGCCCGGACTCGGGCCCGGGCCCCGGCCCCCCGAGGAGCGCCGGCCGCGGCGGCTGACGGAGCGCGGCACGGCCGACGAGGGCCTGGACTGCGGCGCCCCCTGCCGGAACACGCCCGACTGGCCGGAGGCCGTGGCCGTGGCGGGGCTCGCCGGGCCCAGGGAACACCCGGGGACGTCAGCCGCGTGGGAGGCCGCTCAGCCCGTGAAGCCGATCCGGCGCAGGGTGTTCGCCGCGTCCCGGTCGACGAGGACCGCGGAGGCGCAGCCCGCCGGCAGGTCGCCCCGCTCCACCGAGCGCAGCAGGCGGGTGGTGGCCGTGCGGTGCCGCAGGAAGGCGTAGCGCGAGACGCCCCGGCCGCGGGCGCGCTGGCCGGCCAGGGCCTGCTCCGGGGTGACGTCGAGCAGCAGCAGGTGCAGCGTGCCGCCCCGGCGGCGGGCTTCCCGGGCCAGCCAGCGGCGCACCCAGGCCTGCGTACCGCAGTCGTGCACGACGACTCCCTCGCCGGTGCGCAGGGCGCGGCGCAGCCCGGCGTAGTGGGCGAGGCGGACCAGCGGGCGGTAGACCGCGTACGGCAGGAAGCGCGGCATGCGGCGCTCCCAGCGGTCGCGGACGTCCTGGGAGTCGATGCGCGGGCCCTTGACGGCGCGCCGCATCAGCGTGGACTTGCCGCTGCCGGGCAGGCCGGTGATCACGACGAGGTCCCGGGGGCCGAAGAGCAGGGCGTGCGGGCCGCGGCCGCCCCTGTCGCGCAGATCGCGGACGACGGGAGACCGCAGCGGGTCGCACGCCCCCCGGGCCGGGGCGGCGTGCTGGTTCGGCAGCGCGACTCCCGTGGTCGTGGCGTACGCCGTGGTCCTGTTCACCGTGATCGTCCTCCCCTGGGGCCAGGTACGGAGTCCCATCCCCGCCGAGTGTAAAGAGAAGGTAATGCCCTGGGTCTCGTGTTTTCGTCCGTTTCCTGCAACAGGCCTGCTACAGCCTGCTGTGACCGGCTGAGCACGCTGGGCGTCCCCAGGGAAAGGTCCCCCTGCCGCGCCACAGAGATGCGTGCAATGATGAGCGCGCCAACTGCATACCGGCCGTTTGAATCCGCGCGGGAGAGTTCCCAGCACCACGCAGCTGGGGCGCCGAAGGAGCAAGTCCCTCCCTTGAATCTCTCAGGCCCCGTTACCGCGCGGGCGAGGCACATCTGAAAAGCGGGCCGCTGTCCGAGCGGTCCCACCCAAGGTGCAAGCCGTGATCGTCCCTGTGGCGGTCGTGGCGAACCTCTCAGGTTCCGATGACAGATGGGGAGGACCTTCCTCTGCGGAGGACCTTCCTCGCCCGTCATGCGTTCATGCCCTGGGAGACGACCGACCGATGAGCAGTACTGAATCCCGTCCGCTCCGGCACACCGCCCTCGATGCCGTACATCGCTCGCTCGGCGCGACGATGACCGACTTCGCCGGCTGGGACATGCCCCTGCGCTACGGTTCCGAGCGCGAGGAGCACCTGGCGGTGCGCACGAAGGCGGGGCTGTTCGACCTCTCCCACATGGGGGAGATCACCGTGACCGGCCCGCAGGCCGCGGCCTTCCTGAACTTCGCCCTCGTCGGCAACATCGCCGCGGTGGGGGTGGGCCGGGCCCGCTACACCATGATCTGCGCCGAGGACGGCGGCATCCTCGACGACCTGATCGTCTACCGGCTCGCCGAGACCGAGTACATGGTCGTCGCCAACGCCTCCAACGCCCAGGTGGTCCTGGACTCCCTGGTGGAGCGCGCGGCCGGCTTCGACGCCGAGGTCCGCGACGACCGGGACGCCTACGCGCTGATCGCCGTGCAGGGCCCCGAGTCCCCCGGCATCCTCAAGAGCCTCACCGACGCCGACCTCGACGGCCTGAAGTACTACGCCGGGCTGCCCGGCACCGTCGCCGGGGTCCCGGCGCTGATCGCCCGTACCGGCTACACCGGCGAGGACGGCTTCGAGCTGTTCGTGAGGCCCGAACACGCGGTCGAGCTGTGGCAGGCGCTGACCAAGGCGGGCGAGAGCGCCGGACTGGCCCCGTGCGGCCTGTCCTGCCGGGACACGCTGCGCCTGGAGGCGGGCATGCCGCTGTACGGGCACGAGCTGACGGCCGAGCTCACCCCCTTCGACGCCGGGCTCGGCCGGGTGGTGAAGTTCGACAAGGAGGGCGACTTCGTGGGCCGCGCGGCCCTGCAGCAGGCCGCCGCCCGCTCCCAGGAGAACCCCCCGCGCGTGCTGGTCGGCCTGGTCGCCGAAGGCCGCCGCGTCCCGCGCGCCGGATACCCGGTCGTCGCCGACGGCCGGGTGATCGGCGAGATCACCTCCGGCGCCCCCTCCCCCACCCTCGGCAAGCCGATCGCGATGGCGTCCGTCGACGCGGCGCACGCGGTTGCGGGCACCCCGGGCGTCGCCGTGGACATCCGGGGCACCCACGAGCCGTACGAGGTCGTGGCGCTGCCGTTCTACAAGCGCCAGAAGTAGACACTGGACGCGCGGTCCGGCGTGACCCCGCGCACACGCACGCTGCTCACCAGCGGTTTCAGCAGTCCCCCCGTCACCACCACTCCCCCGCATACAGGAGAATCCAGGCCATGAGCAACCCCCAGCAGCTGCGTTACAGCAAGGAGCACGAGTGGCTGTCGGCCGCCGCGGACGGCGTCTCGACGGTCGGCATCACGGAGCACGCGGCCAACGCGCTCGGCGATGTCGTCTTCGTCCAGCTCCCGGAGGTCGGTGCCACCGTGACCGCGGGCGAGACCTGCGGCGAGCTGGAGTCGACCAAGTCGGTGTCCGACCTGTACTCCCCGGTCTCCGGTGAGATCACCGAGGTCAACGAGGACGTGGTGAACGACCCGTCCCTGGTGAACTCGGCCCCCTTCGAGGGCGGCTGGCTGTTCAAGGTGCGCGTCAGCGACGAGCCGGCCGACCTGCTCTCCGCCGACGAGTACGACGCCCACATCGCCGGCTGAGAGGTCGTTCCCATGTCGCTTCTCCACACCTCCCTGCACGAGCTCGACCCGGCCGTCGCCGCCGCGATCGACGCCGAGCTGCACCGCCAGCAGTCCACCCTGGAGATGATCGCCTCCGAGAACTTCGCCCCGGTCGCGGTCATGGAGGCGCAGGGCTCGGTCCTCACCAACAAGTACGCCGAGGGCTACCCGGGCCGCCGTTACTACGGCGGCTGCGAGCACGTCGACGTGGTCGAGCAGATCGCCATCGACCGCGTCAAGGAGCTGTTCGGGGCCGAGCACGCCAACGTCCAGCCGCACTCGGGCGCGCAGGCCAACGCGGCCGCGATGTTCGCGCTGCTCAAGCCCGGCGACACGATCATGGGTCTGAACCTTGCGCACGGCGGGCACCTGACCCACGGCATGAAGATCAACTTCTCCGGCAAGCTGTACGACGTGGTCGCCTACCACGTCGGCGACGACGGCCGGGTCGACATGGCCGAGGTCGAGCGGCTGGCCAAGGAGTCCAAGCCGAAGCTGATCGTGGCCGGCTGGTCCGCGTACCCGCGTCAGCTGGACTTCGCCGCGTTCCGCCGGATCGCGGACGAGGTCGGCGCGTACCTGATGGTCGACATGGCGCACTTCGCGGGCCTCGTCGCGGCCGGGCTGCACCCCAACCCGGTGCCGCACGCGCACGTGGTCACCACCACGACCCACAAGACGCTGGGCGGCCCGCGCGGCGGTGTCATCCTCTCCACGGCCGAGCTGGCCAAAAAGATCAACTCCGCGGTCTTCCCCGGTCAGCAGGGCGGTCCGCTGGAGCACGTGGTCGCCGCCAAGGCGGTCGCCTTCAAGGTCGCGGCCGGCGAGGAGTTCAAGGAGCGCCAGCGCCGTACCCTGGAGGGCGCGCGGATCCTCGCCGAGCGCCTGGTGAAGGACGACGTCGCCGAGCACGGCGTCTCCGTCCTGTCCGGCGGCACGGACGTGCACCTGGTCCTGGTGGACCTGCGCGATTCGGAGCTGGACGGGCAGCAGGCCGAGGACCGGCTCCACGAGATCAACATCACCGTCAACCGCAACGCGATCCCGAACGACCCACGTCCGCCGATGGTGACGTCGGGCCTGCGGATCGGCACGCCCGCCCTGGCGACCCGCGGCTTCACCGCCGAGGACTTCGCCGAGGTCGCGGACGTCATCGCCGAGGCGCTCAAGCCGTCGTACGACGCTCAGGCGCTCAAGGCACGGGTCAAGGCGCTGGCGGACAAGCACCCGCTGTACCCCGACCTGAACAAGTGAGCGGGCGGCGGGGCGCCGACGACCTCGGCGCCCCGTCCCCCGTCCCCCGTAGCACCGCCCTCGCACCACCCCCGCATTGAGGAGTCCCCCCGTGGCCATCTCGGTCTTCGACCTGTTCTCGATCGGCATCGGCCCGTCCAGCTCCCACACGGTGGGCCCGATGCGGGCGGCCCGTATGTTCGCCCGCCGGCTGCGCAGCGAGGGTTTGCTGGAGTCCGTCGCGTCCGTGCGGTCCGAGCTGTACGGCTCCCTCGGCGCGACCGGCCACGGCCACGGCACGCCCAAGGCGGTGCTGCTCGGACTGGAGGGCGACTCGCCGCGCACGGTGGACGTGGAGTCGGCCGACGAACGTGTGGAGGCCGTCAGGACCGGCGGCCGTCTGAAGCTGCTGGGCGAGCACGAGATCGCCTTCGACTTCGACCAGGACATGGTCCTGCACCGCCGCAAGGCCCTCCCCTACCACGCCAACGGCATGACCCTGTGGGCGTACGACGCGGCGGGTGCCGAACTCCTCAGCAAGACGTACTACTCGGTGGGCGGCGGCTTCGTCGTCGACGAGGACGCCGTCGGCGCGGACCGCATCAAGCTGGACGACACGGTTTTGAAGTACCCCTTCCGCACGGGCGACGAGCTGCTGCGCCTGACGCAGGAGACGGGCCTGTCGATCTCCGCGCTGATGCTGGAGAACGAGCGGGCCTGGCGCACGGAGGAGGAGATCCGCGAGGGCCTGCTGGATATCTGGCGCGTGATGCAGGCCTGCGTGGCGCGCGGCATGTCCCGCGAGGGCATCCTGCCGGGCGGCCTGAAGGTGCGCCGCCGGGCCGCGAACACCGCGCGCAAGCTGCGCTCGGAAGGCGACCCGCAGGCCCTCGCGATGGAGTGGATCACCCTCTACGCGATGGCGGTGAACGAGGAGAACGCGGCAGGCGGCCGGGTCGTCACCGCCCCCACCAACGGCGCGGCGGGCATCATCCCCGCGGTCCTGCACTACTACGTCAACTTCGTCCCCGGCGCCGACGAGGAGGGCGTGGTCCGCTTCCTGCTGGCCGCCGGAGCGATCGGCATGCTCTTCAAGGAGAACGCCTCCATCTCCGGCGCCGAGGTCGGCTGCCAGGGCGAGGTCGGCTCGGCGTGCTCGATGGCGGCGGGCGCGCTCGCCGAGGTGCTGGGCGGCACTCCCGAACAGGTCGAGAACGCCGCCGAGATCGGCATGGAGCACAACCTCGGCCTGACCTGCGACCCGGTCGGCGGCCTCGTCCAGATCCCGTGCATCGAACGCAACGGCATGGCGGCGGTCAAGGCCGTCACCGCCGCCCGCATGGCCATGCGCGGCGACGGCTCCCACAAGGTCTCCCTCGACAAGGTCATCAAGACGATGAAGGAGACCGGCGCGGACATGTCGGTGAAGTACAAGGAGACGGCACGGGGCGGACTGGCCGTCAACATCATCGAGTGCTGAGGCTCTTCGCCTGACGGCTGTGCCACCTCCCGGGACGGGCCCACGGACCACGAAAAGTCGACGTTTCGACGTCCCGGGGGTCGGCCACGCGACCGTGGGGCATAAACCCCTCCCCCCCCCCACGGTCACCTCCGGGAGGCCCCATGCTGCGTGGCATAGACGTCAGCGCGTACCAGTCCTCCTCCTACGACACCGACGGCCTCTCCTTCGTCTTCATCAAGGCGACGGAGGGCCGTTCGTACGTCAACCCCAAACTCGCCGCGCAGACGAAGACGGCCCGCGACGCCGGTCTGGTCGTCGGCTTCTACCACTTCCTCTGGCCGGGCAACCTCGCGGCCCAGGCCGAGTACTTCGTCGGCAAGGCCCCGGAGCGCGCGGGCGACATCCTCGCCGTCGACTGGGAGACGACCGGCGCGGGCACCCACGCGAGCAACGCCGAGAAGGACCGGTTCATCCGCAAGGTGCGGGAGTTACGGCCGAAGAACCGCGTCGTGCTCTATTGCAACCGGCATTTCTGGCTGAACGTCGACACCACCTCCTACGCGGGTGACGGCCTGTGGATCGCCGACTACGTCACCGCGGGCAAGCCCCGCATCAAGGCGAAGTGGCGCTTCCACCAGTACACGGACGATCCGCTGGACAAGAACGTGGCGGATTTCCAGAGCAGGGCGGCGCTGCGCACGTGGGCCGGGCAGGCCTGACGGCGCTCCCGGGTGGAAGCCGGGGAACGTCGGGCCCTCGGCCAGGGGCCGAGGGCCCGACGCTGTGTGTCCCGGGGCTCAAGGGCCTTCAACGGCATCTACGCCCGGAACTCCGGCTTGCGCTCCGGGGACGCCTCCGCCAGGGCCTTGGTGACCGCCTCGGTGCCGGCCCGCAGGCCGTACACCGGCGTGTCGGGCTGCTGGCGCCAGGAGTCGTCGATGCCGCCCGCGTCCACGCTGTCGAAGCCGAGTTCGTCGATCAGGGCCCGCACCTTGCGCTTGGCCGCCTCGTCGTCGCCGGCCACCGGCAGGGCCATGCGGTCGGGGTCGCCGGCGGGGCGGGGGCGGTCCAGGATGTCCTGGGCGTAGGTGCCGTTGAAGGCCTTGATCACGGGGTGGCCGATCTGCCGTTCGGTCCAGCGGCTCTCGGTGAGGCCCTCGTCCTCGATCTCCGCGATCCTGCCGTCGCGCTGCTTGGGGTAGTAGTTGCCGGTGTCGATGACCGCCACACCGTCGGCGGCCTCGTCGAGGAGGCCCTTGGGCAGGTCCGGGACCGCCTTCACCGGGATGGTGATGACCACGATCTCGGCGCCGCGGGCGGCCTCCTCCACCGTCACCGGGGTGGCGCCGGTCTCCTCGGCCAGGGCCGTGAGCGTGTGCGGGCCGCGGGAGTTGGCGACGGCGACGTCGTGGCCGAGGGCGGTGAGCCGCCGGGTGAGGTTGCCGCCGATGTTGCCCGCGCCGATGATGCCGATCTTCATGACAGGCCCTTCCGGGTGCGAAATAGATGCAGGTGCATGCGTCGTTCGTCGGGCGTCAACCCGGGAAGGTCGCGGGCTATTCCGCGCGGGAATCGCGGTCTTCGTCGGGGAGCGGGGAGGCGGGAGACGGGGAAGGGGCCGGTCCGTTGCGGACCGGGCCCCTTCCACCACCGTCACTTGTTCAGGTACGACCAGAACTCGTCGAACGACAGCACCTTGTCGCCGTTGAGGTCGCGGGTCTTGATGACGACCTCCGCGACCGACTCGGTGACGTTCCAGTCACCCTGCTGGGCCAGGGCGGCCTTGAACTCGGCAGCGGTGATGAATCCGTCACCGTCCGTATCGATCCGCTCGAACTGCTTGCGCGCTTCCTCGATGTCCGCCACCGGTCCGCCCCTCGTCTCGTGCTTGTCGTGCTTCGCCGTCTTGTTGACGGAGGTCAGATTAACCGCCCGTGTGAGAGCGCAGCGCGGCGGCCACCCGGGCGAACTCCGCCTCATAGGTGGGAGGGCGTTCCAGACCGTTCACCACGGCCGACAACTCGCGGTAACGGGCGAGCCGCAGGTTGGACGCCGCCTCCAGGCGCACCAGCACCGCCGCCCGGTCGGCGTCACCGAGCAGCCGGCCGAACACCTCCTCGGGCTCCGGCTCCTCGGGAGCGACGCCCTGCCGCAGCGCCTCGCCCGCGAGCTGCACCAGGCGGCTCATGCACCACAGCGACGTGCCCGCCGGCACGTCCGGTCCCCGGTTCGCCGCGTCGAACACGACCGCCCTGCGCATCAGCGCGCGGAACTCCGGGTCCTGGATGAGTTCGGCGAGCTCCACCCAGGCGTCCACCTGCTCGGGGGTGGGGTCGTCGGGCAGGTTCGCCGCCGCGAACCGCAGCCGGTGGCGGATGTCGGGGTCCGCCGTGTCGATCCCGTCGAAGATCTCCGTCATGAAGTCCTCGACGATACGCCGCCGTTCGGCGGTCGAGAGCCGCGCCAGCCTGTGCATCAGGGTCGTCTCCTCTGCGGTCGAGCCACGTCGCGCCACGGTCGACAGCACCGCACGGGTCACCTTCAGCGCGCGGATCTGCGCGTCCAGCGCCGCCACGTGCGCCGTGGCCACCTGGGCCACCGTCCGCTCCCCGGCCAGCACCTCGCGTACGTCGTCCAGGGTGAGGCCCGGTTCGCGCAGGTTGCGCCATCAGTTCCAGGCGGGCGACGGAGGCGGCGTCGTACAGCCGGTAGCCGCCCGCGGAGCGGGCCACGGGCGGCAGGGCGCCCTCGTCGGACCAGTAGCGGATGGTGCGCACGGTCAGGCCGGTGGCGCGGGCCAGCTCACCGATCGTGAGGAGTCCGGTGCTGCCGTCGATCCGTCTGCGAGTCTGGGCCTTCCAGTGGGTGGAGACTCAAGGAGTGCTGTGGAGACGTTGCGGGACATTCTCGGTGCGGCGGCGCGGGGTGTCTTCCCGGCGGCGGACGGCGGTACGACGGTCGTGCCGCAGCACCGCGACCGGGACGCGGGGGTGATCGCCTTCACGGCGCACTCGGTCGTCTTCACCGACGAGGATCCCGCATGGGTGTACGCCACCCTGCGCACACTGGACTGCGACCCGCTGGCCGCGACGCTGCACGCCCGCTTCCTGGCCGCCTTCATGGCACGGACGGGCCGGATGTCCGAGACCGTCGACGCGCTCCTGGTCGGCTCCCCTCTGCCGGGTGATCCGGCCCTCGCACTGACGGAGGTCGAGGACGCCGCTCACCCGCGGATCGCGTACGCCCGCCGGCGGCGCGACGACGTGCGCGCGTGGACGGCCGAGGGCGGTGTGCTGGTGCTGGGGCGCGGGGTGGCCGGGCGGCTGGAGGTGTCGGTCGAGGTGGCGGAGTCGGTACGGCACCGGGGGCTGGGCCGGGCACTGGCCACGGCGGCCCGGCAGCTCGTCACGGAGCCGTTGTGGGCCCAGGTCGCGCCCGGGAACGCCCGCAGCACGCGGGCGTTCCAGGCGGCCGGTTACCGGCCGGTGGGCGCGGAGGCGCTGCTGCTGCCTCAGCGGAAGACGCCGGTGTGGCCGAGCGAGTAGCGGCCCGGCTGGGGGTAGACGGCGAGGCCGTGCGGGCCGCTGCCGACCGGGATGCGGGCGAGCTGGGTGCCGGTGCGCGTGTCGATGGCGTACACCTCGGCGCCGTAGCGGCCGGACAGCCACAGCACCTTGCCGTCGGCGGAGACGCCGCCCATGTCGGGGCTTCCGCCGTCCGGCAGATGCCATTTCTTCGTCAGCCTGTTCTGGGTGAAGTCGAAGACGGAGACGGTGCCTTCGCCCCGGTTGGAGATGTACATCTCGCGGGAGTCGCGGCTGACGTACAGGCCGTGGCAGCCCTTGCCGGTGCGCAGCAGGGTCGGCTTGGTGAAGCGGTCGCCGTCCAGGACCCACATCCCGTGGGCCATCATGTCGGCGACGTAGAACCGCTTGCCGTCCGGTGAGAGCTTGACGTCCTGCGGCATCGCGCCCTCGAACGGCAGCTTCTGCTGTCCGACGACCTCCATCCTCTCGGTGTCGACCTTCAGCAGTTCGCCGCTGAACTCGCAGGAGACGATGAAATAGCGGCCGTCGAGGGAGAAGTCGGCGTGGTTGACGCCGTAGCAGCTGACCGGGACGGTCTTCCTGATCTCCATGGTGTGCGGGTCGCGGAAGACGAGTTCGCGGTCGAGGGAGGCCATGACGACGGCGTATCTGCCGTTGGGCGTGAAGTAGAGGTTGTAGGGGTCGTGGACCTCGACCGGCTTGCCTGCCTTGCCCGTCTTCGGGTCGATGGGGGTGAGGGTGTGGCCGCGGTTGTTGTTGACCCACAGGGTCTTCAGGTCCCAGGAGGGGACGACGTGCTGCGGCTGGCGGCCGACGGGGATCGTGTCGATGATCTCGTACGTCTGCGGGTCGATGACGGAGACCGTGTCGGACTCGCTGTTGGGGACGTAGACCCGGGACGGGAAGTCCTTGACGACCGGGGACAGCCTGCCCGGGCGGTCGGCGGCGTAGACGTCCTCCGGGTCGAGGACGGGCGGCATGCCGGGCAGTCCCTTGACGGGCTTCTTCTCGGGCGGGGCGGGCACGGCCGCCTTGGTGGGCTCGGCGGCCCGGTTCTGCGTCTGACCACCGCAGGCGGCCAGGACGGCGAGGCCGGCGGCCGCGATGAGGGCGCGGGTGATTCGGCTGGGGTGCGTCACCCGCACCATTTAAGGCGGGTTGCGCGGGAAAACCGCCGATTCACCCGATGGGCCGTCGGCACGGGTCGCGCCGGGCGTGGCGGCCGTCGCCTCAGCCCGCCACCCGCAGCAGCAGCACCGCCCTGGCCGGCACCGTGATCTCGGTGCCGGCGCGGTGTTCCACGCCCGGCGGCTCCCGCTGTTCCTCCCGGCCGGTGTCGACGACCACCTCGTACCGCTCCGCCCACGGCGGCCCCGGCAGTACGAAGCTCACCGGCCCCTCACCGGCGTGCAGCACCGCGAGGAAGCTGTCGTCGAGTATCTGCGCACCGCGCTCGTCACGGCCTGGGATGTCCCGGCCCGAGAGGTACATGCCGAGCGTGGCGGCGGGCGCGTACCAGTCCTGTTCCGTCATCTCCGTGCCCCGGCAGGTGAACCAGGCCAGGTCGCGCAGCCCGTCCGCGGTCTGCGCCCGACCGGAGAAGAAGGCCCGGCGGCGGAGCACCGGGTGCCGGTGGCGCAGCTCGATGAGGCGCGAGGTCAGGTCGAACAGGGCCTGCCAACCGGGGTCCTGGAGCAGGCTCCAGTCGACCCAGCCGATCTCGTTGTCCTGGCAGTAGGCGTTGTTGTTGCCGCGCTGGGTGCGGCCCAGTTCGTCGCCCGCGACCAGCATCGGCACGCCCGTCGAGAGCAGCAGGGTGGTCAGCAGGTTCCGCAGTTGCCGGCGCCTGAGCGCGCGTATGCGCTCGTCGTCGGTCTCCCCCTCGGCACCGCAGTTCCAGGCCCGGTTGTCGTCGGTGCCGTCCCGGTTGCCCTCGCCGTTGGCCTCGTTGTGCTTGCGCTCGTACGACACCAGATCGCGCAGGGTGAAGCCGTCGTGCGCGGTGATGAAGTTGACCGAGGCGTACGGGCGCCGCCCGCCCCAGGCGTACAGGTCGCTGGAGCCCGACAGCCGGTAGCCCATCTCCCGTACGTCGGGAAGCGCGTGGCGCCAGAAGTCCCGTACGGCGTTGCGGTATCGGTCGTTCCACTCCGTCCACAGGGGCGGGAAGGCGCCCACCTGGTAGCCGCCCGACCCGATGTCCCAGGGCTCGGCGATCAGCTTCACCCTGCGCAGCACCGGGTCCTGGCCGATGACCGCGAGGAACGGGGAGAGCATGTCGACGTCGTGCATGGAGCGGGCCAGCGCCGCCGCCAGGTCGAAGCGGAAGCCGTCCACGCCCATCTCCGTCACCCAGTAGCGCAGGGAGTCCGTGATCAGGCGCAGCACGTGCGGCTGAACGACGTGGAGGGTGTTGCCGCAGCCGGTGTAGTCGGCGTACCGGCGGGCGTCGGGTTGCAGGCGGTAGTACCCGCGGTTGTCGATGCCCTTCAGGGAGAGCATCGGGCCCAGCTCGCCGGCCTCCGCCGTGTGGTTGTAGAC
Organism: Streptomyces bullii; assembly: GCF_042657145.1. Classification (NCBI taxonomy): domain Bacteria; kingdom Bacillati; phylum Actinomycetota; class Actinomycetes; order Kitasatosporales; family Streptomycetaceae; genus Streptomyces; species Streptomyces bullii. The sequence goes on from NZ_JBHSNY010000014.1 coordinate 241,198, forward strand.
GACGTCGAGGATGACCTCGATGCCGGCGGCGTGCAGGGCGCGCACCATGCGTTTGAACTCGCCGACCTGCTGGCCGGTCGTGCCGGAGGCCGCGTAGGCGGCGTGCGGGGCGAAGTAGCCGATGGAGTTGTAGCCCCAGTAGTTCTTCAGGCCCCGCCTGAGCAGGTGGTCCTCGTGCGCGAACTGGTGCACGGGCAGCAGTTCCACGGCCGTCACGCCCAGCTTCACCAGATGCTCTATGGCGGCCGGGTGCGCCAGACCGGCGTACGTGCCGCGCAGCTCCTCGGGGATGCCGGGGTGCAGCTTGGTGAAGCCGCGCACGTGGAGTTCGTAGATGACGGAGTCCGCCCACGGGGTCTTGGGACGGTGGTCGTCCGCCCAGTCGTCGTCGTCGTGGACGACGACGCCCTTGGGGACGAAGGGCGCGGAATCACGGTCGTCCCGCACGGTGTCGGCCACGTGCTGTTCCGGCCAGTCGCGGACGTGCCCGTACACCTCCGCCGGGAGGGCGAAGTCCCCGTCAACCGCGCGCGCGTACGGGTCGAGGAGCAGCTTCGCGGGATTCCAGCGGGCGCCGGTCCACGGGTCCCAGCGGCCGTGCACCCGGTAGCCGTAGCGCTGGCCGGGCAGCACGCCCGGCACGAAGCCGTGCCAGATCTCGTGCGTCAGTTCGGTCAGCCGGACGCGGGTCTCCTTGCCCCGGGCGTCGAAGAGGCACAGTTCCACGCCCTCCGCCCCGCCCGCCCACAGCGCGAAGTTGGTCCCCGCCACGCCGTCCGGGCCGACCCGGTAGCGGGCGCCCAGCGGCATCGGCGCGCCCGGCCACGCGGGCACGGTGGGCAGCGCGGCGCGCCTGACGCCGTGCACGACGGCGGCCGGGCGCCCGTCCTCAGTGGCTGGACTGCCCGCCACTGCCTCCTGCTCGGCTGCGCTGGACACCTGTCAGCCTCCCGCGGCTCGTGGAACGACGGGGGACAGAGGTGGGCGGCCACGTCGTACGGCCCGGCCGCGGCTCCCCTGCGCGTCGTTCTCCCCACTGTTCTGCCCAGAGGGTGGCTCGCACTCACGTTTCCCCGGGGGGCGGCATGGTCGTTTCCCGGGGACGAGGCCCGTCGTTGGGCTCCTCGTGAGGCACCTAGAAGGGCGCGCACGGCGCGCGAGGGCCGTGCTGGCCGCCGTAGTGACATGGGCAGGACTGCTCGCCGGGACCGCCGGCTGTACCCCGGACGGCGGAGGAGGCGGGGTCGGCGGGGCGTTCGGTGCGCCACCGGCCGCCCCCGAGGACGTCATCCGGGTCTCCCCCGCAGACGGGAGCCGGGGCGTGCGCCCCGGCGAGCGGCTGCGGGTGCGGGTGCCGGGCGGGCGGCTGGAGTCGGTGAAGGTGGTGCGTGCGCAGGACGCGCAGGAGTTCCCGGTGCCCGGGCGCATCTCCGCCGACGGGGTGAGCTGGGAACCGGAGGAGGAGCGGCTGGCCCTGGCCGCCCGGTACACGGTCGACGTGGTGGCCCTGGACGCCCACGGGCGCCGCTCGGCCCGCCACACCACGTTCACCACGCACGTCCCCGCGGAACGGTTCATCGGATACGTCACCCCGGAGAACCGCTCCACGGTCGGGACGGGAATGATCGTCTCGCTGGAGTTCAACCGGGAGATCGCCGACCTCGCGGCCGTGGAGCGCGCGGTGCGCGTGACCTCCGAGCCTGCCGTCGAGGTCCGGCCGCACTGGTTCGGCCGCTCCCGGCTCGACTTCCGCCCCGAGCACTACTGGAAGCCCGGCACCAAGGTCACCGTCGCCCTGCGGCTGAGGGACGTCGAAGGGGCGCGCGGGGTGTACGGGCTCCAGCACAAGACGTTGTCGTTCACCGTCGGCCGCAGCCAGGTCTCCGTGGTGGACGCGGCGAAGCACACCATGCAGGTGCGGCGGGACGGCGAACTGCTCGCGACCGTCCCGATCACGGCGGGGGCGCCGAAGACCACCACGTACAACGGGAAGATGGTGGTCACCGAGATGCTGGAGCTGACCCGGATGAACGGCGCCACGGTCGGCTTCAAGAAGAAGAACGGCAAGGGCGAGTACGACATCCCGGACGTGCCGCACGCCATGCGCCTGACCGAGTCCGGCACCTTCCTGCACGGCAACTACTGGGCGTCGGAGACCGTCTTCGGCCGTACCAACGTCAGCCACGGCTGTGTGGGGCTGCGCGATGTGAAGGGCGGCGGCGCGGACACACCGGCCGGCTGGTTCTTCGACCGCAGTCTCATCGGGGACGTGGTCGAGGTCGTCCACAGCAATGACAAGAAGGTCGCTCCCGACAACGGGCTCGGAGGGTGGAATATGAGCTGGAAAGAGTGGAAGTCAGGTAGTGCGGTGAAGTAACCCGACAGGGCGGCGACTTCTCCCGACTTTCCGTTGGGACTGAACAGTGACAATCACGCGACGCCGATGTCCCTGGCCTGCGGTTACGATGCGCCGGTGCGCGCGCGGGACGCGCAGGGGTGTTGGGCCTGACCGGCCCGGCGAGGGGAGACAACTTGAAGATCGGGCGACCGGTACGGGGGGCGTCGGCGAGGGGCCGCAAGGGGCTTCCGGCACTGATACTCGGAGGGGTGCTGCTGGCCGTCACCGCCTGCGGCGGTGGCGGCTCGGACTCGGGGTCGGCGGACGGCAAGGGCGGCAACGCCGGTGACTCGGCCGCGGCCCGGAGCAAGCAGTCCGAGGCCGTCGTCAGCATCGCGCCGAAGGACGGCGCGAAGTCCGTCGACACCAGCGGCGCCCTCAAGGTGAGCGCCGCCAAGGGCAAGCTGACCGAGGTCGTGGTCAAGGACGCCGAGGGCGACGAGGTCGACGGGGAGATATCCGAGGACGGCGCCACCTGGACGCCGTCCACCCATCTGGCCGCCGCCACCACGTACACGGTGCACGCGGTCGCCAAGGATTCCGAGGGCCGTACGGCCGCGGAGGACTCCGGTTTCACCACGCTGACGCCGAAGAACACCTTCGTCGGCGTCTTCACCCCCGAGGACGGATCCAAGGTCGGCGTGGGCATGCCGTTCTCGATCCGCTTCACCCGGGGCATCACCAACCCCGACGACGTCGAGAAGGCCATCCGCATCAGGACGGAGCCGGCCGTCGACGTCGAGGGCCACTGGTTCGGCAACGACCGACTCGACTTCCGCCCGGAGAAGTACTGGAAGCCGGGCACCAAGGTCACCGTCGACCTCGACCTCGACGGCGTCGAGGGCCGCTCCGGCGTCTACGGCGAGCAGGACAAGACCGTGTCCTTCACCGTCGGCCGCAGCCAGGTCTCCGTCGTGGACGCCAAGAAGCTCACGATGAAGGTCATGCGGGACGGCAAGGTGATCAAGACGATCCCCGTCACCACCGGCAAGCCCGGCATGGAGACCTGGAACGGGCAGATGGTCATCAGCGAGAAGCACGCGGTGACCCGCATGAACGGCGACACGGTCGGCTACGGCGGCGAGTACGACATCAAGGACGTCCCGCACGCCATGCGCCTGACCACCTCCGGCACCTTCCTGCACGGCAACTACTGGGCGAGCGGCGCCTTCGGCGACTACAACGCCAGCCACGGCTGCATCGGCCTGCGCGACGTGCGCGGCGGCTGGGACAAGGGCGCGCCGGCGGCCTGGTTCTTCAACCACTCCCTGATCGGCGACGTGGTGATCGTCAAGAACTCCAACGACCGGACCGTCGCCCCGGACAACGGGCTCAACGGCTGGAACATGTCGTGGGCGGAGTGGAAGAAGTAGGGACCGTTTGACCCACGGGCCCGGTGTGCCGTCCTGTGACGGAGCACACCGGGCCCGTTGTCGTTAGTGGCCGTTAACCTGCTGGGCATGACCGTACATCTCGAAGTCGCGGACGGCGTCGGCACGCTGCGCCTGGACCGCCCGCCCATGAACGCGCTGGACGTCGCCACGCAGGACCGGCTCAAGGAGCTCGCCGAGGAGGCCACGCGCCGCGAGGACGTGCGGGCCGTGGTGATCTACGGCGGAGAGAAGGTGTTCGCGGCGGGCGCGGACATCAAGGAGATGCAGGCGATGGACCACACCGCGATGGTCCTGCGCGCCCGGGCCCTGCAGGACTCCTTCACCGCCGTGGCCCGCATCCCCAAGCCGGTCGTCGCGGCCGTGACGGGGTACGCGCTGGGCGGCGGCTGCGAGCTGGCGCTGTGCGCGGACTACCGCATCGCCGCAGAGAACGCCAAGCTGGGCCAGCCGGAGATCCTGCTCGGTCTGATCCCGGGCGCGGGCGGCACCCAGCGCCTGGCCCGGCTGATCGGCCCGTCCAAGGCCAAGGACCTCATCTTCACGGGCCGTCAGGTCAGGGCCGACGAGGCGCTCACGCTGGGTCTGGTGGACCGGGTGGTCCCGGCCGCCGAGGTGTACGAGCAGGCCCACGCCTGGGCCGCGAGGCTGGCGCGGGGACCTGCGCTCGCGCTGCGCGCGGCCAAGGAGTCGGTCGACACGGGGCTGGAGACGGACATCGAGACGGGCCTGGCCGTCGAACGGAACTGGTTCGCCGGACTGTTCGCCACCGAGGACCGTGAGCGGGGCATGCGCAGCTTCGTGGAGGAGGGCCCGGGCAAGGCGAAGTTCCTCTGACCCGTCCCTGACCCGCCTCGCCCCTGCCGCGTCTCCGCACCCGCCTGCGCACCGCCCGGACATCCGCACACGACGCGCCCGCGCATCTGCACATGACGCCGCCCGGGCATCCGCACGGGACGTCGGCACCTGACGTGGTGTCTGATTCGGGTCCCTCGATGGGGCGGTTTATGGGAGCCTTGGGGCACCCTTAAGCCTGCCTTGTCGAGGGAGTCCGTCGATTGCCTTCAGCAGAGCTGTCGCCGCAGGTCAGACGCGCTGCTGCCGAGCCTGTGGTGCCGAGGGCATATGCCGGTCGAGGCCCGGGCGACGGGGGCGCGAGAGGGGCGTATTCCCCCGGAACGGCCCCGGAGGGCGCGCACGGCGGCCATGATGGGGGCATGGCGGGGCTGGAGGGCATGGATCAGCCGCGGGGAGACGGACGTGCGACCGCGGCGCGCTGGTCGCCGGCGGTCGAGGACGAACACGCAGTGAAGGCACTGGAGTTGTTCGGCAACCCGACGGAGGCAGAGGTTTCCCTGCCGTCCCGCCCCGAGTCCGCGGCGACCGCGCGGCGACTGGCCCAGGTGGTGGTCCTGCGCGAGTGGCGGCTCGGCCCCAAGACCGCGGAGGACACCGTCCTGCTCGTGTCGGAACTGGTCGGCAACGCCGTACGCCACACCGGCGCCCGCGTCTTCGGGCTGCGCATGTGCCACCGCCGCGGCTGGATCCGCGTCGAGGTCCGCGACCCCTCCCGGGGCCTGCCCTGCCTGATGCCCGTCCAGGAGATGGACGTCAGCGGCCGGGGGCTCTTCCTGGTCGACAAGCTGTCCGACCGGTGGGGCGTCGACCTGCTGCCGCGCGGGAAGACGACGTGGTTCGAGATGCGGGTGGCGGACCACTGAGACGCGGCTCTCGCCGAGTGGCGCGGGCCGTCGGTCCCGAGGCCCACAGTGGTCGGCCCGTCGGCAACGGCGTTGCGCCGCGCGGGCGGTGCGCACGTCGGCCGGCGGACTCGAACGGCTTTCAGCCGATCAGCTGATGCCGTGGGACGCCCCCTCGAACACGCAGGTCGTAGGACCGGCGACCGAGCGAGGTCCGGCCAAAACTCGGTGGGCAGTGTCAGTGGCGATCCGTAGGCTCACTGCTGATGTCCACGAATTGCGCGCCCGCCCAGGAGCGTTCCGCCGTACGTGCGTTGTTGCGTCTGTGGCCGTATGTGCGGCCCGTGCGGGCTCGGCTGTTCACCGCCGCGGGCGTCGCGATCGTCGCCTCGTGCCTGGGCCTGGTGATCCCCCTGGTCCTGAAGTGGATGGTGGACGGTCCGGTCGCCGACGGGGATCCGGCGGGCGTGTGGCTCGGGGCGCTGTACCTGCTGCTGCTCGGGTTCGCCGAGGCGCTGCTGTTCGGGCTGCGGCGCTGGCTGGTGGCCCGTCCGCTGTCGCACGTCGAGGCGGAGATGCGCGCGGATCTGTACCGGCACCTGCAGCGGCTGCCGGTGGCCTTCCACGACCGGTGGGCGTCCGGGCAACTGCTGTCCCGGGGCACGACGGACCTGATGCTGCTGCGCATGTTCCTCGCCTTCCCACTGACGTTCCTGCTGGTCAACGGGGTGACCATCGTGGTCGGCGTGGTCATCATGCTCCAGCAGGAGTGGACGCTGGGGCTGGTGATCCTCGGTCCGGCCTTGCCCCTGATCGTGATGTGCCAGGCCTTCGAGAAGCGGTACGCACGGGTGGCCCGGCAGGCGCAGGACCAGGTGGGGGACCTGACCACGGTCGTCGAGGAGAGCGTGCTCGGCATCCGGATCATCAAGGGGTTCGGACGGCACCGCAGTCAGGCGCGGGCGTTCCGGGAGCTGTCGGCGACGCTGCGGGGGACGGAGTTGCGCAAGGCCCGGCTGCTGGCGGCCATCTGGGGCGTCATCGTGACGCTGCCGGAGGTCGCCATCGGCGGGGTGCTGGTGGTGGGGGCCGTGCAGGTCGCCGACGGGGAGTTGTCGGCGGGGACGCTGGTCGCCTTCCTGTCCACGGCGCTCGCCCTGCGGTGGCCGGTGGAGTCGATCGGATTCCTGCTGGCGATGAGCCAGGAGGCGGCGACGGCGACGGAGCGGTACTTCGAGGTGATGGACGCGCAACCGGAGGAATCCGGTCGCCGTGAGCCGGTGCCGGGCGGCGCGCCCGCGGCGGCGGACGGACTGCGGTTCCACGGCGTCACCTTCCGCTACCCCGACGCTCCCTCCGGCTCCCCGCCCGTCCTGGACCGCGTCGACCTGCACATCCGGCCCGGCGAGTCCATGGCCCTCGTCGGGGCCACCGGAAGCGGCAAGACGACGCTCACCGCGCTCATCCCCCGGCTGCACGAGGTGACCTCGGGGCGGATCACGCTCGACGGCGTGGACATCCGGGAGATGTCCCGGGAGGAGCTGCGCTCCAAGGTCGCCGTCGCGTTCGAGGAGCCCACGCTCTTCTCGGCCGGCGTCGGCGACAACGTTCTCATGGGCGCCGACGACCGAGCCGGGCTCCCGGAACTGGAGCGGGCGCTCGCCGTGGCGCAGGCCGACTTCGTGTACGCGCTGCCCCAGGGCGTCGACACCCAGGTCGGCGAGCAGGGGCTCAGCCTGTCCGGCGGGCAGCGGCAGCGGCTGGCCCTCGCGCGGGCCGTCGTCGGCCGGCCCGAGTTCCTCGTCCTGGACGACCCGCTCTCCGCGCTCGACGTCCACACGGAGGCCGCCGTGGAGGCCGCCCTGCGCCGGGTGCTGGCGGACACCACCGCCCTGATCGTGGCGCACCGGCCGTCCACCGTGCTGCTCGCCGACCGTGTCGCCCTGCTCTCCGGCGGCCGCGTCACGGCGGTCGGCACCCACCACGAACTGCTGCGCACCAACGCCGAGTACGCGCATCTCATGTCCGGCGCCTCGCTGGAGGACCTGCCCGGGGAAGGGGAGGACGAGCGATGACTGCCGCCACCGCACCCGTCCCGTCCGCCGACGACGACCAGCACGAAGAGCCCCGCCCGCAGGGCGCCGACGATCCCTTCGACCGCGACGTCCTGCCCACTGCCCCGGGCGCCACCGCCGCCCTGCTGCGCTCCCTGCTCGCCCCGATGAAGGCCCGCGTCGCCGTCACGACGCTCCTGCTGCTGCTCCAGCAGGCGGCCGTGCAGTCGGGCCCGCTGCTGGTGGCGTACGCCATCGACCGGGCCGTGCCCGCGTTCCGGGCCGACGACCACGGTCCGCTGATGGCGGTGGGCGGCGGCTACCTGGCGTGCGCGCTGGCGTCGGGCGGGCTCCAATACGCGTTCGTCGCCGCCTCGGCCCGCGTCAGCCAGGACGTGCTGCTCGACCTGCGCGGCCGCATCTTCCGCCACGCGCAGGCGCTGAGCATCGACTTCCACGAGCGCTACACCTCGGGCCGGCTCATCTCCCGCTCCACCACGGACGTCGAGTCGCTGCGCGAACTGCTCGACGAGGGCCTGCAGGAACTGGTCTCGATCGTCCTGTCGTTCGTCTACATCTCGGCGATGCTGCTCTGGCTGGATCTCGGGCTGGGCGCGGTGGCGGTGGCGTCGTTCGTGCCGCTCTGCCTGCTCGTACGGATCTACCGGCGGCGCGCCGGGCGGGTGTACCGGCAGCGGTCCACCGCCATCGCCGCCGTGATCGTGAAGTTCGTGGAGACGATGAACGGCATCCGGCCGGTGCGCGCCTTCCGTCGCGAGGCCGTCAACGACGCCGACTTCCGGGTCCTGAACCAGCGGCACGAGCGGGTCAACGGCGACGCGCTGCTGGAGATGGCCCGGTACGTCACCGGCTCACGGCTGGTCGCCAACACGGCCGTCGCGGCGATCGTGCTGTGGGGCGCCCACCGGGTGGCGGACGGCACGCTGGCCCTCGGTGTGCTGGCCGCGGCCGTGCTGTATCTGCGGCGGCTGTACGACCCGATCGACCGGCTCGGCATGTTCCTCAACTCCTACCAGTCGGCGGCTGCCTCGCTGGAGAAGATCGCCGGGCTGCTCGCCCAGCGGCCGTCCGTCCCGGAGCCGTCGGCTCCCCGGTCCCTTCCGCCGCTGGAGTGCGAACACCCGGGCCGCGAGGTCGTTTTCGACGGGGTCCGGTTCGGCTATCGCACCGGCGGCGAGGTGCTGCCCCGTTTCGACCTGACCCTGCCGGCCGGGCAGACGGTGGCGGTCGTCGGCTCGACCGGCGCGGGCAAGTCGACGCTGGCCAAACTGCTCGCCCGGTTCTACGACCCGTCGGAGGGGCGGGTGCTGCTGGACGGCGTCGACCTGCGTGACCTCGCCCTGACCGAGCTGCGGCGCGGGGTGGTGATGGTGACGCAGGAGGCGTTCCTGTTCTCCGGCACGGTCGCCGAGAACATCGCCATCGGCCGCCCCGACGCCACCCGCGAGGAGATCGAGCAGGCCGCAAAGGAGATCGGCGCGCACGACTTCATCATGACGCTGCCCGACGGCTACGACACCGATGTGCGCAAGCGGGGCGGCCGTATCTCCGCGGGGCAGCGCCAACTGGTCGCGTTCGCCCGGGCGTTGCTGGCCGACCCGGCCGTGCTCATCCTCGACGAGGCGACCAGTTCGCTGGACGTCCCGGGCGAGCGGGCGGTGCAGCGGGCGATGGCGACGGTGCTGCGGGGCCGGACGGCGGTGGTCATCGCGCACCGGCTGTCGACCGTGGAGATCGCGGACCGGGTGCTGGTCATGGAGTACGGGCGGATCGTGGAGGACGGCAGCCCGGCGGACCTCGTCGCGGGCACGGGCCGGTTCGCGGACCTGCACCGGGCCTGGCGGGACAGCCTGGCGTGACCACACCCCGGGGGAACGGATGATCGACGCGTACGAGGATCCCGGCACACCCGACTGCCGGGGCGGCCGGCGGTACCTGTGGTGGCTGGTGACGCGGCAGCCGTGGCGGTCCGTCACCGGGGCGGTGCTGGGCAGCGTGTGGATGGTCCTGCTGTCAGCGACGCCGTATCTGATGTCCCGGGCGATCGACGAGGGGCTGCAGCCCGGCGACATGGGCGCGCTCGCGGGATGGACGGCGGCGCTGGTCCTGGTCGGGGCCTTCAACTCCTGGCTGAGCATCATGCGGCACCGCGTGATGACCCGGGTGCGGATGGACGCCAACTTCCGCACCGTCAAGGTCGTCGTGGGGCACGCCGTACGGCTCGGGGCCGCGCTGCCGCGCCGGGCCGACGCCGGTGAGCTGGTCACCATCGGGGTGGGCGACGTGCAGCAGATCAGCTTGTCCCTGACGGTTGTCGGGCCGGGGGTCGGCGCGGTGGTCGCCTACTGCGCGGTCGCCGGGCTGCTGATGTCGGTGTCCGTGCAGCTCGCCGCGGTGGTCCTGCTCGGGGTGCCGCTGATCGCGGTGATCGTCGGGCCGCTGGTGGGGCGGCTGCAGGGCACGGAGGCCGAGTACCGGGAACGGCAGGGGGTGCTGACCGCGCGGATCGGCGACCTCGCCGGCGGGCTGCGGGTCCTCAACGGCCTCGGCGGCAAGGGCCTGGTCGGCGACGCGTTCCGCCGGGACTCGGCACGGCTGCGGGAGCAGGGCTACCGGGTCGGGGCGGTGACCAGCTGGATGCAGGCGCTCGGGGTGGGGCTGCCGACATTGTTCCTGGCCGTCGTGACCTGGCTGGCGGCCCGGCTGGCCGCCCAGGGCACCCTCACCGTCGGCGAGCTGGTGGCGGTGTACGGCTATGTCGCGGTGATCGTGCGCCCCGTGGCGTTCTTCATCGAGTGCGGCTACCAGCTCGGCCGGGGCACGGTCGCCGCCCGGCGCGTCGTGGGGCTGTTGCGGCTGGAGCCCGAGCCGGACACCGGTACCGCCCAAGCCCCGGGGGAGCCGTCGGTGCTGCACGACCCCGAGTCCGGGGTGCGGGTGCTGCCGGGGCGGCTGACCGCGCTGGCCGCGGCGCGGCCCGCGGACGCGGCGGGCGTAGTGGACCGGCTGGGCCGGTACACGCCGTCGGAGGCCACCTGGGGCGGAATACGCCTGGACGAGATCCCGCTCGCGCAGGTGCGCTGGAGGATCCTGGTCGCCGACCACGAGGCCGATCTGTTCGCGGGGCCGCTGCGGGAGCTGGTCGGCGGCCGGGGCGAACCCGGCGACACGCAGATCATGCGGGCCGTGCACGCGGCGGTGGCCGACGACATCGTGCAGGGCCTGCCGGACGGGCTCGGTTCGGCCATCGACCCCCAGGGCCGCAACCTCTCCGGCGGCCAGCGGCAGCGGATCCGACTCGTGCGCGCGCTGCTCGCCGATCCGGAGGTACTGCTGGCCGTCGAACCCACCTCGGCCCTGGACGCGCACACCGAGGCGGCCGTCGCGGACCGCCTGCGAGCGGCACGTGAGGGGCGTACGACCGTGGTGAGCACCACGTCCCCGCTCGTGCTGGACCGTGCGGACACCGTGTACTACCTCGTCGACGGCAAGGTGGCGGCCACGGGCACCCATGCTCGGCTGCTGGCTCAGGAGCCCGGCTATCGGGCGCTGGTGGCCAGGGACACCGATGCCCAGGAGGTCATGGGATGAGCCGGGGACACCTGCCCGTCGCCGGGCCCGCCGAGGTCCGCCGGGCCTCGCTGCGGCTGGTGCGGGCCGACGGGCGGGCCTTCGCGAGCGCCGTCGCCCTGAACGCGGCAGCGGCCGGGGCCGGGCTCGCCGGCCCCTGGCTGCTCGGGCGGATCGTCGACGAGGTGCGGGCGGGCAACGGGGTCGGGGCGGTGGACCGGCTGGCGCTGGGCATCCTGCTGTGCTCGCTGGCCCAGTTGCTGCTGGCCCGCTGGGCCCGCTACGTGGGGCACCGGTTCGGGGAGCGGACGCTGGCCCGGGTGCGCGAGGAGTTCGTCGACCGGACGCTCGCGCTGCCCGCGTCCGTGGTGGAGCGAGCCGGCACCGGCGATCTGACCGCGCGTGGCACCGCTGACGTGGCCACCGTCGGAACCACGCTGCGCGACGCGGGTCCCGAGCTGCTGATCAACACCGTGCAGGCGCTGTTCCTGCTCGGCGCGGTCTTCGCGCTCGACCCGCTGCTCGGCCTGATCGGTGTGTGCGGGCTGCTGCCGATCTGGGGCGTGCTGCGCTGGTACCTGCGCCGGGCCCGGGACGGCTACCTCGCCGAGGGCGAGGCCAACTCGCACGTCACGGAGGTCCTCGCGGCGACCGCGGCCGGGGCGCGCACGGTCGAGGCGTTCGGGCTCCAGCGGCGTCGGATCGCGACGAGCCGGGCGGCACTCGACGTCTCCCGCCGCAGACGCCTGTACACCCTGTGGCTGCGGACCGTGTTCTTCCTGGTGGTGGAGACTTCGTACGTGCTTCCCGTGGGCGGGGTGCTGCTGGCCGGCGGGGTGCTGCACGAGCGGGGGGCGATGAGCCTGGGGGCCGTGGTGGCGGCCGCCCTGTATCTGCAGCAGTTCACCGCGCCGCTGGACGAGATCTTGATGCGGGTGGAGCAACTGCAGAGCAGCGGCGCCTCGTTCGCCCGTGTGGAGGGGCTAGGCCAGGCTCCGCGGTCGTCCGCCGGGACAGCGTCGGCCGTCCCCGCGGACGACCGTATCGACGTGACGGACGTGCGGTACGCCTACGACCGCGGCGTCGAAGTGCTGCGCGGGGTCGACCTGACGGTGACACCGGGCGAGCGGCTGGCCGTGGTCGGGCCCTCCGGCGCGGGCAAGACCACGCTGAGCCGGCTGCTGGCGGGCATGGACGCGCCCACCGCCGGGTCGGTGACGGTGGGAGGCGTACCGGTCGTGGCGCTCGGCCCGGAGCGACTGCGCCGCCAGGTCGTGCTGGTCACCCAGGAGCACCACGTGTTCCTCGGCACGGTCCGCGACAACCTGCGGATCGCCGAACCGGCCGCCCGGGACGAGGAGTTGTGGGCCGCGCTGGCCGCCGTCGGCGCCGACACATGGGTCCGGGAGCTGCCGGGCGGGCTCGACACCCCGCTCGACCAGAGGAGCCACCGCACCGACGGCTCCCAAGCACAGCAACTCGCCCTGGCCCGCGTGGTCCTGGCGGACCCGCACACGCTGATCCTCGACGAGGCGACCGCCCTGCTGGACCCGACGACCGCGCGCCACACCGAGCGCGCCCTGGCCGCCGTACTGGAGGGCCGTACCGTCATCGCGATCGCGCACCGGCTGCACACCGCGCACGACGCGGACCGGGTGGCCGTCATGGAGGACGGCCGGCTCACCGAACTCGGCACGCACGACGAGCTGGTGGCGGCCGGCGGGGCGTACGCGCGGCTGTGGCGGACCTGGCACGGCGAACCCACCTGAGCACCGGCCGCTCCGTATATCGAACATGAACTCCCGGACAACGAACTGTTTCCGGCCAAAGTTCTGACGCGCCCCTGACAGAAACCGCGGTCTCCTGCCACGCTTCCCACGGCCGCGCGCACAGCGACCCCACAGCTCCTTCCGCCGCCGCGCCCCGGCCGAGCTCCGACGCACATCAGCACGTGGTTCCGCGTACCGACCGCTCTGCCCGGCCGGCTCACCCGCCGTCCGGTCTCCCCAGGCCGCGCGACCCGCGGCCGCGCAGAAGGAGTCAGTGTTGAGCAGCAGTCCCTCTCACAGACGCACCTCCCACAGACGCGCCACCGCCACCACGCACCGCCGCGCCGCCGCGCTCGCCCTGGTGGGCGTGTCCGCGCTGATCGCCACCGCCGTGCAGTCCGGCACCGCCACCGCAGCCCCGGAGAAGGCACCGCGGGCTGAGGGCCGTGCGAACCCGGGCTCGGAGTCGGTCCGGCTCACCCCCGCCCAGCGCGCCGCGCTGATCCGCGAGGCCGACGCGGCCAAGGGCAAGGTCGCCGAGGACCTGGGCCTCGGCGCCAGGGAGACGCTGGTCGTCCGCGACGTCCTCAAGGACCGCGACGGCACCGTGCACACCCGCTACGAGCGCACCTACGACGGCCTGCCGGTCCTGGGCGGCGACCTGGTCGTCGAGAGCACTGCGTCCGACGCGACCGCGTCCGTCGTCAAGGCCACCCGCGCCGCCATCGAGCCGACCACGACGAAGCCCTCCGTGCCCGCCGCGAAGGCGGAGCGGCAGGCCCTGTCCGCCGCGCAGGCCGAGGACGCCGGGAGCCCCGGCGTCAACCGGGCGCCCCGCACGGTGATCTGGGCGGCGGACGGCAGGCCGACCCTGGCCTACGAGACCGTCGTCGGCGGTTTCCAGCACGACGGCACTCCGCGCGAGCTGCACGTCGTCACCGACGCCCGGACGGGCGCGAAGCTGTACGAGTGGGAGGCCGTCGAGACCGGCACCGGCCACACGGTGTACTCCGGCACGGTCGACCTCACCACCGCGCAGTCCGGTTCGACGTACACCCTCACCGACGGCGCCCGTGGCGGCCACAAGACGTACAACCTCAACCGCGGCACCTCCGGCACCGGCACCCTCTTCTCCGGCTCCGACGACATCTGGGGCAACGGCAGCCCGTCCAACCTGGAGTCGGCCGCCGCCGACGCGCACTACGGCGCGGCCCTCACCTGGGACTACTACAAGAACGTGCACGGCCGCAGCGGCATCCGCGGGGACGGCGTGGGCGCGTACTCGCGGGTCCACTACGGCAACAACTACGTCAACGCGTTCTGGTCGGACAGCTGCTTCTGCATGACGTACGGCGACGGCTCCGGCAACGCCAACCCCCTCACGTCGATCGACGTGGCCGCGCACGAGATGACCCACGGGCTCACCTCCAACACCGCGGGCCTCAACTACAGCGGCGAGTCCGGCGGTCTGAACGAGGCGACCTCGGACATCTTCGGCGCGACCGTCGAGTTCTACGCCAACAACTCCTCCGACGTCGGTGACTACCTCATCGGCGAGGAGATCAACATCAATGGCGACGGCACCCCATTGCGCTACATGGACAAGCCCAGCAAGGACGGCGCGTCCAAGGACAGCTGGTACTCCGGCATCGGCTCGATCGACGTGCACTACTCCTCGGGCCCCGCGAACCACTTCTTCTACCTGCTGAGCGAGGGCAGCGGCACCAAGACCATCAACGGCGTCACCTACAACTCGCCCACCTCGGACGGCCTGCCGGTCACCGGCATCGGCCGCGCCAAGGCGGAGAAGATCTGGTTCCGCGCGCTGACCACGAAGTTCACCTCGACCACCAACTACGCGGGCGCCCGCAACGGCACCCTCGCGGCGGCCGGTGAGCTGTACGGCACGGACAGCGCCGAGTACAAGGCCGTCCAGGACGCCTGGGCGGGCGTGAACGTCGGCGCGCGCTCCGGCGGCGGAGGCGGCGGCGGTACGTCCTTCGAGAACACCACCGACGTCGCGATCCCGGACAACGGCGCGGCCGTCACCTCCTCGATCACCGTGTCCGGCCGGACCGGCAACGCCCCCGCCAACCTCAAGGTCGCGGTGGACATCGTGCACACCTGGCGCGGCGACCTGGTGATCGATCTGCTGGCCCCGGACGGCACGGCGTACCGCCTGAAGAACTTCAGCTCCTCCGACTCGGCGGACAACGTGAACGAGACCTACACGGTCGACGCCTCCTCCGAGGTCGCCAACGGCACCTGGAAGCTGCGGGTGCAGGACCAGGCGGCGCAGGACACCGGCCGCATCAACGGCTGGAAGCTCACCTTCCCGTAGGCCGCGGCACCCGGCTGAGCCGGCACCGCCCCGGTGGATCAACTCCCGTCGGGGCGGTGTCCGTTCGTCCGTCGGCAATGTTCATCCGGCAGTCGATTTCCGGCCAACATCACTCCACAGTCCTGACATGTACGCGCCCGAGGTGCCACTCTTCCCCCACCCGCCGCACCAGCACCACCGCACTTCCCCCACAAAAGGAGCTCGTGTGACTCCCCGCTACGCGCGTCACAAGCGCACCACCCTGGCCATCGCCACCGCCGTCGCAGCCGGTGCCCTGCTCACCACCGGTCTGACCACCGGCAGCGCCGCCGCCGACTCCGCCCCCGCCGGCAAGCCGGCTCTCTCCGCCGCCCCGGTCCTGCTGTCGGCCCCCGTCCGCGCCTCCCTCATCAAGGAGCAGCAGGCGGACGCCACCGCCACCGCCGAGGAGATAGGCCTCGGCGCGCAGGAGAAACTGGTCGTCAAGGACGTCGTGAAGGACGCCGACGGCACGGTCCACACCCGCTACGAGCGCACCTACGCGGGCCTGCCGGTGCTCGGCGGCGACCTCGTGGTGCACGAGTCGGAGTCGGGCGAGACCAAGGGCGTGACCAGAGCGACGAAGGCCGACCTGACGGTCGCCTCGCTCAAGCCCGCGATCACCGCGGCCAAGGCCGAGAAGCAGGCCGTGACCCTCGCCAAGGCGGCCGGCTCGGAGAAGACCGAGGCGAACTCCACGCCCCGCAAGGTGATCTGGGCGGCCGGCGGAAAGCCGACCCTCGCCTACGAGACGGTCGTCGGCGGCCTCCAGGAGGACGGCACCCCCAACGAACTGCACGTCGTCACCGACGCGGCCACCGGCGAGAAGCTCTACGAGTACCAGGGCATCGAGACCGGCACCGGCAACACCATGTACGCCGGCAAGGTCACCCTCGGCACCACGCAGTCCGGGTCGGCGTACAACCTGAGCGACGGCACGCGCGGCGGTCACAAGACGTACAACCTCAACCGCGGCACCTCCGGCACCGGCACCCTGTTCTCCGGCTCCGACGACATCTGGGGCGACGGCACCCCGTCCAACCCGGAGACCGCGGCCGCCGACGCGCACTACGGCGCCCAGGTCACCTGGGACTTCTACAAGAACACCTTCGGCCGCAGCGGCATCCGCAACGACGGCAAGGCCGCCTACTCCCGCGTCCACTACGGCAACAACTACGTCAACGCCTTCTGGTCCGACGCCTGCTTCTGCATGACGTACGGCGACGGCGAGGGCAATGCCCACCCGCTGACCTCGCTGGACGTGGCCGCGCACGAGATGAGCCACGGCCTGACCTCGAACACCGCGGGCCTCAACTACAGCGGCGAGTCCGGCGGCCTGAACGAGGCGACCTCGGACATCTTCGGCGCGGGCGCGGAGTTCTACGCCAACAACGCCGCCGACCCCGGTGACTACCTCATCGGCGAGAAGATCGACATCCGCGGCGACGGCACCCCGCTGCGCTACATGGACAAGCCCAGCAAGGACGGCAACTCGGCCGACTCCTGGTCCTCCCGTCTGGCCGGCATGGACGTGCACTACTCCTCGGGCCCCGCGAACCACTTCTTCTACCTGCTGAGCGAGGGCAGCGGCACCAAGACCATCAACGGCGTCACCTACAACTCGCCCACCTCCAACGGCTCCACGGTCACCGGCATCGGCCGCACCAAGGCGCTGCAGATCTGGTACAAGGCGCTCACCACGTACATGACGTCGACGACCAAGTACTCCGGCGCCCGTACGGCGACCCTGAACGCGGCGTCGGCGCTGTACGGCTCCACCAGCACCGAGTACAAGGCGGTCGCGGCGGCCTGGTCCGCGGTCAACGTGAACTGACCGGCACGGTCCGGCCGACGGGCGGCACCCGGGAGGAAGCGCTCCGGGTGCCGCCCGTACGCTGGGTGCCGTGTCTTCTGACGATTCCCAGGCCTTCACCTACGACGCCGTCGGCGCCACCCGCGAAGAGGGCTTCTGCCCACCCGGCTTCAGGCCCCTGCACGTGCGGACCCGCCTGGGCGAGGGCGAACAGGTCTTCCGCCGGGCGTCGGAGGCGGTCCTGACCTGGGAGCTGCACCGGGCGCTCGGGGTCGGCGTCGAGGCGAGCGCGGACCGGGCCGCGCCCGGCGTCGACGTCACCGTCACCCTCGCGGGTGTGGTCAGGGCGCCCTGCCGGGTGGTGTGGACGGTGGAGGAACCCCGCCGCGCCGGCTGGGCGTACGGCACGCTGACCGGCCACCCGGAGTGCGGCGAGGAGTCCTTCGTCGTGGACCGCACGGGCGACGGCACGGTCTGGCTGACCGTGCACGCCTTCAGCCGCCCGGCGAAGTGGTACGCCCGCGCGGCCGGCCCGGCGACCCGCGGACTGCAGCACGCGTACGCCCGCCGCTGCGGGACCGTGCTGCAGCGCCTGAGCAGGCGGGACGCGGAGGACTGACGGTCACCGCATGAGCAGCCCCGCCGCCTCCACCAGTTCCTCGGAGGGCACCGCCACCAGCCCCAGCTCCGCGCCGGACGCCAGCAGCGGATGGGCGGGCAGGATGCGGACCGTGTAGCCGAAGGGGCCCGTACGGTCCAGGGAGAGCGGCCCCTCGTAGACCCAGCGACCCTCCTGGTCCGGCCCGCCCGCCGGCTTCAGCGGCACGGCGGTCGCGTCGGCGATCCGGTCCTCCTCGTCGACCCGGCCCGACACGGCCTGCACCTCGACGTCGTCCGGACCCAGGTCTCCGAGGCCCACCCGCACCCGCAGCCCGAGCGTCGTGCCGAGCTCCGCGGTCGCCGTCTCGGCCGACGTCTCGACATGGTCGACGGTGACAGCGCCCCAGGCCGACCGCACCCGGGCCTTCCACTCGGCGAGCGCGCGCGCCGCGTCCGGGTCCATCGAGCGGTGGGCGAGGGCCGCGGGCGCGTAGAGCCGCTCGACGTACTCCCGCACCATGCGCCCCGCCAGCACCTTCGGTCCCAGCAGGCTCAGCGTCTGACGGACCATCTCGATCCACCGGTCGGGCAGCCCGCTCTGGCCGCGCTCGTAGAAGCGGGGCGTCACACGGCGCTCCAGCAGGTCGTACAGAGCGGCGGCCTCTATGTCGTCCCGCCGGTCCGGGTCAGTACCGGCCCCGTCGGCCGTGGGGATCTCCCATCCGAAGTCGGGCTCGAACCACTCGTCCCACCACCCGTCGCGCACCGAGAGGTTGAGGCAGCCGTTGAGCGCGGCCTTCATACCGCTGGTGCCGCAGGCCTCCAGCGGGCGCAGCGGATTGTTCAGCCAGATGTCACAGCCGGGATAGAGCTTCTGCGCCATCGCCATGCCGTAGTCCGGCAGGAACACGATCCGGTGCCGCACCCGCGGATCGTCGGCGAAGCGCACCAGTTCCTGGACGAGCCGCTTGCCGCCGTCGTCGGCCGGGTGGGCCTTGCCCGCCACGACGATCTGCACGGGCCGCTCGGGGTGCAGCAGCAGCTCCATCAGCCGGTCGCGGTCCCGCAGCATCAGCGTCAGCCGTTTGTACGACGGCACACGCCGCGCGAACCCGATGGTCAGGACGTCCAGATCGAGCACGGTGTCGATCCACCCCAACTCGGCCGTCCCGGCGCCCCGCTGCCGCCAGGAGGCGCGCAACCGCTCCCGCACCTCCAGCACCAGCTGCTCGCGCAGCGACCGCCGCAGCTCCCAGATGTCCTGGTCGGGAATGTCCGCGACCGCGTCCCAGCGGTCCGAGCCGCCCACCGTGAGGGCGTCCTCGGCGCGCTGGGCCCCGATCTGCCGTACACCCAGCCGGAAGACCTCCGGGGCGACCCAGGTGGGCGCGTGCACCCCGTTGGTCACCGACGTGATGGGCACCTCGTCCGGGTCGAAGCCGGGCCACAGGCCGGAGAACATCTCGCGGCTCACCTGCCCGTGCAGCAGCGACACCCCGTTGGCGCGCTGGGCGAGACGCAGCCCCATCACGGCCATGTTGAACAGGTTCGGCTCACCGCCGGCGTAGGTCTCCATCCCGAGCCGCAGCACGCGCTCGACGTCGATCCTCGGCAGCTCGGCGTCCGGCCCGAAGTGCCGGGCGACCAGCTCCCGGTCGAACCGGTCGATCCCAGCCGGCACGGGGGTGTGCGTGGTGAAGACCGTCCCGGCGCGGACCGCCTCCAGCGCGGAGTCGAACTCCAGCCCCTCGGCACACAACTCGGCGATGCGCTCCAGGCCCAGGAATCCGGCGTGCCCCTCGTTGGTGTGGAACACCTCGGGTCCGGGGTGCCCGGTGAGCCGGCAGAACGTCCGCACGGCCCGCACGCCCCCTATGCCCAGCAGCATTTCCTGCAGCAGCCGGTGCTCACTGCCGCCCCCGTACAGCCGGTCGGTCACCCCTCGCTCGCCGAGATCGTTCTCCTCGACGTCCGAGTCCAGCAGCAGCAGCGGGACCCGGCCGACCTGCGCCAGCCAGATCCGGGCGCGCAGCGACCTGCCACCGGGCAGGGCGAGATCGACCTGGGCGGGGGTGCCGTCGTCCTCCTTCAGCAGCACCAGGGGCAGCTCGTTGGGGTCGAGCACCGGGTAGTGCTCCTGCTGCCAGCCGTCGCGGGACAGGGTCTGCCGGAAGTAGCCGTGCCGGTACAGCAGCCCGACCCCGATGAGCGGCACACCGAGGTCGCTGGCCGCCTTCAGATGGTCGCCGGCCAGGATGCCGAGGCCGCCGGAGTACTGCGGCAGGGCCGCGGTGATGCCGAACTCCGGTGAGAAGTAGGCGATGGCGGCGGGGAGTCGGTCGGGCTGGCTCTGGTACCAGCGGTCGCCGGTCATGTAGTCGTGCAGGTCGCCCTCGGCCGCGGCGAGACGGCGCAGGAAACGGCGGTCCTCGGCGAGCTCCTCGAGCCGCCCGGGCGCCACGCTGCCGAGCAGCCGTACGGGGTCACCGCCCGAGCGGGCCCAGCGTTCGGGGTCGACGGTCTGGAACAGGTCACGGGTCTCCGCATGCCAGGACCACCGCAGATTGCGCGCCAGATCGCTGAGCGGCCGGAGGGGGTCGGGGAGGACGGGTCGGACGGTGAATCGACGGATCGCCTTCACATTCCACCTCAACGCGTTCGCTGGAGACGCAGGGTGCGCCTTGGCGTCCCTCCCGACAGTACCGGCGTCGGTGTCACCCTGGCTGCGGGGCCGACCGCCGTGTTCCGGCCACGGAGCGGGTGAGAGGGGACGGGTGGGGGTGGGGTCGCGGCCGGCGCTGCGAGGTGCCGCGCGGCGTCGGTGCCGAGGCCGGGGTGTCGTGCGGCCCGGCGCGGCGGGGTGCCGCTGCGCCCACCCGTGCCGCACCGCACCAGGCGGCTGCATGCCCGCGGCCGGCGGGACGGCCCGCAGCTGGGTCCACCGCGCGCCGGCGCGACAGCAAGCCCCACCGGGCCGCGCAGGCCACGGCGGGCATCCCGCTCCGCCTCCGGTGGATATGGCCGATTCCGCCCCCACAGGCGTCCTTGTGGTGCTTCACACCGCACGAGACGCTGCCAAGTGGTCGGCGTACCGGCTCACCGGGTTCGCCCGACGAACCCGGGCCGCCGTACGCCGAGTTGAGGAGGGGAACTCATCACCATGGCACGGACGCGAACACGGCGTCTGCGCCGGGCGGGGGGTCTGACCGCGGCGGCCTGCGCTGCCGCGCTTTCGGCCACCACCCTGCCCGCGCACGCCGCACCGGAGGGGCGGATACTCGGCGCCGGGGACCCCGGCTCCGTCAACGGCAGTTATCTGGTGACTCTCAAGGAGGAGACCCGGGCGCAGTCGGCGACCGGACAGCGCCTCGCCGAGAAGTACGGGGCGCAAATCAGCCATACCTACGGCACGGTCCTCAACGGCTACGCGATCAGGGCGTCCGAGAGACAGGCGAAACAGCTCGCCGCCGACCGACGCGTCGCCTCGGTCGTCCAGGACACCCGCGTCACCCTCGACCACACCCAGCAGAACCCGCCGTCGTGGGGACTCGACCGCGTCGACCAGCCGGGTCTGCCGCTGGACAAGCGGTACACCTGGCCCGAGTCGGCCGGAGCGGGCACGACCGTGTACGTCATCGACACCGGCATCCGCGTCAGCCACAAGGACTTCGGGGGGCGGGCCGTCCACGGCTGGGACTTCGTCGGCGACGACCGGTACGCCGGCGACGGCAACGGCCACGGCACGCACGTCGCCGCCACGGCCGTCGGCAAGAGCCACGGCGTCGCCAAGAAGGCCAAGGTCGTCGCCGTCCGCGTCCTCGACGGCGCGGGCTCGGGCACCACGGCCCAGGTGATCGCCGGCATCGACTGGGTGACCCGGCACGCGAGGAAACCGGCGGTCGCCAACCTCAGCCTGGGCGGACACCGCAACGCCCAGTTGGACGCCGCCGTGCGCACCTCGATCGCGTCCGGGGTCACGTACACGGTCGCCGCGGGCAACGACGGCCTGCCGGCCGCCCTGTACTCGCCGGCCGGCGTACCGCAGGCGATCACGGTCGGCGCGTCCGACCAGCGGGACGGGAAACCGGCCTTCTCGAACTACGGCTCGGCGCTCGACCTGTTCGCCCCGGGCGTGGCGATCACCTCCGCGTCCGCCGCGAGCGACACCGCCCGGGCCACCTACTCGGGCACGTCGATGGCGTCACCGCACGTCGCCGGCGTCGCGGCGCTGTATCTGGCCGACCATCCGAAGGCCGCCCCGGCCCAGGTCGCCAAGGCCCTGGTGCAGGGTGCGGTGTCCGGGAAGATCTCCGGCCGGGGCCTCGGCTCGCCGAACAGACTCGTGCAGGTACCGCACGCGAAATGACCGGGAAACGGCACATCACGGGCACCGGCCTCGTCCGCTCCGGACGAGGCCGGTCTTGTGTGTCGACATACGCGTGAGTAGTTAGCAACGTGCCGGATTGCCCACCCGAACGGTGTGGGAAGGCTCCTCCGGGTACACCCCTCAGAAACACCACGCAGGACCCACCTCCCCACGTACATCCGCCCACCCACGTTGACGCGGACAGGAGCGGTCATGCCCGCCAAGCACCATTCACCAGCACGCCCGACCCGCAGCACCAGCGCACGCCCCGCGCCCCCGGTCGACGTCGGCCCACCGTCCCCGGAGTCCCCCTCCGCGAGCAGCGCGACCGCCGTCGGGCGCATACCCGTCCTCGACGTCCGCCCGGTGGTCCAGCACGGGCGCCGGCCGGCCAAGGCCGTGACCGGTGAGACGTTCGAGATCTCGGCCACCGTGTTCCGGGAGGGACACGACGCCGTCGCCGCCAACGTCGTCCTCCGGGATCCCGGGGGCCGTCCCGGGCCGTGGACGCCGATGCGGGAACTGGCCCCCGGAACGGACCGGTGGGGCGCCACGGTGACCGCCGGAGAGCCCGGCCTGTGGACGTACACGGTGGAGGCGTGGGGCGACCCGGTCACCACCTGGCGGCACCACGCGCAGATCAAGATACCGGCGGGGATGGACACGGAGGTCGTCCTGGAAGAGGGCGCGCGGCTGTACGAGCGTGCCGCCGCCGGTGTGCCCGACGGCGGCGGGAGGGATGTGGTGCTGGCCGCCGCGGCTGCCCTGCGCGACGAGGACCGTTCGGCCGCGGCGCGGCTGGCGGCGGCGCTCACCCCGGAGGTCGACGCCGTGCTGGCCCGTCATCCGCTGCGGGAGCTGGTGACCAGCAGTGAGCCGTTGCCGCTGCTGGTGGAGCGGGAGCGGGCCCT
>NZ_JBHSNY010000015.1:0-256638 GCF_042657145.1 Streptomyces bullii
CGCCCGCCGAGGAGGTCAAGGTCGGCATCCAGATCCTGGAGTCGCTCAACCTCCGCCAGCGCGGCCTGGAGATCGTCTCCTGCCCCTCCTGCGGACGCGCCCAGGTCGACGTCTACAAGCTGGCCGACGAGGTCACGGCCGGGCTGGAGGGCATGGACGTCCCGCTGCGCGTCGCCGTCATGGGGTGTGTGGTGAACGGTCCCGGCGAGGCTCGGGAAGCGGACCTCGGCGTCGCCTCCGGCAACGGCAAGGGGCAGATCTTCGTCAAGGGGGAGGTCATCAAGACCGTACCCGAGTCGAAGATCGTCGAGACGCTGATCGAAGAGGCGACGAGGCTCGCCGAGCGGATGGAGCGGGACGGCGCCGCGTCCGGCGCCCCGAACGGCACGGGGACACCCACAGTGACGGTGAGTTGAAGCGGAGCACGGACCGAGAGGGGGCCCGAACGTGACGATTCTGGAGAACATCCGGGGACCACGCGACCTGAAGGCGCTGTCCGAGGCGGAACTCGGCGAGCTGTCCCACGAGATCAGGGAGTTCCTGGTGCGGGCGGTCGCCAGGACCGGCGGTCACCTCGGGCCCAACCTCGGGGTGGTGGAGCTTACCGTCGCCCTGCACCGGGTCTTCGAGTCACCGGTCGACCGCATCCTGTGGGACACCGGCCACCAGAGCTACGTCCACAAGCTGCTGACAGGCCGCCAGGACTTCTCCAAGCTGCGCGGCAAGGGCGGGCTGTCCGGCTACCCCTCGCGCGAGGAGTCCGAGCACGACGTCGTCGAGAACAGCCACGCCTCCACCGCGCTCGGCTGGGCCGACGGGCTCGCCAAGGCCCGCCAGGTGCAGGGGGAGAGAGGCCATGTCGTCGCGGTGGTCGGCGACGGGGCGCTCACCGGCGGCATGGCCTGGGAGGCGCTGAACAACATCGCGGCCGCCAAGGACCGGCCGCTGATCATCGTCGTCAACGACAACGAACGCTCCTACGCCCCGACCATCGGCGGTCTCGCGAACCATCTCGCCACGCTGCGGACGACGGACGGTTACGAGAGGGTGCTGGCCTGGGGCAAGGACGTGCTCCAGCGTACGCCCGTCATCGGCACCCCCGTCTACGAGGCGCTGCACGGCGCGAAGAAGGGCTTCAAGGACGCGTTCGCCCCCCAGGGCCTGTTCGAGGACCTGGGGCTGAAGTACGTCGGCCCGATCGACGGACACGACATCGGCGCCGTCGAGTCCGCGCTGCGGCGGGCCAAACGCTTCCACGGGCCCGTGCTGGTCCACTGCCTCACCGAGAAGGGCCGCGGCTACGAACCCGCCCTCGCCCACGAGGAGGACCACTTCCACACCGTCGGTGTGATGGACCCGCTGACCTGCGCGCCCCTCGCCCCCTCCAACGGGCCGTCGTGGACCTCGGTGTTCGGCGACGAGATCGTACGGATCGGTGAGGAGCGCCCGGACGTGGTGGCGATAACCGCCGCCATGCTGCATCCGGTGGGTCTCGGCAGGTTCGCCGAGCGGTTCCCGGACCGGGTGTGGGACGTCGGCATCGCCGAGCAGCACGCGGCCGTGTCCGCGGCGGGCCTGGCGACGGGCGGCCTGCACCCGGTCGTCGCCGTCTACGCCACCTTCCTCAACCGCGCCTTCGACCAGCTCCTGCTGGACGTGGCCCTGCACCGTTGCGGAGTGACCTTCGTCCTGGACCGGGCCGGCGTCACGGGCGTCGACGGAGCCTCCCACAACGGCATGTGGGACCTGTCCGTCCTCCAGGTCGTGCCCGGGCTGCGGATCGCCGCGCCGCGCGACGCCGACCAGCTGCGCGCCCAGCTGCGGGAGGCGGTCGCCGTCGACGACGCGCCGACCCTCGTACGGTTCCCGAAGGAGTCCGTCGGCCCCTCGATCCCGGCGGTGGACCGGGTGGGCGGGCTGGACGTCCTGCACCGGTCGGGCCGGCCCGAGGTGCTGCTGGTGGCCGTCGGGGTCATGGCCTCCGTCTGTCTGCAGGCCGCCGATCTGCTGGAGGCCCGCGGCGTCGGCTGCACCGTCGTCGACCCCCGCTGGGTCAAGCCCGTCGACCCGGTGCTGCCCGGCCTCGCCGCCGAGCACCGCCTGGTCGCCGTTGTCGAGGACAACAGCCGTGCCGCCGGGGTCGGCTCGGCGGTGGCCCTCGCGCTGGGCGACGCCGAGGTCGACGTGCCCGTACGGCGGTTCGGCATCCCGGAGCAGTTCCTCGCGCACGCCAAACGCGCCGAGGTGCTCGCCGACATCGGCCTCACCCCCGTCGAGGTCGCCGGACGGATCAGCGCGAGCCTGGCCGTCAAGGAAGAGCAGTCCAAGGAGAACCAGGGATGACCACCACCGAACCCGCAGCCGCAACCGGGGAGTTCGACCTCGGCAAGCTGCTGGCCGAGCGTGGCGGCGAACGCTACGAGCTGCACACGCGGTACCTCAACCACCAGCTCCCGCGCATGCTGCGCACCCTCGGCTTCGACAAGGTCTACGAGCGCGCCGAGGGCGCCTACTTCTTCGACGCGGACGGCAACGACTACCTGGACATGCTCGCCGGGTTCGGCGTCATGGGGCTGGGCCGGCACCACCCCGTCGTCCGCAAGGCGCTGCACGACGTCCTCGACGCCTCCCTCGCCGACCTCAGCCGGTTCGACTGCCAGCCGCTGCCCGGGCTGCTGGCCGAGAAGCTGCTGGCGCACAGCCCGCACCTGGACCGGGTGTTCTTCGGCAACAGCGGCACCGAGGCCGTCGAGGGCGCCCTGAAGTTCGCCCGGTACGCCACCAAGAAGCCCAGGATCCTCTACTGCGAGCACGCCTTCCACGGCCTGACCACCGGCTCCCTGTCCGTCAACGGGGAGGCCGGCTTCCGCGACGGCTTCGCCCCGCTGCTGCCCGACACCCCCGTGCCCCTCGGTGATCTCGACGCGCTGGAGCGGGAGTTGAAGCGGGGCGACGTCGCCGCCCTGATCGTCGAGCCGATCCAGGGCAAGGGCGTGCACGAGGCCCCGCCCGGCTGTCTGCGCGCGGCCCAGGAGCTGCTGCACCGCCACAAGGCGCTGCTCATCGCCGACGAGGTGCAGACGGGGCTCGGCCGGACCGGCGACTTCTACGCCTACCAGCACGAGGACGGGGTCGAGCCCGACCTGGTGTGCGTGGCCAAGGCGCTCTCCGGAGGCTATGTGCCGGTGGGCGCCACGCTCGGCAAGGACTGGATCTTCAAGAAGGTGTACTCGTCGATGGACCGGGTGCTGGTCCACTCGGCGAGCTTCGGCTCCAACGCGCAGGCCATGGCGGCGGGCCTCGCGGTGCTGTCGGTGATGGAGAACGAGCAGATCGTCGCGCACGTCCGCGCCACCGGCGAACGGCTGAGGGCCCGTCTCGCGGCGCTGACCGACACCTACGAGCTGCTCGCCGACGTCCGCGGCCGGGGCCTGATGATCGGCATCGAGTTCGGCAGGCCCAAGTCGCTGAAACTGCGGAGCCGCTGGACCATGCTGCAGGCCGCGCGCAAGGGACTGTTCGCACAGATGGTCGTCGTCCCGCTGCTCCAGCGGCACCGGATCCTCACCCAGGTCTCCGGCGACCACATGGAGGTGATCAAGCTGATCCCGCCGCTGATCATCGGCGAGCGGGAGGTGGACCGGTTCGTCGACGCCTTCACGGCCGTGATGGACGACGCGCACAACGGCGGGCTGGTGTGGGACTTCGGGAAGACGCTGGTGAAGCAGGCGGTGGCCAACCGCTGAGCGTCCTTTGCCTCTGAGGCAAAGGATTTGTCGTTCGGGCAAAGTACCGGCTGAATGGAGGTATGAGCCTCTCCGAGCCCGAGCACGCCTCCGGGTCCGAGCCGTCGGCCCCGGCCGGCGCGCTGCCCGCCGTCGCGCCGCAGCTGCGTGCCCTGCGCCGCCGGGCCTCGCTCACGCTGGAGGCCGCGGCCCGTGCCGCCGGACTGTCACCCGCCCACCTCTCCCGGCTGGAGACGGGGCAGCGCCAGCCCTCACTGCCGATGCTGCTCGCGCTCGCCCGTATCTACGGTACGACCGTTTCCGAGCTGCTCGGCGAGACGGTCGCCGACCGGGGCGCCGTGGTGCGCGCCGCCGACATGGAACCGACCACGGCGGGCGGCTGGACGTACTGGCCGGCCGGGGCGCCCGGGCGCGGGATGCAGGCCCTGCGGGTCCACGTCCCGTACGGCTCCCAGGGCGACATGGTGCGCGTGCACCCCGGCGAGGAGTGGCTCCACGTCCTCAAAGGGCGGCTGCGGCTGCGCCTCGGGGACACCGAGCACCGGCTCGGCCCGGGCGACAGCGCGCACTTCGACTCGCTGACCCCGCACCGTATCGCCGCTCAGGACCCCGACGGGGTCGAGCTGCTGTTCGTCCACACCCTGCTGCAGAGCCCCACGGCCACGCTGTGCCTCGGCCCGACCCCTGGAGATGCCCCATGAGGGACATGGAGGAGAAGTTCCCGCGCGGCCTGTGGGTGCGCCTGATCGTCTACATCGCGGTGGGACACCTCTTCGCGGCCTTCGTCTACCTGCTGTTCGAGGTGGGAGCCAAGTAGGGTCCCGGACCGTCAGTCCAGCAGCCGCTCGCGCAGCCGCTCCCGGGTCTGCGGGGTGACCCCGAGGCCCGACTCCAGATAGGCGTCGACGCCGCCCCAGGTCTCCTCGATCGTCTCGAAGGCCGCGCTCAGATACTCGGCGCGTGCGTCGAACAGGGGGCTGAGCAGCTCCATGACCTCGGGGGAGTAGGCCGAGGCGGAGGTGCTGCTGCGGTGGACCTTGTAGCGGCGGTGCTTGGCGTTGGACTTCAGGTAGTCGTCGACGATCGCCTCGCGCTCGACGCCCACGGCGAGCAGCGTCACCGCGACGGACAGGCCCGCGCGGTCCTTGCCGGCCGCACAGTGCATCAGCGCGGGGACGCTGTCCTCGGCGAGCGCGTGCAGCACCCGGGAGTGCTCGGCGGTGCGCTCCTTGATGATCGTGCGGTACGAGGCGATCATCCGGCGCGCGCCCTTGCCGTCCGCGAGGATCTGGCGCAGCTGGTCGATGTCGCCGTCGCGGACCATCTTCCAGAACTCGGCGCCGTCCGCGGGGTCGCTCAGCGGCAGGTTGATGTTGCGCACGCCCGGCAGCTCGACGTCCGGCCCCTCGAGCTTCTGGTCGGCCGCGTTGCGGAAGTCGAAGATCGTGTGCAGGCCCAGGGAGGCCAGGAAGGCCGCGTCCTGCTCGGTCGCGTGCGAGAGATGGCCGCTGCGGAACAGCACCCCGTGCCGCACCCGCCTGCCGTCCACGGTCGGCAGCCCGCCCACATCTCGGAAGTTGCGCACTCCGGCCAGCTCGGGCTCGGTCGACGGGACCTGCTGCGTCACGGGGACTCCCTCCCATTCGGACCCGCCGACGCGGCTCGTCGACGGGCACCACTCGACGATACGACATGGCTGCCAGGGGCAATGAGTTGTCCACAGGCGTTGCCCGGATGGCCCCGCGACCCTGATGATGTTGCTGCTTGATCGCAGCTGTTCGAATCTGTGAGGGTCTGATGCCGGAGATCTCCGAAGACGGTCGTACGTGGCTTCTCTCGGGCCCGACCAGCAGTTACGCCGTCCACCTCACCGACCGGGGCGACCTGGTGCACCTGCACTGGGGCCCCAGGATCGCGCTCGCCGACGCCGAGGCCCTCGCCGCGCGGCCGCTGCCGGAGTACTGGCCGTTCGAGTCACCGCTCGACGGACGCGAGGAGTACCCCGTCGAGGGCGGCCCGCGCTTCGTGCGCCCCGCCCTGTCCGTGCGCACCGACGAGCGACGCGGCACGGAGTGGACGTACGACGGGTGCGAGAGCGCGCGGGACGGCGAGTTGCGCCTCCGCTTCCGGGACGGTCGGCTGGCCGTCACGCTGCACTACCGGTTGCGCCCCGCCACCGACGTCGTCGAGCGCTGGGTGACCCTGGAGAACCAGGGCCCGGACGTCGAGGTGCTGCGCGCCGACTCCGCCACCTGGACCCTGCCCGACCGTGAGGGCTGGCGGGTGTCCCAGCTGCACGGCCGCTGGGGCGCGGAGTCGCGGCTGGTGCGCTCGGACCTCACCTACGGCGAGAAGGTCATCGGCAGCCGCCGCGGCCACACCGGGCACCAGCACCTGCCGTGGGTCGCCCTCGACACGGACGCGACCGAGGAGCGCGGCGAGGTCTACGGCTGCGCCCTGGGCTGGTCCGGCTCCTGGCGCATCGCCGTCGCCCAGCTCCCGGACGCGCGCGTGCAGATCACCGGCGGGGCCGGGCACGACGACTCAGGCCTGCTGATGCTGGGCGCGGGGGAGTCGTACACCACCCCGGTCTTCGCGGGGCTGTGGAGCGACGGGGGCTTCGGCGGCGCCAGCCGCGCCTGGCACGCCTATCAGCGGGCCTACGTCATCCCCGACGCGGACCGGGACCGGCCCGTGCTGTTCAATTCCTGGGAGGCGACCGAGTTCGACATCTCCGAGGAGCAGCAGCGGGCGCTCGCCGAGCGGGCCGCCGCGATGGGGGTGGAGCTGTTCGTGGTCGACGACGGCTGGTTCGGGTCGCGCACCAGCGACCGGGCCGGGCTCGGCGACTGGACGCCCAACCCCGACCGCTTCCCGCAGGGCCTGAAGCCGCTCGCCGACCATGTGCACGGTCTCGGCATGCAGTTCGGCATCTGGGTCGAACCCGAGATGGTCAACCCGGACAGCGAGCTGTACCGCGCGCACCCGGACTGGGTGCAGTTCCAGCCGGGGCGCACACGCACGGAGTTCCGCAACCAGCTGGTGCTCAACCTCGCCCGCCAGGACGTCCGGGACTACCTGTGGGAGCAGCTCGACGGGCTGCTCTCCAGCGCCCCCATCGACTATGTGAAGTGGGACTTCAACCGCTGCTTCACCGACGCCGGCTGGCCCGGCGACCCCTATCCGCAGCGGCTGTGGGTCGACCATGTGCACGCCCTGTACGCCCTGCTGGACCGGCTGCGGGAGGCGCACCCGCACGTCGCCTTCGAGTCCTGCTCCGGCGGCGGCGGACGGATCGACCTCGGCGTGCTGAGCCGGACGGACCAGGTGTGGACCTCGGACAACACCGACCCGCTCGACCGGCTCGCCATCCAGCACGGCTTCAGCCAGATCCACCCGGCGCGGGTCATGGCGGCCTGGGTCACCGACAGCCCGAACGCCATGCTCAACCACCGGGCCAGCCCGCTGCGCTTCCGGTTCGTCAGCGCCATGGCCGGGGTGCTCGGCGTCGGCGGCGACCTGACGAAGTGGACGGAGGAGGAGCTGGCCGAGGCGCGGGGCTGGGTGGCGCTCTACAAGGAGATCCGGCCCGTGGTGCAGCGCGGTGACCTGTACCGGCTGCGTCCCCCGACGGGCGGACTCGGCGCGGTGCAGTACGTCCACGGCGACGAGACCGTCGTCCTGGCCTGGCTCCAGGCGCAGCACTACGGAGAGCCCGTTCCGGCGCTGCGGCTCCGCGGCCTCGACCCGGCGGCATCGTACGAATGCCTCGAAACGGGAGTAATCCACCGGGGTGCCGTGCTGCTGCACCACGGGCTGCGGACCGGACTGCGCGGCGATCTCGACGCCGTCGCGGTCCGGTTGCGGCGCCGGTGACCCGCGGCGGTTCGCGGTAAGTGGCCGAAGTGTCTGAATAGAGCGCTTCGGTATAACGTGCCCCGATAGAAAGGGAGATGGGTCGGGGCACGTGAGGAGCGTCATAATCGTGACGGTGTGTTGTTGCCATGTGCACGTAATCAAGCTCTCTTTCTAGGGGGTTTGAGGAAATCGGGAGTTCCGAAATCGACGCAGTGTCACCGGGAATGTCGACGGAAAAACTCCTGAACCCCGTGCGCGGGCAACCGCACGCTTGTCCCCGCACGTCTTATTCGCTTACGTTCGCCACCGATCCGGACGGACGCCTAATCCTGCCGCCGCCCGGAGCCCGCACACACTGACCCGTGTACGGCAGGAGCGGGGGACCCACAGGTACGACGCCTGGTCCGGTCTCCGGAACAGGCTTGGGGTTAAGTCGCGCCTCGGCGCGGCCGGGCATCTCCAGTCCGCACCCGACAGCTCACCTCGCAGGCGCCGGAGAGGAATTCGCCATGCCCGCGAAGGGTAAGCACCGCCGTCCGAAGACCCCGCGCTTCACCCGTTCCATCGCCGTCGCCGGAACCGGTGGCGCCGCACTCGCTCTCCCGCTGCTGGGCGCCACCGGCGCGCACGCCGCCACCCCGCAGTCCGTTTCCGAAAAGGCCGTCCAGTCCCTGCCGGTGGCCGGGAAGAGCGCCGCCGAGAAGAAGACCACGGATGTGCGGACGTACACCGTGCGGGCCGGGGACTACCTCGCGAAGATCGCCGACGACCAGAACGTCAGCGGAGGCTGGAAGAAGCTGTACGCGGACAACCGTGAGGCCGTCGGCGACGACCCCTCGCTCATCCACCCCGGCCTGAAGCTGTCGATCGGCAAGAAGGCGACGGCGAGCGCGGAGAAGTCGTCCGCCGAGCCGTCCGCGCCGTCGAAGCCCAAGGCCAAGTCCTCGTCCGCCCCGAAGTCGTCGCCCGCCAAGTCCTCCACCGCGCAGACCGCGACCGTGAGCCGGGCCACCGAGGCCGCCGGCACGGCCGGGGGCTACACCGCGCCCGTCTCCGCCGGCATCGGCACCGCCTACAAGGTGGCCGGCAGCATGTGGTCCAGCGGCTACCACACCGGCGTCGACTTCTCCGTCCCGACCGGCACCTCCCTCAAGGCCGTGGGCGCGGGCACGGTCGTCTCCGCGGGCTGGGCCGGCGCGTACGGCAACCAGGTCGTCATCAAGCTCAGCGACGGCTACTACGCCCAGTACGCCCACCTGTCCTCGCTGTCCGTCTCGGCCGGCCAGAGCGTCACCGCCGGCCAGCAGGTCGGCCTGTCCGGTTCGACCGGCAACTCGACCGGCCCGCACCTGCACTTCGAGATCCGCACCACGCCGGACTACGGCTCCGACGTGGACCCGGTCGCCTACCTGCGCTCGCACGGCGTCTCCGTCGGCTGACCCACGCAGCCACCTGCCTGACACGCAACCGAAGGCCGGACCCCGATCCCCGGGTCCGGCCTTCGGTGTGTGCGCGGCCGGGCAAGGCATCGACACACGCGGTCGTTGGGACACAGTGAAGCCAACAGCGCTGCGAGCGCTTGCTGTTGAGCGGAGCGACGGTCTGGTTCAGGCAACGGCTCGAAGGGCCGTACGTCCTCAAGTACACCGCCACACCGGTCGCCGAGGGCGGGCCCAACGACCGCGTCTCGGACCTCAACAACTTCTGGAACGCGACCGACGTCCGCACCCCTGACGACCTCTTCGCCACACCGCGCGGCGGCGCGCTCGCCGAGTACGACCACCTGACGACGTACTACTCCGGCTACGGCGCCAACCACAACACCACGACCCGGCTGCGCCGTTACGTCGGCGAGCCCGGAGTCCGGCCCCTCGTGTACGACTACACCGAGCCGCTCCTGGTCCTGAACGAACCCCGGATCGTCTCCGACGGCTCGGGTCCAGTGGTGGAACAACGGGCGGCTCGTCTTCGACTGCACGGACCTGCAGCCGTACACCGGCGGGCACTTCCCCTTCCGGACGGTGTGGAGCCACTTCCGGATCGCCGGTCTTCGTGTGTGGCGGCTCGCCCCCCAACGTCCCTGAACACGGGAGCATTCCGGAGTTGGCGAAGACTTGGGGAGTGGCTTATGTCACCGCGCGTCAACCCTTGCCTACGGTCGCGTAGGTCACATTCGAAGGTGAATCATGTCCTGCTGTGGCAGACGATTCGAAGAGTGACAGCAAAGCAGTGATCGGGTCGTACGTTGCGGTGGGGGACAGCTTCACCGAGGGCGTCGGCGACCCCGGCCCCGACGGGGCGTTCGTCGGCTGGGCCGACCGGTTCGCGGTGCTGCTCGCGGACCGCCGGCCCGAAGGCGACTTCCAGTACACCAACCTCGCCGTGCGCGGCAGGCTCCTCGACCAGATCGTTGAGGAGCAGCTCCCGAGGGCCGTCGAACTCGCCCCGGATCTGGTTTCGTTCTGCGCCGGGGGCAACGACATCCTGCGGCCCGGCACCGACCCGGACGACGTGGCCGAGCGGTTCGAGCGGGCGGTGGCCGCGCTGGCCGCCGTGGCCGGCACCGTGATGGTGACGACCGGGTTCGACACCCGCTGGGTGCCCGTGCTCAAGCACCTGCGCGGCAAGATCGCCACGTACAACGGGCATGTGCGGGCCATCGCCGACCGGTACGGCTGCCCCGTCCTCGATCTGTGGTCCCTCAGGAGCGTCCAGGACCGACGCGCCTGGGACGCCGACCGGCTGCACCTGTCGCCCGAAGGGCACACGCGCGTGGCGCTGCGCGCGGGCCAGGTCCTCGGCCTGCAGGTCCCGGCCGACCCGGAACAGCCGTGGCCGCCGCTGCCGCCGCGCGGGACCCTGGAGATCCGGCGGGACGACGTCCACTGGGCGCGCGAGTACCTCGTGCCGTGGATCGGGCGCCGACTGCGCGGGGAGTCGTCGGGCGACCATGTCATCGCCAAGGGCGCCTTGTCGCCGGACGACATCAAGTCCCGGATCGCGTCGGTGGCCTGAGAGGGGCTTGGGCGGCGGGGGCGTGGCGTATCGCCGTGGGTTGCCTGCCCATCGGCGGTCTCCCCCCTCACGCTCCGGGCTGTCCGCCGCCGGCTGCAAGGCCACGGGGCGCGGTGGGATGTGGCCCGCGTCGAGCGACGGCGGGTGTCGTGTGCGGCGTCGGGGGCCGGGGCTTTGCTCGGGGTCGAGGGCGGGTGCCGTGTGCGGCGTCAGGGCCCACGGCTGTGCTCGGGGTCGAGGGCGGCCGTGTGCGGTGTTGGGGGCGGATGCCGTGCGCGGCGTCGGTGGGCGCGGCTGCGCTCGGCATAGGGGCCGGGTCCTGCACGGTGCCGGGGGCTGGTGCCGGGCGCGGTGTCGAGGGGCGGTGCCGTGCGCGGCCTCTGGGGCCGGTGCCGTTCGTGTCGGCCGGTGGGTCACCCTCAAGGCGGCGTCGGCGCCCGAGCGTCCAGGCCCAGCTCGCGGGCCACTGCCTCGTCCACCCACTGCTGGGCCCGCGTCCGTGGCACGGCACCGGCGTACGAGGTCAACTGGACGGCGAGCCCGTCGAGCAGGGCGGTCAGGCGCAGAGCTGTGCCGGTCGGGTCAGGGCAGCGGAACTCGCCGGCGGCCACGCCCTCCGCGATGACCTCGGTGATCGCTGCCTTCCACTGCTTGTCGAGGTCCCGGGTGACCTCCCGCAGTGCCGGGTCGCGCAGCGCCGCCGCCCAGCCCTCGATCCACAGCCGCCAGCCCTTGGCCTGGCCGGTCGGGGCGTACCACCGTACGGCCGACCGCAGGCGCCGCAGAGCCGACGTGCGGCGGCCGAGCAGCTTGCGCAGACGCGCGAGGTCGTCCTCCGCCGCGTGCCGGAACGCGGCGGCGACCAGCTGCTCCTTCGTCGAGAAGTGATAGAGCACCAGCGCGTTGCTCACGCCGAGCGCCGAGGCCACGTCGGCGATCCTGACCGCCGCCACACCCCGCGCCTCGATCTGCTCGATGGCGGCCCGCAGCAGTTCTCCGCGCCGCTCCGCCACGCTCAACCGGACTCTCGCCACGCCGTCACCCTACACAGCGTGCAGGGCTCGCTGACCTGTGGATTCGGCCTCATTTCGGCCTTCGCCCGCAGGTGGCCAACGGGGTCTGAGCAGGCAGCGGGGGCGGCGGTCCTCGGTCGTGGTCAGGCCGCCTCACCAGTGGCAGCCGTAGTGCTCCGCGATCAGCGGCAGGCGGTCGTCGACGGGGGAGTGGGCGGCGGGACGGGGGGTCGTGCCGTCGGCCGCCGCGCGGTCCAGCATCAGCTCGACCGGCTCGCGCATCGAGCGGCGCTGTACGCCAACACCTCCCGGCGCCGGCGCGACGTCGCCGAACAGAGTCCACCGCGAAGCGTACGTCCCGACGTTGACCACCACGTCCGGCAGCACGGTCATGCCGCGCTCGGCCAGCCGTTCCTCCGCTGCGGGCGGCACGGGCAGGTCGGCCGACCCAGGACCCAGCGGACGGTGATCCGGTCATGGTCGATGATGTCGCTCGCGTACGACAACGCCGCCGGACCAGGTTCCGGGTGGGGCCCAGGTCGTCGCCGGTGGCCCAGCAGCCTTCTGCGTACGGCCGCACGGCCCGCAGGTGGCGCACCAGCAGCCCGTACGCCTGCACGGTGCCCACTGCCCGCAGGCGGCGCACCAGCCCGCACGCCTGCACGGTGTGGTGGCCGGTCGACGCGACGAGGTGTCGTCAGTGGGACCCCGCCCCGCCGCCCGGGGCCTCCGGCGTGATCCGGGCCGCCGGTGCTGTCGGAGGCGGCGACCATAATGGGATGCCTGACCGATTCCACCTGGAGGTAGCGTGGCCGGTTTCCGTTCCCTGAGTTCCGGGCTCCGCGCGCTGCGGCCCGCGGCCTTCGGCGTGGATCCGAGCGGTGAGCGCATGGCGCGGATCCGCAGATCACCCCACTTCAAGGACGGGGTGTTCCAGAACCCCGGGGGCTCGACCCGGACCCGGCCCTCGGGCTCGACGCGGGACTTCGCCAAGCTGTACTTCGACAAGGAAGCCCGGATCCGCCGCGCCCCGCGGGGCACGATGCCGGTGCACGCCACCACTCTCGCCGACCTCGCCAAGCCGCCCGCCACCGGCCTGCGACTGACCTGGACGGGGCACTCCAGCGTCCTCGCGGAGATCGACGGCCAGCGCGTCCTGTTCGACCCGGTGTGGGGCGAGCGCTGCTCCCCGTTCCCCTTCGCCGGACCCCGGCGGCTGCATCCGGTGCCCCTGCCGCTGGCCGCGCTCGGCCCCGTGGACGTCGTGGTCATCTCGCACGACCACTACGACCACCTGGACCTGCCGACCATCAAGGCGCTGGCCGGCACGGACACGGTGTTCGCCGTGCCGCTCGGCGTCGGCGCCCACCTCGAACACTGGGGTGTGTCCGCCGACCGGCTGCGCGAACTGGACTGGCACGAGGCGACGAAGGTCGGCGGCCTGACGCTGACCGCCACGCCGGCCCGCCACTTCTGCGGCCGAGGCCTGCGCAACACCCAGCACACCCTGTGGGCCTCCTGGGTCGTCGCCGGAGAAGAGCACCGGGTCTACCACAGCGGCGACACCGGGTACTTCGAGGGCTTCCGGGACATCGGCGCGGAACACGGCCCGTTCGACGCCACGATGATCCAGATCGGTGCGTACTCCGACTTCTGGCCCGACATCCACATGACGCCCGACGAAGGGGTGCGGGCGCAGCTCGATCTCCAGCAGGGCCGGCCGCACGGCGTCCTGCTCCCGATCCACTGGGGCACGTTCAACCTGGCCATGCACCCCTGGCACGAACCCGCCGAACGGACCCTGCTCGCCGCTCACGAGGCGGGGCAGGCCGTGGCCACACCGGTGCCCGGGGAACCCTTCGAACCGGCGCGGCTGTCGCCCGCACGTCCCTGGTGGCGCGAGGTGACCACGGAGCCGTCCGAAGGCTGGGCGGTCTGGCCGGCCGTGGCCGGGGCGAGCACCAAGCCCGCGGATCTCGTGGGCGAACCGTAGCGGAAGCAGTCGAGATCGCCCGGCGCAGCCTGGCGCGGACCATCCGGCGCAGCTATGGCCCGGGCTGCTACGTTCAGTGACGGTCGAGGCGGGTGCGTGTCGGGTGCCGGGGACTCGGTAGCGCCCCGCCGGGAGTCCGCGGGCGGGCGCCGGGCAGGCGGGCCGATGAGCGGACCTCGGATTCCCCCCAGCCCGCCGTGTCTGCATGTGACCGCTTCTGACCAGGTCGGATCGATTGCCTTTCGTTCGCTGACGCGCCCTCAAACGGCTTGTCGGTCTGTCGTACGAGGCCTCATACCAGAGCGGGATGCTCTCCGTATGAGTTTGTCAACTGCCCACCGCACATGATGCGGTGGCGACTACGGTGAGTGTTCGTCGGGCGGCACATGGCCGAGTTCCGGGTGGGCCACGCCGGAGTGTCGACGGAACCAGGCAGGTCAGGGAGCGGGGTCTGTACGTGCAGGCGCAAGGCGGACGAGGCAGAGGGCGCGAGGGAGAGCCCCGCTGCCCGAGCCCGGCCCGGACCCCGCAGCGGCCGGATCCGGACCACTCGGGCGGGCCGCAGACCGACGGCTCCACCGGCGCACAGCCCACGCAATCCGGGCAGCCCGCGCACGTCGGCAGCCACGCGCGCGACTCCGCACGCCGGACGGCGCACAGCCTGCCCCGCGAGCCCAGCCGCACCCCGACGAGCCCTCCTGGCACACAGGCCCGACGGACCCGTACGAGGACACCGATGTCTCACCTCCGCGCCCCGGCCGCCCGCGCAGACCGCCGTGAGGGCGGGCGGCACGGGCGGCCGGTCGCCCGCACCGCTCCCGCGCTGCACGAGACGCACATACGGCCCCACCTGCTGCGGCTCGCCGTGCTGCCACCGGTCGCGGTCGCCCTCAGCGGCTGCGCGGCCGTGCTGTTCACCGTCCGCTCCGCGGGGACACGGCCCGGCGTCACCCTGTGGGCGGTACTCGGCGGCGCGGTCTCGGTGACCCTCGCCGCCGTCGTCATCGCCGCCGTGGCCGCCGACCGCGCCGCCCGGTCCGTGCACGACCGCATCGGCACCCTGCGCCGCAGCACCGCGCGTCGCGAGGCCGACCTGCGTGCCCTCGTCGAGACGCTGCGCCGCGGCGACGGCCCGCCCGAGCGCCGCCCCCACAGCGATCCTCCCGAGGACGCCGACGACTTCGAACTGCTCGCCGCCGACCTGGCCCGCGCGCACGACGGCGCCGTCACCGCCGTCGTCCAGGCCTCGCAGCTCTCCAGCCAGACGGGCAGCGAGCAGAAGCTCGAGGTGTTCGTCAACCTCGCCCGCCGCCTGCAGTCGCTCGTGCACCGCGAAATCTCGATCCTCGACGAACTCGAGAACGAGATGGAGGATCCCGACCTCCTCAAGGGCCTCTTCCACGTCGACCACCTCGCCACCCGGATCCGCCGCCACGCCGAGAACCTCGCGGTGCTCGGCGGGGCCGTGTCGCGGCGCCAGTGGAGCAATCCGGTCTCCATGACCGAGGTGCTGCGCTCGGCCATCGCGGAGGTCGAGCAGTACTCGCGCGTGAAGCTCGTGCCACCGATCGACGGCACCCTGCGCGGCCACGCCGTCGCCGACGTCATCCACCTGCTGGCCGAACTCGTCGAGAACGCCACGGTGTTCTCCGCCCCGCACACCCAGGTGCTCCTGCGCGCCAACCACGTCACCTCGGGGCTCGCCGTCGAGGTCGAGGACCGGGGACTCGGCATGCCGGTCGAGGAGCAGGAGCGGATGAACGCGCTCCTCGCCGACCCCGACCAGGTCAACGTCGCCCGGCTCCTCGCGGACGGCCGCATCGGGCTGTTCGTGGTCTCCCAGCTCGCCCGCCGGCACGGCATCACCGTCCGGCTGCAGACCAACATCTACGGCGGGGTGCAGGCCGTGCTCGTCGTGCCGCAGGCGCTGCTCGGTGCGGGGCCGGGCGGTGGCGGTGGCGACGGTGCTGGTGCTGGCGCAAGGGCGGACGCGCAGGGCGTTTCATCGGCACCTGTGGGTGCCGCGGGGGCGGCGGGGTCGGGTGGTTCGTCCGGGCGAGAGGGGGCGCCCTTACCGGGGACCGGGACCGGTGCCGGGTCTGGGGGGTCCGGGACTGGGGCTGGCACCACGTCGGCTCACAGTGCCGGGGCCGGTGCCGCAGAGCCCGTGTCTCCGTCCCTCTCAGGGGCTTCGTCGTCGCTCGCGGAACGCTCATCGCTCCCGGGGTCCTCGACGTTGCCGGGGTCCTCGATGTTCCCGGAGCCCTCGTCCGCGTCCGTAGCCGGAACAGCGCTCGGTGGTTCATCCGGAGCCCCCGCCGCCGGTTCCCCGGCCGCCTCCGGAGAACCGCCGCGGCTGCCGCGCCGCACCGCACCGGCCGCGCAACGGACCGCTGGCGCAGCGCCGCCGTTGCCGGTGCGTGGCGCGCGTCCGGACCGGCCCAACCCGGCCGAGGCCCCGCCCGGCATCAGCTCCGGCGACCGGCGGATCCTCGCCGAGAACGTGTCCGCCGTACCGACCCCCCGCAACGGAGCCGTGCGCGGCACCATGGGCAAACCCCAACTGCCCCGCCGCCGCGCCCAGGAGCACATCGTCCCCCAACTGCGCGGTGGCCCCACCCCGCGCCAGGACACCGAGCAGCTCGCCGGCCACGACCCGGGCCTGATGGCGGCCTTCCAGCGCGGCATCGGCCTCGCCGAGGCCCAACAGCGGATGGAGTCCGGCCACATGGGGGCGGGCCACATGGAGTCCGGTCACACGGAGTCCGGCCACATGGAGGCACGCCCCGCGCACGGCCACGCGCCCGTGCCCCGTACCGACCACCACACCACCCGGCACGACGGGAGCGCACCCGCCGGATGACCACCCCCCTTCCCAGCACCAGCGCTCCCGCAGACCTACGTACCCCAAGGAGTCGATCCACCATGGCGAGCGAAGCGCCGACCGCCCAGGTATCCGATCTCGACTGGCTGATGAGCGGACTCGTCCAGCGCGTACCGCACACCACCGCCGCCGTGCTGCTGTCCTGCGACGGGCTCGTGAAGTCCGTGCACGGCCTCGACCCGGACAGCGCCGACCACATGGCCGCCCTGGCCTCCGGCCTCTACTCCCTCGGCCGCAGCGCCGGCATCCGCTTCGGCGACGGCGGCGATGTCCGGCAGGTCGTCGTCGAACTCGACTCGACCCTGCTGTTCGTGACCACCGCCGGCTCCGGCACCTGCCTCGCCGTGCTCGCCGGCCGCGAGGCCGACGCCGCGGTGCTCGGCTACGAGATGGCGATGCTGGTCAAGAGCGTCCGGCCGTACCTGGTGACCGCTCCCCGTCAGCAGACCGCCGATTCCCAGGCGATGAGGCCTTGAACGTGGCGGCAGCCGGTGACGGGCCCTGGCTCGACGAGGCGGCCGGTCGGCTGGTGCGCCCCTTCACCGTCAGCAACGGCCGCACCCGTCCCACCGTCGCGCTCGACCTGATGTCGCAACTGATGGCCACCGGGGCAACCCCCCTCGGCTACCTGGGTCCCGAGCACGCGCAGGTGCTCGACCTGTGCCGCGCGCCCGTCCCGGTGGCCGAGGTGGCCGCTCATCTCAAGCTGCCGGTGGCCGTCACCAAGGTGCTGCTGGCGGACCTCGTCGACTGCGGGGCGCTGACCACCAAGCCCCCCGCGTTCCACCACAACCCGACGGACCGGGCTCTTCTGGAGGCAGTGCTCGATGGACTACGACGACAGCTCTGACTACGACGACCGCACCGACCCCTTCCCCACCGCGCTGAAGATCCTCGTGGCGGGCGGGTTCGGCGTGGGCAAGACGACCTTCGTCGGCGCGGTCAGCGAGATCGCCCCGCTCAGCACGGAGGAGTTGCTCACCACGGTCAGCGAGGGGACCGACAACCTCGACGGCGTCGAGAACAAGCTCGAGACGACCGTGGCCATGGACTTCGGCCGCATCACTCTCAGCCCGGAACACGTGCTGTACCTGTTCGGCACACCCGGCCAGGAGCGGTTCTGGTTCATGTGGGACGAGTTGTGCGAGGGCGCGCTCGGCGCGGTCATCCTCGCCGACACCCGCAGGCTGGCGGACTGTTTCGCGGCCGTCGACTTCTTCGAGCAGCGCGGCCTCGCCTTCATCGTCGCGATCAACGAGTTCGACGGCGGCTACCGCTACGACCCCCAGGAGGTGCGCGCCGCCCTCGACCTCCACGAGGAGATCCCGGTCGTGTGCTGCGACGCCCGGATCTCCAGCTCCGGCGTCCAGACCCTGCTGACCCTCGTACGCCACCTCATCGCCCACGCACCGGCCCCCGCCACGGGGTACGGCGCCCACAGGTGACCGCCGCACACCTGCCACGAGAGCCGCATCGGGAGCCGCACATGACGTACGCCCACAGCACGGGAGAGCGCCCATGAGTTACGACCCGCCGCGTCCGGCCGGTCGTCTGCTGCTCACCCCCGAGGACAAGGAGGCCCCCGCCCGCACTCGCCGACTGCGCGGCCTCGGCCTCGGGGAGCGCCCGGAGCCGGCCCTCGACGCCTTCGCGAGCCGCCTCGCCGGACACGCCGGGACGCCGTACGCCATGGTCAACTTCCTCGTCGCGGACGGGCAGTTCTTCGCGGGCCTGCACACCCCGCTCATCGCCCCGGTCGTGCGCAGTGACGGCACCAGTGCCCGGCTGGGCCGCTCGCTGCCCCGCGACCACGGCTTCTGCCCCCATGTGGTGGTCCGGCGCAAGGCCCTGGTGCTGGAGGACGTCTGCGACTACCCGCGGTTCGCGGGCAATCCGGTCGTCGACGAGTTCGGCATCCGCTCCTACCTGGGCGCGCCCCTCATCGACAGCACCGGCATGGTGCTGGGCACCGTGTGCGTCGCCGACATCCAGCCCCGGCCCTGGGGGAAGACCGGCCTGGCCACCATCAAGGAGCAGGCGGCGGGTCTCGTCGCACGGCTGGAGCGGCGGGAGGACGACGGGCTGCCGCCGATCTGACGCCAGGCGTGAAGGAAAGCTGTGGCCGCGCTTAAGAAAACCTCGATGGACCGGTGCGGGCGCCGTACGGCAGATTGCTCTGCGATTCCACTCCTTTCCCCGGCAGCGGGCTCCTTCGGCATGCCCGGAGCCGGGACTCACCCACAGGAGCCGTAGCGTTGAAGGCGCTGGTCAAGGAGAAGGCGGAGCCCGGGCTGTGGCTCGCGGACGTCCCGGAGCCCGCTGTCGGCTCCGGCGACGTCCTGATCAAGGTGCTGCGCACCGGCATCTGCGGCACCGACCTGCACATCCGGTCCTGGGACGGCTGGGCCCAGCAGACCATCCGCACGCCGCTGGTGCTCGGGCACGAGTTCGTCGGCGAGGTCGTCGAGACCGGCCGGGACGTCACCGACATCAAGGCCGGCGACCGCGTGAGCGGCGAGGGCCACCTGGTGTGCGGCAAGTGCCGCAACTGCCTGGCCGGACGACGGCACCTGTGCCGGGCCACGGTCGGGCTCGGCGTCGGCCGGGACGGGGCGTTCGCCGAGTACGTCGCCCTGCCCGCCGCCAACGTGTGGGTGCATCGCGTGCCCGTCGACCTCGACGTCGCCGCGATCTTCGACCCGTTCGGCAACGCCGTGCACACCGCCCTGTCCTTCCCGCTCGTGGGCGAGGACGTCCTGATCACCGGTGCCGGGCCGATCGGCCTGATGGCGGCCGCGGTGGCACGGCACGCGGGGGCGCGCAACGTCGTCATCACCGACGTCAGCGAGGAGCGGCTGGAGCTGGCCAGCAAGATCGGCGTGAGCCTGGCGCTGAACGTCTCGCGGGCGGCCATCGCCGACGGGCAGCGCGAACTCGGCCTGCGCGAGGGCTTCGACATCGGCCTGGAGATGTCCGGCCGCCCCGAGGCACTGCGCGACATGATCGCCAACATGACGCACGGCGGCCGGATCGCGATGCTCGGCCTGCCGGCGCAGGAGTTCCCGGTCGACTGGGCCCGGATCGTCACCTCGATGATCACGATCAAGGGCATCTACGGCCGTGAGATGTTCGAGACCTGGTACGCGATGTCCGTGCTGTTGGAGGGCGGCCTGGATCTGGCCCCCGTGATCACCGGCCGGTACGGCTACCGCGACTTCGAGGCGGCGTTCGAGGACGCGGCCGGCGGCCGCGGCGGCAAGGTCATCCTCGACTGGACCGCGTGACTTCCCCCACCCCGTCAGCACCTTCAGGAGCTTTCCCATGTTCGACTCCGTGCGCGACGACCTGCGCGCCACCCTCGACGAGATCCGCGCGGCCGGTCTGCACAAGCCGGAGCGCGTGATCGGCAGCCCGCAGTCGGCGACCGTCAACGTCACCGCCGGCGGCCGCCCCGGCGAGGTCCTCAACTTCTGCGCCAACAACTACCTCGGCCTCGCCGACCACCCCGAGGTCGTCGCCGCCGCACACGCGGCCCTGGACCGCTGGGGCTACGGCATGGCGTCCGTACGCTTCATCTGCGGCACCCAGGAGGTGCACAAGGAACTGGAGGCGCGGCTGTCGGCGTTCCTCGGCCAGGAGGACACGATCCTGTACTCCTCCTGCTTCGACGCCAACGGCGGCGTGTTCGAGACGCTGCTCGGCCCGGAGGACGCGGTGATCTCCGACGCGCTGAACCACGCGTCGATCATCGACGGCATCCGGCTGTCCAAGGCCCGCCGGTTCCGGTACGCCAACCGCGACCTGGCCGACCTGGAAGCCCGGCTGAAGGAGGCGTCCGACGCACGCCGCAGGCTGATCGTCACCGACGGCGTCTTCTCCATGGACGGCTACGTGGCGCCGCTGCGCGAGATCTGCGACCTCGCGGACCGCTACGACGCGATGGTCATGGTCGACGACTCGCACGCGGTCGGCTTCGTCGGCCCCGGCGGCCGCGGCACGCCCGAACTGCACGGCGTCATGGACCGCGTCGACATCATCACCGGCACCCTCGGCAAGGCCCTCGGCGGCGCCTCCGGCGGCTATGTCGCGGCCCGCGCGGAGATCGTCGCCCTGCTGCGCCAGCGCTCCCGGCCGTACCTCTTCTCCAACACGCTCGCCCCGGTGATCGCGGCGGCCTCGCTGAAGGTGCTCGACCTGCTGGAGTCGGCGGACGACCTGCGGGTCCGGCTGGCCGAGAACACCGCCCTGTTCCGCCGCCGGATGACCGAGGAGGGCTTCGACATCCTGCCCGGCGACCACCCCATCGCGCCGGTGATGATCGGCGACGCGGCGCGGGCGGGCCGGATGGCGGAGCTGCTGCTGGAGCGCGACGTGTACGTGATCGGCTTCTCGTACCCCGTCGTGCCGCAGGGACAGGCCCGGATCCGCGTCCAGCTGTCCGCCGCGCACACCACCGAAGACGTGCACCGCGCGGTCGACGCGTTCATGGCGGCACGGGCGGAGCTCGATGGCTGAAACACGGCGGTGACCTGAGAGAATCGCCCCTATGATCGAGGCGCGGCGGCTCCACATCCTCCGTGCGGTGGCCGACCATCGCACGGTGACGGCGGCTGCCGCCGCGCTGTACCTCACGCCGTCGGCGGTCTCCCAGCAGCTCGCCGCCCTGGAGCAGGAGACCGGCCACCGCCTGGTCGAGCGCGGCGCCAAGGGCGTACGGCTCACCGCCGCCGGGGAGATCCTGCTCAACCACACCAACGCCGTCCTCGCCCAGCTGGAGCGGGCCGAGGCCGAGCTCGCCGCGTACAGCTCGGGCGCGGCCGGCACCGTCACGGTCGCCTCCTTCGCGACCGGTATCGCGCTCGTCGTCGCACCCGCGGTGGCGCGTCTCGCCGAAACCTCGCCCGGCATCCG
The DNA here is from genome assembly GCF_042657145.1 of Streptomyces bullii. Classification (NCBI taxonomy): domain Bacteria; kingdom Bacillati; phylum Actinomycetota; class Actinomycetes; order Kitasatosporales; family Streptomycetaceae; genus Streptomyces; species Streptomyces bullii. The sequence goes on from NZ_JBHSNY010000015.1 coordinate 21,421, forward strand.
CATCCGCGTCCAGGACGCCGAGGGCGACGCCAGCCTGCCGATGGTGCTGGACCGGCAGGTCGACGTCGCCGTCGCCGTCGAGTACCGGGGCGCTCCGCCCGCCGACGATCCGCGACTGACCCACGTACCGCTGTACGCGGAGCCCTTCGACGCGGTCGTCCCCGTCACCCACCGCCTGGCCGACGCCGCCGAGGTGCCGCTCGCCGAGCTGGCCAAGGACGCGTGGATCGGGCCGTACCCCGGCAACCCCTGTCACGACGTGGTGGTGCTGGCCTGCGAAAGCGCCGGTTTCCAGCCGCGCCTGGAGCACTCCTCGGACGACTTCCGCGCGGTGGTGGCGCTCGCCTCGGCCGACGCGGGCGTCGCGCTCGTCCCGCGCTCGGCGCTGCGCGGCATGGACCTCACCGGGGTGGTGGTCCGCCCGGTCGACGGTGTGGCGCCGACCCGGAGGGTCTTCGCGGCCGTACGGCGGGGCGCGGAGGAGCACCCGTTGATCCGGCCGGTGCTGGACGCGCTTGGCGAGGCCGCTCGTCGGCAGGACGCCGAGACGTAGGACGCGAGGGGCTCGCGCGGTTGCCCGCCCCACTGCGGCTGCTGCGACAAGGACCCTGTCGTGTACGTGTCCAGAGGTTCGACGGTGCGTCAGCTCGCAGGGGGGTCACTGGGGGCCGTAGCGCGACTTCTGCCGCTGGTCGAACCTCTGTGGCGGGGCTCGGCGGCCCAGCCGGGTCCGCACGAGTGGCTGCGGCACCTGGGATACGCCGGGGCCTGGAGGAGGGCCCGGCCCCTGGCGGCGTTCGGCGGGCGCGACTGACGGCACCGCCCACCGCGTGTTTCTCAAATATGGGATACGATCCCGAATATGAAACAAGAGCTGGAGGGGTCCGACCCCGTGAACGCCCGGCTGGGCGCGCGCCTGGCCGAACTGCGGGCCGAACAGGGCTGGTCGCTGGGGGAGTTGGCGGAGCGCAGCGGGGTGAGCCGGTCCACGCTGTCCCGGGCGGAGCGGGCGGAGATCAGTCCCACCGCCTCGCTGCTGAACCGGCTGTGCGCCGTCTACGGGCGGACCATGTCCCAGCTGCTCAGCGAGATCGAGGCGGAACCCGTGCCGCTCGTGAGGGCCTCCGAACAGCCGGTGTGGGAGGACCGGGCCTCCGGTTTCGTACGCCGGTCCGTGTCCCCGCCGCATGCGGGACTGCGCGGCGAACTCGTCGAGGGCCGGCTCGGCGAAGGTGCCGACATCGCCTACGACCGCCCGCCCGTGCCCGGTTTGGAACAGCACATCTGGGTGCTGGAAGGGGCCCTGGAGTTCACGGCCCAGGACGTCACGCACCACCTCGCGTCCGGCGACTGCCTGAGGCTGCGGGTGTGGGGTCCGACCCGGTTCCGGTGCCCGGGGCCCGAGGGTGCGCGGTACGTGCTGGCGGTGGTGCGGCCATGACCGTCAGCCGACTGGACGAGGCACAACTACTCACAGCCGTCGAGGAGTTGGCCGACCTGCTGACCGACACCGTGGACGGCGGTGCCTCGGTCGGCTTCCTCGCGCCGCTCGACCGGGCCGGGGCCGTCGCCTGGTGGAAGGGGCGGGCCGCCGCCGTGGCAGCCGGGCAGCTCGCCGTGTGGGTGGCACGAGGGGAGAACCGGGTGCCGGGAGGTGAGGAGCGGGCGCCGAGAGGAGAGGACCAGGTGCCGGGAGCAGGGAGCCGGGTGCTGGGCACCGTGAGCCTCGCGCTTGCGGACAAGCCCAACAGCCGACACCGTGCCGAGCTCGTGAAGCTCATGGTCCACCGCGACGCCCGGGGGCAGGGCCTCGGCCGCGGGCTCCTGGCCACCGCGGAGGAGGCGGCCGCCGCGGCCGGCATCACCCTGCTGCACCTGGACACCGAGACGGGCAGCCCCGCCGAGCGCCTGTACCGTTCCGCGGGCTGGACCCCGGCCGGCGCGATCCCCGACTACGCGGCCGACCCCGCCGGTGTCCTCAGACCCACGACGATCTACTACAAGCACTTGGCAGAAGCCGCTCCCACCAGCTGATTGTCAGTGGCAGGGGCTACGGTGCGTGCCATGCCGGATGCCGAAGACGTACGACGGATCGCCCTGTCCCTGCCGGACACGACGGAGAAGGTCGCCTGGAGCATGCCCACGTTCCGGGTCGCGGGAAAGATGTTCGCCACGCTGCCCGAGGACGAGACCTCCCTGGCCGTGCGCTGCCCCAAGGAGGAGCGCGACGAACTGGTGCTCGCCGAACCCGAGAAGTTCTGGATCGCCGGCCACGAGGCGCAGTTCGCCTGGGTGAGAGTCCGCCTCGCCGCACTGGAGGACGAGGAGGAGCTGCGCGACATCCTCGCCGACTCCTGGAGACAGGCGGCCCCGCCCCGTCTGCTGGAGACGCACCCCGGGCTGGGACTGCCGGCCGCGGACTGACGAGCCGGGGGCGTTGTCAGTGCCCCGTGGCATGATCCGGGGCACTGAGTGGCAGCCGGGACCGGAGGGGGGCTCCGGCTGCCGCCCACTGCCTCATACCTGCCCGCGACCGCCCGCCGCTTCCCGCCGGCCCGGCTCCACGGGGCGCGCCCTCCCGGGGCCCGCCTGCCCAAGCACCGCTTTCCCGGCACCCAGGAACCCGCCGATCCGCTCCCGCAGGGACCGCGCGTCGAGACCGTGCGCGGCGACGTGCTCGTCGATACGCCCGTAACGCCGCAGTTCACGCCGGCCCACACCCAGCGCCAGCAGCCGATGCGGGACGTCGGTCAGCGCCTCGTTCGCGGCCGCCGTCGACGTGCCCGCCAGGTACGGCTCGACGAGCACCACGTCGGTCCCGGCCCGCTCCGTGGCCCGGCGCAGGGCGGTCGCGTCGAAGGGGCGGACGGTGGTCGCGTACAGGACGGTGACGTCCAGGCCCTCCGTCGCGTCGAGCACGGCGTCGAGCATCGGCCCGACGGCGACCACCACGCCGGAACGCCCCTCGCGCACCGTCCGGAACCGCTGCCCGTCGACCGGACGCGCCACCGCGTTCTGCTGCACGGACAGCCGCACGTAGACCTTGTCGTCACCGGCGGCGACCGCGTGCCGCAGCAGCGCCTCGGCCTCGTCCGGATGCCCCGGCACATGGACCGTCCAGCCGTCCAGGGTGTCCAGCAGCGCCACATCACCGGGCGCCATGTGCGTGTATCCGCCGGCCGGCCAGTCGAAGGAGGCGGCGGCGCTCACCAGCACCGCGCCCACGCCCTGGTGCCCCAGGTCCAGCTTGACCTGCTCGAAGGGCCGCTCGACGAGAAAGCTGGCGAAGGTGTGCACGACAGGCCGCAGCCCGGTCAGTGCCAGCCCCGCGGCCGCCCCCACCAGCAGCTGCTCGCGGATGCCGACGTTGATCACCCGGTCGGGGTGCCGCCGCTGTGCCTCGGCGAAACCGTCCCTGCCGATCTCGGCGAGGACCACCGCGACGCGCGGGTCCTCGTCGAGCAGGCGGGAGACGACAGGGGCGAAACGGTCCCGCATGGTGTCCATGGACATTCGGTCCTCTCCGGAGTCGGGGTGCGCGGGCTCAGGCGTGCTTGGCTTCCACCCGGGCCACGACCACGTGCGGGCGGCCCGGGTGCGGTGCGGTGAAGGCGGCGTACAGCGCCTCGTGGTCACGGCCGTCGACGGCCACCGCCGACCAGCCCGCCGCCTCGAAACGGGCGGTGATGCCACCGGGCCGCGCATGGCTGGCGGAGGAGTTGTCGACGACGACGGTGTGCAGGTTCTCGAGCCCGGCCGGTCCGGCGAAGGCGATCGCCTCGTGGTTGCTGCCCTCGTCCAGCTCCGCGTCCCCGATCAGCACCCACACCCGCGGCTCACCGAGCCCCTGGGCGCGCAACCCCAGCGCGGTGCCGACGGCGATCGGCAGACCGTGACCGAGCGATCCGCTGCCGATCTCGGCGCCCGGCACGAGTACGCGGTCGGGGTGGTGGCCGAGCGGGGAGTCGTACGAGCCGAAGCCCGGCAGCCACTCCACCGGCACGAACCCCTTGGCGGCCAGCACGGCGTAGTACGCCATCGGCCCGTGCCCCTTCGACAGCAGGAACCGGTCCCGCCCCGGGTCGTCCTTCCCCTCCGGCCCCACCCGTAGCACCCGGTCGTACAGCACCCACAGCACGTCCAGCGTGGAGGTCGCGGCCGGGCCGTGCTTCTCGTCACCGGTCATCAGGCTCATGAGGCCCGGCAGGTCCGTGTAGTCGTACGTGCGTGCGCGCTCGCGTCCGTCGATGGTCGTCATGCGGCGATCGTGTAACCTCAAGCAAACTTGAGGTCAAGGACGGCCGGGTCGAGAACCTCGCCGTCCGCGCCGGAAGAAAGGGGCGCGCGATCACCCGCCCGAGTGCGGTATGGTTTCCCTGCACGTTCGATCGAGGGAAACCCCAGGTCAGACGGGCAACGGGACGTGGCGCAGCTTGGTAGCGCACTTGACTGGGGGTCAAGGGGTCGCAGGTTCAAATCCTGTCGTCCCGACGTGCGAGGGGTCTTCGCAGGCAGCAGCCTGTGAGGGCCCCTTCTTCTGTGCGGGTCGTTCCCGCCTTCGAAGGGGACGAGGACAGCATTGATCGGCGGCTACGGCACCTTCACCAACGTCGACAGCGGCAGTGCCTCCAGGTCGCCGGAGCGTCGACTGCCAACGGCGCCGCTAGGTCGTCCAGGTGTCCTGATGCCAGCGGCCACCACGCGGTCGGGCTGAGCAGCCCCAGCGGTGGAGGTGCGGGAACGGAACAGCCCCCGCACTTCCACCGCACGCCCGGCCGAGCCCTGGGACGAGCCAAGAGGCAGGCGGAAAGCAGCGACCATCTGGATTCTCGCCCCATCGGCCCTGGACTGGTCTCGCCGCCGAGGACCTTGCCGCCGGCGATGTCGAAGATCCTGAAGTAGCCGGAGAGTGCAGGGGGAGGCGCCACTGCTGGACAGTGGTGTTGGTGGTGTTGGTGGTGTTGAGGGGTGGGTGCTGCTGGTTAGCCCTGATGGGGCGGTGGGGGTGCGGTTGAGCCGCGGACGACGAGTTCGACGGGTGGGTCGCTCGCCGGTGGCAGGTCGGTGTCCGGTTTCTCGATGGCGTGCACGAGCTGGCGGATGCCTTCCCGTGCTGCGGCCTGGAAGGGCTGGCGGACGGTGGTCAGTGGAGGGGTGACGTAGGCGAAGACCGGGTTGCCGTCGAATCCGACGACGCTGACGTCCTCGGGCACGCGGCGTCCGGCGTCTCGCAGGGCGTGGATGAGGCCGATGGCCATCTCGTCGCCCGCCGCGAACACTGCGGTCAGGTCAGGGTCCGAGGCAAGCTCGCGTCCCGCGGCGTACCCGGATTCGGGTGACCAGTCGCCCTCGATGACGGGAGGTTCGTGCGCGCCGCGTGCCGCCAGCGCGGCCCGCCATCCTTCTAGGCGGTCCTTGGCGGCGTACCACCCTTGTGGTCCGGCGACGTGGTGGACGGTCGGGTGTCCCAGGTCCAGGAGGTGTTCGGTGGCGGTCCGTGCCAGCTGGTGGGCGGCCACGCCCACGCTCAGTGTGCGGGCGGCGGTGAAGGCGGGCGGTGCTCCCAGGAAGAGGACTGGCACGTCGACGCGCAGGGAGACTTCTCCTTCCACGACGGGTTCGGAGACGACGACTGCGTCGACGCCCTGTTCGAGAAGTGTCTCCACTGCGCCGGCGATGCGTTTGGGGTCGCCGTCGGGGGTGTTGATCATGCGCAGTGCGTATCCGGCGTCGCGTACGGCGTGCTCGATGTGGACGAGGAGGGAGGCGGTGCCGTATCCGGCTGTGCCCAGAGCGACGACTCCGATGGAGTGGGTGCGTCCGGAGGCCAGTGCGCGGGCGGCGTGGTTGAGCCGGTAACCCAGTTCGTCGGCGGCTGCCAGGACACGTCGGCGGGCTTCGTCGGAGACGTAGGGCTCGTTGTTGAGGACCCGTGAGACCGTCTTGCGTGAAACCCCGGCCAGTCGGGCCACGTCCGCACTGCGCGGCGCGGGCGAGTCCGCGTTCCGCCCCGCCCCTGGTGTCATGACGTCTCCTGATGGCCGAGTTTCTGCGTCGTTCGAGATCGACTTGTGACCGCGCGGTCATGTCTACGCATCCGCAGGACTTACGTCAAGAGACCTCCGGGTAATTCCTGCGGGCGCCGATTGACGACATTCCATTGGAGCTCCGGAGGGTTCTGCGGAAGATGCGCCAGGACTGTGCGCTGGGTCAGCCACACGTTGCCGCCCGGAGATCACCTGACCGTGTCGGCAACCAAGGAGCGGCGCCCAGGTAGGCACAGTCCGCGAGCACCGGGATGCCCTACCGCTCGCAGGCCGCGCCGGGCGATCTCGGGCCAGCGTCCCGGAGGAACCGTGTGACCAGCCGCAGCAGGTATGGCAAGAATCAGCAGAACCTCGTGCACGAGGTGACTGATCCCGCAGGTCTCCTCGATCTTCCGGCCCAGGATGTATTCCAACCGGTTCGCCCCACCCTGCAACCGCCAATGCCAGGGGCAGCTCGTGGTCGGCCGTCTCATTGGCGGTCGAGATCTCCTGCTCGCCCGCGGCGCCTCCGTCTGTTCGTCATGCCGGAACCTGCCGCGCCCGGTCGCCCGGTCGCTCGTCGCGCACACGAGTGCGTGGTCCGCGGCCGCCCCGGAGCCGCTGGTGGCCGAGAGATCTGTGCACAGAGATGTTGTGTGAAGTCTTGACGGGATCTGTTCTGATGCGTTGATATGACCGCGCGATCATACCCGTCCGGGTGTGGCTCGCCGACCATGGCTGAGTGGCTTGGAGTGGCCAGGATGCGGACTGCCGGACACCGGGAGACACCAATGACGCGAGGGGGAGGACGGGGTGGCCGCCCCGCGCCGCGCAGCGTTGACGTGGCCCGGTTGGCCGGCGTCTCGCAGCAGACGATGGGGAGTGTCCTCAACGGGGAGCGTTACGTCACCGACGAGGTGCGCCGCCGTGTGCTCGAAGCGGCGGAGGGGTTCGGCTACCGGTCGAACAACGCGGCCCGGGCACTGGCCTCCGGGCGGACCCGCACCATCGGCGTGGTCGCGCTCGGCACCGCCCTGTACGGGCCCGCGTCGCTTCTGATCGGCATCGACCGGGCCGTAGGTGACGCGGGATACGCGCTCCGGATGGTCAGCACGTTCAAAGGCGACCAAGGAGGCGTTGCCGGCGCCGTCGAGTCGCTGCTGGAACAGGGCGTGGGCGGCATCGTCGTCTCCGTACCGATCGACGAGGGAGTGGTCTCGCTCGGCGTCGGCGTGTCGGTCCCGGTGCCGGGCCCACCGGCGGCGTTCGGCGGCACTCGGGCGGTGGCCACCGGCGTCGATGCCCCACTGCTGGCACGGGTGGCGACCGAGCACCTGTCGGACCTCGGGTATATGACGGGCCGTCAGCCAGCAGAGAAACAGCGGTGGTTCGCCGCCCGGGACCGCCTCGCGGGCCGGCGCGGTGCCCTCACCGCGCACGGCCGGGAGCAGCCGCCCGTGCTCGTCGGCGACTGGCCGGCAGCGCCGGGGTACGCGGCAGGCCGGGAACTCGCCTGCGACAGTGACGTGACCGCGGTGTTCGCCGCTGACGACGACCTGGCCCTCGGTCGGATCCGCGCGCTGACGGATGTCGGCCGGCGCGTGCCCGACGCCGTGCGCGTGGTCGGCTTCGACGACATTCCCGTCGCCGCCCTCGTGAACCCGCCGCTGCCACGGTGCGCCAGCCGTACGACGCTGTGGCGTGCGAGGGACTGCGGCTCCTGGTACAGGCCATCGAGAAACCGGACGTGCAACTGCCGCCGTCGAACGATCCGCCGGTCGGACTCGTCCTGCGTGCCTCGACCGCACCCCCGCCGATGCGCAAGACCCCGGGGCGCGGGTCGCGGCCCCGCCCCCCGGTCCCTCGATGAGGCGCACGCGCCTCCGGCGGCGGACAGCCCACCCACCACCAGTTGAAGCCGCTCGCCCGGCCGAACGCCATCCGTTCACGGCCGGGCGGCGAGCCCACCCGCGCCCACGTTCTTCAGCCCTCTCCACGAGCGTGGACGTCAGCTGTACGGAGCGCACGGCGCGTCCGGTCACAGCCCAGGCGACGCACAGCCGAACAGGGCGAATCCGATACCCGGCAGCGATGTCAGCACCTCGCCCCTCCTTCCTTCCATCCGCTCCTTTCCACCCGCGCGACGCGCCCTCGCCAGGCGTGCCGTTCCCTACGCCCAACGGCGGGAGTTCACCATGCCCAGTTCCTCCCTTTCCGCGTCCTCCATGAGCCGTCGGCGGTTCCTGTTCGCGACCGGAGCCGTGTCGCTCGGCGCCGCGCTGGCCGCGTGCAGCGACGACAGCGGCTCCGGCGGCTCGTCCGCCTCCGCCCAGCCGGTCAGTCAGGCCGACATCGACAAGGCGATGCAGACCCCGACCGAGCTGACGTTCTGGACCTGGGTCCCGAACATCGCGGACGAGATCGCGCTGTTCGAGAAGAAGTACCCGGCCATCAAGGTCAAGGTCGTCAACGCCGGTCAGGGCGTGGCCCACTACACCAAGTTGCGCACCGCGCTCAAGGCCGGCCGCGGCGCCCCGGACCTGGCGCAGATCGAGTACCAGGCGGTGCCGACCTTCACCATCACGGACAGCCTGCTGGACCTGCGCCCGTACGGCGCGTCCGAGCTGCAGGACCAGTTCGTCGACTGGACGTGGGCGCAGGTCAGCGGACCCGACGGCCAGGTCTGGGCGATACCGCAGGACACCGGCCCGATGGGCATGCTGTACCGCAAGGACATCTTCGACCAGCACGGCATCCAAGTGCCGCAGACCTGGGACGAGTTCGCGGAGGCAGCGCGCAAGCTCCACGAGGCGGACCCCGGCGTCTACCTCACCAACCTCGCGGCGAACGAGCCCGCCGCCTGGCACGGCCTGCTGTGGCAGGCGGGCGCGAAGCCGTACGCCACCTCCGGCAAGAGCGACCTCTCCGTCAGCGTCGACGACGCGGTCTCCAAGAAGCTCGCCGACTACTGGGGCGGGCTCGCGAAGGAAGGCGTCATCAGCACCGACCCGGACTTCACTGACGGCTGGTATGCCGGGTTCAACAAGGGCAAGTACGCCACCTGGCTCACCGCCGCCTGGGGCCCGTCCTTCCTGTCCGGATCGTCCAAGGCCACCGCGGGCAAGTGGCGGGCGGCGCCGCTGCCGCAGTGGGACGCTGCCAAGCCCGCCTCGGGTAACTGGGGTGGCTCCACCACCGCGGTGATCAGATCGACCAAGAACCCGATCGCGGCGGCGATGTTCGCGCAGTTCCTCAACGGCGACCCCGAGAGCGCGAAGATGTTCGCCACCAAGCAGTTCTTCTTCCCGGCCACCAAGGCTTTGCTAGCGGACCCGGATGTCACCGGCAACGCGCCCGCCTTCTACGGCGGCCAGAAGGTCAACCAGCTCTTCGCCGACATCAGCGACACGGTCTCCACCTCCTTCCAGTGGCCCCCGTTCCTCGACCAGGTCGCCACGGACTGGACCGAGACCGTCGGCAAGTCCCTCGCCGACAAGTCCGACACCGTCGCCGCGCTCGGCAAGTGGCAGTCGCGCATCACGACGTACGCCAAGAACCAGGGCTTCACCGTCAAGGGAGCCTGATCATGACCACCGTGGCCTCTCACAAGGCCCACAAACGCGTGCACCGCGGTGCGGCGGGCCCCCTGTTCGTCGCACCGTTCCTCGTGCTGTTCCTGCTCCTCTTCCTCGCCCCGCTCGGCTACGCCGCCTATCTCAGCCTCTTCCAGCAACGCCTCATCGGCGGCAACGTCTTCGTCGGCCTCGACAACTACGTCACCGCCCTGAAGGACCCGCTCCTCCTCCACGGGATCGGCCGTGTCGCGCTGTTCTTCGTCATCCAGGTCCCGCTGATGCTGCTGCTGGCCCTGCTCTTCGCCCTCGCGCTCGACAGCGGCCTGCTGCGGCTGGCCCGCGTGATCCGGCTGGGCATCTTCGTGCCGTACGCCGTCCCGAGCGTCGTCGCCGCGCTCATGTGGGGATACCTGTACGGCCCGGACTTCGGGCCCTTCGCCCAGCTCAGCCGCGAACTGGACCTGCCGGCCCCGCACTTCCTCACCGAGGGCTGGATGCTCGGCAGCCTGGCGAACATCGTGACCTGGGAGTTCGTCGGCTACAACATGATCATTTTGTACGCGGCGCTGCGGACCATCCCGCACGACCTGTACGAGGCGGCCGCGATGGACGGGGCGGGCGCCTGGCGGATCGCCTGGTCGATCAAACTGCCCGCGCTCAGGCCCGCCCTCCTGCTGACCCTGCTGTTCTCCGTGATCGGCAGCTTCCAGCTCTTCAACGAACCCAACCTGCTGATGAAGATCGCCCCGGACGTCATCAGCAGCTCCTACACCGCCAACCTCTACGCCTACACCCTCGCCTTCACCGGCAACCAGCTCAACTACGCGGCCACCGTCTCCTTCCTCCTGGGCCTGGTCATCGTCATCGCCTCCTACGCCGTCCTGCTCACCGCGAACCGCAGGAGGACCCCGTGACGACCACGACTCCCACGGTCCGGATGGAGCCGACGACGGGACCCACACGTCCTGCCCCTCAGCAGAGGCGGCGGCGTCAGGCCCGCCTCAGCACCCCCCTGACCATCGCCATGCTGGCCGCCCTGGCCTACTTCCTGCTGCCGCTGTTCTGGCTGCTGGTCGCCGCCACCAAGAACACCCAGGACCTCTTCAACAGCTTCGGCCTGTGGTTCTCCCGCGCCCCGCAGCTGCTGACCAACATCAAGGCGACCTTCACCCAGGACGACGGCGTCTTCGTCCACTGGCTGCTCAACACGGCCGTCTACGCCGTCGTCAGCGCACTCGGCGCCGCCCTGCTCGCAGCCGCCGCCGGATACGGCTTCGCCAAGTTCCGCTTCCGCGGCGACCGCGCCGCCTTCAACCTCGTCCTCGGCGCCATCATGGTCCCCGCCACCGCCCTGGCGATCCCGACCTACCTCCTCTTCGCGAAGGTGGGCCTGGTCAACACCCCGTGGGCGATCATCCTGCCCTCCCTCGTCAACCCCTTCGGCCTCTACCTGATGCGCGTCTACGCGGCCGACGCCGTGCCGGACAGCCTCCTGGAGGCCGCCCGCATCGACGGGGCCGGTGAGGCGCGGATCTTCTTCCGGATCGCCCTCAGGCTGCTGGCACCGGGCCTGGTGACCGTCATCCTCTTCACCCTCGTGGCGACCTGGAACAACTACTTCCTGCCGCTGATCATGCTCAACGACCCGAACCTGTACCCCATCACGGTCGGGCTCTCCTCCTGGGCCGCCCAGGCCCAGAACGGCGGCGCGGGCGCCAGCAGCGACATGCTCCCGCTGGTCGTGACGGGATCCCTGATCTCCATCGTCCCGCTCGTCATCGCCTTCCTCCTGCTCCAGCGCTACTGGCAGAGCGGGCTCGCCACCGGCGGCGTCAAGCAGTAGCGCAGACGTAACCGCAACATCAAAAGAAGGCCTGATTTCACGGTCATAACTGAGAAGTCGGGCGGATACGGAGTGTGTATGTACAGATCAAGGTCGGTGAAGGTGCTGGGAACTTTCGCCGCAGCGGCTGCCATGCTGGCGATACCCATGGGGAGTGCGCAGGCGTACAACCCGACCGGCGGGATCATGTACCAGCTCGGGAACGAGCCGTGCCTGAAGGGCCGGGGCAACTGCGCGATCTATGTGAAGTCGGCGCAGCTGGAGAGCGGACGTCTCGTCGCGTCGTTCGAGAAGGCCACGGTCGTACCTGAGACGGGAAGCGCCGACGGGGAGACGCTGCCGATCTACAAGAGCGACGACTACGGAACGTCGTGGCAGCCGCTGTCGGAGGTCAAGGCTCCGGCGTACATCTCCAGCGATCCCAAGTACGCGAAGTACAAGAGCAACTGGGGAGCCCCGTACCTCTACACGCTTCCGCAGGACGTCGGCAAACTGAAGAAGGGCACGCTGCTCCTCGCGAGCGTCGTGACGGGCGACGACCACTACTACCTCGAGAACAAGGCGGCCGACCCGAACTGGACGCCGTCCAATGACGGCGACCGCAGTGACATGGCGATGGCCCTGTACTCCAGCACCGACGACGGCGAGACGTGGGACATCGAAAACGTCATCGCGACGGGCGGCTGGCAGGGCGGCAGCGCGGGCGCGACCGGCCAGAACGTCGCCAAGGCGAACACGTACAAGCAGGTCGACCCCCTCTGGGAGCCGTACCTGATGGTCCACAAGGGCCAGCTCGTCTGCTATTACTCCGACGAGAACGACTACATCGGCTTCGACCCGGTCACCGGCGTGGCGAAGATCGACCCGGACAACGACACGGCAACGGATTCGCACGGCCAGATCCTCGTCCACAAGACCTGGGACGGCCGCAGCGCGGAATGGAGCGAGCCCGTCCTCGACGTCGCGGGACTGCCCCGGGACATGGGAGGCGGCAAGACGGAGATCGGAGGCGGCCGTCCGGGCATGACGAACGTCGTCCCGACGACGGACGGCAAGTGGCTCCTCACATACGAGTGGTGGGGCGGCGGAGTCAACGTCAGGTACGCCATCGCCGACGACCCGCTGAAGTTCTACGAGGGCTCCGCGGGCCACGCCGTCACCTCACTGCCTGTCGACGCCGGTTCCCGCCCCCTCGCGGTGAACGGCAGCCCGGTCATCATCCGGCTCCCCGACGGACGCCTGGTCTACAACGCCCACGGCAGCGGCAACGTGTGGGTCAACGAGAGCGGACGCAGCGACGGCGTGTGGAAGGAATACCAGACGACCTCGCGGGCCGGCTACACCCGCAACCTGCAGTACGTCGAGGGCACCGGCCGCATCTCGATCCTCAACCACCAGGACACCTCGACGCTTCGCTACGCCGAGGTCGACCAAGGCCACTCGGAGGGCGCCTACTACCAGCTCGTGAACCGCAAGACCGGCCAGGTGATCGGCACCGGGAACAAGACCAACGACGCCAACATCGGCAACCGGGACGTTCCCGACGTCCGCCTGGAGGACGCCGGCTCTGCGCCGAACAAGGACACGCAGTACTGGCACCTGGTCACCAAGGCCGATGGCGCCAAGACGCTGCTGAACAAGTCGGGTGGCCGTGCCGCCGGCATCTGGACGGCGCATCCGACAGTCGGCCAGCGGATCGCTCAGTGGGTCGACGACACGCCTGCCGGCCTGTGGAACCTCATCAAGACCGACGACGGCTACTACAAGTTCCAGGCGGCCAAGAACACCAACGTGTACCTGACCGGTGCGTCCGCCGGAGCGCCGCTCACCCTCCAGAACGCGGTCGGGGACGGCTCGCAGGAGTGGGAGCTCGTCCAGCAGGCGCCGACCTCCGCGGAGCTGACGAAGGACCGGCGGTCGAAGCGCCTGATCCCGAGCAGCGTCGGGAAGAAGGCCACCGTGTCGCTGAACGCCGCCGCCTCGGACCCCGCGGGCACGGCCCTGCACGCGAACAAGACCGGCCAGGTCTACGTGGTCGCGGCCGACGGCAAGGTCACGGATCTCGGCCAGGTCTCCTTCGACGAGGACCAGAGGGGCAGTGTGACGCTTCCGGCGAGCCTGGCGGCCGGGACGCAGGTCAGGGTCGCCGTGGTGTTCGACGACACGCCGCTGATGTGGGACACGGCCAGGATCCGGGCCACCGCCACCGCACGTTGACCAGACCTGGGGCAGGGGTGGGGCGCTGACTCTTCGCGCCTCGCCCCTGCGGACCATCACCGGCCGGGCAGGACCGACCGGTGATGGTTTGCTGGACGACACTGACGCCTGTGCCGACCCGCAGTCCGCCGCCCACCACGGCATTCCGCCCGTCCTCGTAGTGAACGGCGAACTCGGCGCCGCTCGTCGAGGTGTACGGCGAGACCGCCGCGTCCCTGCCCCGGGTCGATCAGTGTGCTCGCCCGGCACGACAGGTGCCGTTGGCGCCGGCCGACGAACATCACGTCGGGATCGTCCAAGGAGCCGCCGCGGGCCCGGAGCGTCAGCCATCCGGCCCGCTCCTCGGTGGTGCAGTGCTCGGTGGGACGGCTGCGCGGCGAGACCCAGGACGGCCGCAGCTCGCTGAGGTCGAAGTCGTCCCGGGACGCCTCGGCGGGCCCGGGTGCCAGCGGCCAGGCGGGGGCAGCCATGACGGGTGCCGGCTCGCCGACGACCGGCCAGCCGTCCGCCCAGCTCACCGGTGCCAGGAACGTCTCACGGCCGAGGACGTGCCAGCCCGGGGTGCCGCCGCGCGGGCGTACCCCGAGCAGCACCATCCACCACGTACCGTCGGGGGCCTGCACCAGGTCGGCGTGGCCGGTGTTCTGGACCGGGTGATCGGTGCCGCGGTGCGTCAGGATCGGGTTGGCCGGGCACGGCTCGAAGGGACCGTTCGGTGTACGGCCGCGGGCGACGGAGACGCCGTGGCCGCGCTCGGTGCCGCCCTCGGCGATGAGCAGGTACCAGTACTCGCCGATCCGGTACAGATGCGGTGCCTCCGGGGCCTTGGCACCGGGCGTGCCGGACCACAGCCGTCGTTGCGGCCCGAACGACTGCCCGGTGCGCGGATCGATGCGGATCTGCCCGACACCCGCGGTGGTGCACCAGCAGTTGCTCTCGTCGTCCCAGGCGAGATCCGGATCGATGCCGTGGACGTCGGGCAGCCGGATCGGGTCGGACCAGGGCCCGGCCGGGTCGGTGGCGGTGAACAGCAGGTTGCCGCCGTCGTTCACGTTCGTGGTGATCAGCCAGAACCGGCCGTCGTGGTGGCGCAGGGTGGGCGCGTAGATCCCGGCGGAGGAGGGCGTGTCGAGCGGCAGGCGCAGCTGGCTCAGCCTGTCCAGGACGTTGCCGATCTGCGTCCAGTGCACCAGGTCCCGGCTGTGGAAGATCGGGACGCCGGGGAAGTACTCGAAGCTGGAGCACGCGAGGTAGTAGTCGTCCCCGGCGCGGCAGATGCTGGGGTCGGGGTGGAAGCCGGGGATCACGGGGTTGGCGAACGTTCCGTCCGTCCGGTGCTGATGGGACACCCCTGTCCTTTCGTCGGTTGATCGGTGATGCGGGCGCGGCAGGCCGGTGGGCAGCGTCAAGGTCAGCCCTTGAGGGCACCCGCAGGCGGACAGCGGCTCAACTCTCTCGTCATGGCTCGACCCTTGTCCCGCCCTGGTGTCGAAGCGCTTCAATTGCTGGGGCGAAGGTAATGACACGAGCTCAGCGAAACAAGAACTGTGTCACACAGACGATTCCGCAGGCAAGGTTCGCCGCGACCGCTCACACAGGGTCTGGAGCAGGGGGTTTGTGTCGATGCGCTTCGACGTCGGCACCGTGCCCGGCCGCACCCTCGCCCGCGCGCTGGCCGCCTGGCTGGCACCCACCGCCCGCCACGGCTGGGGCGATATCCCGGGCATCCGTGACCGTGACCACGGGTACGCGTGCCGACGGCCGCCGCGTCCATGTGGTCCACAACTGCAGCTGGGAGCCGGTCCGCGTCGGCGCACCGGTGGAGCTGCCCGACGTCCTCAGCGACGACGGGGTCCCTGCGGGCACCGAGTTGCAGCTGGGCGCATGGGACGTGCGCGTGTTCGTCTGACGTTCACGCCCGTTCCACTGCCACCTTCAGGGGTGCCCTGAAGGACAACAGCCCGAGCATCGGCGGTTTCGCCGCCTCGGCTACAGTCCGGACGTCCGGATGGGCGCGGGCTGCCGCGCGCAATGCCACCGCTGCTTCTGTGCGTGCCAGGGACGCGCCGGGGCAGCGGTGGCGGCCGACGCCGAAGGCCAGGTGGTGGCGGATGTTCTCGCGGTGCGGGCACATCCGTTCCGGGTGCGGGAAGACCTCCGGGTCGGATCCGCTGCCCAGAAGCATCAGCAGCAGCTGTGCGCCCGCCGGCAGTCGCACCCCGCCGAGTTCCGTGTCCCGCGCGGTGACCCTGCGCCAGGTGGTCACCGGCGGCTCGCGCCGCAGGGTCTCTTCCACCCAGGCCTCGGCCAGGCCCGCTTCCCCGGCGACGCGCGACCACATGCCGGGCTCGGTCAGCGCCCGGCGCAGCACCGTGGCGATGAGCTGTCCGGTGGTGGACTGTCCGGCGATGAAGACGAAGAAGCACGCGCCGACCGCGGTCCCGACGTCCAGCGGCCTGCCGTCGGGCAGGCGGTGGCGGGCCAGTGCCCCGATGAAGGAGTCGGCCGGGGCTGTGCCGCTGCGCACGGTCTCGGTGAGCCACTGGTGGAAGGCCGCGACGAGCTCGGCCAGCTCCAGTTGCCGTTCGAGCGTGGGCCTGCCCCAGAACAGCTCCAGCGAGGCGTCGCTCCAGCGGATGAGCGTGGCCGGGTCGACGCCCCGGATGCCGAGGAGCTCCATCAGCACCCTGCACGGCAGGACCTGGGCGAACGAGGTGAACAGATCGCAAGCGCCGGTCGAGTCGAGCTGCGACCGCACCGCTTCCAGCAGCTCACCCGCGATGCGCTCGATCACCGGTTCGGCAGCTGCGACACGCCGTGCGTTGAAGAACCGGGTGACCACTCGGCGCAGCCCGGGATGGCTCGGGCCGCCGTTGTTGGCGAGCGCTGGAGGAAGGGTGAAGCCGGCCCGGACGAGGACCCGCAGCACGGGGACGGGCAGCGGGGTGACGGCGTCCTGGGCGTTGTCCGGGAGGAAGGCGTCCGGGTCCAGCAGTACCTGGCGCACGTCTTGGTGGCGGCTGACCAGCCAGAGCCCCGTGACGGGGTCGTGGTGCACCGGAGACTCGGACCTCAGGAGGTCCAGCCAGGGGTAGGGATCGCGGACGAAGGAGTCACCGAACAGGTCGAGCAGGCCGAGCGGGTCACGGGTGCCGGCGGATCCGGGGCCCACCGCCGGACCGCCCCTTGTTGCTGCGCCGCCGGGTGCGGGTGTGTCCAGAGCCGGGAAGATCACGGCCGGACGCTAACACGCGCCACGTCGCGGCTCCGGGCCTGTGTGCGCGGCATCACTCGGTCACCTACGGGATTCCGGTGCGGCGGCAACCTCGTCGATGCGGACGGCGACCTACAGGTGCTCATGCTCCTGTCGCCCAGAGGTACGGACATCCCACCGGCCAAGGGAACCCGCAATGACCGACACCAACCCGACGGAGCCCTTAGGCATACGGCGCCGCAGCGTCCTGCTCGGCGCAAGCCACATTCCGATGCCGGGCCCGGTGACACCGGGCCCGGCATCGGGAGGGGCTGTGCCCCGGAGGACTCAGGCGGTCGCGTTCGCCGTCGCGGCGCGGAGCGGCGCGAGGGCCCCGCTCCAGGCGACGACCTGGTCGAGCAGGGTGTCGAGGGCCTGCACGTTGTACTCGCCGGGCTTGAGGACGCTGAAGTTCTCGAACTCGGTCATCAGCGACAACGCCACCTGCTGGCGCACGTCGGCCATCTGCAGCTCACCGACGACCAGCCGCAGGTGCTCCACGGCGCGGGCGCCGCCGACACCGCCGTAGGACACGAAGCCGACCGCCTTGTTGTTCCACTCCGTGTACAGGTAGTCGATGGCGTTCTTGAGCACACCGGAGGTGCTGTGGTTGTACTCCGGGGTGACGAAGACGAACCCGTCGAAGGAGGCGATCTTCTCCGCCCACTTCTTCGTGTGCTCGCCCTGGTACTGGCCCATCGACGGGGGCAGCGGCTCGTCCAGGTGCGGCAGCGGGTAGTCGCGCAGGTCGACGAGCTCGAACTCGGCGTCGCTGCGCTGAGAGGCGATGTCGTAGACCCACTTGGCGACCTGCTCGCCGTTGCGGTTCGGGCGGGTGCTGCCGAGGATGATGCCGATCCTGGTCATGAGTGTCCTTAAACCGTGTTCCTGGTTGTGGGCTCTGAAATGGATGTTCAGGAAGTGTGAGGGAGGTGCCGGGCGGGGATCACGCCGAGGCGGCCCGCCTGGTAGTCCTCGAAGGCCTGCTGGACCTCTTCAGGGGTGTTCATCACGAACGGGCCGTACTGGACGACGGGTTCGCGGATGGGCAGGCCGCCCAGGACGAAGAGCTCCAGCTTGGGGGAGCGGGACTCCTGGACGCGGTCGGCGGTCAGGCGCAGGGCGTCACCCGCTCCGAAGACGGCGAGTCGGCCTTCCTGGATCGAGTGGGCGTCGCTGCCGAGCGTTCCGTGGCCCGCCAGAACGTAGACCAGCGCGTTGTAGGCCGGGTTCCACGGCAGGTCGACCTGGGCGCCGGGTTCGACGGTGAGGTGGGCGACGGTGATCGGGGTGTGGGTCACGCCCGGGCCGGAGTGGCCGGCGATGTCCCCGGCGATCACCCGGATCAGGGCGCCGCCGTCGGGCGTGGTGAGCAGTCCGGTGTGCTTGCCGCGGATGTCCTGGTAGCGGGGTGGGCTCATCTTCTTCGCCCGCGGCAGGTTGACCCACAGCTGCACGCCGTGGAAGGTCCCGCCGCTCATGACGAGACGCTCCGGAGGCTGCTCGATGTGCAGGATCCCGGCGCCCGCGGTCATCCACTGGGTGTCGCCGTCGGAGAGCTGTCCGCCGCCGCCGTTGGAGTCCTGGTGCTCGATGGCGCCGTCGATGAGGTAGGTGACGGTCTCGAAACCGCGGTGCGGATGCCAGGGAGTGCCCATGGGTTCTCCCGGCGCCTGCTCGACCTTGCCCACATGGTCCATGTGCACGAAGGGATCCAGCTCCGGCATCGGCACCCCGGCGAAGGCGCGCCGTACGGGGAAGCCCTCACCCTCGAAGCCGTGCTGTGCCGTCGCCAGGCGACGGACGGGTCGGTGGACCGTGCCCGCCGGATCGAGCTCCGGCAGGCGCGGCAGGACCAATACGTCGTCCACGGTGATCGCAGGCATGGGATTCTCCCGTCCTTTTCGGTTGCTGTCAGAAGGAGTGCGGTCCGAAGCGGCCCCAGGCCACGAAGACGGACAGCGCGAGAAGGACCACGTTCACGACGACCGACTGGGCCTCGCCGCGGCGGCTGTGCGTGATCGCGGCGCCGAACATGGTCAGTGCCAGTCCGGAGGCGGCCAGCGGAACCAGGTCCGCGGCGATGTCCACCGCCGCGGGCAGGATCAGGCCGATCGCGGCGAGAACCTCCAGCAGACCGATCGTCTTGATCAGCCCGGGGGAGAAGTCCTCGGCCCAGCCCATGGACGGGGAGGCGAGGAGCTTCTCCTTCGGCTGGGCGAGCTTGCTGCTGCCGGCGGCGAGGAAGACGAGGGCGAGCAGGGCCGCGACAGCCCACAGGGCGACGTTCACAGGTACCTCTTGTGATCGGCTTGTGCGGTCCCTCTGAAGGGCTCCGCAAAGTGGTGATTGATGTGTCATCTAACGTAGACAAAAAAAGGATGACGCGTCAACTGTTGGGCTGGCGAGGGCCGGATGCTCTCGTTACGAGGGGTCAGGCCGTGTCCGTGCCCGATGCCGCAGCACCAGCCCGCGCGGCGGAGACGACCCGTCCACGCTCGGAATCCGGGAAGCGGTCGAGCATCGCGCGCAGCCCCTCGGCGTCGACGTTGGCGCCGAAAGGCTCGGTGCCCGGTTCGAGCCGTACTCCGGCGGCGAGGGAGCCCGCGATGACGGGGTCGAAGCCGAGGTCGTCGACGAGGCGGGCGACGGCCATCAGGTCGTCCGGATCGTCACCGGCGACCGCGATCGCCTTGCGTTCGCGTGTCCCGACGGGCCGGGCCCCGTCCTCCAGATCTGATAGCCCATGTGGTTGAAGGCCTTGACCACACGCGCTCCGGACAGGAACTCCTGCACGATCTCGCTCGCCGAGGTGCGCGGGTCGCTGAGGTCCTCGCGGATGCCGTCGACCTCCCACGAGTAGTTCATCGCGTCGATGACGAGACTGCCCTCAAGTGCCGCGGGGGAATACTGCGGTACTTGCCGAGGGGGAGGGCCAGGATGGCGACATCCGCCTTCGCCGCGGCCTCCTCTGCGGTGACCGGAACCGCACCGGGGACGAGGACTTCGATGGTGAGAGCGATCTTGTCGGGATCGCCCTGATTCGGCGATCAACGCGGTCGCCGGCCGTCAGGGCAGGCGGGCGAGGACGGTGCCCACCTTGCCCGCGCCCGGGATGCCGACCGTGCGTACGTCCGTGGTGTCCATGTCGTCTTCTCCCTTCACGGCGTCAGCCTGCGAGCATCTCGCGGACCATCGGGGGGACCCAGCCCCGCCTGCGCAGGGCCCGTTCCACCGACGACGGTGGCCGAGGCCGTTCCTGGTGGCGCAGCTCACCGCCCGCTGGGGCTGCCGCTACGGGCTCAGATGGGCAAGACCATCTGGGCCGAGCAACCCCTCACTTGGAACCGAGGCTTCAGCCTCTTGGGCGGTGCAGGCGCTGGTGCCTTGAGCGCGGGTCCGAAGGCGCGGCCCGGGACAGTCAGGGCAGGACAGGTCGGGCCGCGCCTCCGGGGTCTTCGTTGCTCCGGTCAGTAGGTGATCCGTCAACGACTATTACAATTCCTCCATGGGAGAAGAGACGGTCCGGTGGTTGACGCCCCAGGAGCAGCACGCGTGGCGGAGCTTTATCCGGTTGCATGAGAAGCTCGGCGGCCGGTTGGCCCGGTTGCTGCAGACGCAGTCGAAACTGTCGGCTGCCGACTTCGCGGTGCTGGTCCATCTGACGGATGTCCCGGAGGGGCGGCAGCGCTACCAGGATCTGGCCCGGGAGCTGGAGTGGGAGAAGAGCCGGATGTCCCATCACATCGCGCGGATGGCCGGACGTGGGCTGGTGGTGCGCGAGGAGTGTCTCGAGGACGCCCGCGGCGCCTTCGTGGTGATCACGGAGGCGGGACGAGCGGCGATCGAGGCGGCTGCTCCGCTCCATGTGGAGGCGGTGCGTTCGCTGTTCCTCGACCATGTCACTCCCGCCGAGCTGCGGACGCTGGGGGAGATCTCCGAGCGTGTGGTCGCCAAGCTGGACGAGGACCAGTCCTGAGTCGGCGTCTCCGGCCGCCGCGGGGGTGGGCGGAGATGACCCGGGACCGGGCTCACATCGCCAGGCCGGGGGTCACGGCGGTCGCCACGGAGACCAGGCCAACGTCACCAGGGCGAGCGGCACGCCGAGTATGGCGGCGGTGATGTACATGGCGTGGTTCCTTCCCATGCGGCCACGCCTGCCGGGACAGTTGAAGGACCAGTGGTTGTTGCGTCAACAGGCACCTTAGAGGTGTTCGGTTGATGAGTCAACGAAATGGCAGGAGGTCATCGCACCGGATGCCTGCTCATGATCGAGACCCGGTTGAACGCATTGATGGTCACCGCCAACCAGATCGCCGCGGAGATCTGGTCGGCGGTCAGAACCGTCCGCGCCGCCTCATAGGCGGACGCCTGTGAGGCGCCGTCCCTCGGGTCCGTCGTCGCCTCGGCCGGCGCGAGAGCCGCGCGCTGCTCCTGGGTGAACACTTCCGTGTCCCGCCATGCGGCCAGTACCCCCAGTCGCTGTGCCGACTGGCCGCCCGCAGCGCCGCCTTGGTGTGCAGGTCGACACAGTAGGCGCAGCCGTTCAGCTGTGACACCCGCAGGTTGATCAGTGCCGCGACGGTGCGGTCGAGCCCCCGCCTCGGCGGCGACCGTAGGTACCGCCTCCGACGTCTGCGGCAGCGCGTGGAAGGCTTTCGGGCTCTGCTTGTCGATGAAAGATCCGCCGGGGCGCTGGGCTCGTAGTCTGATCGTTCAACTCGTCCTCCTCGGGTGGCTTTCGGCGTGGCCTCGCGGCACGATAGTTGACGTGACAACCAGATGTGGGAGGTGCTAGCGGTGAGCGATGTGGAGACGGAACCTGCGGCGGTGGGAGCTGGAGCGCTGGTCGACGGGAGGCAGTCGGCCGAGGTGCCCCGTGTCGACGTGATCTCCGCACGAGAGGTGCCTCTGGGTGGCCCGCGCGCGATGACCGTACGACGCACACTGCCGCACCGTACGCGCACTCTGATCGGAGCCTGGTGCTTCGCCGATCACTACGGTCCGAACGACGTCGCCGCGACGAGCGGCATGGACGTCCCACCGCATCCGCACACCGGCCTGCAGACGGTGAGCTGGCTGTTCAGCGGGGAGATCGAGCACAGCGACAGCCTCGGGACCCGCGCTCTCATCCGGGCCGGCGAGATGAACCTCATGACGGGCGGGTATGGCATCGCTCACGCGGAGGTGTCCACCCCGCGCACCGACATCCTCCACGGCGTCCAGCTCTGGGTGACGCTGCCCGAAGAGCACCGCAACGCCGAGCGCGCCTTCCAGCACCACGTCCCCGAACCTGGGCAGATCGACGGGGCCGAGATCCGGGTCTTCCTGGGCTCGCTCGCCGGAGACACCTCCCCGGTGCGGACCTTCACGCCCCTGCTCGGTGCCGAGGTCGTCCTCGCTCCACGTGCCAGGGTCAGCCTCCCCGTGGACACCGCCTTCGAGCACGGCGTTCTCGTGGACAGCGGGGACGTCCGCGTGGCCGACGCCGTGCTGCGCCCGGCGGAGCTGGGCTATGTCCGCCCCGGCACCGACTCTCTGACGCTGGTCAACGAGTCGGACGGTCCGGCGCGGGCGATCCTGCTCGGCGGCACCCCGTTCGAAGAGGAGATCGTCATGTGGTGGAACTTCGTCGGCCGCAGTCATGACGACATCGTCCGGGCCCGGCAGGAGTGGGAAGCCGCTTCCGATCGCTTCGGGGGCGTCGAGGGGTATCCGGGGGGCCGTCTTCCCGCGCCCGCCCTGCCGAACGCCGTCATCACTCCGCGCAAGAACCCTCCGCGTCGCTGAACCCCCATCGAAAGGCACCTCAATGAGCCAGCCATCTGCCGCTCCGATGGTCGAGCGGTGCGCTCCGCCGCACAGGCGAACGTGCGGAGCTCCATCATCGACGAACCCCCTCGTCGACTGCATCTCCCCGACCGGCGGCGGCTACTTCTTCGCCCTGCCCGGCGTCCGCGACTCCTCGGACTGGGTCGGCCGCGGCCTGCTCACGAGGTGACCCGATCCGTCCCGGCCTCCTCCTTATCTGCCCTGATCACCCAATCGGACATTGCCTGCAAGTTATGGCACGGAATGCACCAGCCTGCCTGGCAGATCACGGTACGACCTGACCGGGCCACTCCGGCCTGTTATGACCGGTCCGCCCGGACCTGCCCCAGCCGTGTTCCCCGCCGCGGCGAGGCCCGAGGCCGACCGCGGCTTCCGGCCCGTTTCACGCGGCACGAAATTTAAACGTTCGTTTTCTTGAACCGTTCGTGTTTATGGCGGTAGGTTCGGTGCCATGACCGCATCCCAGCCTCCGACGCCCGCCGAGGAGCTGCGCGGTGTCGGCCTACGGGTGACGGCCGCGCGCGTCGCGCTGCTCGAGACCGTCCGGGCCGGCGACCACCTCGGCGTCGAGGCGATCGCCTCCGGGGTGCGCGACCGTGTGGGCCACATCTCGCTGCAAGCCGTGTACGAGGCCCTCCACGCGCTCGCCGCGGCCGGGCTCATACGCCGCATCGAGCCGCCCGGCAGCCCGGCCCGGTTCGAAGGACGCGTCGGGGACAACCACCACCACCTCGTCTGCCGGTCGTGCGGTGTCGTCGCCGATGTCGACTGCGCGGTCGGCGAGGCCCCTTGCCTGACCGCGTCCGACGCCCGAGGCTTCTCGATCGACGAGGCCGAGGTCATCTACTGGGGCCTGTGCCCCGACTGTTCCACCGCCAGCACTGCCTGAGCACCGTGAACCACTTAGTTCGGAAGGACACTGATGTCTGAGAACCCCGATGCGATCGTCACCGACCCGAAGGCGGAGGGCACCGGTGGCTGCCCGGTCGCGCACGGGCGTGCCCTGCACCCGACCCAGGGCGGCGGAAACCGCCAGTGGTGGCCGGAGCGGCTCAACCTGAAGATCCTCGCCAAGAACCCTCCCGTGGCCAACCCCCTCGGTGAGGAGTTCGACTACGCCGAGGCCTTCCAGAACCTGGACCTCGCGGCGGTGAAACGGGACATCGCGGAGGTGCTGACCACCTCGCAGGACTGGTGGCCCGCCGACTTCGGCCACTACGGCCCGCTCATCGTCCGGATGGCCTGGCACAGCGCGGGCACCTACCGGATCAGCGACGGCCGCGGCGGCGCCGGAGCCGGGCAGCAGCGCTTCGCCCCCCTCAACAGCTGGCCGGACAACGCCAACCTCGACAAGGCCCGCCGCCTGCTGTGGCCGGTGAAGAAGAAGTACGGCCAGAGCCTGTCGTGGGCCGACCTCATGATCCTCGCCGGCAACGTCGCCCTGGAGACCATGGGCTTCGAGACGTTCGGTTTCGCCGGCGGTCGCGAGGACGTGTGGGAGCCCGAGGAGGACGTGTACTGGGGCCCCGAGACCACCTGGCTCGACGACCAGCGCTACACCGGCGACCGCGAGCTGGAGGACCCGCTGGGCGCGGTCCAGATGGGCCTGATCTACGTCAACCCGGAGGGCCCGAACGGCAACCCGGACCCGCTCGCCGCGGCCCGCGACATCCGTGAGACGTTCCGCCGGATGGCGATGAACGACGAGGAGACCGTCGCCCTGATCGCCGGCGGCCACACCTTCGGCAAGACGCACGGCGCCGGCCCCGCCGACCACGTCGGTGCCGACCCCGAGGCCGCCACGATGGAGGAGCAGGGCCTCGGCTGGAAGAACACGTACGGCACCGGCAAGGGCGGCGACACCATCACCTCGGGCCTGGAGGTCACCTGGACCGCCACCCCGACCCAGTGGAGCAACGGGTTCTTCAAGAACCTCTTCGAGTTCGAGTACGAGCTCACCAAGAGCCCGGCCGGCGCCCACCAGTGGGTGGCGAAGGACGCCCCGGAGATCATCCCCGACGCGCACGACCCGTCGAAGAAGCACAAGCCGACGATGCTCACCACCGACCTGGCGCTGCGCTTCGACCCGGTCTACGAGCAGATCTCCCGCCGCTTCTACGAGAACCCCGACGCGTTCGCGGACGCCTTCGCCCGTGCCTGGTTCAAGCTGACCCACCGCGACATGGGCCCGAAGTCGCTGTACCTCGGCCCGGAGGTCCCGCAGGAGACCCTGCTGTGGCAGGACCCGCTGCCGGAGCGCGAGGGTGAGCTCATCGACGCCGAGGACATCGCGGTCCTCAAGGCCAAGCTCCTCGACGCGGGTCTGAGCGTCTCTCAGCTGGTCAGCACGGCGTGGGCGTCGGCCTCGACGTTCCGCGGCAGCGACAAGCGCGGCGGCGCCAACGGCGCCCGCATCCGCCTGGAGCCGCAGCGCGGCTGGGAGGTCAACGACCCCGACCAGCTGGCGCTGGTGCTGCGCACCCTGGAGGGCATCCAGCAGGAGTTCAACGCGGGTTCCGGCAGCAAGAAGGTGTCGCTGGCCGACCTGATCGTGCTCGGCGGCTGCGCGGCCGTGGAGAAGGCCGCCAAGGACGGCGGCTTCGACGTCCAGGTGTCCTTCACCCCGGGCCGTGTCGACGCGACGGAGGAGCACACCGACGTCGAGTCGTTCGCCGCGCTGGAGCCGAAGGCCGACGGGTTCCGCAACTACCACGGCAAGGCCAACCGGCTGCCGGCCGAGTACCTGCTGCTCGACCGTGCCAACCTGCTCACCCTGAGCGCCCCCGAGATGACGGTCCTGGTCGGTGGCCTGCGCGTCCTGGGCGCCACCCACCAGCAGTCCCAGCTCGGCGTCTTCACCAACACGCCCGGCGCGCTGACCAACGACTTCTTCGTCAACCTGCTCGACCTGGGCACGACGTGGAAGGCGACGTCCGAGGACCAGACCACCTTCGAGGGCCGCGACGCCGCCACGGGCGAGCTCAAGTGGGCCGGCACCCGCGCCGACCTCGTCTTCGGCTCGAACTCGGAGCTGCGCGCGCTGGCGGAGGTCTACGCGAGCGACGACGCCAAGGAGAAGTTCGTGCGCGACTTCGTCGCGGCGTGGGACAAGGTCATGAACCTCGACCGGTTCGACCTCGTCTGACCGTTCCGACCGCGGCGGATCGGTCCCGTCCCGGCGGACCGGTCCGCTCGGGGCGGACCAGTCCGAGCACGGCGTCCGGGCCGGTCCCTAGCGGCCGGTCCGGACTGCACGAAGGGCCCCGAGGGCGAGACCCTCGGGGCCCTTCACATCACTCGCGCCGTCTTCGCATCACGTCGTCCACGAGTCGGGGGGCAGGCCTCGCGGCCTGCACCGACGCAGCTCCTGGGCGGGCTCCCCGGTGGCGATCTCGGCGGCGACCAGCCGTCCGACGGTGGGCGCCAGCGTGACGGCCGAGTGCGTCACGGTCACGTACACGCCCGGCGCGACGTGCCCCAGCAGCGGTCCGCCGGCCGGCATCGGCCGGGCGCTGACGCGGCACTCCAGCACACGGCAGTCGTCGGCCCCCGTGAACGCCGAGCGCAGGTGCCCGAGTGCACGCCGCTCCGGAGCCGTGCCGTCCACGGGCACGGTCATCAGCACGTGCCCGTCCCGGACCTCCCGCACCTCGAAGCCGGGGCAGGCGACGACGGTCCGGACGAGTCCGGGTGGCGCCGTCAGCCGGACCAGGCAGGCCGGGGAGGTGGCGACCGGCAGGTCGACCCCCAACGGTTCGGCCAGCCGGGCGACTTCGGTACCGGCGGCCAGCACCACGGTGGAGGCGGGGTGGTAACCGGCGGACGACAGCACGCCCTCGACCCTTCCGCCGACGGTCCGCAGGGCCGTCACGGTCGCGCCGAACACCGCCCGCGCTCCGCGCGCACAAGCGGCCCGCACCAGTGCCGTGGTGAACGGCACCGGATCGACACCGCGGTCGGAGGGGGTGTGCACGGCCCGCTCCGGCGGCGTCCGCAGCCGGGGTTCGAGCGCCCGTATCGCCTCGGGCCCGACCTCGAACCGGCCCTCACCCAGGGGCCCTTCCGTATCGCCGCCCCAGGTCAGCGAACCGCTCCGGCGTACGACGACATCCGGCAGCTCGGACTCCAGGCGGCGGTGGTCCGCCAGGACCAACTCGCGCAGGTCCCGGGCACCGCCGGGCCAGTCCCCGCCCAGGCCCCCGATCCACGCGAAGGAGCCGCCGGTGACGCCCGCGGCCGGAGAGGGCTCCCGGTCCAGCAGGGTCACCTCGACCCCACGCCGTGCCAGGTGGTATGCCACCGAGGCGCCCACGACGCCCGCGCCGACCACCACGACCGGCATGCCCGCACCGGCCGTCACGGCCGAGTCAGACCGCGCAGCCCGCGTGCGCCAGGGCCTGCTTCAGCAGCACCCCGTGCCCGCCGGGCATCTCGCTCTGCACCGCCGGCGAGATCGCCTCCTGCGGGCTGAACCACACCAGGTCGAGAGCGTCCTGCCGGGGACGGCAGTCACCGGTCACCGGCACGATGTAGGCGAGGGACACCGCGTGCTGACGGGGGTCGTGGTACGGCGTGATGCCCTGCGTGGGGAAGTACTCCGCGACCGTGAACGGCTGGAGGGAGGCCGGCACGCGGGGCAGTGCCACGGGGCCGAGGTCCTTCTCCAGATGGCGCAGCAGGGCGTCGCGGACGCGTTCGTGGTGCAGCACCCGGCCGGAGACCAGTGTCCGACTGACCGTTCCGTCGGGCCCGATGCGCAGCAACAGTCCGACGCTGGTGACTTCGCCGCTGTCGTCGACGCGTACGGGGACGGCCTCGACGTACAGGATCGGCATGCGGGCGCGCGCCAGTTCCAGTTCGTCGGGACTCAGCCAACCGGGCGTGGTTTCGGTCATGTCAGACATCGCTTGATCATACTTTCAACGGGTCGGGCTGTCTGGGTAGCCGCTCCGGGACAACTGTGACCGGCTCCACCCTCCCGTGCCCCACCCGTGCGCGGAGCGCGGTGGCCCGTTCCACGTCACGGGGCCGGCCCCGGGCACCGGGCCGGCCGGCATGGTGATGCGTCGCCCCTCGACGGGCTCGGCGCCGTACGCCGGGCGGGGCCACGCCCAGGGGGGGGAGACGTCAGGGCTTGACGGCCACCGCGCCGTACTGCGGCACGGGAACGTGCGACCCCGGCTCCGCACGCCACTGCGAGCACGACACCAGGCCCGGCTCCAGCAACTCCAGGCCCTCGAAGAACGCGGCGATGTCCGCACCGCTGCGGGCGGTGATCGGCGGAGTGGCGTTCTCGTTCCAGAACTTCATGGCCGGGATCTGGCCCTCGCCGCCCAGCTCGGCGTCGAAGGTGGGGTGCGTCAGCACCAGGAAGCTGCCGGAGGGGACGGCGGTCATCACACGGCGCACGATGTCGCGGGCCTCGTCCGTGTCGAGCACGAAGTTGAGGATGCCCAGCATCATCACCGCGACCGGCTGCGTGAGGTCGAGCGTCTGCCCGGCGCGCTCGACGATGGCGTCGGGGTGGTGCACGTCGGCGTCGATGTAGTCGGTGCGGCCCTCGGACGTGCCGGTGAGCAGCGTGCGGGCGTGCACCAGCACGATCGGGTCGTTGTCGACGTAGACGATCCGCGCGTCGTGTGCGACGCGCTGGGCGATCTCGTGCGTGTTCTCCGCCGTCGGCAGACCCGTGCCGATGTCGAGGAACTGGCGCACCCCGCGCTCACCGGCCAGGAACGTCACCGCCCGGCCCAGGAAATCGCGGTCCGCGCGAGCGATGTCCCGGATGATCGGGAACATGCCGGCGACGTGCTCGCCGACCTTCTGGTCGACCTCGTAGTTGTCCTTGCCGCCGATCCAGTAGTTCCACACGCGCGCGTTGTGCGCCACACCGGTGTTCAGCCTCGCGGCCCCGCTCGTCGGGGTGTGGCTCTCGCTCACGTCTCTGCTCCTTCTCACCCGTGCGGCCGTCGCCGCCCATTGTGCCGTCCGGTGATCGCACTGTCCCGCGAATCGGAGGAGGAACGTCGGCCGGGTCCCGCGGCGGAGGCACGCACCTCCCTGCCTCTCTTCCTGCCCTGACGCAGGGTCACGGCTCGGTCGTGGGGGAGTCAGGGCTTGACGCCGACCCCGCCGTACAGCGAGACCGGGCCCTCGCCCTCCGTCTCCCCGTCCGTCGAGGGACGCCAGTCCTTCACCGACACGATGCCCGGCTCGACGAGTTCGAGTCCCTGGAAGAAACGGCCCATCTCGGCGTGCGAGCGCGCCACCAGCGTCACTCCGCCCGCCGCGTACGCCGCGATGCCCCGCCGTACGTTCTCCGGCTCGAAGTCGGCGGTCATCGCGGACAGCACCAGGCAGCTGCCCGGGGCCAGCGCGTCGACGAGGGTGTCCACCAGGTCATGGGCGCCGTCCTCGTCGGCGATGAAATGCAGCAGCGCGATGAGGGACACGGCGACGGGGCGGCCGAAGTCCAGGACGGCGGCGGCCCGTTCGAGAATCGTGTGCGGTTCCCGCGCGTCGGCCTGGACGTACTGCGTCACGCCCTGCGGTGTGCCGCGCAGCAGGGCTTCGGCGTGGGCGAGGACGATCGGGTCGTTGTCGACGTAGACGACCCGCGCGTCCGGGACGACGGACTGGGCGATCTGGTGCAGGTTGGGCTCGGTGGGGATGCCGGTGCCGATGTCGAGGAACTGGCGGATTCCCGCCTCCCGGGCCAGATGGCCCGTGGCGCGCTGCATGAACCGGCGGTTGCTGCGCGCGGCTCGCGGCGCCCCCGTGTCGATGGACATGATCTGCTGCCCGAGCCGTTCGTCGACCGGGTAGTTGTCCTTGCCGCCGAGGAACCAGTCGTACACGCGGGCCGGATGCGGCCGGGTCGTGTCGATCCGGTGGGCCGCCGGCTCGGTCGCGGTCACGCGGTACTCCTTGGCTCGCCTGTCGAGGTCACCTGCTGTGCGAGCAGTCTGACACGATCATGCCGCGCGGCGGAGACAGTCTTCGGCCACCTCCTTGTCCACCGCGGCCCGTACCAACGCGGCGGCCAGCACGGCCGGTTCGGTGTCCTTCGCCAGCTTCACGAGCCGGTCCGGGTTCTTCGGCAACCGCAGCCGCTCCGCGCCCTGCAGTGCCTTGCGGTCCAGGTACGGTGCCGCCTCCGGCCAGACGCACTGCGCCTCGCGCAGGAAGATGTCGGCGCCGGCCGGGCCCACGCCGGGGAACTCCTGCAGCAGCCGGCGCAGTTCGGAGATCTCGCCGTCGGCTTCCTCGCGCAGCCGCCGCAGGTCACCGCCCCACCGCTCCAGCAGCAGTTGGGCGGCGTCGCCGAGCTGGGTGGCCGTCCGTTCGTCGTAACGCCGGTAGCCGCCCCGGCCCAGCGCGTCCACCCGGTCCTGCCAGTCGGCGCCGGCCATCCGGCGCGGATCGCGCAGCCCCGCCTCGTACAGGGCACGGGCGGTGGTCACGGCGATCGAACCGCGGATGCGGGCACTGAGCAGATGGGCCAGCACCAGCAGCCGGTACAGCGGCTGCGGTGCGTCCTTCAGCCGGATGCCCGCCTCCTCCGCGTACGTCTGCCCGTGCGCGCCGACGAGCTCCCGTACGACGCGCTCGTCGCGGTTCACGGCCTACGCCTTCAGCGGATCGTGGCCGAGCGTCATCAGCCGGTGCCGGCGGCGGGTGTCCTCCGCGGTCCTCTCGGTCTCCGGCTCGTTCTCCAGGTCGGCCTGATCGGTGACCGTGTCCACGACCTTGCGCATCACGCGGATGTCGTCGTCGGTGAGGTCGGTGCGCCGCTTCTGCAGGATCGCCAGGACGTGCTGCCCGGTGGGCGTGCCCGCCTGCTCCGGCAGCGGCTCGGCCTGCTCGTCGGCGTCCCGGACCCGCAGCCAGGCCGCCAGCTCCGCCGAGGTCATGTTCACGACGCGGTGGAAGTCCTCCCACAGCGCGTCCAGTTCGAGGGCGTCGGTCATCGGGTGCCCCTTTCGTGCATACGTGCTCGCCGCGGCCTCTGCGCCGCAGGGCGACGAAGCCGCGGCCGGTCCTTTCAGACGCGGGCGGGAGCCACGGTGGGCCTCCCGACCCCGCAAGGGGGCGGGGAAAGTCGTGGCTCACCCGCTCGCTGGGTGTGGCGGGAAGAGCGGCGGCCGGTCTGCCCGCGGGGCGTGGCCGCAGTGCGGCAGGCGTACGGCCGCCACGCCCGCCGGGCCCGGCGGGCGGGGCGGCGTCGTCCGTCCACCACGCCTCGTGGGAGATGCCGCTGCCCGTGCCTCAGCCCTCGCGCGGGAAGTTCTCCGCGTCGAACATCCACCGCTGCTTCTCCAACTCGGCGGTGATGGCGATCAGCAAGTCCTGGGTGACCAGGTCGGACTTCTCCGTCGCGTCGATCCGCTCACGCAGCCGTCCGATCGCCGCTTCCAGCGACTCCACCATCACCTGCACGGCGTCCGAGTCGCGCACCCAGCCGTCCTTCGGGGCGGGCAGGGTGAAGCCGTGGGCGACGGTCTCGGGGCGGCCGTCCGGCGGCACGCCGAGCGCCGCCGAGCGCTCCGCGACCGTGTCGGCGTACGTACGGGCCGTGGACACCACCTCGTCGAGCTGGAGGTGGATCGAACGGAACCTCGGTCCGACGATGTTCCAGTGCGCCTGCTTCCCGATGAGTGAGAGTCCGACCAGGTCGACCAGGGTGTCCTGGAGCGCCTCGCAGGTCACCCGGCGGGCCTCCTCGGGCAGGGTGCTCTTCACGGCCGATGTCATAGAGCGGTTCTCCTTCTCGCGTCGTCCCTGGATGTGCCGGCTCTGGAGGTGCGGAGCAGTTCCAGACGCTCCTCCTCGCAGGTCCCGCCCCACACGCCCGCGGCCTGGCCGCTGCTCAGCGCGAACGTCAGGCAGTCGGTGGCGACCTCGCAACGGGCGCACACGCGCTTGGCCGCGTCAACGTCCCGCAACGCCGGGCCGCTGGTGCCCACGGGGAAGAACAACTCGGGGTCCTCACCCACGCACGCCGCTCTCCGCAACCACTCCATGCGGGCGCGGGTGCCCCGGGCGAACCGGTGCAAACGCGACCACCCTGGGGCCTGCCTCAGCCTCCGACAACGGTGTCCAGGAAGTCTTTCAGGTCCGCGAAGACGAGTTCCCTGTCGGTCTCGTTGAACACCTCGTGACGGGCACCGGGAAAGATCCGCACGGTCGCCGCGCCGCCGCTCAGCTCCTCGACGCCCACCCGGCTCCCGGGCAGCGGCACCAGCCGGTCGTCCTCCCCGTGCAGCCACAGCAGCGGCAGCCCGCGCACCGCACCGTCCTTGGCCACCGTCTCCAGCGTCCGCGCGAACGCCTGCACCGTCGGCCGCTTCATCGGCCCGTGCCAGACCAGGGGATCCGCCGCGTACGCGGCGCCCACGGCCGGATCGCGGGACAGCGCGGCCGGGCTGATCGGCACGTCGGGGATCTCACCGTGGACCTCGGCGTGGGCGAGCAGCCGCCGCGGAGTCTCCCACTGCCCGATCACCGGCCCGGACAGCACCAGCGCGGCCAGCTCGGCGCCGTACCGCTGGGCGTAGCGGGCGGCGATCAGGCCGCCCATGGAGTGCCCGACCATCACGACCGGCAGTCCCGGATGTGCGGCCGTGGCCAGCTCTGCCACGGCACGCACGTCCATGACCACGTCCTCGAAGTCGTGGATCAGCACCCGCTCGCCCGCCGACCGGCCGTGGCCCATGTGGTCGGGGCCGTAGACGGCGGCGCCGTGCCCGGTGAGTACGCCGGCGAGCTCCTCGTACCGGCCGGCGTGCTCCCCGTAGCCGTGCACGACGAGGACGACGTACCGCGGTCGCTCGCACGGCCACTCCCGGACGGTGAGCGTGCCACGGGTGCCGCTCAGGACGTGCTCGCGGGCGTCGGCCATGTTCTCCTCCAGATGCCTGGGCCATGCGGGGCAGGGGTAGTGCCGGGGCGAGGCCCCCGAAGGTCTCCGGAGATGCGCCGGGGGCACCGGAGGGCTCCGGCCGCCCCGCGGATCTTCCCAGCGGGCCGGTCCCGGGTCTATAGTTCGAAACTAGCGGTGCTAATTAAAAGCGGTTGATCAAAGCGGTGTCATCGAGAACGGTCAGGAGTTCCCCCGTGCGTCCCGTCCACTTCGCGGCCGCCCGCCGCACCCCCATCGGCAAACTGCGCGGAGCCCTGTCCACGGTCCGGCCCGACGACCTCGCCGCGACCGTGATCCGCGGACTCGTCGCCGACGTGCCCGCCCTCGACCCGGCCCGTGTCGACGACGTCTACTGGGGCGCCGCCAACCAGGCCGGCGAGGACAACCGCAACGTCGCCCGTATGGCCGCGCTGCTCGCGGGCCTGCCCGAGTCCGTGCCCGGCGCGACGGTCAACCGGCTGTGCGCCTCCGGCCTGGAGGCGGTCACCACCGCCGCCCGCACCATCGCCGCGGGAGAGGCCGACATCGTGGTCGCCGGCGGCTCCGAGTCGATGAGCCGCGCCCCCTTCGTCCTCGCCCGCCCCGACGAGGCCCTGCCGCACCGCGTCGAAACCGTCGACACCCGGCTCGGCTGGCGCCTGGTCAACCCGGCGATGAAGGATCTCCACGGCCTGCTGTCCATGGGCGAGACGGCGGAGGAGGTCGCCGAACGGTACGGCATCCCCCGCGAGCGGCAGGACGAGTTCGCCCTGCGCAGCCACCGACTGGCCGCGCTGGCACGCAAGAACGGCCACTTCGACGACGAACTCCTGCCCGTGGCACGCCCGGACGGGGTGGTCGTCGACAGCGACGAGTGCGTCCGCGAGGACACCTCGTACGAGAAGCTGGCGAAGCTGAAGCCGGTCTTCCGCCAGGGCGGCACGGTCACCGCGGGCAACGCCTCACCCATGAACGACGGCGCGGCGGGCCTGCTCCTGGTCAGCGAGGAGGCCCTGAACGACCTCGGCCTGGAGTCCCTGGGCCGCTACGTCGCCGGCGCCTCGGCCGGTGTCCACCCGGACGTGATGGGCATCGGCCCGGTCCCGGCCACCCGCAAGGCCCTGGCCCGCGCCGAGTGGACGGTCGCCGACATTCAGGAGGCCGAGTTCAACGAGGCGTTCGCGGCCCAGGCCCTGGCCTGCGTGGACCAGCTCGGCATCGACCCGGGCCTGGTCAACCCGAGCGGCGGCGCCATCGCGCTGGGCCATCCGCTGGGCTGCTCGGGCGCCCGCATCCTGACCACCCTGCTCCACCGGATGCGGCGCACGGGCGCGGCCCGGGGGCTCGCGACGATGTGCGTCGGGGTCGGGCAGGGGAGCGCGGTCCTGGTGGAGCGGCACTAGGACCTGTGTTCGGATCAGGTCGCGGGGAACGGCGGGAACTCGTCAGCGCCGCTGCTGCGCGTCCCGGGCCCCGCGTCTGCGGCGTGATCCCGACGACGGGCCTGATCAGCGGACGTACCGAAGGGCCATCAGGCGAGACGGTCCTTACGGCACCGGTCGCCCGCACATAGCATCGGTGTCCGCATGAACACGATGACGCTCTGGCACCTCACCGGCTGGGAGTTCGCCGCCCTCGCCTTCGCGGCCCTGCTGGTCGGCTTCTCCAAGACCGCGGTGAGCGGCGCCAACACGGTCAGTCTCGCGATCTTCGCCGCAGTGCTGCCGGCCCGGGCCTCCACCGGTGTCCTGCTGCCGGTGCTGATCGCCGGGGACGTCCTCGCCGTCCTCACCTACCGGCGGCACGCCCACTGGCCCACGCTGTGGCGGCTGTTCCCGGCGGTCGCGGCGGGCGTCGTCGTCGGCACCGTGTTCCTGATGTGGGCGGACGACGGGATCGTACGGACCTCGATCGGCGCGATCCTGCTGCTGATGGCCGGAGTGACGGTGTGGCGGCGGCGCACGGCCGAGGCGGAGGAGGAGCCGGACGCGGTCGTCACCCGGGCGGGCCGGATCAAGGCCCGCTCGTACGGGGTTTTGGGCGGTTTCACCACGATGGTCGCCAACGCGGGCGGCCCGGTGATGTCCATGTACCTGCTGTCCGCGGGTTTCCGCAAGCTCGGCTTCCTGGGCACATCGGCCTTTTTCTTCCTGATCGTCAACGTGTCCAAGCTGCCCTTCAGCGCGGGCCTCGGCCTGATCGACGGCCGCTCGCTGCTGCTGGACGCGGCACTCGCGGTCTTCGTGGTGCCCGGCGCGCTGTTCGGCAAGTGGGCCGTGCACCGGATCAACCAGCGGCTCTTCGAGCAACTCGTCATCGCGGCGACGGTCGTGGGCGGTCTGCAACTGCTGCTGCGCTGACCGCCCGGGCGCTCAGACGGACAACTCCCTCAGCAGCACCGGGAAGTCCGCGAAGGAGTCGATCACATGGTCGGGTGTTCCGCTCGCCGCGCGGTGGGTCTCCGGCAGGTACTTGCCGGTCCTGACGAGCACCCCGGTGATCCCGGCCCGCTGCGCCGCGAGCACGTCGGACTCGATGTCGTCCCCGATCATCACCGCCTGCTCCGCGTCCACGCCCAGCCGGGCCAGCGCGGCCCGGAAGAAGGCGGGCGACGGCTTGCCGGTGACCTCGGCCTCGGTACGGGCGGCCTGCTCCAGGCCGACCAGGAACGCCCCGGAGTCCAGCCGCAGCCCCTCGTCCGTACGCCAGTAGAGGTTGCGGTGCATGGCCACCAGCCGGGCCCCGCGCTGCAGGTGTCCGAAGGCCCGGTCGAGCGCCGCGTAGTCGAACTCGGGTCCGGCTCCGCCGACGAGGACGACGTCCGCAGTGGTGCCGGGGCCGCTCCCGCCGTCCGCCACGCTCATGACGGTGACGCCGTCGAGGTCCTCCACGATGTCCCCGCTGTTCAGCAGGGCGCACGTCGCACCCGGACAGTGCTCGGCGAGATAAGCGGCGGTCGCGGCGGGTGCGGTCAGGATCTCCTCCGCCGACACCGCGAACCCCGCGTCCGCCAGAGCCCCGGCGATCGACGCCCGGGTCCGTGACGTCGTGTTGGTCACCAGGGCGACGTCCGTCCCGGCCTCCCGCACCTCCCGCAACGCCTCGACCGCACCGGGCAACGGCTGCCACGAGACGGTGAGCACCCCGTCGATGTCGATCAGCACGGCACGCACGGACTCCATGCCTGGACGATAACCATGCGCCCCGCGAAACGCGCCCCCGAAGTGGGCGACGCCCGGCGCTGCCCCGAGACGGGCGACGTCCGGCGCTGCCCCGAAGCGGGCGACGTCCGGGGCTCCCCCCGAAGCGGTCGGCCCGGACGGGGCGCGGCCCACCCGCGGCCCACGACGCCCCCGCCCCGACCAGGCCCCCGTACGCTCATCGCCATGTCCCCGACGCCACCTCTGACCCCGACGACGCACATCCTCGTCCTCGGCGGCACCACCGAGGCCCGCGAACTCGCCGCCGAGCTCGCGGCCCGCCCCGATCTCCGCGTCACCACGTCCCTGGCGGGACGCGTGGCGCGCCCGGGAGCTGTCGACGGGGACGTCCGCGTCGGCGGCTTCGGCGGGGCCGAGGGGCTGGCGGCCTGGCTGCGCGAGCAGTGCGTGGACGCCCTCGTCGACGCCACTCACCCCTTCGCCGGAACGATCACCGCCCACGCGCTGAGGGCCGCCGCCGTGACCGGCGTACCCGCCGTCGTCCTGCGGCGCCCGGGCTGGCGGCCCGGCACCGGCGACCGCTGGCACCCGGTCCCGTCCCTGAACGCCGCGGCCGACCTGCTGCCGCGCCTCGGCCGCCGCGTCTTCCTCACCACGGGCCGCCTGGGCCTGGCGGCCTTCGCTCACCTCGCCGACCTGCACTTCGTCGTACGGTCCGTGGAACCCCCCGGACCCCCCATGCCCCCGGACACGCACGTACTGCTGGCGCGCGGTCCGTTCACCGTCACCGACGAGACGGCACTGCTGCGGGAACACCGCGTCGACGTCCTCGTGACCAAGGACAGCGGGGCAGAGGCCACGGCAGCCAAACTCACGGCGGCCCGGGACCTCGGGCTGCCGGTCGTGGTGGTGGAGCGGCCACCGCTGCCGGAGGGCGTGACGGCGGTGCCCGACGTGGCGGGGGCGCTGGAGCGGCTGGGGCTCACACCACGGTGATCCCGCGCGGCCGCGTGAGGCCGTACGCCCGATCCGGCTCGGGGGTCTCTGCCGGCCCGCCCGGCTACGCGTCCTCGGGATTCCGGCGGAGCAGGTACGTGTCCATGATCCAGCCCTTGCGCTCCCGGGCCTCGGCCCGCAGCTGCTCGATGCGGGGCGCGGCCTCGGCGATCGGTCCCGAGACCAGGATCTCGTCCGGGGTGCCCAGGTAGGCGCCCCAGTAGATGTCGATGTCCTGGTCGGCGTACTTCCGGAACGTCTGGTGCGCGTCGAGCATCACCACGACGTCGTCGACACCGCCGGGGAAGCCCTCGGCGAGCCGCCGCCCGGTGGTGATCTGCACGGGCCGGGCGACCCGGTTCAGCCCGGTCCGGTGCCGGGCGACCAGCGCCGAGACACTGCTGATGCCCGGTACGACCTCGTACGCGAAGGCCACCGCGCCGCGCTCCAGCACCTCCTCGAGGATCCCGAGCGTGCTGTCGTACAGCGAAGGGTCGCCCCACACGAGGAACGCGCCGCACTCGTCCTCGCCCAGTTCCTCGGCGATCAGCCGCTCGTAGATGTCCGCGCGGGCGCTGCGCCAGTCCCCGACGGCGTGGGAGTAGGCCGCACCGCCGGCAGTGCGGTCCCGCTCGGGGTCGCGCGCCTCCACCACCCGGTACGACCCCTCGGGTACGTGCGCGGCCAGCATGTCCCGGCGCAGCTGCGTGAGGTCCGCCTTCACCTCGCCCTTGTCGAGGAGGAAGAACACGTCCGTGCTCCGCAGCGCCTTGACCGCCTGGAGGGTGAGCTGGTCGGGGTCGCCCGCGCCGATACCGATGACATGAATCTTTCGCACGCCCCGAGTCTGCCGCACGCCACCGACCCCCCGTGCACCGCGTCCCACCTGGGCGCACCAGCCGTACGCCCCTGAGGAGCCGGGCCCGCGCGGATCGACCCGCCCGGGACCGCTACACCCGCAGTCGCGGCGCCCGCACCCCCGCGTCCACGGGCCCGTCACCCCGCTCCATGTCCTCCGCCAGCTGCCTCGCCCAGGCGGCGACCTCCGCGAGTCCTATCCCGTACGGACGCGACCGCCGGGTCTCCGACGCCCACTCATCGACCGCGCCCGCCCCGCGCCGCAGCAGCCGTGCGCCGCCCGTGGCGTTCCCGCGGGCCGCGTGGGTGAGCCCCACGGCGAGCTGGGCGAGCCCCCGCCACAGCTCCCGCTCCTCCTCGGGCCCGGACTTCCACGCGTCCTCGAACACCTCGTGCGCGTGGAACGGCCTCCCCTCGTCCAGCAGCCGCTGCGCCTCGGCGACGGTCTCCTGCGGGGTGCGAACAACACCCTCGGGCTGCCGGGGCACGCCGTCCGCGCCGTACGGCAGGGGCCGCCCGAGCCCGTCGCGCGGCCGGGCGTTGCGCGCCCGCCCGTCGCTGTCGCGGTCCCGTGCGCCGACCGGCCGACCCGAGGTGCTCCTGTCCGTGCTGTCCGTGCTGCCCATACGCCGATTGTCCCGCGCGGGGTCCGCATTCGGCGTGGGTGGGGGTGTGCGGTAGAGTGCTGTTCGCGCGATCACGCGGCTCACCGCGAGTCAGCGAGTCCGCGCACCGGGACGTGGCGCAGCTTGGTAGCGCACTTGACTGGGGGTCAAGGGGTCGCAGGTTCAAATCCTGTCGTCCCGACGGTGTGAAGGGCCTTCGCAGGCACAAGCCTGTGAAGGCCCTTTTCGTTTGGGCCGTTTCCGGCTTCAGGTCGATCACGCCGTCATCGGCACCCCGACGACGTCCGAGGCCGCCAGCGCCGGACGTGCTCGCCCTGCGGGCCCGGCCGTCACCGAACGCGTCAGCTGCTACGCCGCCGGCCACGACCCCGCCACCCGCAGCCACGGAGGCGGCTGCCTGGACGGGGAGGGCGACCGCGCGCCCTTGACTTCAAGCGCGCTCCAGGCTGAAGACTCCCGTTCGCGAGCCCCGAGCCCGGGCCGCGAAACGGGAGGGACACCCATGAAGTACCGCACCATCGGCACCGATCCGCGCACCCGCCGCGAGGTCAGCGTCCTCGCGCTCGGCGCGATGCTGTTCGGGTCGCTGACGGACGAGAAGACCTCGTTCGCCCTGCTCGACCGCTACGTGGAGGCCGGCGGCACCTTCGTCGACACCTCAGACAACTACGCCTTCTGGACCGACGGTGGCCAGGGCGGCCACAGCGAGGAACTCCTCGGACGCTGGCGCCGCAGCCGCGGCATCGGCGACGAGATCGTCATCGCCACGAAGCTCGGCGCCCGCCCCCTGGCCCCCGGCACCGGCTACGTCGACAACCGGGAGGGCCTGTCGGCGAAGGTGATCCGCGAGTCGGCCGAGCGCAGCCGGGAACGGCTCGGCGTGGACCGTCTGGACCTGCTGTACGCGCACATCGAGGACCCCGTCGTCCCGCTCCCGGAGACCGTCGAGGGCTTCGCCGCCCTGGTCGCCGAGGACACGGTCGGCCTGCTCGGCGTCAGCAACCACGCCGTCTGGCGTGTGGAGCGGGCCCGCGCCCTCGCCGCCGCGGCCGGACTGCCCGGCTACGAGGTGCTCCAGTACGCCCACAGCCACCTGCGCCCCCGCACCGACGTGCCCGACGCCCTGTTCCCCGACGGCAGCCTCGGCCACGCGGGCCCGGAACTGCTCAGCTACCTGCGCGCCGAACCCGGCCTGACCCTGGTCGCCTACTCGCCCCTGCTGAAGGGCGCCTACACCCGCCCGGACCGGCTTCCCCCGGACTTCGACCACCCGGGCACCCCCGCCCGGCTGGAGGCGCTGCGCGAGGTGTCCCGCGAGACCGGGTTCACCGTCAACCAGGTGGTCCTGGCGTGGCAGATCGGCTCCGAGCTGCCGGTCGTCCCCCTGGTGGGAGCATCCTCGGTGGCCCAGCTGGAGGAGAGCCTGGCCGCTGTGGACCTGGAGCTGACACCGGAGCAGCGGACCCGGTTGGACACGGCGCACTGACCCGCCGCACCGCCGCCGAGGCGCCGCGACCGGCCAGGGAGCCCGAACCCCGCCGAGGCGCCGCGACCGGCCCCGGAGCCCGCGGCCCTAGCGCGGAGCGAACCTGTCGAGCAGGGCGTCCAATCCCGCCGCCAGGCCCTCGGGCCCACCCCCCTCGGCTAGGGAAGCGGCGGTCTCCCGCAGGGTCGGCAGTTCCTGCGCCGGCAGACGGTGCAGACCGAGGCGGAAGGCGGGGTCGGGTTCCTCGGGGTTGTCCACCATCGGCTGCAGTTCCACGGCCACGTAACCCAGCAGCCAGGCGGTGAAGGCCCGGAAGACGGCGGAGGCGGTGGCCGCGTCGAACCCGGCCCCCCTCAGCAGGACGAGCACGCGCTCGTGATTGCGGAGGACGGCCGCCGGCCGCCGCGCCAGCGGCACCGCCAGCATGCGCGTGGCGAGCAGGGGCACGGCCCGGGGGTGGGCGAGGCAGACGTCGTACATCGTTCGTGCGACGCGGTGCAGCCCGCTGCGCCACGCGGGCGACTGCGCGGTGCCGGCGGGCTCGGGCTCGGCGGCCAGCCGTTCCTCCAGTTCGAGGAAGAGCGCCTCGACCAGTCCGTCCAGCAGGGCGTCCTTGCTCGCCGCGTACCGGTAGAGCGCCATCGCCTCGACGCCGAGCTCGGTGCCCAGGCGGCGCATGCTCAGCGCCGACAGCCCCTCCCGGTCCACCAGCGCCAGCGCGCTCGCCAGCACCCGCTCCCGGCTCAGACGGCCGTAGGGTCCGCGGTCACTGGCGCGGCGCGCCTTCCCTGCACCTGACTCGTTCGCCATACGTCCGTCCTCTCGCCGCTCGACCTTACGCACCTCTGGGGCGACTGCCTCTGTATACGTCGTCAACGCAGCGAAGGGGAGTGAGTGGTCCTGGCGGGTCGCACTCTCATTGACGAGGACACCCTTGTGCGCAAGGATGTACGTATACGCCGTAAATATACGATTTCTGCCTCCTCTGGGGATGATGGAGATGCGGTACGGGACACTCGTCCCCGGCCCGGGACGGCTGGACGGCGCGACCGTCGGCCCGCCGGTGCCGCCGCCACGGACGGGGCCGGTGGCAGAGCTGCCGCTGCCGCCGGTCCCGTCCCGCCCCCGGGCTGCGGGGCGGCCCTCATGACCCCGCCCATCGAGGACTACGCCCTTCTCGGCGACATGGAGACCGCCGCCATGGTCGGCCGGGACGGCTCCGTCGACTGGCTGTGCCTGCCACGCTTCGACTCTCCCGCCTGCCTGGCGGCGCTGCTCGGCACCGAGCAGAACGGGTTCTGGAGGGTCGCTCCCCTGAGCCGGAACCGGTGCACGCACCGCGCTTACCGGCCCGACACGCTGGTTCTGGACACCCTGTGGGAGACCGGCACGGGCACGGTCCGGGTCACCGACTTCATGCCGCCCCGGGCCCAACTCCCCTGCCTGGTCCGCGTCGTCGAAGGCCTGTCGGGATCGGTGCGGATGCGCAGCGCTCTCCGCCTGCGCTTCCACCAGGGCCGCGTGGTGCCCTGGGTGCGGGGCACCGGCCAGTGCACCGTCGCGGTCGCCGGGCCCGACGCCGTATGGCTGGGGACCGACGGCCCCGTGCGCGTGCGGGACGACGCGGACACCACGGTCCTGGAGTTCACCGTCCCGGCCAGCCGACGGCTGGCCCTGACACTCGTATGGGCGCCCTCGCACTGGGGCGATCGTCCCGCGCCGCTGGCCGTCCCCGCGGAGACGATGCTGAAGGAGACCTGCGACTTCTGGCTCCGCTGGACCGGTCGCTGCCTCTACGGGGGGCCGTGGCGGGACGCCGTCGTCCGGTCCCTGATCACGCTGAAGGCGCTCACCTACGCACCCACGGGCGGCATCGTCGCCGCCCCGGTCACCTCGCTGCCAGGGTGCATCGGCGGCGAACGCAACTGGGACTACCGGTACTGCTGGCTGCGCGACTCCACCCTCACCCTGTCCTGTCTGCTGCGCAGCGGCTACCGGGAGGAGGCCTGGGCCTGGCTGGACTGGCTCGTACGGGCGGTCGCGGGTGACCCGGCCGATCTGCAGACCGTGTACGGACTGCGCGGACAGCGGCTGCTGCCGGAGACGGAGGCGCCCTGGCTGCCCGGCTACGAGGGGTCGCGGCCGGTCCGGTTCGGCAACTCCGCGGTCGGTCACTTCCAGCTCGACGCCTACGGCGAGGTCCTGGACGCGCTGCTGCTGTCGTTGCGGGCGGGCGTGCCCATGCCCGCCCATGTGTGGGACCTGGTCGAGGCGCTGATGGGATTCCTGCAACGGCACTGGCAGGAACCCGATCACGGACTGTGGCAGGTGCGCGGGCCACGGCGGCAGTTCGTCCACTCCAAGGTCATGGTGTGGGTGGCCGCGGACCGCGCCCTGCGCATGGCGCGGGCGCTGGGCCGCAACGGGTCCTCGGCCCAGTGGCGGGCCCTGCGGGACCAGGCGCACCGGCAGGTCCTGAGCCGGGGCTGGGACGGACGGCAGCGGTCCTTCGTCCAGTCCTACGGCTCGACGGCCCTGGACGCCTCGGCGCTGCTGATGCCCCGGCTCGGCTTCCTGCCGCCCTGGGACGAACGGGTCCGCGGCACCGTACGGGCCATGCGGGGGCTGGTGCACGGAGGGTTCCTGCGGCGGTACGCGCCGGGCGGCGCGGGTGTCCACCACGTGGACGGCCTGCACGGCCGTGAGGGCGCCTTCCTCGCCTGCTCCCTGTGGTACGCGGACGCCCTCGCCGCCACCGGGCAGGCCGCCGAGGCCCGCCGGACCTTCGAGCGGGTCCTGGCCGCCCGCAACGACGTCGGACTGCTGTCGGAACAGTGGGATCCCGACGCCGGACGCCAACTCGGCAACGCGCCCCAGGCCTTCAGCCATCTGACGCTCGTCGAGACGGCATTCGCCCTGTCCTCGGGGCCGTACCGGAGCACCCGTCAGCGGGAGGCGTGGGACCGGCATCGATCCCCGTCCTCTCCAGCCGCTCCCGCCGCTCCGTCAGGGGCGTGAACACCGCCGGGCAGCAGGGCGCTCCGCGGACGGCTGCGCCTCCTTCTGCTTTTTCCGTACGGCTACCTCTTTTCCCGGACGGCGCGGTTGCTTTTCCGGTACGGCGACCTCTCCATTTTCCCGGACGGCGCGGTACCTCGCACGACGGGACGCGCATTCCGTGCGCGTGCGGGAAGTGGCGAGCCGAGTAAGCTGGATGCCAGACACGTCGATGTCCCGGCGAGAAGGAGCCCGCGTACCGGCGACCGTGACATACCGGCG
The DNA here is from genome assembly GCF_042657145.1 of Streptomyces bullii. NCBI lineage: Bacteria > Bacillati > Actinomycetota > Actinomycetes > Kitasatosporales > Streptomycetaceae > Streptomyces > Streptomyces bullii. The sequence continues at coordinate 64,474 of NZ_JBHSNY010000015.1, forward strand.
ACCGCGTATACAGGTGATCGTGTTGATAGGTGACCCAGGGACGAGTTCCGGCCCCGGGGACATTGCCTCTGCCGGGCCGATCTGTCACCCGGCCCCACGGGCTTCCGCGCCGTCTCCGTGGTGCCGTTCGCCCAGCTCGGCCCGTCCGGGAGTGGCCATTCCAGGAGGTGAGTTTGGGTGAACGCCCGCGTGCGAAGCCCTGCCGCGACGGCCGGCGTCAGCATATGCATCGTCGTACTGACCGTGGTCTATTACATCTTTCCGGCACAGCGGTTGATCTTCGTCGCCATCGGAGCGACCGGCGTCATCGGTATCCTCCTGGGCGTTTTCCTCAACCGCCCGGCACATCGGGTTCCTTGGCTGCTGCTCGCCGCGGGAAACTTCGCCTTCGCCGCCGGTCAGGCCGCTCAGATCATCCTCATTCAGTTCCACGGTCAAAACGTGTTCCCATCGATCGCCGACGGCTTCTACCTCGCGGCCTATCCGCTCTACGCGGCCGGGCTACTGGGCTTCGTGCGCTGGCGCACGAGTTGGCGCGACCACGCGAGCCTCATCGACGCGCTGACCCTGACCGTGGGCCTGGCGCTGTTGTCGTGGCTCTTCCTCATCGAGCCCTATGCCCGCGTCACCGACCTCACCTGGGTCCAGAAGGCGTTCTCCATCGCCTATCCACTCGGCGACATCCTCGTTCTGGCGATGCTGCTCCGCCTGCTCGCCGGCCGTGGCGGCAAGAGCCGCTCGCTCATGCTCCTCACCGCGGGCACGGTCGGCCTGCTCACCGCCGACGTGGCCTACGGCCTGATCCAGCTGAACGGGACCTGGCGTACCGGGACCCTGGTCGATCTCGGCTGGGCCGTCCTGTACGGCGCGTGGGCGGCCGCCGCACTCGATCCGTCCATGCGGTCGCTGACCCGGCCGGCGGCGGTGCGCGCCGAGGCCGGCCTGGGCTGGCTGAGCCTGCTCGCCGTGGCGTCGCTGATCGCGCCGGCCATCCTCCTGATCGACGCGGTACGCGGCGTGCGCACCAACGTCGGCGTGATCGGGGCGTTCTCCGCGGTGCTCTTCGTCCTCGTGCTCTACCGCCTGGCGGGCGTGGTGGTGACCCACCGGCGGGCGGTCGGCCGGGAGAAGGTGCTGCGTATCGCGGTGTCGTCGCTGGGCGGAGCGGGCGACCTGCGGGACGTGGCCGCCGCCGTCCACACCGCGGTGACGGAGCTGATGCCGGCGCACGTCCCCTCGCACTCCGCGCTGCTCATCCTGCCGGAGAACACCCTGTGGGTGAACGGGGCGCACGGCCGCGTGGACGGGCCCGTGTCCGCGCGGGGGACCGCGGCCGTGCGGGAACTGGCCGCGTCCGGCGAGAGCCGTCTGGTGGCCCTCGACGGTGTGGGGCCCGATCTCGTCACCCACCTCACGGGCCGGGGCGAGGAACGAGCGCGCGCCGGCCACGCGCTGGTCTGCCCGCTCACCGCGCAGGACCATCCCTCGGGCGACGCGGTGATCGGGGCGCTGATCGTGGCGGGCGAGGAGCCCGACCTGCTGGTGCTCCGCGACACGCTGGCGACCCTCGCCGCGCAGACGGCGCTGGCCGTGACGCGGCTGGCCCTCGCCGAGGAGGTCAACCGGCGCAGGAGCGAGGCCTACTTCCGCACACTGGTGCAGAACGCCTCCGACGTCATCCTGATCCTCGACGACGACGACCGGGTCCGCTACGCCAGTCCCTCCGCCGCCGAGATGCTGGGCTTCACCGATCTGGAGGGCACCCACCTCATCGATCTGGTGCCCCCGCAGGACAGCCGCGCGGTGGTCGAGACGCTCGGCCGGATACGGAGCGGCGAGTACCAGAGCAGCCGCGAGCACTGGAGCATGATCCGCGCCGACCGGGCGTCCATCGAGGTGGAGGTGAGGTGGAGCGACCTGCGGGGGGAGGCGACCGTCGGAGGGGTGGTGCTCACCCTGCGGGACGTGACCGAACAACGCAAACTGGAACGCGAACTCACCCACCAGGCGTTCCACGACTCGCTCACCGGCCTGGCCAACCGCGTGCTCTTCCAGGAGCGGGTCAGCCACGCCCTGGTGCAGGCCCAGCGCGACGGCACGGTGGTCGGCGTCCTCTTCCTCGACGTGGACAACTTCAAGGTCGTCAACGACATACACGGCCACAGCGTGGGCGACGAACTCCTGGTCGCGCTGTCGCTCCGGCTACAGACCGCGGTCCGCGCCTCCGACACCGTCGCGCGCATCGGCGGCGACGAGTTCGCCCTCCTGGTGGAGGGCTCCATGACACCCGAGGGCGTGGAGCGGTTCACCGAACACGTGATGAGCGTGTTCGCCGAGCCGTTCCGGCTCAGTGTGGGACCGCTGGGCACGTACGCCAGCGTCGGCGTGGCGACGACGGACGACAGCATCGACTCGGTGGAACTGCTCAGCCACGCCGACCTCGCGCTGTACGCGGCGAAGACGGCGGGCAAGCGCCAGTGGCGCCGCTACCACCCGGAACTGCAAAGGGGCATGGCCGAGCGGGCCAAACTCCAGGAGGGCCTGGACAGTTCGTCGATCGAGACGTCCTTCATGGTGCTCTACCAACCGATCGTCGAGCTGACCAGCGGGCGGATCGCCGGCTTCGAGGCACTCGTCCGCTGGCCCCACTCCACGCGCGGCATGGTGCTGCCGGAGCAGTTCATCACGCTGGCCGAGGAAAGCGGGCAGATCGTCCCGCTCGGCGCCTGGGTGCTCGACCAGGCCGCGGCCGAGGCGGTCCGGTGGGAGAACTCCGTGCGGCGTGAGGGGACGCCGGACCGCTCCGTGCCCTACGTCAGCGTGAACGTGTCGCCCCGTCAGTTCCGGGACGAGGAGTTCTACAACGTGATCCAGCGCGCCCTGGATCTCTCCGGCATCGAACCGTCCTCTCTCGTCCTGGAACTGACCGAGAGTGTGCTGATGTTCAACGACGAACGTATTCTGGCCGAGATGGGGTCGCTCACCGACCTCGGTATCCGGATCGCGATCGACGATTTCGGAACGGGCTACTCGTCGCTGAGCTATCTGCGTGAGTTCCCGATCTCGATACTCAAGATCGACAAGTCGTTCGTGGACAAACTCGGGCGCTCGCCCGAGCAGTACGCCCTTGTCGAGGGCATCACCCACCTCGCGGACACACTCGGACTCACGGTGATCGCCGAAGGAGTGGAGAACGTCAGGCAGCAGGAGTTGCTGATCTCCATGGGCTGCCGGTTCGGCCAGGGCTACCTCTTCGCCGAGCCGGTCAGCGCCGAGGAGGCGGAGCACCTCGTCCTCTCGGCGCCGCTCGGCCGTCTCCCCGGATTCCTCGGGACGCCCGCGAAAGGGAAGCGGTGATGGCGGCGGCCCTCTCCCGCGAGGGCCGCGGGTCCTGCTCCGCAGGACGCCCCGCGAGGCAGGAGACCCAAGGTGACGGAACGTGAGCACCGGTCGGCCGGGTCGGCAGCGCGGTGCGTCGTGCTGCGCAACGACGAGGAGCAGTACGCCGTCTGGTCCGCCGACCGCCCGGTTCCGGCCGGGTGGCACCGGGTCGGCGAACCGGCGACCCCTGCCAAGTGCGCAGGCCTGGTCGACCGGCTGTGGACCGACATGCGTCCCGCGAGCGCCCGCGCCGAGCGGCCCCCGGCATCGGCACCCGGGCCGGACACCGTTCCCGATCTGGTCCGCAAGCGGGCGCGGCATGAACCGTCCGCTCTCGCGGTGCTCTCGGACGAGGGCCGGCTCAGCTACGCCGAACTGGCCGGCCGCGCCGACCGGCTCGCCCGTGAACTGCGGGCGTCGGGCGTCGATGCGGAGTCCGTCGTCACCGTGTGCCTCGACCGCGTACCCGAGTTGGTCGTCGCACTGCTGGCGGTGCTGGCCTCCGGCGGCGCGTTCCTGCCCCTCGACCCGGCGACACCGCGGCAGCGGATGGCCGGACTGGTCGCGGAGACGGATTCCCGCCTCGTCGTCTCGAGCCGGGAACACGCCCCGATGTTCGCCGAGTGTGAGGCGCGGGTCATCGACGCCGGGGAGCCGGCCCCGCACGCACCGCCGGAGGGACCACCCCCGGCACATCGCCCCCGGCCGGACGACCTCGCCTACGTGATCTACACCTCCGGGTCCACCGGACCTCCCAAGGGCGTGATGATCACTCACCGGTCGCTGACCCACTCGCTCACCACGGTGGCCCGGGCGTACGGGCTCACGCCGGGCGACCGGGTGCTGCACGCCGCGGCGCTCGGCTCCGACACCTCACTGGAGCAGATCTTCGCCACGCTGATCAGCGGCGCGACGCTCGTCCTCGCGGGAACGCGGACATGGGCACCCACCGACCTGCTGCGCCGCCTGCCCGAGCACGGGATCACTGTCGCCGACCTGACCCCCGCCTACTGGCACCGGGTCCTCTCCGTCCCGGACCGCTTCGCGAGCCTGGCGTCGCTGCGGCTCGTCATCGTCGGCGGCGAGATCGTCACCGCCAAGGACTGCCGTGCCCTTCTGCGCAGGATCCCCGGCGCGCGGCTCGTCAACGCCTACGGGCTCACCGAGACCACCATCACCTCCACGCTGTGCGACCTCACCGAGGAAGTGCTCTCCGCACCGGACACCGCCGTCGCCCCCGTCGGCAAGGCGCTGGAGGGAACGCGCGTCCACGTCCTCGACGCCGACCTGCGCCCGGTGCCGCCGGGCGAGCGCGGCGAGATCTACATCGGCGGCCCGGGACTGGCGCGCGGCGTCCGCGGGGAACCCGCCCTGACAGCCCAGCAGTTCCTTCCCGACCCGCACGGCTCCGCGCCGGGGGAGCGGATGTACCGCACCGGGGATCTGGGCCGCTGCCGCGCCGACGGCAACCTCGAAGTCCTGGGGCGGGTCGACGACCAGATGAAGATCCGCGGGTTCCGGGTCGACCCGGCCGAGATCGAGGCCGCGCTCGTCTCCCGCCCGGAGATCGGCCAGGCGATGGTGGTGGCCCGGCCGCGCGACGACGACACCCGGGACCTCGTCGCGTACTACACGCCGACCACGCCGCGAGTCGGCGGCGAGGCGGCGCTGCGCGCACGGCTGCGGTCGGCGCTCGCCGAGGTACTGCCGCACTACATGATCCCGGTGGCCTTCCACGCGGTGGAGCGGCTGCCCGTCACGCCGAGCGGAAAGCTCGACCGCAGAGCCGCGCCCGAACCCGCGGCCCCGGCGACGAGGTCAGGCGGCGACGAGCGCCCGGTGCCGCAGGGCATGGCCCAGTTGTGGGGCCAGATCCTGGACGTCGACTACGTCCGTCCGCAGGACGACTTCTTCGAGCTGGGCGGCAACTCGCTGCTGGCCATGGAGATGCTCGCCCGGACCCGCGTGATGTTCGGCATCGGCGTCGAACAGATCCGCGACCTGACTCGTTCACTGCTGCGGTATCCGACGCTCGCCGCGTTCGCCGAGTCGGTGCGCCAGGCCCGGGCCGGCACCCTGGCCCACCCGGGAGGCGGAGCCGTCGACTTCGCCGCCGAGACCGATCGGCCCGTGCCGGTCGTGGGCCGTGACGCGCCGGCTCCGGACCCCACGCACCCCGGCGACGTCCTCCTCACCGGGGCGACGGGCTTCTGCGGCGCGTACATGATCGACGAGTTGCTGCGCAGGACGACGGGACGGATCCTCTGTCTGGTCAGGGCCTCCGACGACCAGCACGGGATGGAGCGGATCCGCGCGAGCCACCGGCGGTACGTCCTCAGCGAACTGTCCAGCGCGCGCGTGCAGCCCGTCGTCGGCGACCTGGCCAAGCCCCAACTGGGCCTGTCCCCGAGCCGGTTCGAGGAGCTGGGAGCGACCATCGACGCCGTGTACCACTTCGGCGGCCAGGTCAACTTCATCTACCCGTACCACGAGTTGCGCGCCGCCAACGTCGAGGGGACGTACGAGGTCATCCGCCTCGCCGCCGGCAGGGCCGTGCCCGTCCACTTCACCTCCAGCATGGCGGTGCTCGCCGGATTCGGGCCGGCCGGGGTGCGCGAGGTGACGGAGGACATGCCGCTGAGCTACCCCGAGTACCTGTCGGTGGGATACGTGGAGACCAAGTGGGTCGCCGAGGCGCTGCTGAAGAGGGCCTCCGACGCGGGCCTGCCGGTCGCCCTGTACCGGCTGATGGACATCACGGGCAGCAGCGGTACCGGCGTGATGAACACCGGCAGCGAGATGGCCGCCCTGATCGACTTCATCGCACGGACCGGGCTGTGCCCCGATGTCAGGCTGCCGCTGGACTTCCTGCCGGCCGATCACCTCGTCCGCGCCATGGGACACATCTCCACCCGCCATCGCGCTCACGGCGAGGTCTACCACCTCACCAACCCCCGTCCCACGCTGCTGCACGCGCTCGCGGAGCGCCTGCGCCGTCGGGGCTACCCGGTCCAGGAGCTGCCGTACGACGAGTGGATCGCCGCTCTGGTGACGTACGCGGCCGGGCATCCCACCGACCCGATCACCCCGTTCGTCCCGCTCTTCGTCGACCGGTGCCACGGCGCCGACATCACGGTGAGCGAAATGTACTTCGAGGGCGTCTTCCCCCAGTTCACCCGCGGCAACGCCGAGTGGGCGCTGCGGGACGCCGGGATCGACATCCCGCCGGTGGACGCGCGGATGCTGGACCGCCACATCGACTTCCTCGAAGAGGCCGACCACGCACGGCCGGTGCGCGACCACGGGCAGGGAGCGGCACAGTGGTGAGCCGATGCCCCGGCTGGGAGGCGCTGGACGTGCGGGCAGCGGCCCCCGACGGTCCGGTGGCCTTCTGCGCCGACCTCGGTCCCGCCAGCCTGCTAGCGGCCTATCGGGCCGGCCTCTATCCGTTCCCGGCCCCCGACGAGTACACCCGCGCCCTCAACGAGGTGCTCTACGCCGACCAGGTCCAGGAGGGCCGCATCCAGCTGGTGGGGGACGAGTCGGCCGATCCCTACGCCGTTTCCTGGTGGTCGCCCGACCCCAGGCCGGTCCTGCCCGTCTCGGCCGCGCACCTCAGCCGCAGCCTCGCCCGGCGGCTGCGCAACCGGCTGCCGTGGTCGACCAGCCTGGACCGCCGGTTCGAGCGGGTCGTCCGCGAGTGCCGCGCCGGCCGTGTCCCGCAGTGGCTCACCGAAGAGCTGATCGACAGTTTGGTCCGCCTGCACGAACTGGGCCACGCGCACAGTGTCGAGGTGTGGGAGGACGGCGAACTCGTCGGCGGCGTCTTCGGCCTCCGCGTCGGACCGGTCTTCAGCATGGACTCGATGTTCTTCCGCCGTCCCGGTGCCTCGAAGGTCGCCGTGTACGACCTCGCGGTGCGCTTCGCGCAGGCCGGCGGCGTACTGCTCGACGCCCAGCGGGACAGCCCGCACGTCCGCGCCCTGGGCTGCGTCCTCGTGCCGCGGGAGCAGTACGTGCGGCAGCTGCGCGGCACCGGGCCCGACAGCCTTCCGATGCCCGCCGACACCTGGCCCGCCCGTCGGCTCGCCCAGCCGGCGCCCGCCGCCGACCACGTGCGCACGGGGAAGCCACGCTGATCGTCACCGTGCGCACGGGACAGCCACACTCGTCGTCACCGGCCCGCCGCATGGGCCCTCGCGGACGGACGCACGGACGGTGGGGCGTGGTCACCGTCGCCGGTCACGCCGTCTCACGGTGGCCGGCTCTGCTCGCCGGCGGCGGTGTCCGGGAAAGGGGCCCCGCCGCTGCCACGGGCCCGCTGCCGCAGCACGAGCTCTCCCTCCTCGACCGTCATCGGCCGGGCGAACAGATATCCCTGTCCGAAGCGGCAGCCGATGTCGGCCAGCAGCTCCCGCTGCTCCTGCTCCTCGATGCCCTCGGCGATCACCTGGAGCCCGAGCGTGTCGGCGAGGCGGAGGATGGCCTCGACCAGGGCCACCTGCTGGGAGTCCTGCGGGATGCCGTCGATGAACGTCTTGTCGATCTTGAGTACGTCGATGGGGAAGTCCCGCAGATAGCGCAGCGACGCGTAACCGGTGCCGAAGTCGTCGATCGCGATGCGCACGCCGACCTCCTTCAGCTCGCGGATGACCTCGTCGATCTGATCGGTCCGCTGCATGAGCACCGACTCGGTGAGCTCCAGCTGCAGCGTGCCCGGGACCAGGCCGGCGGCGTCCAGGGCCGTGCACACCTCGTCCAGGAAGCTCATGTCCCCCCACTGCCGGGCGGACACGTTGACGCTGAGGTACGGCGGCGCGGGCAGCGGGATCCGGCGCTGCAACCGGGCGATGTCGGCCGTGGCCCGGTGCAGCACCCACGCGCCCAGCATCGAGATGTGCCCGGACTCCTCGGCCAGCGGGATGAACTGCCCCGGCGGGACTGGTCCGGTGGGCAGATGGGGCCAGCGGGCCAGCGCCTCGAAGCCCACGACGTCACCGGCGGCGATGTCCACGACCGGCTGGTAGCAGAGGGCGAACTCACCTCGCGCGATCGCTCCGTCCATCTGCGCCTTGAGGTCGTGGCGCTCGACCATCCGGACACGCTGCTGGGGTTCGAAGCGCCGCCACTGCCGCTTTCCCGCGGCCTTGGCGGCGTACAGGGCCAGATCGGCCAGCGCCAGGAGTTCGTTGGCGTCCGTGGTGTCCTGGGCGGTGGCCACGCCCACGCTGGCGGAGACGCTCACCGTGGCCTCCGACAGCTGGAACGGCCGGTTCAGCGTCTGGATCACCTGCGCGGCCAGCAACTCGGAGTCCAGGGGCTGCTTGGCGTCCTCCATCAGCACGGCGAACTCGTCGCCGCCGAGCCGTGCCGCCGTGTCGGTACGGCGCAGGGTTGCCGACAGACGCTCCGCCACGGCGCACAGCAGCCCGTCGCCGACCGTGTGCCCGAGCGTGTCGTTGACGATCTTGAAGTCGTCCAGGTCGATGAAGAGCAGGCACGTGACCGCCGACTCCCGCCGGCCGCGCAGCAGCGCGCGCTCGGTCCGCTCCAGCAGCAGCGTCCGGTTGGGCAGACCGGTCAGGGAGTCGTGGAAGGCGCGCTGGGTGAGCTCGTGCTCCAGCCTGCGCTGCTCGGTGACGTCCCGCAGGGTGACGACCAGACCCCCCACGGTCCGGTCCTGCCGCAGGTCACGGCAGTGCACATCCACTTCCAGGCGGTCCGGGCCCCGCACCACCCACCAGTGGTCGTGCACCTCCTGCCGCCCGTCGTGCAGCAGGGCGGTCAGGGTCCGTTTCACCCGGTGGCGCTCCTGAGGAGCCACCAGCGCCTGCAGTTCGGTCCCGACCAGGTAGGCACCGCCGAACACGGCGCGCGCGGACGGACTGGCGTAACGGACCGTCGTGTCGTCGTCGACGATGAGGATGACGTCGGAGGCGTTGTGCACCAGGGTGCGGAAGTACGCCTCGCTCTCCTTGCGGGTGATCTCCCGCCGCAGCGCGATGCGTTCCGTCACCAGGCCCGCGTGCGAGGCCAGGATCTCCAGTGAGCCGCGCATCTCGGCGAGTTGCCGCTCGGGCCCACCGGCCAGCAGCACGCCCGCGGTCTCCGTGCCGGCCGGACGGCCGGGCCTGACCATCGGGCAGACCAGAACGGTCGGAACGTCCGCGAACTGTGCGGCGAGGTCGGGCCCGAGCGCCGCGACGGGCACCATGACGGTGCGGTGCCGGGCGAGGCAACCCGCCCGGCCGCGCCCTGCCGGCTCATTACCGCTCAGACGCGCGTAGAGGTCTTCGGCCTGCTGGGCCGAGAGCACCCTGGTGGTGTGCTGGACGTTGGGTTTGAACAGCGCGGCGACCGCCGTGTCGCAGGCCCGTGCGATCTCCTCCGGCCAGAACGCCCCCACCAAGGAGGCGGCCGCCGTGCGCAGTGCCTGTTCACGCGCCACGGCCATGCGGTGCGCGACGACCATCATCGCGAGCCGCAGGATCACCAGCACGAACAGCACGGCGGAGAGCACGGCCAGCACCGTGGCGTCGTGCACGTGACCCACGCTCTCCTCGTGGACGAGCACCGCGGGCGGGATCAGGGTGGCCACCGTGAGCAGCAGAAGCCGGCGCCAGGGCGGAAGCAGGGACTGGGACGGGGATTCCGACGCGGTCAGCTCCGTCATGGAGGGGTGCAGCGCGGCCAGCCCCCAGGCCGTGTAGAAGATGATCCAGCCGAAGTCCAGCAGTGTGCCCGCCTGCGCGACCTCGTCCAGCCGAAGGGTGGCGTAGGCGATGTCGCAGCAGAGCATCGTGCCCGTGCCCACCACGATCAATTGCACGGCGCGGTTGGGGCGTGCCTCCTCGCGGCTGGGGGCGAGCAGCCGGACCAGCAGGGCCAGCACCAGGACGCCCCCGAGCGGGTAGGCGATGCTGATGGCGCGCTGCTGCCAGGTGAGCTCCTCCAGCCGGGTCAGCGGTTGCACCAGATAGACCCATACCGGAAGGACGATCCCGGCCGTGATGATCAGCGCGTCGAGCAGGCCGGGGGGATCGCGGCCCACCCAGCGGTGGCGCACCAGGCCGAACAGTCCCGCGATCAGGAGGGCGTACACGACGAGGGAGGAGGCGTCGGCCGGGGACGGGAACGTGGTGGGCGCGTGGAAGTACGTCTCCCGCACCTTGGCGTAGGTGTCACCGGCAGCGGAGGCCAGCAGCCCGGCGGCGAACATCCACCACGGCCAGCGGTGCGCGGGCCGGTGCAGACGCACACCGGTGAGGATGCCGGCGACACCCGCCAGAGCGATGAGGACCCACAGCGGCTCACGGGCCGCCGGGAAGGTCATGTACATGCCGGTCAGGGCCCCGGCCAGCACGACCTGGGCGGTCATGAGGCGGTGGGCCGGCAACAAGGGCAAGCACCCCGAACGGTATGGACCGAAGTCTGCGGTACGCGCCAACACGGGCTTACTGTGCCGATGCTAGGCAGGATGGCGCCGCGCCGCATGTCGTGCCGCCCGTCGGGCAGGGCGGCAGCGCCGCGCGCGGACCGCGTCGCCGGCCGTGCCCGACCCCGGTGAGGGGCCGTCGTACGGGCCTTTCAGCCGCGGTCGCGGGTCACGGTGCCGTTCCTGTTCCCCCGGCCGTCGGGCCGACGGGCCGAGTCCGCGTAGCCCTGCGGGTTGAGCCGCTGGAAGCGCCAGGCGTCCCGGCACATGTCCACCAGGTCCCGGACGGGACGCCAGCCCCAGGCGCGCCGCACGGCGGAGGAGTCGGCGACGAGTTCGGCGACGTCGCCGGGGCGGCGTGGCGCGATCTCGTACGGAATGGATCTGCCGCACGTCCGTGAGAACACGCCGATGACGTCGAGGACCGAACTGCCCCGGCCCCGTCCGAGGTTGTACACGTGCATGCCCGGCGCGTCGCCGAAGTGGTCGAGGGCGAGCCGGTGCGCCTCGACGGTGTCCATGACGTGGAGGTAGTCGCGGATCGCGGTCCCGTCGGGCGTGGGGTAGTCGTCGCCGTACACGCGCAGCCGCTCCCGCCTGCCGATGGCCACCTGCGCCAGGTACGGCATCAGGTTGTCGGGCGTGCCGTGCGGGTCCTCACCGAGCAGTCCGCTGGGGTGGGCGCCGACCGGGTTGAAGTACCGCAGGCACAGCACGGTGTACTCGGGCCGGCGGCGGCACACGTCGGCGAGGATCTGCTCGCAGGTCCACTTGGAGGCGGCGTAGGGATTGGTGGGCCGGGCGGGGACGGCCTCGTCGAGCGGCCCCCTGCCGGCCTCGCCGTACACGGAGCAGGACGAGGAGTGGACGAGTTGGTGCACACCGTGCTCGTGCATGGTCCGCAGCAGCGCCGTCATGCCGCCCACGTTCGTGTCGTAGTACTCGATGGGCCGGAACGTCGACTCGCTCACGGACTTCCGGGCGGCGAAGTGGATGACCGCGTCGACCGTGTGCCGGTCGAAGACGGCGGAGAGGGCCTGCCGGTCCAGGATGTCCAGCTCGTAGACGGCGCCCACGAAGCGGCCGGCGATCCGTTCCACCCGGGCGAAGACCTGGGGCGTGCTGTTGGAGTAGTCGTCGACGACGATCACTTCGTAGCCGTGGTCGAGCAGTTCCACGCACGCGTGGCTGCCGATGAAGCCGGCCCCGCCGGTGATCAGGACTGTGGTCGGTTGGCTCATGGACCCGACTCCTCGACCGTCGTATGCTTACGACGTATACATACGACTTTGCCCCCATCGCGCCCCAGAGTCAATGCCGCTCGGCCGCACCGCGCCACCTCACGGCACCGCGCCGGGCGTCACGGCCTGACCAGCAACTGGAAGTCGAACGCGTACCGGGACCCCCGGTAGATGTGCGTCCCGTACTCCACCGGCCGACCGGTGTCGTCGTATGCCGTGCGCTGCATGGTCAGCAGCGCCGCGCCCTCCTTCTCGTCGAGGCGGGTGGCCTCCTCGGCGGTGGCCGAACGGGCGCCGACGGTCTGGCGGGCGCTGTGCAGGGTGATGCCGGCCGCACGCATCATCCGGTACAGGCCGGTCGACTCCAGCCGGGCGCTGTCCAGGTCGAGCAGGCCCGCCGGCAGGTAGTTGCACAGCAGGGCGACCGGCTGGCCGTGGGTGCAGCGCAGCCGCTCCAGCAGGATGACCTCGCCGCCCTCCGCCACGCCCAGCGCCGCCGCGACATCGGCGGGCGCCGGGACGACCTCGTTGCGCACCACCTGAGTGGTCGGGCCCTGCCCGGCCGCCTCCAGGTCGTCGTAGAGGCTGCTCAGTTCCAGCGGGCGCTTGACCTGGCTGTGCACCACCTGCGTGCCCACCCCGCGCCGCCGGACCAGCAGCCCCTTGTCGACGAGGGACTGGATGGCCTGGCGGACGGTGGGGCGGGACAGACCGAGGCGCACCGACAGGTCGACCTCGTTGCCCAGCAGATTGCCCGGGGCGAGGACACCGTGCTCGATCGCCGCCTCCAGCTGCTGGGCCAGCTGGTAGTACAGCGGCACCGGACTGCCCCGGTCCAGGGCGAAGTCCAGCGCACCGAGGGCGGGTGCCGTCCCGCCACGGGCCCGGTCGCCGGTCTTCGCCATGGACGTACCTCCCACTGGAACGGTCGGTCAGGTGCTGGAACGGTCGGTCAGGAGTTGCTCGGGAAACCGAGGTTGATACCGGCGTCGGCCGGGTCCGGCCAGCGCGTGGTGATGACCTTGCCCTGGGTGTAGAAGGCGATGCCGTCGTTGCCGTAGATGTGCAGGTCGCCGAAGAGGGAGTCCTTCCAGCCGCCGAAGGAGTGGTAGCCGACCGGGACCGGGATCGGCACGTTGACGCCGACCATGCCGGCCTTGACCTCCAGCTGGAAGCGGCGGGCGGCGCCGCCGTCCCGGGTGAAGATCGCGGTGCCGTTGCCCCAGCGCGAGGAGTTGATCAGCTCGATGGCGTCGTCGTAGGTGTCGGCGCGGACCACGCACAGCACCGGGCCGAAGATCTCGTCCCGGTACGCGTCCGCCGTCACCGGCACCTTGTCGAGGAGCGAGACACCGAGGTAGAAGCCGTTCTCATGGCCGTCCACCGTGTAGCCGGTGCCGTCGACGACGACCTCCGCGCCCTGCTGCGCGGCGCTCGCCACGTACGAGGCCACCTTGTCGCGGTGCTCGCGGGTGATCAGCGGGCCCATCTCGGACGCCGGGTCGTCGCCGGGGCCGATCCGCAGGTTCTTCGCCCGCTCGGCGATCTTGGCGACCAGCTCGTCACCGGTGTCGCCGACCGCGACCACGACCGACACGGCCATGCAGCGCTCGCCCGCCGAGCCGTAGGCCGCGTTGATCGCCTGGTCGGCGGCGAAGTCCAGGTCGGCGTCGGGCAGTACCAGCATGTGGTTCTTGGCGCCGCCCAGGGCCTGCACCCGCTTGCCGTGCTCGACGGCCTTGAGCTGGATGTACTTGGCGATCGGGGTCGAGCCGACGAAGGAGACCGCCTCGATGTCCGGGTGCTCCAGGATGCGGTCGACGGCCACCTTGTCGCCCTGCACGACGTTCAGGACACCGTCCGGCAGGCCCGCCTCGGCGGCCAGTTCGGCCAGGCGGAAGGAGGCCGAGGGGTCCTTCTCGCTGGGCTTGAGGACGAAGGTGTTGCCGCACGCGACGGCCAGCGGGAACATCCACATCGGCACCATCGCCGGGAAGTTGAACGGCGTGATGCCGGCGACCACGCCGAGCGGCTGGCGGATCGAGGCGACGTCGACCCGGGTGGAGACCTGGGTGGACAGCTCGCCCTTGAGCTGGACGGAGATGCCGCACGCGAGCTCGACGATCTCCATGCCGCGCGCGACCTCGCCGAGCGCGTCGGAGTGCACCTTGCCGTGCTCGGCGGTGATCAGCTCGGCGATCTCGTCGCGGTGGGCGTCCAGCAGTTCGCGGTACTTGAACAGGATCGCCGTGCGCTTGGCGAGCGAGGAGCTGCCCCAGCTCTCGAAGGCGTCCTTGGCGGCGGCGACCGCGGCGTCGACCTCGTCGACGGTGGCGAACGCGACCTGCTTCTCCTGGGCGCCGGTGGCTGGGTTGTAGACCGGGCCGAAGCGGCCGGAGGTGCCCTCGACGGGCTTGCCGCCGATCCAGTGGGTGATGGTCTTCATGGGGGGGGAGGGCCTTTCGTGAGCTTGCGGGGAGCTGGGTGAGCGGGGGGTTCTACAGGTGGCGGCGGCGTCCGGCGAGGTGGTGGTCGTACCGCTCGCGGGCCTCGACGGCCGCCTCGCGGGAGGCGACCTCGGCCACGGGCACGTCCCACCAGGCCTCGGCACCGGGGGAGGTGGGGTTCATGATGTCCGTCTCGACGTACACGCACGTCGGCCGGTCGGAGGCGCGGGCCGTGGCCAGCGCCTCGCGCAGCTCGCGCACCGTCTTGGCGCGCAGGACGTCCATGCCGAGGCTGGCCGCGTTGGCGGCGAGGTCGACGGGCAGCGGCGCCCCGCTGAAGGTGCCGTCGGCGGAGCGGTAGCGGTAGTCGGTGCCGAAGCGCTCGCCGCCGGTCTCGGCCGACAGCCCGCCGATGGAGGCGTAGCCGTGGTTCTGGATCAGGACGATGTTGACCGGCAGGCCCTCCTGGACGGCCGTGACGATCTCCGTCGGCATCATCAGGTAGGTGCCGTCCCCGACCAGCGACCACACGGCCGTGTCCGGGGCGGCCTGCTGGATGCCGATCCCGGCGGGGATCTCGTAGCCCATGCAGGAGTAGCCGTACTCCAGGTGGTACTGGCGCGGGCTGCGGGAGCGCCACAGCTTGTGCAGGTCGCCGGGGAGCGAACCGGCCGCGTTGATCACCACGTCGTCGTCGCCGACGACCGCGTCCAGCGCGCCGAGCACCTGGGTCTGGGTCGGGATCGCGTTCTCGTCGTCGGCGCGGTAGGCGGCGTCGACGACCTGGTCCCAGCGCTCCTTGCCGGCGCGGTACTCGGCCTCGTACGACGACTGCACACGGTGCCCGGCCAGGGCCTCGGTGAGCTTCTCCAGTCCGGTCCTCGCGTCGCAGACCAGCGTCCGCGCGGCCAGCTTGTGCGCGTCGAAGCCGGTGATGTTGAGGTTCAGGAACCGCACGTCCGGGTTCTGGAACAGCGTGCCGGAGGCCGTGGTGAAGTCGGTGTAGCGGGTGCCGACGCCGATGACCAGGTCGGCGGTGCGGGCGATGTCGTCGCTGACCGACGTACCGGTGTGGCCGATGCCGCCGAGGTCGGCGGGGTGGTCGTACCGCAGCGAGCCCTTGCCCGCCTGCGTAGAGGAGACGGGGATGCCGGTGGCCTCGACGAACGCCTTCAGGGCGTCCTCGGCCTCGCTGTGGTGGACACCGCCGCCCGCGACGATCAGCGGGCGCCGGGCCGACCGGACGGCCTCCACGGCCGCCGCCAGCTCGACCGGGTCCGGTGCGGGACGCCGTACGTACCAGACGCGCTCGGCGAAGAACTCCTCCGGCCAGTCGTACGCCTCGGCCTGCACGTCCTGGGGGAGGGCCAGCGTGACCGCGCCGGTCTCGGCCGGGTCGGCGAGCACCCGCATGGCGTTGAGCGCGGACGGGATCAGGGCCTCGGGGCGGGTGATCCGGTCGAAGTAGCGGGACACCGGGCGCAGGGTGTCGTTGACGGACACGTCGGCCTCGACCGGGTGCTCCAGCTGCTGCAGCAGCGGGTCGGCGGCGTGCGTGGCGAAGTAGTCGCCGGGGAGCAGGAGCACCGGCAGACGGTTGATCGTCGCCAGGGCGGCGCCGGTGACCAGGTTGGTGGCGCCGGGGCCGATGGAGGTCGTCACGGCCTGCGCGGAGAGGCGGTTGAGCTGGCGGGCGTAGCCGACCGCCGCGTGCACCATCGACTGCTCGTTGCGGCCCTGGTGGAAGGGCATGACGTCCTCGCCCGCCTCCAGCAGGGCCTGGCCGACACCCGCCACGTTGCCGTGGCCGAAGATGCCCCAGGTGCCGGCGATCAGGCGGCGTCGTACGCCGTCCCGCTCGGTGTACTGGGCGGACAGGAACCGCACCAGCGCCTGGGCGGTCGTCAGTCGGCGGGTGGGGGCGCTCATGCGGAGGTCTCCGGTGCGGTGTAGAGGGGGAGTCGGGGGTCGACGGGCTGGTCCGGCCAGGTGTCGCGGATCCAGGCGTGGTCGGGGTGGTCGCAGATCAGCCAGGCGCGCTCGGCCTCCGGGCCCGCCATGACGTTGAGGTAGTACATGTGGTGGCCGGGCGTCGCCATGGACGGTCCGTGCCAGCCGTCCGGGATGAGGACGACGTCGCCGTCGCGGACCTCGGCCAGCACGTCCGTGTCGCGGCCCGGGCCGGACGGGGAGACCCGCTGGTAGCCGAGGCCGGGGGTGCCGTCGTGCGCGGCGAACTCGAAGTAGTAGATCTCCTCCAGCACGGACTCCTCGCCCGGCCGGTGCTCGTCGTGCTTGTGCGGCGGGAACGACGACCAGTTGCCGCCCGGGGTGATCACCTCGACGGCGATGAGCTTGTCGCAGTCGAACACCCCGGCCGCGCCGAAGTTGTTCACCTGGCGGGAGCAGTTCCCGGTGCCGCGCAGTTCCACGGGCACCGAGGAGGCCGGGCCGTAGCGGGCGGGCAGGCGGCGCGTGCAGCGCGCTCCGGTCAGCGCGAACCGGCCGCCCTCGGCGGACGTCACGGTCGCGCGGGCGTCGCGCGGCAGGTAGGCGAAGTCGCTGACGCCGCTGAAGACGTCGCGGCGGCCGTGCAGCTCGAAGGTGTCCTGGCCGAAGTCGTCGCCGACGGCGACCGCGCAGGCTCCGCCGAGCGACAGCACGATCCACTCGCTGTCACCGGTGTCGAAGGAGTGCGTGCCGCCCGGCGGCAGTTCCAGCACGCGCAGGCTGGAGTAGCCCCAGTTGGCCTTCTCCGGGGTGACGTCGACGATGTAGGGGCCGCCGAGGGCCTTGCCCGCGGGGAGGTGATACGTCATGGTCTGCCTTTCGCTCACAACAGGCCGACGGCCGTGTCCACTGCCTGCTCCACGCTGCCCTCGGCCGGGTAGAGCAGCGACCGGCCGACCACCATGCCCTGCACGGTGGGCAGCCGCAGCGCCTTGCGCCAGCGTTCGTACGCGCCCTCCTGGTCGTCGCCGACCTCGCCGCCGAGCAGCACGGCGGGCAGGGTGGAGGTCTCCAGGACCTCGGCCATGTCGTCGGGGTCGTCGGTGACGGGCAGCTTCAGCCAGGTGTAGGCGGAGGTGCCGCCGAGGCCGGAGGCGATGGCGATGGAGCGGGTGACGGCCTCCGCGGACAGGTCGTTGCGGACCCGGCCTTCGACGCGGCGGGAGATGAACGGCTCGACGAAGACGGGCAGTCGGCGCGCGGCCATGGCGTCGATGGCGCGGGCCGTGGACTCCAGGGTGGTCAGGGAGCCCGGGTCGTCGTAGTCGATACGGACGAGCAGCTTGCCCGCGTCGAAGCCGAGGCGCTCTATGTCCTCGGCGCGGTGGCCGGTGAACCGGTCGTCCATCTCGAAGGCGGCGCCGGCCAGGCCCCCGCGGTTCATGGAGCCCATGACGACCTTGTCGTCCAGCACCCCGAGGAGCAGCAGGTCCTCCAGGATGTCGGCGGTGGCGAGCACCCCGTCCACGCCGGGCCGGGACAGCGCGACGCACAGGCGCTCCAGCAGATCGGCGCGGTGGGCCATGGCCAGGCGACGTTCGCCGACGCCCAGGGCGCCGCGGGCCGGGTGGTCGGCGGCCACGATCATCAGACGGCCGCTGTCGCCGATCAGCGGGCGGCGCGTCCGGCGGGCGGCCGCCTCGGCGACGGCCTCCGGATTGCGGGCCCGGACCGCGGTGAGGTCGGGGATGCTCAGGTTCAAGTCAGGCTCCGTTCGGGGTTGGCTTCGTCGGCCCGGGGGCGGGGACGGCTCACGTCAGCCCGCGACACTCGGCGACGAGGCCCGTGCGAGGAGGTCTTCGACCTCGGACTCGGTCGGCATCGCGGAGGAACAGGCGAGGCGGGAGGCGACGAGCGCGCCGGCGGCGTTGGCGTACCGCATGGTCGTGTCGAGATCCCAGCCGGAGAGCAGACCGTGGCAGAGCGAGCCACCGAAGGCGTCGCCCGCGCCGAGGCCGTTGACCACCTCGACCGGCACGGGCGGCACCTCTGCCCGGGTGCCGTCGCGGTGCACGGCCAGCACGCCCTTCGGGCCCTGCTTGACCACGGCGAGCTCCACGCCCGCCGCCAGCAGCGCCTCGGCGCACGCCTCGGGTTCGCGGACGCCGGTGGCGACCTCGCACTCGTCGAGGTTGCCGACCGCGACGGTGGCGTGGCGCAGCGCCTCGCGGTAGTAGGGGCGGGCCTCCTGCGGGTCCCGCCAGAACATCGGGCGCCAGTCGAGGTCGAAGACCGTGGTGCCCGCCTTGTCGCGCGCCTTGAGGGCAGCGAGCGTGGCGGAGCGGCTCGGCTCCTCGCTCAGACCGGTGCCGGTGATCCAGAAGATACGGGCCCCGCGGATGGCGAAGTAGTCCAGCTCGTCGGTGCGGATCTCCAGGTCCGGGGCCTTGGGCCGGCGGTAGAAGTAGAGCGGGAAGTCGTCCGGCGGGAAGATCTCGCAGAACGTGATGGGGGTGGGGTGGGCGTCGACCGGGGTGACCCAGCGGTCGTCGACCCCGAAGTCCTTCAGCGCCTCGTGCAGATAGGCACCGAAGGGGTCGTTGCCGGTGCGGGTGATCACCGCGGTGGAACGGCCGAGACGGGCGGCCGCGACCGCCACGTTGGCGGCCGAACCGCCGAGGAACTTCCCGAAGGTCTCCACCCGCGTCAGGGGCACGCCCGTCTGCAGGGGGTAAAGATCGACCCCGATGCGGCCCATCGTGATCAGGTCGAAGTACTGTGCTGAGTCGGCCATGCGCGACGCTCCTCGAGCTGCTGGGGATGCGGGTCCCTGGGTGCCCTGCAACCGTGGGGACGTGGAAGCCAGGGACCTGCCGCCTCCCAGGTGTAGGTCTCGGAGGGCGGCGCTGTCAATAGTTTGTACTTACATTCGGACCTGCTTGTGAAATGATGTCTTAACAAAGTATTGACAGCGGACGCGTCAAGGGCTTGGATCCCGTCCCAACACGACAGCCGTTTTCGGCGCATGACCTGGACTCCCGAGGCTCCGGCCCCCCGGATCCTCCCGATCCCCCTTTCCTCCCGTCGCACAGTGAGGTGCCAGGTAAAGATGGACCGCTCTACTTCCCGTCGTTCCCACAGAATCGTGCCCGTCGTCGCCGTCGCGGCGGCAGCCGCCCTGACCCTCGCCGGCTGCTCCAGCGGCTCCGGGGGCAAGAAGTCGGAGGAAGGCGGGGCGAACGCCTCCGCGGGCAAGGCCAACACCCCCCGGATGACGGTCGCTCTCGTCACCCACCAGGCACCGGGCGACACCTTCTGGGACACCGTCCGCAAGGGTGCCGAGGCCGCGGCCGCCAAGGACAACATCAAGCTGATCTACTCGGCCGACCCGAACGCGGGCAACCAGGCCAACCTGGTCCAGAACGCGATCGACCAGAAGGTCGACGGCATCGCGGTCACCCTCGCCAAGCCGGACGCCCTCAAGAGCGTCATCGGCAAGGCCGAGCAGGCCGGGATACCCGTCGTCGGCCTCAACTCCGGCCTGAGCGACTGGAAGAGCCTCAACCTGCTGGAGTTCTTCGGGCAGGACGAGACCGTGGCGGGAGAGGCGTTCGGCAAGAAGCTGAACGAGGTCGGCGCCAAGCACGCCCTCTGCGTCGTCCAGGAGCAGGGCAACGTCGGCCTGACCCAGCGGTGCGACGGCGTGGAGAAGACCTTCGACGGCAAGCTCGACGTGCAGAACGTCAACGGCACCGACATGCCGTCCGTGAAGTCCACCATCACCGCCAAGCTGAAGCAGGACCCGTCCATCGACTACGTCGTCACGCTCGGCGCCCCCTTCGCGCTGACCGCGGTGCAGTCGGTCGGCGACGCCGGCAGCAAGGCGAAGGTCGCCACCTTCGACCTCAACAAGGACCTCATCAAGGCCATCCAGAACGACTCGATCCAGTTCGCCGTCGACCAGCAGCCCTACCTCCAGGGCTACCTGGCCGTCGACGGACTGTGGCTCTACAAGAACAACGGCAACTACAGCGGCGGCGGTGAGCAGCCCGTGCTCACCGGCCCGGCCTTCGTCGACAAGTCCAACGTCGAGCAGATCGCCAAGTTCGCCGCGAACGGAACTCGGTGATGAGCATGACCCAACAGGCTGCGCCGGCGGTGAGCACACCGCCGGCCTCCGGCCCGAAGCAGACAGACGGCCGGACCCAGCAGCGCCCCCTCGCGCTGCGCCTGCTTGCCCGGCCCGAGGTCGGCGTCTTCCTCGGCGCCGTCGCGGTCCTGGTGTTCTTCCTGTTCGCCGCGCCGCCGGTACGTGACGGCAGCTCGATGGCGAACATCCTGTACCAGTCGTCGACGATCGGGATCATGGCCCTGCCCGTGGCCCTGCTGATGATCGGCGGCGAGTTCGACCTGTCGGCCGGTGTCGCCGTGATCACCTCGGCGCTGACCGCGTCGATGCTCAGCTACCAGCTGACCCTGAACGTCTGGGCGGGCGTGATCGTCGCCCTGGTCGTGTCGCTGGCGATCGGCGCGTTCAACGGCTGGATGCTGGTCAAGACCGGCCTGCCGAGCTTCCTGGTCACACTCGGCACCTTCCTGATCCTGCAGGGCGTCAACCTCGCGGTGACCAAGCTGGTCACCGGCAACGTCGCCACCGACGACATCAGCGACATGGACGGCTTCAGCCAGGCCAAGGCGCTCTTCGCCTCGACCTTCGACGTCGGCGGCGTCCAGGTGAAGATCACCGTGGTGTGGTGGCTGGTCTTCGCGGCCATCGCCACCTGGGTGCTGCTGCGCACCAAGTACGGCAACTGGATCTTCGCCGTCGGCGGCAACAAGGGCAGCGCCCGCGCGGTCGGTGTCCCGGTGACCTTCACCAAGATATCGCTGTTCATGCTGGTCGGGTTCGGCGCCTGGTTCGTCGGCATGCACAACCTGTTCTCCTTCAACACGGTGCAGTCCGGCGAGGGCGTGGGCCAGGAGCTGATCTACATCGCCGCGGCGGTCATCGGCGGCTGTCTGCTGACCGGCGGCTACGGCTCGGCGATCGGCCCGGTCTTCGGCGCCTTCATGTTCGGCATGGTCCAGCAGGGCATCGTCTACGCCGGCTGGAACCCCGACTGGTTCAAGGCCTTCCTCGGCGTGATGCTCCTCGGCGCCGTCCTCATCAATCTGTGGGTCCAGCGCACGGCGACCCGGAGGTGACCGCAATGACAAGCAAGGAAACCGGCACCCACGGGGCCGTCCTGGCGGACAAGCCCTCCGCGGGGGACCGTCCCCTGGTCGAACTGCGCAACGCGGGCAAGTCCTACGGCAACATCCGGGCGCTGCACGGTGTCGACCTGGCCGTCCACCCCGGCAAGGTGACCTGCGTCCTCGGCGACAACGGCGCCGGCAAGTCGACCCTCATCAAGATCATCTCGGGTCTGCACCAGCACACCGAGGGCGAGTTCCTCGTCGACGGCGAACCCGTGCGCTTCTCCACCCCGCGCGAGGCCCTCGACAAGGGCATCGCCACCGTCTACCAGGACCTCGCGGTCGTCCCGCTGATGCCGGTGTGGCGCAACTTCTTCCTCGGCTCCGAGATGACCAAGGGCCCCTGGCCGATCCGCCGTCTCGACATCGAGCAGATGAAGGAGACAGCCGATCACGAACTGCGGGAGATGGGCATCGTCCTGGACGACCTGGAGCAGCCCATCGGCACGCTCTCCGGCGGCCAGCGCCAGTGCGTCGCGATCGCCCGCGCCGTCTACTTCGGCGCCCGCGTCCTCATCCTGGACGAGCCGACCGCCGCCCTCGGCGTCAAGCAGTCCGGTGTGGTGCTGAAGTACATCGCCGCCGCCCGCGACCGCGGCCTCGGCGTCATCTTCATCACCCACAACCCCCACCACGCCTACATGGTCGGCGACCACTTCAGCGTCCTGCGCCTGGGCACCATGGAGCTGTCCGCCTCCCGCGACCAGGTCAGCCTCGAAGAGCTCACCAACCACATGGCCGGCGGCGCCGAACTGGCCGCCCTCAAGCACGAGTTGGCGCAGGTCCGCGGCGTCGACGTCGAGGAGCTCCCCGAAGAGGAAGACCTCACCGCCCCCGTAGTGGCAACTCCGGAAGGAAAGTCCTGACATGGCCCCCGCGCTCGACCGCATCCGGGTCGGCTCCGCCCCCGACTCCTGGGGCGTCTGGTTCGCCGACGACCCGTTGCAGGTGCCCTGGGAACGCTTCCTCGACGAGGTCGCCGAGGCCGGCTACTCCTGGATCGAACTCGGCCCGTACGGCTACCTGCCGACCGACCCGGCCCGGCTCACCGACGAGGTGACCAAGCGGAACCTCAAGGTCTCCGCGGGCACGATCTTCTGCGGCCTGCACCGCGGTCCTTCCGAGTGGGAGTCCACCTGGGAACAGGTCAGCAGGGTCGCCGCCCTCACCCAGGCCATGGACGCCAAGCACCTGGTCGTCATCCCCTCCTTCTGGCGCGACGACAAGACCGCCGAGATCCTGGAGCCGCCGGAGCTCACCACCGAGCAGTGGGGGCACCTGAGCAAGGGCATGGAGCGCCTCGGTCACGAGGTGAAGGAGAAGTACGGGCTCGACATCGTCGTCCACCCGCACGCCGACACCCACATCGACACCGAGGAGCACGTCGAGCGGTTCCTCGACTCCACCGACTCCGACCTGGTCAACCTCTGCCTGGACACCGGCCACTACGCCTACTGCGGCGGCGACAGCGTCAAGCTGATCGAGACGTACGGCGAGCGCATCGGCTACCTGCACCTCAAGCAGGTCGACCCGGAGATCCTCGCCGACGTCCAGGCCAACGGGGTGCCGTTCGGGCCCGCCGTGCAGCGCGGCGTGATGTGCGAACCCCCGGCCGGAGTCCCCGAGTTGGGCCCGGTGCTGGAGGCTGCGCAGAACCTCGGCGTGGAGCTCTTCGCCATCGTCGAGCAGGACATGTACCCCTGCGAGCCGGACAAGCCGCTGCCCATCGCGGTGCGCACCCGCAAGTTCCTTCGTTCCTGCGGCGCCTGACGACCCGGAAGGACGACCATGGCCGAGCGCGCCATACCCGCGACCCTGCGAGTCGCAGTCATCGGCACGGGACGTATGGGCGCCGACCATGTGCGCCGCATCCAATCGGTCATCAGCGGCGCACGGGTGAGTGCCGTCGTGGACGTCGACGCGGAGCGGGCCAAAGCCGTCGCGGCCCGCGTCGACGGCTGTACGGCCTACACCGACCCGGTCGTCGCCCTGGCGGCGGCCGACGTCGACGCCGTGCTCGTCGCGTCGCCGGGCCCGGCCCACGAGGCCGCGCTGCTCGCCGCCTTCGCGCACGACCTGCCCGTGCTGTGCGAGAAGCCGCTCACCCCCGACGCGGCCTCGGCGCTGCGCGTCCTCGAAGCCGAACAGGCACTCGGCCACCGCCGGGTCCAGGTCGGCTTCATGCGCCGCTACGACGCCGAGTACGTCAAACTGAAGGCGCTGCTGGAGACCGGACAGCTCGGCCGCCCGCTGATGCTGCACAACCGGCACCGCAACGTGGCCAGCCCGCCCTTCTTCACCAGCTCCATGCTCATCAGCGACTCCGTCGCGCACGAGGTGGACGCCACCCGCTGGCTCCTCGGCCACGAGATCACGGCCGTCACCGTGCTGCGCCCCACCCCCTCCGTCAACGCGCCCGACGCCCTGCTGGACCCGCAGTTCGTCGTCCTGGAGACCGACGGCGGAGCACTGTCCGACGTGGAGATCTTCGTCAACTGCGGCTTCGGCTACCAGGTGCAGGCCGAGGTGGTCTGCGAACGCGGCACCGCCCGCGTCGGCGACGGCCACGGCCTGGTCACCCACATGGCCGGCCGGTGGGGCGGCACCATCGCCCAGGACTTCACCGAGCGCTTCGCCGACGCCTACGACCGTGAGATCCAGGCCTGGGTCGACGCCACCCGCCGCGGCGAGGTGACCGGCCCGAGCACCTGGGACGGCTACGCCGCGGCGGCCGTGTGCGAGGCAGGGGTGCGGGCTCTGGAAGAGGGCGGCCGGGCGGAGGTCGCACTGGTCGAGCGGCCCGCGCTGTACGGGTGAACCCACCCGACGCGCTCGGCGGGCCGTTGTCAGTGCCGCAGGCTAGCGTGCGAAGCACTGACCGTTCCGCCCTTTCCGGGAGGCTCCCATGAGCGCGCGTCTCAACCCGTACCTCAGCTTCGCCGGTGACGCCCGGCAGGCGATGGAGTTCTACAAGGACGTCTTCGGCGGCACCCTGCGGTTCAACACCTACGGTGAGTTCGGCCAGCCGGACAGCCCCATGGCCGACAAAATCATGCACGGCATGCTGGAAACGCCCAGCGGCTTCACCCTGATGGGCGCCGACACCCCGACGGACGACCACCGGCCGGGCAACAACTTCTCGGTGAGCCTCAGCGGCGACGACGACGCCGAGCTGCGCGGCTACTGGGAGAAGCTGTCCGCCGGCGGCTCGGTGTCCGTGCCCCTGGAGAAGCAGATGTGGGGCGATGTGTTCGGCATGTGCACGGACCGGTTCGGCGTCCCCTGGATGGTCAACATCAGCGAGGAGGCCGGCTGACCCGCCGGCCGGCGTCAGCCGGGCAGCCTCGTACGCGGCCGCGGCTCGAACCCGGCCGCGCGGTAGCACGCGTCGATCAGCTCCATCGTCGTCACCGCGTCCTGCGCGTCCAGCGGCAGAGCGGCCCCGTCGCGCACCCCGGTGGCGAACGCCTCCAGCTGGTACGTGTACGACGAGCGTGTGCCGAGCCGTTCGGTGCGCTCGCCCTCCGGGGTGCGCACCACGACCCGGTCGTCCCTGTGCGGCAGCACGAAGTTCGGCGCGGTCGCCTCGCCCCGGGAGCCCACCAGCCGGATGCTCATCTCCAGGCCGCCGTAGGCCATGTGACAACGCGCGGAGCCGGTGGCGCCGCCGGGGAACTCCAGATCGGCGTCCAGCCACTCGTCGACCCCGGGCGCGCCCGCCCGCTCCCCGCCCCGGGCCCGCGCGAGCCGGGGTGCGCCGCCGGCCCAGGGCGCGAGCATGCGCAGCGCGTGCAGGCTGTAGCAGCCGAGGTCCATCAGGGCGCCGCCGGCCAGCGGCAGCGACCAGCGCGGATCGGAGTCCTCCGGCGCGGGGATCGCGACGAGCGCCTCGACGTGCCGCAGGTCGCCCAGCTCCCCCGACTCCAGCAACTCGTGCAGACGCCGGGTGACCGGGTGGAAGAGGTAGTGGAAGGCCTCCATGAAGACGGTGCCGGCCTTCTGAGCGGCCTGCAGGACCTCGGCCGCTTCCCCCGCGTCGCTCGCCGACGGCTTCTCGCTCAGCACGTGCTTGCCCGCCGCGAGGGCGGCGAGGTTCCACGGCCCGTGCAGGCCGTTGGCGAGCGGGTTGTAGACGACGTCGACCTCGGGGTCGGCCACCAGTTCGGCGTACGACCCCGTCACCCGTTCCACGCCGTGGGCCGCTGCGAACGCCTCGGCGCGGGCGCGGTCACGGGCGGCCACCGCGACGACGCGGTGGCCGGTCGCACGGGCCGGGCCGATCAGGGAGCGCTCGGTGATC
Source organism: Streptomyces bullii (assembly GCF_042657145.1). Classification (NCBI taxonomy): domain Bacteria; kingdom Bacillati; phylum Actinomycetota; class Actinomycetes; order Kitasatosporales; family Streptomycetaceae; genus Streptomyces; species Streptomyces bullii. Next base: position 90,484 of record NZ_JBHSNY010000015.1, read on the forward strand.
CGCGCGGCTCCCAGGACGCCGATGCGCAGGGGTTCCCGGCCCGGTCCGCTCATGCCTGCCGTACCTCCTCGATGGTGACGGGGCGGTGCTCGCCGAGGGACAGCGTGCACGCCTCGGCGATCCAGCCGGCTTCCAGGGCGTCCTCGATGGTGCACGGGGAGGGCCGGGTGCCTGCCACGACCTCGGTGAACGCGGTCAGTTCGGCGCGGTAGGCCGCGGTGAAGCGGTCCATGAAGAAGTCGTGCGGGGTGCCCGCCGGGAAGGTCACGCCCGGCTCCACCGACCGCAGCGGCAGCTTGTCCTCCAGGCCGACGGCGATGGAGTCCTTGAAACCGTGCAGCTCCATGCGGACGTCGTAACCGCGGGCGTTGTGGCGGCTGTTGGAGACCACGGCGATGGTGCCGTCGTCGAGCGTGAGGATCGCCCCGGTGGTGTCGGCGTCGCCCGCCTCCCTGATGTAGTCGGCGCCCTTGTTGCCGCCGACGGCGTACACCTCGCTCACCTCGCGGCCGGTCACCCAGCGGATGATGTCGAAGTCGTGCACCGAACAGTCGCGGAAGATGCCGCCGGAGGCGGCGATGTACGCGGCGGGCGGCGGCGCCGGGTCCAGCGTCGTCGACCGCACGGTGTGCAGCTGCCCGAGCTCTCCACCGCGCACGGCGGCCCGGGCAGCGACGAACCCGGCGTCGAAGCGCCGGTTGTAGCCGATCTGGATCGGCACGTCCGTGCCCCGCACGGCCTTGAGCACCTCGACTCCCTCGCTCATGGTCCTGGCGACGGGCTTCTCGCAGAACACGGGGACGCCGGCCTCGACCCCGGCGAGGATCAGGGCGGGGTGGGCGTCGGTGGCCGCGGCGACGACGAGGCCGTCCACGCCGGCGGCCAGCAGGGCCTCGGGGGAGTCCGCGACCTCGGCACCGAACCGCTCGGCGGCGGCCTTAGCGGCGTCCGCGAACGGGTCGGAGACGACGAGGGACTCGACGGCGTCGAGCCCCGAGAGGGTCTCGGCGTGGAAGGCGCCGATGCGGCCGAGGCCGAGGATTCCGATACGCATGGGGGTGCTTGCTCCTTGGGTGCGGTTCTTACGAGCGGAGTGGGGGAGGTCAGTCGAGTCCGCCGAGCACGTTCTGGTCCCAGTCGATCACGGACCCGGTGACCACTCCGGACCGTTCCGACAACAGGAGGACGACGAAGTCGGCGATCTCGTCCGGCTGGCCGAGCTTGCCCATCGGCAGCTTGGCCGCTGCCTGATCGCGCCAGTCGTCCCCGGCTCCGTGGAAGGCGCGCTGGGTGGCGTCCTCGCCCTCGGTCGCGGTCCAGCCGATGTTCAGGCCGTTGATGCGGACCCGGTCCCAGCGGTGGGCGTGCGCGGCGTTGCGGGTCAGTCCGGCGAGCCCGGCCTTCGCGGCGACGTACGGCGCGAGGAACGGCTGCCCGCCGTGCGCCGACGACGTGATGATGTTGACGATCGTGCCGGGCGCCTTGCGCGCCACCATGTCGGCGACGGCCGCCTGCATCGCGAAGAACGGCGCCTTGAGGTTGATCGCGATGTGCTGGTCGAACAGCTCGGGCGTGGTGTCCAGCAGCGTGCCCCGGGAGGTGAGCCCCGCCGAGTTCACCAGGCAGTCGACCCGGCCGTACGCCCGCACCACCTCGGCGACGGAGCCCTTGGCCTGCTCGGCGTCCGCGAGGTCGGCCCGGACGAACATCGCCTTGCCGCCCGCGGCGGCCAGTTCGGCCACCAGGGCCTCGCCGGGCTCCGGGCGGCGCCCGGTGACGGCCACGACCGCCCCCTCGCGGACCGCGGCCCGCGCGATGGCGGCGCCCACGCCCTGGCTGCCGCCGTTGACGAGGACGACCTTGTCGTCGAGAAGTCCCATGAGACGGTTCCTCAGCTCTCTCGCCGTTCGGCACCGGCCCGCAGCTCCGCCCGGAGCACCGCCGGCGACCACTCCTCGCGCAACGCCCGCCGTACGACGTCCGCCTGGGAGGGCGGGGCCAGTCCGTCGACCGGCGGGTCGCTGTCGAGGTTCGTGGGGAAGGGGTAGCCCTCGGCGCTGGCCGCGATCACGTTCTCCAGCCAGGCCTCGCCGACACCCTCGGCCTTGCGCTGGAGCAGCACCGGGTAGACCGCGTTCGCGACCGCCTCCCGGTCCACCGTCTCCATGGCCCGTCCGAAGGCGGAGGACACCTGCAAAAGGTTGGCCATGCGGCGGATGCCGGTGGAGCGGTTGCCGCCGGCGGCGTGGAACAGGGCCGGGTTGAAGAAGACCACGTCGCCCTTGGCGAGCGGGAGCTGGACGTGGTGCGCCTCGAAGTACGCCCGGAACTCCGGCAGCCGCCACGCCAGGTAGCCGGGCTCGTACTTCTGCGAGTGCGGCAGGTACATCGTCGGGCCGGACTCCACGGGCATGTCGCAGTGCGCGACCGCGCCCTGGAGGGTCAGCACGGGGGACAGGCGGTGCACGTGCGCCGGGTAGGCGGCGGCGACCTGGCCGGACAGGAAGCCGAGGTGGTAGTCGCGGTGCACGGTCTGGGCGGCGCCGCCCGGGTTCACCACGTTGATCTGGGAGGTGACCTGGTAGCCGGGGCCGAGCCACGCCCCCGACACCAGGGCCAGCACCTCGTTGGCGTAGTAGTCGGCGAACACGTGCGCGTCGTACAGGGCCGTCTTCTCCAGCGCGTTCCACACCCGGTCGTTGGCGCCGGGCTTGGCAAAGTGGTCGCCGGCCGTCGCACCCGAGGCGCGCTGCTCGGCGATCAGGGCGTCGAAGACGGCGGTGGCCCGGTCCACGACCGACGGGTCGGGGAACGCGCCCCGGAAGACCACGATGCCGGGGCCGTCGGCGAGCGCGTGCACCAGCTCGTCCTGGAACTCGCGGTCGGCCTCGATCAGGTCGGCGTCGTAGATCGGCACGCCCTGCTCCACGGCGGAGGCGTGCGGGTGGGCGGTGGGGTCGGTCGCCTGCTCGACCAGCGCCCGGAAGGCGTCCAGGTCGCAGTCCTGCTCGGACAGCCAGGCGCGGCGGTGTACGGAGACGTGTGCGGAAGTGAAGGACATCGTCGTCCCCTTCGGGGGTCACGGAGCGACGCAGCCCTGTCATTCTTGTCAGCACAAACCCCTCGAACAACCAGCAGGAAGCCATCAAAAACCCCTCAAGGAGCCGATGCATGGGCCACCCCTTCCCGATCCGGGAGATCGCACGTCAGGCGGGTCTGAGCGAGGCCACCGTGGACCGCGTCCTCAACGGCAGGGGCGGTGTGCGCGAGAGCACCGCGCGCGAGGTGCACCGGGCGATCGCCGACCTGGACCGGCAGCGCACCCAGGTCCGGCTCGTGGGCCGTACCTTCATGGTCGACATCGTCATGCAGGCGCCGGAGCGCTTCTCCACGGCCGTGCGCGCGGCCCTGGAGACCGAGCTGCCGTCCCTGCACCCGGCCGTGCTGCGCTCCCGCTTCCACTTCCGGGAGACGGGGCCGGTGGGGGAGCTCGTCGGCACGCTGGACCGGATCGCCCGGCGCGGCTCGCAGGGCGTGATCCTCAAGGCCCCGGACGTCCCCGAGGTCACCGCCGCCGTCGGCCGGCTCCGGGCCACGGGCATCCCCGTCGTCGCCCTGGTGACCGACCTGCCCGCCAGCCCCCGCCTCGGCTACGTCGGCATCGACAACCGGGCGGCGGGCGCGACCGCCGCGTACCTGATGGGCCAGTGGCTCGGCGACCGCCCCGGTAACGTCCTCACCAGCCTCAGCAGCGGCTTCTTCCGCAACGAGGAGGAGCGCGAGATGGGCTTCCGCAGCGCCATGCGCACCCACCACCCGGACCGTACGCTCGTCGAGATCGCCGAGGGCCAGGGCCTGGACGCCACCCAGTACGACCTCGTCCGGGCCGCTCTGCAACGCGACCCGGACATCCGTGCCGTCTACTCGATCGGCGGCGGCAACATCGCCACGCTGCAGGCCTTTGAGGACCTGGGCCGCGAGTGCGCCGTGTTCATCGCGCACGACCTGGACCACGACAACACCCGGCTGCTGCGCGAGCACCGCCTGTCCGCCGTGCTCCACCACGACCTGCGCCAGGACATGCGGGAGGCCTGCCATCTGGTGATGCGCGCGCACGGCGCCCTGCCGCCCGCGGGGCCCACGCTGCCGTCGGCGATCCAGGTCGTGACGCCGTACAACATGCCGCCGCAGGCGACGGTTGGCTGACCGCCGCCCACACAGCGCGCCGACGGCCGTACGGTGACGTCGGGGGGCGGCCCTGGCGTGTTTCCCGCTCGGCGGGCCCCGTCTCCCTACCGTCGTGCGCATGTGGAAATCGACCCCGGACGGCCCGCCCGACCGAATGCTGGCGCTCTCCGACGGCGTGTTCGCCATCGCCATCACCCTGCTCGTCCTGGACCTGTCCGTGCCGCGCGGCCTGGACACCACGGAGTACCACCGGGCGCTGCGGGAGCTGCTCCCGGACCTCGGGGCCTACGCCCTCAGCGTGGTGGTGCTGGCCACTTTCTGGCGCGGCCACCGCCGGATCTTCCGCGACGTCCGGCAGGTCGACGGACAGGTGATCTCGCTGACCGTGCTCGGCCTGGGCATCGCGGCGCTGCTGCCCTTCCCCACCCGGCTCGTCTCCGACTACGGCGGCGAACCCGCCTCGGTCGCCATCTACGCGGCGGCCGTCGCCGCACTGGGCGCCAGCCACCTCGCCCTGGTCAGCGTCCTGGCCACCCGCCCCTGGCTGCGCGGCGACACCGCGCCCAAGGAGGGCTTCCTGCTGTACGGCCTCGACCTCGCCGCGACGGTGGCGGTGTTCGTCGTCAGCGTCCCGCTGGCGCTGCTCATCGGGCCCGCGGCCATGTGGGGGTGGTTCGTCCTGTTCCCCGCCAAGTACGCGCTGGGCCGACGGGCCGGCGCCGCAGCCGACCGCTGAGCACTCAGGACCGCGCGTCCACGGTGACCCAGGCACCGCTGCGCGCCGAGCGGGACATGGCGTCCAGGACGGCCGCGCTGTGCACGGCGTCCGCGAGCGTGGCCCCGTACGGGGTGCCCTCGGCGATCGAGCGCAGGAACCGGTACGCCTCGATGACCTTCAGGTCGTCGTAGCCCATGGCGTTCGCCGCGCCCGGCTGGAACGCGGCGAACTCGCCGTGGCCCGGGCCGACGTACACCGTGCTCACGGGCTGGTCCTGGTACGTCGTCCCGCGACTGACCGCCAGTTCGTTCATGCGGCGGAAGTCCCAGAAGACGGCGCCCTTGGTGCCGTGCACCTCGAAGCCGTAGTTGTTCTGCTCGCCCACCGAGACCCGGCAGGCCTCCAGGACGCCGCGCGCGCCGGAGGCGAACCGCAGCAGGCAGCTGACGTAGTCCTCGTTCTCGACCGGACCGAGCTCGCCGCCCGAGGCGCGGGAGTGGCCGGCCGTGGCGCCGGTCGGACGGGCCCGCTCGGGCAGGAAGATCGCCGTGTCGGCGGTCAGGGACGCGATGTCGCCGAGCAGGAACCGGGCCAGGTCCGCACCGTGCGAGGCCAGGTCGCCGAGCACCCCGCTGCCGCCGCGCTCCCGCTCGTACCGCCAGGTCAGGGCGCCCTCGGGATGGGCCGCGTAGTCGCTGAGGAGACGGACCCGGGCGTGCGTGACGGTGCCGATCTCCCCGGACGCGATCAGCTCACGGGCGGCCTCGACGGCGGGCGCGTTGCGGTAGTTGAAGCCGACCGCGCCCTGCACACCGGCCTTGGTGACCGCGTCGGCCACGGCTCGGGCGTCCTGGACCGTCAGCCCCACCGGCTTCTCGATCCAGATGTGCTTGCCGGCCTCGGCCATGGCGACACCGATCTCACGGTGCAGGAAGTTCGGGGCGGTGATGCTGACCGCCTTCACCCGCGGGTCGGCGGCCACCTCGCGCCAGTCGCGGGTCGTCGCGGCGAACCCGAACTGCGCGGCGGCCTCCTCCGCCCGGCCCGGCACCTCCTCGGCGACCGCGACCAGCTCGGGACGGAGCGGCAGCAGCGGATAGTGATGCGCCACGCGCGCGTACGCCTGGGTGTGCACCCGCCCCATCCAGCCGAATCCGACGACGGCGACGCCGAGCGTGTCCACCATGAGAGCCCCTCTTTGGACCGTTCCAGAACCTGTCCGGCCCACAGTGGGCGGCCACTGCCCTGCTGTCAAGCCTTTGACAAGTGGTACGGCCGCGTGGAACGGTCCATCCATGAGACCGCCGACGATCCGCGACGTGGCCGAACGAGCCGGCGTCTCCAAGTCCCTGGTCTCCCTGGTGCTGCGCGGCTCCGACCAGGTGCGCCCCGAGAAACGGGAGGCCGTGCTGCGGGCCGTCCGCGAGCTCGGCTACCGGCCCAATGCCGCCGCGCGCAGCCTCAGCGAACAGCGCAGCCGCACGGTCGGCGTCCTCCTCAACGACCTGCGCAACCCCTGGTTCGTCGACCTGCTCGACGGCCTCAACTCCCTGCTCCACGCGGCGGGCCTGCGCATGCTGCTCGCCGACGCGCGCCTGAACCGCCGCACCGGCCAGGATCCGGCCGACCCGTTCCTCGACCTGGGGGTCGACGGTCTGGTCGTGGTCGGCACGCTGCCCGACCCGGCCGCTCTCGGCGCCGTCGCCGAGCGGATACCGGTCGTGCTGGCGGGTGCCCGCGAACAGGTGCCGCCGGGCGTGGACCTGGTCGCGGGCGACGACGAGCAGGGCGCCCGGCTGGTCACCGAGCACCTCGTGGCCCTCGGCCACCGCCGCATCGCGCACATCGCGGGCTACGGCGCCGTCGGTGACCTGCGTCGCCGCAGCTTCGAGACGGCCATGCGCGCGCACGGACCGGCGGCGCAGGCGCGCGTCGAACCGAGCGACATGACCGAGGAGGGCGGCTACCGCGCCACCGTCCGGCTGCTCAGCCGCCCCGACCGCCCCACCGCCGTCTTCGCCGTCAACGACATCGCCTCCGTCGGCGCCCTGTCGGCGGCGGAGGAACTGGGCCTGCGGGTCCCGCGGGACGTGTCCGTGGTCGGGTACGACAACACGAGCATCTCCCGGCTGCGCCACGTGTGGCTCACCACCGTCGACAACGCGAGCCACGAGGTCGGCCGCCGGGCCGCCCGCTGCCTCCTCGACCGTTTCCAGCGGCCCGGGGGAGCGGGGCGGGCGCACCTGGCGGCGCCGACACTGGAGATCCGGGGGACTACGGCGCCCCCGCCCTGAGCACGGGCCCGCCCCTGGGTTTGCGGTACACCTGGCGGCACCCACCGCCCTGAGCCGGGCCCCTCGGTTTGCGGTATGTCCGGGGCAGCCACCGCCCTGAGCCGGGCCCGCCCCTCGGTGTGCGGCACGCCCACGGCACCCGGGCCCTGGGGCACCCGGGCCCGCCCCCCTCGGTTACGGCACGCCCGGGGCAACCGCCGCCCTGAGCCCGGGTCCGCACCCCTGGGCTTGCGGTACGTCCCGGGCTCCGTCGCCCTGAGCCCGGGGCGCGCTGACCCTTCCCGGCACGTCCCGGGCCCCCAACGGTCCGCCCGGCCCTCCCGCACCGCGGGTCCCCGAGGCACGCTGGACATAGGTGACCCGCGCATCGGGCAAGGAGCGGCCATGAGCACCGACGCCACGCATGCCACGCACGCCACCGCGCCCGACGGCACGGTCACCGAGGAGGTGGTTCGCAGTCTGCGCGGCACCGCCGATCCCCGGCTGCGCGAGCTGCTCACCGCTCTCGTCCGTCATCTGCACGCCTTCGCGCGCGAAACCCGGCTGACGCGCGAGGAGTGGGAGCGGGCGATCGGCTTCCTGACGGCGACCGGGCAGGCGTGCACGGACACCCGGCAGGAGTTCATCCTCCTGTCGGACGTGCTCGGCCTGTCGATGCTCGTCGAGACGATCAACGGTGACCACACCCCCGGCGCCACCGAGCCGACGGTCCTCGGCCCGTTCCACATGACCGACTCACCGGTACGGGAACCGGGCGCCACCATCGACCTGCTGGGCGACGGGGAACCCTGCGTGGTCAGCGGGCGGGTGCTGTCGCGCGACGGGACGCCGCTGCCGGGCGCGCGCCTCGACGTGTGGCAGGCGAACGCACAGGGCTTCTACGACGTCCAGCAGCCCGACGTGCAGCCACCGGGCAACGGCCGCGGCCTGTTCACTGCGGACGCCGAAGGCCGTTTCCGGTTCCGTACCTGCCTGCCGAGCCCGTACCCGATCCCCACCGACGGCCCGGTCGGCGCGCTGCTGCGGGCCACCGGCCGGCACCCCTACCGTCCGGCCCACATCCACTTCATCGTCTCGGCCGAGGGACACACCCCGGTCACCACGCACGTCTTCGTGGCGGGCGGCGAACACCTGGACTCCGACGCCGTGTTCGCCGTGCGGCAGAGCCTGGTGCAGGACTTCACGCCGGTCGACGACCCGGAACTGGCCCGGGAGTTCGGCGTCCGGAACCCGTTCCGCCACGCCCGCTTCGACCTCGTCCTGGAGCCCTCATGACGGACGTTCTCGACTTCTCCCACGAGGCGCTGCCCACCCGCGTCGTCTTCCGGCCCGGCGCCGCCGTCTCGGCGACGCCCGGCGAGGCCGAACGGCTCGGTCTGCGGCGGCTGCTGGTGGTGTGCGGCAGCAGCGGCACCGGCACCGCGCGGGCCGTCGCCGACGCGCTCGGCCCGGCCTGCGCCGGCCTGCACGACGGGGCCCGGCGGCACGTGCCCGTCCCTGCCGCCCACCACGCGGTCGAGGTGGCTCGGGCCGCCAACGCCGACGGATGCGTCGCGGTGGGCGGTGGCTCGTCCATCGGCCTGGGCAAGGCGATCGCGCTGCGCACCGGTCTGCCGCTGATCGCCGTGCCCTCCACCTACTCCGGCTCGGAGATGACGCCCGTCTGGGGCCTGACCGAGCACGGCGTCAAACGAACCGGCCGCGACCGGTCGGTCCTGCCCCGCTGCGTCGTCTACGACCCCGACCTCACCCTCACCCTGCCCGTACCGCTCTCCGTCACCAGCGGCATCAACGCGATCGCCCACGCCGTCGAGGCGCTGTACGCCCCCGACACCTCACCCCTGGTCCAGCTGATGGCCGAGGAGGGCGTACGGGCGATGGCCGAGGCGCTGCCCGGGGTGGCCGCCGATCCGGAAGCGCTGCCGGCGCGCAGCGGCGCCCTGTACGCGGCCTGGCTGTGCGGGTCCTGCCTGGGTGTCACCAGCATGGGGCTGCACCACAAGCTGTGCCATGTGCTCGGCGGCACCTTCGGTCTGCCGCACGCCGAGACCCACACCGTCGTCCTGCCGTACGCGCTCGCGTACAACGCGCCGGCCGCGCCGGAGGCGATGGCCCGCCTGGGCCGTGCGCTCGGCACGGACGACCCCCCACGGGCCCTGCGAACCCTGGCCGGGCACCTCGGCGCACCGCGCACGCTCGGGGAGATCGGCTTGAAGGAAGCCGATCTGGCGACCGTGGCCGCGCAGACGGCGGGCAACGCCTACGGCAACCCGCGCAAGGTCACGGTCGACGGCGTCCTCGCCCTGCTGCGGGCGGCGTACGAGGGTGCGGAGCCGGGCCGCTGGTGACGCCCGGTGGCTCGGGACGGCCGGTCACTCCGGTGCGAGAGGAACACAGCGGTGTCCGCCCTCCCTCGTCGTCCTCCCCTCCCGCCGAGTCGCGAGGAGCTTCGGGCGGCGATGGCCCCGCACGTCGGCGCCGCGGCCATGAGGTAGGGTTGACCTGCGCGTTCACACGGGGCGACCGTGTGCGGCGCACCGGGACGTGGCGCAGCTTGGTAGCGCACTTGACTGGGGGTCAAGGGGTCGCAGGTTCAAATCCTGTCGTCCCGACTCGTGGAGTCACAGATGGGAGGTCGTCTTCGCTCACCCGGAGACGACCTCCCACCCGTTTCGGCGCGGGAATTTGGGGTGTCAGCCGCCGTCCTGGCGCCACGCCCAGTGCAGACGGTCCAGTCCGCTCCGGTTGTTCACCTTCAGGCTGAGGTCGGTGCCCGTGCCCTGCAGCGTGGTCAGGGAGTAGGTGTCCCCGTTGCGCAGGCCCGGCCAGTAGACGGAGCCCAGGCCCAGTTCGCGGATGATGTCCGTGGCGGCCTGGATGTAGGCGATCTCGTTGGAGCCGTTGATCGGGCCGTTGTAGTCCAGCCCGGAGGTCATGGTGGCGCCGAACTCGTCGAGGACCGTGCGCGAGGCGCAGTTGCCGATGCGCTGCCTGAAGTCCTGCTTCCACTGGTCGGCGCTGGTCCAGTCGGTGTGCCAGAAGCCGTAGTTGTGCAGGGCCAGCCGGGTGCCGTCGAGCCTGCTGTCGGCGCACACGGGCTTGACGTCCTCGCTGTACTTGATCCCTCCGATGAGGATCCGGTCGCGGGGCACGTTGCCGTGGGTGGTCACCCACTTCGCGGCGATGTCGCGCCACTCCTGGGAGCTGTAGCCGAACGGCTCGTTCATCGGCTCGAAGTACACGTGGGAGTCGCGGGCGTAGGCGGAGGTGATCCGCGCCCACATCTGGTCCCAGGCCGCCCGGTCGTCGATCCTGCCGTCCTTGGCGTTGTCGGCCTCCCAGTAGCCCAGGATGACCTTGAACCCCTGGTCGGTGGCGGCGTCGATCGCCCCCTTGTACGACTTCCAGAAGGGGCCGTTCACGGAGGTGGGGTTGACCGGCAGCCGGACGGTGTTGGCGCCCAGCCCGGCGAACCCGGCGATGATCGCCTTCGACTTGGCGTAGGTGGTGGCGTAGCTGTCGGACGTGGACAGGCCCGAGGGCACCACGGCGTCGTCGGCGAAGTTGTCGCGCGGGTCGGCCCAGTTGACCCCGCGGAAGTCGCTGACGGGGGACACGGCCGGGTCGGCGGCCGGGGCGGCGGAGGCGGGCGCGGTGAGCGCTCCGCCGAATGCCGTGGCACAGGCCAGCAACACGCCCAGGTGTGCTGTCCCGCGATGCTTCTTCGGTGACACGATGTCCCTTTCTGATCGGTGCGTGCGCACGCGGCGGTGTGAGCGCCCCGGGGCGCGGCTCCCGGCCGACGGCGGCACGGTGGGGCACCGCCCGGAGCAGCGCGCCGCATCCGCGCAGCTCCGGGCGGTGAGTCTGCGGGTCGATCCGGCGACTTCACGGGGGAAGGCGCGGAGGGACTGGCGGCTCAGTGCGACCTGAGGCTAGAAGACGGCCCAAACAGAGGTCAACACATCTGCACACAATCGCTCAGTGAGGAGATCGTGGAACCTCCGTGAGGGACGTGCGCAGGAGTGGCGGGGGCCACGGCACTGCCCCACGCCCGGGCGTCCGCCACTCGTGCCAGTCGAGTCGGTCACTCCTGCCAGTCGAGTTGGTGCTCCGGGGTGCCCACCGAGCGCCCGTACGCGATCGCGTCCGCGCGGCCCGCCGCGTCGCCGCGCCGGTAGCGGAACACCTTGCCCGCGAAGACCACCACATGGTCCTCCCCGGCGGTGAAGTCGGCGTACCAGCCGTTTCCCGGCTCCAGCGCGTCGGCAAGGGCCGCCGCGAGGCCCGTGACGTCGTCGCTGTCGGTCTCCCACTCCACGAACGTCCACGCCGTCGGCTGCCCAGCGGTCGCACTCCCCGAGAGGTCGAGCCGGGTCACCCGGCGCAGCCGCAGCCCGCCCGGCGCGAACACCGCGCCCGTCCGCAGACTCTCCCCGATGACGTATCCACTGATCACGTGCTGTCTCCTTCAGAACGAGGACGACGGGTGCACGCTGACGCTACGACCGGACCGCTCATCCTGTGTCAGTCGTACGGCGAGGACCGATCCGCGAAGTGTCCCCATGAGGACGTGAGTGCCCGACCCGAGCCCCGCGCTCAGGGAGGAACTCATGCCCCGAGCCCGGGCGACGCCACCGGCCACGCGGCCCGGCCGCGCCCGGACGGCGTGGCCGGGGACGTCGCCTCCCCCAAGGCGACGTCCCCGACCCTCCCCCGGTGCCGGACTGTGGCTCGTGCGTCCGTGGCGCGGGTCCGTGCTGTCACCAGCACATGACCGCCGTCTCGCCTGGACCCCAGGAGGAGTACAGGCGCACCCGGACGACATACCGGCGGCCCTTGACGAGTCGGGCCCTGATCGTGGTGTTGTGCGGGGTTCCCCCGTCGTCCTGCCCGGCGAGGTAGCGGGGCTCGCCGTCACGCTCCTGGAAGACCACGACGACGGCGTCGCCGTCGCCGAAGGTGCCCACCGTGTAGGGGCGGGTCTGCGACGGCTCCACGACGAAGTCCGCCTGCTCGCCCGGGCCGAGCCGCAGCGGCACCGAGCGGAACGGCACCAGCGCCGACGGCCCCGGCGCGCCGGTCGACGGGTACCAGCGCAGCGCGAACTCCTTGTCCAGGGCCGAGAGCGTGCCCGGCGGATGGACACCCGCCCGGAACTGCTCAGGCTCCAGGACCAGCCCCGACGCGAAGGGGAACTCCATGATCGACAGCGGGTCCCACAGCGACCCGTTGGCCTCACGCGGGTCCAGCTTGCGCAGGATGTTGCCGTACGTCGTGTCGCGGTCCCAGAAGTTGGGCGGGCCCGCCAGCTCGGCGTACACGGCCTCGTCGTCCCAGTGCAGGCCGGCGAACGGGCTCTGGTGCTCGTGCAGCATGCCGAGCGCGTGCCCGATCTGGTGCAGGACCGTCCCGCGCTCCCCGGGCGCGGTCAGGTCCCAGCCGAAGTTCATGGTGCGGTCGTGCTGGCCGGCCCGCAGCGCGTCCCGCCCGACGGCCGACCAGGAGCCGTCGCCCAGCTGGAACCCGATGCGCAGTTCCGCCTCCGAGCGGTCGTCGACCTCGGCGAACCTCACTCCGATCCCGAGGTGCTGCCACTCCGCGAAGCAAGAGCGCACCACGTCCCGCTGCTCCTCGGCGCCGACCCACGACACCCGGCGCACCTGGGCCGTCCCCGGCACGGGGATGACGGACGCGTCGGTGTCGCCGTCGAAGAAGCAGTAGTGCAGAACCGTGCCGTTGACCCACATCCGCCGCCCGCCCATGAGCGCACCGAGCCGCTCGGCGGCCAGCCCCGGCGCGAAGACGGGCGCCGGCTGCCGCGCGAGGGAGCAGTACCGTGCGGTCATGGGTCCCAGGGTGCCCTCCGGACGCACACGGGCGCCTGAGTCGGGGTCTACTCAAGTCCCCCTGTATCAGGAGTGAGTATCCCGACTCCTGTTGTCGTGAGGACTGACGAACGGGACGCGACGCCGCCGCGGCCGCCCTGGCCGTTCACGGGGCGCGAGGACGAACGGGAACGGGTCCGCCGATCCCTGGCCGCCGCACGCCCCGGCACCGTGGTCACCGGCCCGGCCGGCTGCGGCAAGACCCGTCTGGTCACCGAGGCCGTCCGCGGCTCCGACCATGCCCGGGCGGCCGGGACCCCGCAGGCCCGGCACACGCCCTTCGCCGCGTTCGCCCACCTCCTGCCCGAGACGGTCACCCTGCACCGCGCGGTCCACCTGCTGTCCGGCGTACGGCTGCTGCTGGTCGACGACGCGCACCTGCTCGACGACGCCTCCGCCGCCCTCGTCCACCAACTCGCCGTGCACGGCCGCACCCGTCTGCTGGTCGTGGCCACGGACGGCGCCCCGGCGCCCGACGCGATCTCCCGGCTGTGGACCGGGGAGCTGCTGCCGCGCCTGGCGCTGGAGCCGCTGCCCCGGGAGGACGTCGCGCGGCTGCTCCCCGGTCTGGAACCGCTCACCGTCAACCGGCTGCACCGCCTGGCCCGGGGGGATCTGAGGCTGCTGCGCGACCTGGAGGCAGCGGTGCGCGAGCGCGGCCTGCTCACCCGGCTCGCGGACAGCGGCGCGTGGGCGTGGCGCGGGCCCGTGCCGCTGACCGAGACCGTCCGCGAACGGGGCGCAGCCGTCCTGGACCGCCCCTGCCGCGACGAGCGTGAGACGCTCGACCGCCTCGCCTTCGCCGAACCCCTGCCGCTGGACCCGGAGGACCTGAACCTCCCGGCCCTCGAACGGCTGGAGGCAGACGGCCTGGTCCATGTCGACGACCTGCCCGAAGAGCCCGGCTCCGCACGCCCCGGGGCCACCCGCACCACCGTCCGCCTCGCCCACCCCCTGCACGGGCCCGTCCTGCGGGCCGCGGCCGGCCGGCTGCGGGCCCGGCGACTGGCCCGCGCCCCGCACGAGTACGGCCCCGCCCTCGACGCCGAGTCGGCCGCGCTGACACGACGGCTCGACGAGGCCGACGTACGGGCGATGCCGACACCGGTGGGGGAGTGGCTGGTGGCGCGGGGCGCGCCGGTGCCACCCGGGTACGCCGCCCTGCGCGCCCGCTACGCGCGGCTGCGCGGCGAGCTGCGGGAGGCCGCCGCCTGGGCGCGGGAGGGACTGCGGGAGTCCGCCGCGGACCCCTCCTGCCGGGCCGAACTCGCCCTCGCGGCGGCCCAGTCGGGCGACCCGACGGCGCACGGCGACACCCCGGCGGCCGGATTCTGGTCGGCCGCCGCCCGCGGTGACGTCGACGGCGCCCTGGAGGCCATGACCGGCGACCCCTACGACGCCGTCCGCATCGGCGCCCCCGAGAAGGTCATCGACAGGCTCTCCGGGGTGTTCGCCGCGCACGCCGACGCGCTCGTCCGCGCCGACGCTCCCGGCCTGGTCCGGGCGGCCGAGGCGCTGGAGCGGCGCGGGTTCCTGCTGTTCGCCGCCGAGGCCCACGCCCAGGCCGCCCGCGCGCACCGCGACCCGCACGCCGCGCGCACCTCACGCACCCGGGCCGTCGCCCTGGCCCGGCGCTGCCAGGGCGCCCGCACCCCGGCGCTGTCCGGTCTGGTTTTCGGCGAACTCACCGCCCGCCAGCGGCAGATCGTCACCCTCGCGGCGGCGGGCCTGAGCAACCGGCAGATCGCCGACCGGCTCACGCTGTCCGTGCGCACCGTCGGCAACCACCTGTACAGCGCCTACGCCCGGCTCGGCGCGAGCGACCGCGGCGCCCTGCCGTGGCTGACCGAACTGCCGGACGCCCAGCCGGCCTGAGACTTCGGGGCGGCCCGACCCGCACAGGGGACGGGTCAGGCCGCCCCGAACGCCGAGAACGCCCACCCCGTGGCCTGGTGCAGCGCGTCACCCGGCAGGGCGGTCCGGGCGTCGCGCAGCGCCTCGGCCAGGGACAGGCCCGCACCGAGCCCCTTGTGCAGCGCCAGCATCAGCGGCACCACCGCCTCGTCGTTGACGGGCGCGCTGCACGCCACCACCCCCGCCGTGCCGAGCGGCAGCAACGCCGTGACCAGACCGAGCAGTTCGTCGGCGCCGACCGACGCGAAGCGGGCGGTGTCGCAGCAGGACAGGATGATCCGGTACGGGCTGCGGTCCAGACGCTCGAAGTCGTGCACGACGATCGGGCCGTCGGCCATCCGCAGCGACGAGAACAGCGGGCTGTCCGCCCGGAACGTGCCGTGCGCGGCGATGTGCGCCAGCGCGGCCCCGTCCAGTTCCTCCAAGACCCGCGGCACCCGCGCCTCGTCGTGCTCCAGGACGGTCGTGCAGCCGTACCGGTCGGCCAGCTCGGGCACCTCCGCGCCACCGGTGGCCAGGCCCGGCCCGCGCACCAGCACCTGACGGCCGTCCGGCGGCGGCGCTGTCTCCCGGGCGCGCAGCCAACTGCTCGCCGACGGCGACACGCTGAGCACCCGTTCCCGCAGCGACGGCAGCAGTGCCCACGGCACCCGGTGCAGCCGCCCGGGCGGGACGACCACCACCGGGCCGCCGCCCAAGTGCGCCGCCGCCGGGCCGAGCAGCAGCTCCTCCAGACGGCGACCGGCCGCCTCCACCACCGGAAGCCGGGCCTCCGCCCCGGGATGGGCCAGCCGCCGCAACCCGGCCTGCACGTGCTCCGCCTCCGTCTCCGCCTCGGCGAGCAGCCCCGCCTCGAACCGCCGTACCCGCCCCTGCCCGCACAGCAGCACCTGCACCCGCCCGTCGAGCACCGCGAGCTCCACCAGCCGTACGTCGTCGCCCAGCCGCTGAAGCAGTCTGCCGACGTCGAACCGGTCCCCGCCACCGGGCGCCTCCCCACGCATGTGCAGCGTGCGCGAGCGGATCTCCCGCTCCAGGCGCCGCTGTTCGCGCTCCAGGGCGGGCACCGGACGGCCCTCCATACGGGCCTCCTCCGCACGGGCTGCGATCTCCCGATAGGCCGTCATGCCGCTCAGCAGCGCCGGGTCGGCGGGCGGCCGGGTCGGAGGCGCGGACAGCACGGTGGCCCGCCAGCGCTCGCTCCACACCAGCAGCCGCCGCGGCCCGCCGGAGACCAGGCTCGCCCGCTGCGCCAGCGCGGCCAGTTCGGCGCCCTGCTCCGTGGCGCGGGCCCTGAGCTCGGACGCGCCGAGCGTCATCCGGTGGTCGTCGAGCACGTCCAGCCCACGACGGCACGCCTCCAGCACGCCCCGCGCGGAACCGGCGGCCCGCGCCCGCAGCGCCTGCGCGGCCCACCCCGTCATCCGCGCCAGCGGCGGCCCGCCGCGCCTGCTGCGGGCGGCGACGGCCAGATGCCGTTCGGCGTCCGCCGTCCAGCCCAGGCCCAGCGCGATCCGGCCTGCCAGCAGCGACGCCTCCGGCGCGGCGGGAGCGCCGAAGGAGGCCAGCTTCTGCGCCACCGCGGCGGCGTCCGCCACCAGCCGCCCCGAGCCGCGCCCGGCCGCGTGCCGCGCCTCGATCAGCACCAGCCGGGCATGGGTCTCCCACCAGGTCCGCCGCTGCCCCGCGAACAGCCGTACGGCGAGCGCCGCGCGGGCGATCGCGGTGTGCGGGTCGCCCGCCAGCCGGGCGGCCCGGGCGGCGGCCAGCAACAGTTCCGCCTTGCGCGTGGACTGCCCGCCGATCCCGTCCAGCTCCAGGATCGCCGCGTCGGCCTCGGCCAGCGCCTCGGGCGCCAGCCCGGCGGCCATCAGCACCTCGCAGCGCCGGATGCTGAGCATGAACGTCGGCGTGCCGAGCCGGGCGTAGCGCCGCTCGGCCTCGTCGAGCAGCCGCAGCGCCGCCGGCACGTCACCGGACCGGAAGGCCGCCAGCCCCCGGCTCTCCACCGCGTCGGCCTTGTCGTGCTCCTGGCCGGTGGTGCCCCACAGGGCCTCGGCCGCGGTGAAGTCGGCCTCCGCCCGGTCCACCGCGCCCTGTGCCAGGTGCACGGTGGCGCGCAGGGTCAGCGCCCGCGCCGTCCAGATCACGTCGTCCGCCTGCCGCAGCACGGGTATCGCCCGGCGCACGTCCTCCAGCGCCTCACGGTGGTGCCCGAGCACCCACCACACGTACGCCCGCCGGTACAGCACCCGCGCCCGGGTGTGCCCGGTGCCGCGCGCCACCCCCCGCTCGAAGGCGGCCAGTCCCTGCCGGGTGCGGCCCGCGTGCACCAGCGCCACGCCGAGCGTGGCCAGGACGTCCGCCTCCCGGTCGGCCGACTCCGCGCGCGCCGCGAGGTCCCGGGCCCGCCGCAGATGCGTCAGGGCGAGCCGCAGGTCGCCGAAGTCCCGCTGCCAGATGCCGATCACCTGGTGCGCGACACAGGCGTGCAGCGGTGCGGGATCGGCGGCGAGCACCTGCTCCGCCCTCGCCAGGGCCTCGCCCGGCGTGGCGAACACCATCGGCAGCAGTTCGAGAACCGTGTCGCTTCCCGCTGTCACCCGTCGGATGGTAGTCGCCACGGAACCGGCCCCACAGGTGTCGCGCTGTATCAAACGACAGCCCCGCGGCTCTGATAAGGGACCGCCCCGCGGCTCCGCTCGACGACCGTCGTCTCAACGGGAGGACACGCCATGGCACCTCAGCGATTCCGGGAGCAGTTCGACCACATCCAGCGCTCGATGCCGGACGTCGCCCTGGCCATGGGTCCCGACGACTCCGCCGAGTTCCTCTACGAGAAGGGCGTCGTCCTGGTCCGCGACGGCGAGGACGCCCGGATGGTGGAGGACACCGTACGGGCCTACTTCACGGCGGCCCCCGACCTGGACCAGGACCGGGTGCGCCGGGCGAGTCCCGAGAGCAACCGCACGGGCATCACCCGCATCCGCGTCGGCGAGCCGGGCGAGGGCGGTCCGCGGGGCGACCGGACGGTGGCGCACGCGCTGCGGGCCGTGCGGGAGCGGGAGGACCGGGCGGGCCGCCGCCTGGTCAGCCGCAACCACGTCGTGCACATCGCCCCGGTCAACGCCTGCCCCGGCGACGAACCCGTGCCCGCCCCGCGCGCCGAGGGCACCAACCCGTCACCGGACGGAGCCGTCCACGACCCCGAGACCGCGGTCGGTGTCCTGGTCATCGACACCGGCCTCCTGCACGACTGCCACTCCTGCTCCCAACTGGACCACGTCGACGGTGACTTCGCGGTCGAGGAGACCGACGAGAACGGCATGCTCAAGCAGTACGTCGGTCACGGCACCTTCATCGCCGGGCTCGTCACCTCCGTCGCCCCCAACACGAACGTCACCGTACTGGGCACCCTCGACGACGTGGGCGCCATCCTGGAGTCCGAGTTCGGCGCGAGACTCTTCGAGGCCGTCGACCGGCACGGCTGGCCCGACCTCATCAGCCTCTCCGCCGGCACCAGCAACGGCCGCACCGACGGACTGCTCGGCATGGACGCCTTCATGGAGGAACTGCGCGAGCAGCGCACCCTGCTGGTCGCCGCGGCCGGCAACAACGGCAGCGCCACTCCGTTCTGGCCCGCCGCCTACGCCGACCTGCCCGCCTACCGGAACAGCGTGCTCTCGGTGGGCGCGCTGCGCAGCGACGGCGCGTTCGGCGCCTGCTTCAGCAACCACGGCCCGTGGGTCAAGGTCTACGCCCCCGGCGAGCGCCTCACCAGCGCTCTCACCGGTTTCGACACGCCCGTCCCGTACGTGTACCAGCACTCCACCTACGACGACTGCCGGTTCGACTTCAGCTACGCCTGCACCTGCCGGCACCCCCGGCACACCGGCGTGCTGAGCGACTCGGGCGCCGCCGCCAAGCCCGACCAGGTGATGTTCGAGGGGTACGCGCAGTGGAGCGGCACCTCCTTCGCCACCCCGGTGGTCGCCGCCATGGTCGCCGCCCACATGACCGCTCACAAGGAGACCGACCCCCGCGCGGCGAGCGAGCAACTGCTCGCGGGGAGCGCGGAGTTCGCGGAGGTGCGCGGGGCGCACGTACCGGCGCTGCGTCCACCCACCTGGCGCCCGGTGCCCATCGCGCTCCCCTCGGCACAGGCGTGAGGGCCGGGGCCGTCCCCTCCACGGCGTACGATGACGTGCCGTACACGAGGGGTGGGGACGTGGACCGTACTGAGGTCGGCGCGCTCGTCCAGTCCGCCGCCGACGGAGACGCGGCGGCCTGGAAAGCGCTGGTGGAAGGGCTTAGCCCGCTGGTGTGGTCGGTCGTGCGATCCCACCGGCTCTCGGAGGCGGACGCGCACGAGGTGTACCAGACCGTGTGGTTCCGTTTCGCCCAGCACCTCGGGCGGATCCGCGAGCCGGACAAGACGGCGTCGTGGTTGGCGAGCACCGCCCGCAACGAGTGCCTGAAGGTGCTCAAGAGCCTGAGACGGCTGACGCTCACGGACGATCCGCAGCTGCTGGACCGGGTCAGCGAGGACCGTACGCCGGAGCAGTCGCTGCTCGACTCGGAGGAGGCCGCCGCCCAGAGCGAACGCGTCCGGCGGCTGTGGCAGGAGTTCGAGGAACTGGGCGACAGGTGCAGGCAGTTGCTGCGTGTCCTGATGGCGTCACCGCCGCCCAGCTACCAGGAGGTGTCCGCCGCGGTCGGGATCGCGGTGGGCAGCATCGGGCCACTGCGCCAGCGCTGTCTGCGCCGGCTGCGGGCCCGGCTCGAGGCACGGGGGGCGATATGAACGGCACGAACGGCGTGAACGGCACCAACGGCAGGGACGACTTCGGCGGCGACGCCTTCCGTGACAACGTCTTCGACGAGGACGCCCACGACGAGGACATCTTCGACGAAGCGCCGTACGACGCTGGCGAGTTCGGCGCCGACCGGCTGGAGGAGGAGCTGCGGCAGGCCGCCGCCGTGCTGGACCCGCCGCCCGCTCAGCTGGAGCAGATCGCCGTCGAGGCGTACGCGCTGCACGACCTCGACGCGCGGGTGGCCGAGCTGACCTTCGACTCGCTGGTCGACGCGATCCCCGTCCGCGGGGCGACGGAGCCGCCGCGCATGCTGACCTTCCGCGCGGGGGAGACGACGGTCGACGTCGAGGTGACCTCACAGGGCCTGATGGGGCAGCTGCTGCCGCCGCGCCCGGCCCGCATCGAGGTGCTCGCGGGCCCGCACGCGGGCGCCGAGCTCGCCACCGACGACCTGGGCCGTTTCACCGGCGAGGCACCGCCTCCCGGACCGTTCGCCCTGCGTCTGCGGACCGGCGGCGAGGTCGTCGTGACGGAGTGGCTGCGGGCCTGACCGGGATCAGCCGGAGACGGCGTCGACGAGGGACGCCAGCGCCGACGCCACCCGGGTGAGGCCCGGCCCGGCGGGCCCGCCCGGCTCGGTCATGTACGTGTCCCGTCGGATCTCCACCATCAGCGCGCCGACCCGCGGCTCCCTCCCGTAGAACTCCAGCGGCACGTACGCCCCGCTGAACGGACTGTCCAGCCCCGTCTCCCCGCACTCGGCGAAGGCGTTTTGGGCCGCGGCGAGCAGCTCGGGCGGGGTGTGGAAGGAGTCGGTGCCCAGACAGACCGGCGGCCGCGGCCCCTGGCCGTGCAGCTCGTAGGGCAGCCGGGCGCTGGGGTAGGAGTGCACGTCGATGACGACGGCCCGCCCCGTGGCCGCCAGCCGGTCCGCCACGGCCTGCGTCATCGCCCGCGCGTACGGCCGGAAGTACCGCTCGATCAACGGCCCGGGGTCGGCGTCCTCCGGCCGCAGCGGCTCCCGGTGCGTGGTGCGCGTGTACACCGCGCCCATCCCGACGGCCAGCATCTCCTCCCGCTCGTCCGGAAACCGCTCCGGGTCCACGACCAGCCGCGACAGCCGGTTGACGAACCGCCAGGGCGTGACACCGGCGGCTCGGGCCGCCGCCTCGGCGATCCGGGCGGTGTGCGCGTCGGTGATGTGGTCCAGCTCCCGCTCCAGTTCCTCGTCGCCCAGCACGATGCCCGCACGCACAGGGGGCGGTATCTCCCGCGCCGAGTGCGGCACATGGAGGATCACCGGCGAGTTCCCGGCTCCGGGCAGGAGGGCGAAGGAGGCTGCGGCAGCGGTCATGGGGCGGCTCCCGGGCGTGGTCGGTGGCACGGTGCGTGATCAAGGCGGGGCCCGGGGCCGTACGCGGCTCCGCCCCGGCCGGGCGCGCGCCGGCCGGGGCGGAGGGGGCAAGGCTCCCGAGGGTCAGCTCAGGGACGCCAGCGCCTCGTTCCACGTGGTGGACGGGCGCATGACCGCGGCGGCCTTGGCCGGGTCAGGCTGGTAGTAGCCGCCGATGTCGGCCGGCTTGCCCTGGACGGCGATCAGCTCCTCGACGATCTTCTGCTCGTTGGCGGCGAGCGTCTCGGCGAGCGGCTGGAAGGCCTTGGCCAGGTCTGCGTCGTCGGTCTGCCGGGCCAGCTCCTGCGCCCAGTACAGGGACAGGTAGAAGTGGCTGCCGCGGTTGTCGATGCCGCCGACGCGACGGGTCGGGGACTTGTCCTCGTTGAGGAAGGTAGCCGTGGCCCGGTCGAGCGTGTCGGCCAGCACCTGGGCGCGGGCGTTGCCCGTGACCTTCGCGTACTGCTCGAAGGACGGCACCAGGGCGAAGAACTCACCCAGGGAGTCCCAGCGCAGGTAGTTCTCCTTGACCAGCTGCTGGACGTGCTTCGGCGCGCTGCCGCCGGCGCCCGTCTCGAACAGGCCGCCGCCCGCCATCAGCGGGACCACCGACAGCATCTTGGCGCTGGTGCCCAGCTCCAGGATCGGGAACAGGTCGGTCAGGTAGTCACGCAGCACGTTGCCGGTGACGGAGATGGTGTTCTCGCCGCGGCGGATGCGCTCCACCGACAGCTTGGCTGCCTCGACGGGGGCCAGGATGCGGATGTCCAGACTTTCGGTGTCGTGCTCCGGCAGGTACTGCTTGACCTTGGCGATCAGGTTGGCGTCGTGGGCGCGGTTCTCGTCCAGCCAGAACACCGCCGGGTCGCCGGTGGCGCGGGCCCGGGTGACGGCCAGCTTCACCCAGTCCTTGATCGGGGCGTCCTTGGTCTGGCAGGCGCGGAAGATGTCGCCGGCCGAGACGGGCTGCTCGATCAGGACGGTGCCGTCGGCGCCGACCAGGCGGACGGTGCCCGGGGTGGGGATCTCGAAGGTCTTGTCGTGGCTGCCGTACTCCTCGGCCTTCTGCGCCATGAGACCGACGTTCGGCACGGAGCCCATGGTGGCCGGGTCGTAGGCGCCGTTGGCGCGGCAGTCGTCGATCACGGCCTGGTAGACGCCCGCGTAGGAGGAGTCCGGGATGACCGCGATGGTGTCGTGCTCCTGGCCGTCCGGGCCCCACATGTGGCCGGAGGTGCGGATCATGGCCGGCATGGAGGCGTCGACGATGACGTCCGACGGCACGTGCAGGTTGGTGATGCCCTTGTCGGAGTCGACCATGGCCAGGTCCGGGCCCTCGGCGAGCTCGGCGTCGAAGGAGGCCTTGATCTCGGCGCCCTCCGGGAGGTTCTCCAGGCCCTTGTAGATGCCGCCCAGGCCGTCGTTCGGGGTGAGGCCGGCCGCGGCGAGCTTGTCGCCGTACTTCGCGAACGTCTTCGGGAAGAAGGCGCGCACCACGTGGCCGAAGATGATCGGGTCGGAGACCTTCATCATCGTCGCCTTCAGGTGCACGGAGAACAGCACGCCCTCCTGCTTGGCGCGCTCGACCTGCGCGGTCAGGAACTCGCGCAGTGCGGCGACCCGCATCACGGAGGCGTCGACGACCTCGCCCGCGAGGACGGGTACGGACTCGCGCAGCACGGTGGTGGCGCCGTCGTCGCCGACGAGCTCGATCCGGAACGCGCCGTCCTCGGCGATGACCACGGACTTCTCGGTGGAGCGGAAGTCGTTCTCGCCCATGGTCGCCACGTTCGTCCTGGATTCGGAGGTCCAGGCGCCCATGCGGTGCGGGTGGCTCTTGGCGTAGTTCTTGACGGAGGCCGGGGCGCGGCGGTCGGAGTTGCCCTCACGCAGCACCGGGTTGACCGCGGAGCCCTTGATCTTGTCGTAGCGGGCCTGGATCTCCCGCTCCTCGTCGGTCTTGGGGTCGTCCGGGTAGTTCGGCAGCGCGTACCCCTGGGCCTGCAGCTCGGCGATCGCGGCCTTCAGCTGGGGGATCGACGCCGAGATGTTCGGCAGCTTGATGATGTTGGCGGCGGGCGTCTTGGCCAGCTCGCCCAGCTCGGCCAGCGCGTCCGGGATGCGCTGCTCCTCGGTCAGGTACTCCGGGAAGACGGCGATGATGCGCCCGGCCAGCGAGATGTCCCGCGTCTCCACGGCGACACCCGCCTGCGAGGCGTACGCCTGGACCACCGGCAGGAAGGAATACGTCGCCAGGGCCGGGGCCTCGTCAGTGTGCGTATAGATGATGGTCGAGTCAGTCACCGGGTGCTCCGCTCCACGTCTGCAACATTGCTCGACATCAAGATATCTCGTGATCGACCTCGTCTCGACAGGGGTCCGCACCGACTTTCGCCACGGTCCGCGGGGACCGCCGGGCAACCGATCGGCCCGATCTTGCCGTCAAGCAGGTGAGATCACTCACTTCACGCGACGGCCGGACCTGACCACCCGGCCGCCCGAGCGAAAGCGGACCATGAGATATCGCACCAGAGTGACGGCCCCGGCGGTCGCCCTGATCGGCACGGCAGCGGCCCTGACCACGACAGTTCCGGCCCAGGCGGCCACGGGGCAGCGGAGCGCGACCGGCTCCCCGGGCCCCGAGACCCTCGGCGACCCCGTCTACCCCGGCCTCGGCAATGACGGTTACCGGGTCTCCGCCTACCACCTCGACTTCGCCTACGACGCCATGACCCGGCTCGTCGACGCGCGGGCGACCCTGACGATCCGCACCACGCAGGAGCTGACCCGGCTTTCGCTCGACGCCCTCGGCCTGGACATACGGTCCGTGCGCGTCGGCGGCCGCCCGGCGACCTTCGAGCAGGCCGGTGAGAAGCTGCGCATCACGCCCGCCCTGCCGCTGCCCGCCGACACCGGCGTCAGCGTCTGCGTGACGTACTCCGCCGACCCACGCCGCGCCCTGCCGCACACCGGCTGGGTCGCCACCCCGGACGGCTTCGCGGTGTGCTGCCAGCCCGACTCGGCGCACACCGTCTTCCCGTGCAACGACCACCCGTCCGACAAGGCCGACTTCACCTTCCGCCTCACCGTGCCCGGCGGGCTGCGCGGCGTCGCCAGTGGCCACCTCGTCCGCACCGAGCAGCTGGACGGCGAGCGCACCGCGTACACGTACCGCTCGCGCTCGCCGATCGCCACCGAGGTCGTGCAGATCACGGTCGGCGACTACGTCGTCAAGGAGCGGCAGGGCCCGCACGGGCTGCCGCTGCGGGACGTCGTCCCCACCGCCCGGGCCGCCGCCCTGGAGCCCGCGCTGGCGCTCACGCCGGGGCTGGTGGAGTGGATCGAGCAGCGGCTCGGCGCCTACCCCTTCGAGACGTACGGCCTGCTGCCCTGCAACAACGACGCCTCCGACGCGTTCGGCTTCACGGGCCTGGAGACGCAGACCCTGACGATCTACAAGCCGAACTACCTCCTCCAGGAGGAGAAGAAGATCGGCTCGCACATGATGCACGAGCTGGTCCACTCCTACTTCGGCAACAGCGTCAGCCCCGCCACCTGGGCCGACCTGTGGCTCAACGAGGGCCACGCCGACTACTACGGGCTGCTGTACCGCTATGAGCGCGGCTGGCCGGACTCCCTGGGCATGACCACCCTGGAGGCCCGGATGAGGGACACCTACGCGCGCGGCGACCAGTGGCGCCAGACCTCCGGCCCGGTCGCCGCGCCCAACGCGGCCAACCTGTTCGACAGCCAGCGCTACCTCGGTGGCGTGCTGGTCCTGTACGCGCTGCGGCAGCAGATCGGCGAGGACGCCTTCACCGCGGTCGAGCGCGCCTTCCTGGAGCGCCACCGCGACTCCACGGCCTCGACGCAGGACTACATCACCGTCGCCTCAGAGGTCTCCGGCCAGGACCTGACCGGCTTCCTGCGGGAGTGGCTGTACGGCACGAAGACTCCGCGGATGCCGGGCCACCCGGACTGGACGGTGACGCCGGTGAAGCCGTCCCTGGCGGCACCGCACAGCCGCCGGGACAGCCGCTCCCACGACAACTCGGCCACGCTGTAGGGCCGTCGGCCGGGAGGCCTCAGTCGAGCCGGGCGGAACTCACGTCGCCCGGCTCGCTCTCCGGGCCGCGCTGCTGCGGGATCACCACCGCGCCCTGCTGCACCGCCACCGTCCGGGTCGGGGCGGGGATGCGGATGCCCTCCGCGCGGTAGCGCCGGTGCAGCCGCTTGATGAATTCGTGCTTGATCCGGTACTGGTCGCTGAACTCGCCCACCCCGAGGATCACCGTGAAGCCGATGCGGGAGTCGCCGAAGGTGTGGAACCGGATGATCGGCTCGTGGTCCGCGACGGCGCCCTCGACCTCGGTCATCGTCTCGGCGATGACCTCGTTGGTCACGCGCTCCACGTGCTCCAGGTCGCTGTCGTAGGCCACGCCCACCTGGACCAGGATGGTCAACTGCTCCTCGGGACGCATGAAGTTGGTCATGTTCGACTTGGCGAGCTGACCGTTGGGGATCACGACGAGGTTGTTGGACAGGTTGCGGATCGTCGTCTGCCGCCAGTTGATGTCCTCGACGTAGCCCTCCTCGCCGCTGCTCAGCCGGATGTAGTCACCGGGCTGCACGGTCTTGGAGGCGAGGATGTGGATGCCCGCGAAGAGGTTGGCGAGCGTGTCCTGCAGGGCCAGCGCGACGGCCAGACCGCCGACGCCCAGAGCGGTGAGCATCGGCGCTATGGAGATACCCAGCGTCTGCAGCACCACCAGGAAGCCGATGGCCATGACCAGGACCCGGGTGATGTTGACGAAGATCGTGGCCGATCCGGCGACTCCGGACCGGGACTGGGTCACCGTCCGCACCAGGCCCGCCACGACCCGGGCCGCCGACACCGTCACCACGAAGATGAGCAGCACGGTCAGCACCTGGTTGGTGTGCCGCTGCACGGTACTCGTCAGCGGCAGCGCCGCCGCCGCGCTCGCCGCGCCGCCGGTGACCGCGGCCCACGGCACCACGGTCCGCAGCGCGTCCACGATCACGTCGTCCCCGCTCCAGCGGGTGCGGTCGGCGTGCTTGCCCAGCCAGCGCAGCAGCATGCGCAGCAGGAACGCCGCCAGCAGGCCCGCGGCCAGGGCGATGCCGGCGAGGACCAGGTCGTCCACGGTGAGCGCTCGATTCACCGCTCACCTCCGGGGAAACGCGGTGCGGCGAATGCCCTCGCCGACGACCGGATGTGAAGTTGCGTCACGTCGTCACCTGCTCGATTTCCGGGATGTTCCGTCGCGCCGGCCACCTGATCCGCGGTCGGCACGGTCGTTCATCCTGCCGTATCCGGCACGGGTGTTCGTCACGTCCCGGTCAGGCGGCGGGGGCGCGCGTGGGTGGTGTGGGCGCACGCCGACGGTGCGGGGGTGCGCGGATGCGGTTGCGGGGCCGTGGTCCGCCGCGGCGCGGGCGACCGCACGCGGGCGGCGCGCCGCAGCGGGGCCGGGCTGTAGAGGGCATGGGCCCGGTGGTGGCCGGCTCTGGAGGTGTCGTTGTGAGGCGCGGGTGGGAGGGTGGCGCCCGTCGCGCCCGGGTACGTGTCGGGATGGCCTGCGGTCGGCCGCATGCGCGGGGTGCCACGCGGGGTCGCCACCCCGGGCTGCGGCGGCGGCCATCGCCCCTCGAGAACTGGGCGTGGCCCGGTACGGCGCGCGGACTCCGGCGTGGCCCGGTACGTTGCGAGGACGGGGCGTGGCCAGGCGCCTGGCGAGCACGGGGTGCACCAGGCGCCCGGCGAGGACGGGGTGCAGCAGGCGCCCGGCGAGGACGGGGCGTGGCCAGGAGTCCGGTGATCGTCTTCCAGGCCGCCCCGCCTGACAGAGTGTGAGGCCGGGGAAGGCCCCACGCGCGGGGGCCACGATCCGCCCCCCCGCACGCCACTGCACACAAGATGGCCGGTTACGACTAATCCTCACCCGCCCGTGAACGACCCGTGCCGTCCCGCGCCGGAGGTGAAGCGGGCCGCGCCCCCCAGGCTCTCTGCCGGCACGCCCCCGCCGGGCCGCCGGGGTTCGCCGCACCGGGCGCCCATTGCTCGTCACCCGGAGCCGGGCGGGGAGCGGGGCGCGGCACCGTGTGCGAGGCTGATCCGGCACGCGGCCCCGTGAGCAGGAGCGTCCCATGTCCGTCGACCCCGCCGGCGATCCGCAGACGCAGCCCGTCGCCGTGGTGACGGGAGCCAACCGCGGCATCGGGTACGAGGTCGTCCGGCAGCTCGCCGGCCGGGGACACCGCGTGGTGCTCGGCTCCCGCGACCTCGCCAAGGGCCGCGCCGCCGCCGCGCACCTCGACCCGGGCGGCGCCCGCGTCACGGCCGTACGACTCGACGTCGCCGACGACGCGAGCGTCACCGCGATGGCGGAGTGGGTCACACTGCACCTGGGCCGCACCGACGTGCTCGTCAACAACGCCGCGATCCTGTACGACACCTGGGCCCGGGCCCGCTCGGCCGACCTGGACGAGGTGCGGCAGGCGATGGAGACGAACCTGTTCGGTGCCTGGAGAGTGACGCAGGCCCTGCTGCCGCTGCTGCGCCGCAGCCCGCACCCGCGGGTGGTCAACGTCAGCAGCGAGAGCGGCTCGCTGCGGGGCATGACCGGCGGCACCCCCGCCTACAGCGTCTCCAAGGCCGCGCTCAACGCCCTCACCCGGCTCCTCGCCGGCGAACTGCGCCGGGACCGCGTCCTCGTCAATGCCGTCTGCCCGGGGTGGACCGCCACCGACATGGGCGGCGGCGGGCAGCCCGTGGCCGAGGGCGCCGCCGGCGTCGTCTGGGCGGCCACCCTCCCCGACGACGGGCCGACCGGAGGCTTCTTCCGGGACGGGCGGCCCGTGCCCTGGTGATCCGAGGGCCTGTGCCGCGCCGGCCGCCGGCGGCTCAGATCACCTTGAGCCGCACCAGCGCGGCCAGCGTCAGCGCGCCCGGCAGCAGCGGCAGCCAGACCGTGATGACGCGGTACGCCAGCACCACCGCCGTGGCCACGGCGGCCGGACCGCCCACCGCCACCAGCGCCACGACCAGCGCCGCCTCCACCGAGCCGAGGCCGCCGGGCGTGGGCACCAGCGCGACGGCCACCGTCGCCGCGAGGTATGCCAGCGCGATGTGCGCGGGCGGCACCGACAGGCCCAGCGCCCGCCCCACCAGCACGAGCCCGGTGGCCTGCAGCGCCGGGAAGGCCAGGGAGCCACCCCACAGGGCCAGTGCCCGGGCCGGCCGCCCGTGCACCGACCGTGCCTCTCCGAGGGCTGTCCGCAGGAAGGAGACGGCGGCCGAGCGGAGCCGTCGTACGAGGAGCAGCCCGGCCGCCGCGCCGAGCAGCACCGCACCGACCACCGCCAGCAGCGGGCCGGACGCGCCCTCCGGCAGCAGGGGGCCGAGCCGCAACGCGTCCGGGAAGGCGAGGAGCAGCGCCCCCAGCAGGGCCAGCCGGCCGATGCTCTCCGCCAGCAGGTACAGCGCGAGGGCCGCGCAGGAGCGGGCCGCCGGCAGCCCGCACACCGTCATGAACCGCAGGTTGACCGCGCTCGCGCCCAGGCCCGTCGGCAGCAGGTGGTTGGCCGCGCCGGCCGCGAACTGCGTCGCCAGCAGACGCCCCTTGGGCAGCGGCTCGACCACCGCGCCCTGCCGGGTGCAGGCCGCCGCCACCCATGTCAGGCAGGTGGCGCCGACCGCGGCCAGCAGCCAGGGCCACTCGGCGGTGCCGAGGTGCGCGAAGCCCTCGGCGAGCACCGAGCGGTGCCGTACCGCCACCACGGTGACGAGCAGGAGCGGCAGCAGACACAGGATCTGGCGGATGCGGCGGCCCGGGACGCGCCGGGGGAGCCGCCCCGAGGAGACGTGCGCGAGATCGGGAAGATCGGGGAGTTGGACCGCTGTCACATCCGCAGAGGGTGTCGGCGTCGCGCCAACGGCGGGTTGCGCGGGCGGGGACGGCGGCTTACGTGCGGGGAGCGGCTGGGGAGGGAGCGTCATCGGGGCCTTTGCGCGGGGAGTCGTCGTGCGGGGGGCCGCAACCAGGGTGCGGGCACCGGGAGCGGACCTTGACCTCAACGATGCTTGAGGTTCTACGTTCACTGCCATGAGCATGGAGACCACAGCGTGGACACAGCTGCACAGTGTCATGACCGCCCAGCAGGAACGCCGCCCGTTCGCCCGCGCGACGCTGCGCCGCATCGGCGCCTTCGCCCGCCCGCACCGCCGCCGCATCGCCTGGTTCGTGCTGCTCGGGGTGGTGACCGCGCTGCTCGCCGTCGCGACGCCGGTCCTGGCCGGGCGCGTGGTCGACGCGATCGTGTCGAACGGCGACGAGGGCACGGTCGTACGGCTGGCCCTGCTGATCGCCCTCATCGCCGTCACCGAGGCGGTGCTGGGCGTCGTCGCGAGGAGGCTGTCGGCGACCCTGGGGGAAGGGCTGATCCTCGATCTGCGGACGGCCGTGTTCGACCATGTGCAGCGCATGCCGGTCGCGTTCTTCACGCGCACGCGTACGGGCGCGCTCGTCTCCCGGCTCAACAACGACGTCATCGGCGCGCAGCGCGCGTTCAGCAACACCCTGTCCGGAGTGGTCAGCAACGTGGTCACCCTGCTGCTCACCCTCGCTGTGATGCTCACCCTGTCCTGGCAGATCACCCTGCTCGCGCTGGCGCTGCTGCCCGTCTTCGTCGTGCCGGCCCGGCGCATGGGCAGCCGCATGGCCCGTATGCAGCGGGAGGCGGCCACGCTGAACGCGGCGATGGGCACGAGGATGACCGAGCGGTTCTCCGCGCCCGGCGCCACGCTGGTCAAACTCTTCGGCCGTCCGGAGGAGGAGTCGGCCCAGTTCGCGCTCCGCGCGCGCCGCGTCGCGGACATCGGGGTGCGCACGGCGACGGCCCAGGCGGCCTTCATCACCGCCCTGACCCTGGTGTCCGCCCTGGCCTTGGCCCTGGTCTACGGCCTCGGCGGCTGGTTCGCCCTGCGCGGCGCCCTGGAACCGGGCGCGGTCGTCTCCCTGGCCCTGCTCCTGACCCGCATGTACGCCCCGCTGACCGCGCTCGCCGGGGCGCGGGTGGAGGTGATGAGCGCACTGGTCAGCTTCGAGCGGGTCTTCGAGGTGCTGGACCTCAGGCCGCTCATCGAGGAGAAGCCGGACGCGCGCGAGGTCCCCGACGGCCCGGTCTCCGTCGAGTTCGACGACGTCCGTTTCGCCTACCCCTCCGCCGAAAAGGTCTCCCTGGCCTCCCTGGAGGAGGTCGCCTCCCTGGACACCCGGGGCGGCGCCGAAGTCCTGCACGGCATCTCCTTCCGCGCCGAACCCGGCCGGACCGTCGCCCTCGTCGGCTCCTCCGGCGCCGGCAAGTCGACCGTAGCGAACCTCCTGCCGCGCCTGTACGACGTCGACAAGGGCGCCGTACGCGTGGGCGGGGTGGACGTCCGCGACCTGACCACGGCCTCCCTGCGCGACACCGTCGGCATGGTCACCCAGGACGGCCACCTCTTCCACGACACGGTCCGCGCCAACCTGCTCCTGGCCCGCCCCGACGCGACCGAGGACGACCTCTGGGGCGCCCTGCGCCGCGCCCGCCTGGACGACCTCGTACGGTCCCTGCCCGACGGCCTCGACACGGTCGTCGGCGAACGCGGCTACCGCCTCTCCGGCGGCGAACGCCAGCGCATGACCATCGCCCGCCTGCTGCTGGCCCGCCAGCGGGTCGTCATCCTCGACGAGGCGACGGCCCACCTGGACAACACCTCGGAGGCGGCCGTCCAGGAGGCGCTCACGGAGGCCCTCGACGGCAGGACGGCGATCGTGATCGCCCACCGCCTGTCCACGGTCCGCGCGGCGGACCAGATCCTGGTGATCGAGGCCGGCCGGGTAGTGGAACGCGGCCGGCACGAGGAGTTGGTGGCGGGGGACGGGCGGTACGCGCAGCTGTACCGGACGCAGTTCGAGCGGCAGTCGGGTGGGGTGGCCACGGCGGTGGCGGGGGCCGAGGAGGCGGCGGCGTAGGCCCGCGCGGGCGGTCGGCAGCCCACCGTGGCCCGCCGGGCGCTCCCCTGCGCGCCCGGCCCGCGACGCGTCCCGTGGTCAGGGGTAGATCTTCTTCTTCTCGGCGAGCATGGCGACGTACTTCTCGATGCGGGCCGCTCGGGTCTGCGGCTTCTTGGCGTCCTGGATCCGGTAGAGGATCGCGTACCGGTTGCGGCTGTCGAGCGTGGTGAAGAAGTCACGCGCCTTCGGCGAGGCGTCCAGGGCTGCCTGGAGGTCGTCGGGGACCGTGGCCTTGCTCTGACTGGCGTACGCCGCCTCCCAGCGGCCGTCCGCCTTGGCCCGGTCCACCTCGCGCAGACCGGCCGGCCGCATCCGGCCTAGTTCGATGAGTTCGGTGGCCTTCTGCCGGTTCACCTTCGACCACTTGCTGCCCGGGCGCCGCGGCGTGAAGCGCTGCAGCCAGTGCCGCTCGTCCAGCTTCTTCTTCTGCCCGTCGATCCAGCCGTAGCAGAGGGCCGACTCCAGCGCTCCCGCGTAGTCGACGCCGTCCAGCCCGGAGTCCTTCTTCGGGATCTTCAGCCAGACTCCCGGGACGTCTGCGTGGTTCTCCTCCAGCCACTTCTCCCACGCCTCCTGCGTGGCGAAGGCGAGGACCGGGTCCGTCGCGTTCTGGGTTCCACCGGACATGGCCCTCATGAAAGCCCACCCATCTGGCACGGTCAACCGGAGCCCCGCGCGGCGGAGTCGTCCGGTGCGACTGCGCACTCTTGAGCAGAAGCCTCCGCCCGCGCCACCTAGCGTGAACACGTCCCGGAACACAGCGAGGAGGGCCGTTGTGGCGAGCATGTTCGAGCACGTCGGCGGGGAGGCCACGCTGCGCAGGATGGCCGAGCACTTCCATGCGGCCGTACTCGGTGACGAGTTGCTCGGCAAGCTCTCCGGTACGGCAGCTCCCACCACGTCGACCACCTCACCGCCTTCCTGGCCGAGATGCTGGGCGGCCCACGCCGCTACAGCGAGGAACTGGGCGGCTTCGAGTCGATCTACCGCGCCCACCAGGGGCTCAACATCGGCGACGATCAGCGCGAGCGTTTCGTCGAGCTGATGCTGGAATCCGCCGACGCCGTCGGGCTGCCCGCGGACGAGCGCTTCCGCACCGCCTTCACCCGTCAGATCACGCGGGCCGCGGGGTTCTCCACCCAGGTGTCGCGCGGCGAACTCGACCACTTCACCGCGCCCTACCCCGAGTTGGTCGCCTGGGAGTGGTGAGCCGGTGAGCAGGTCGGTACTGGTCACGGGCGGCAGCCGCGGCATCGGCGCCGCCATCGCCCGCGCCTTCGCCGCGGCGGGCGACCGGGTGGCCGCCACGCACCGCGGCAGCGGGGTGCCCGACGGTGTGGCGGGGGTACGCTGCGACGTCACCGACGAGGCGTCCGTCGACCGGGCCTTCACCGAGGCGGAGGCCCTGCACGGGCCGGTCGAGGTGCTGGTGGCCAACGCGGGCGTCACGGACGACACCCTGCTCATGCGGATGGACGAGAAGACCTTCACCCGGGTCCTCGACGCGAACCTCACCGGCGCGTACCGCGCTGCCCGCAGGGCGGTCGGGCCCATGGTGCGGATGCGGCGCGGGCGGATGATCTTCATCTCCTCGGTGAGCGCGTACGCCGGAGCTGCCGGCCAGGCCAACTACGCGGCGGCGAAGGCCGGGCTGATCGGGATGGCCCGTTCCCTCGCCCGGGAGCTGGGGTCGCGCGGCATCACCTGCAACGTGGTGACGCCGGGTTACGTCCGCTCCGACATGACCGACCGGATCACCGACGCCCGCCGCGCCGAGCTGATGCGGCAGATCCCGCTGGGACGCACGGCGGCCCCCGAGGAGGTGGCCGACGTCGTGACCTTCCTGGCCGGGCCCCGGGCGGCCTATGTGACCGGGGCGGTCGTCCCCGTGGACGGCGGACTCGCCATGGGCCACTGACGGCACGGCGTCCGCCCCGGGGCGGGTGAGCGGCGCGCCCGAGGGGCGCACACGGGACGGGCGGAGGGCAGCAAGGGCGCGGGGGGCGGCTGGACCGCCGCGCCGACCTCACCTTCGCCGAGTACGAGGAACTGCTCCCACACAGCACGAGCTGCCTGGTCCCGGTCGCGGACCGCGACATCGACCCCTGCGCCTGGAAGGACCTGCTCGACCGCGTGCCGGGCCGGGGCCGGCTGCTGGCACTGACCTCGGTGAAGGACCACTACCGCCACTACGACTGGATCGTGGAAGGAGCCACCGCGCGATGAGCGACACCACGGCCGTCACCCACGACGAGATCCTGGAGGCCATACGGCGGCACACGGTGGCCGTCGTCCCGGAGGTCGACCCCGCTCGGATGGTGCCCGAGCACACCCTGGACGAGCTGGGCTGCAACAGCATCGACCGGGCCGAGACCCTGACCGCTGTGCTGGAGGAGCTGGACATCGATCTGCCACTGGAGAAGCTCACCTCCGGCGCGATCGGGCGGTTCTGGCAGCGCCGCACGAGACGCAGCCGCCCCTCGAACGACAGCGGGGCGTTTCGGTGAGTCACAGCCGGTTCCTGTCGCCACGGATCGAGAGCGTGCTTGCCACGGGTTCGGCCCGCTTCGAACTCCTGCAACACGGCCGGTCCCTCCGTCAGGGGGTGAACCTCGGGTGTGCCGGGCAAGTACACGCCGGCGGCGATGAGCGTGTCGATCTCGGCGAGCAGTTCGCCATAGATGGACGGGGCCGCAGCTGCCAGCGCGCCGATGTGCAGACCCTTGACTTGCAGGTCGTGTGTGGTCAGGCCGGCGTTGCCGGAGGCGGCACCGAACACGACGATGCGTCCGGTGAAGGATTTGGTGACGGCCAAGCTGACTTGGAACGTGGCTTGTCCTACGGACTCCAACACCAGGTCCACGCCGCCGGTCAGGCGCGTGATCTCCGCGGCCAGATCGGGGCGGGCGCTGTCCAGGACCGCGTCGGCGCCGAGAGCTTTGACGGTGCCGTGCTTGGCCGGTGATGCCGTGGCGATCACGCGTGCGCCGTAGTGGTGGGCGAGGCGGACGGCGGCCTGGCCCACACCGCCGGCCGCGGCATGAATGAGCACCGCCTCACCCTTCTTGACCTCGCCCAGCGGCTTCAGTGCCGCCAACGCGGTCGCCCAGTTCAACACCAGGCCAAGGGCTTCAAGGTCCGTCCAGCCAGATGGGACGGCAAGCACCTCCGCGGCCGGCATCGTCATGTACTGCGCGAAGGCGCCTGGCCCGGCTCCAACAACGTGGGTGCCAACCTCAAGTGGGTTGGCGACCTCCGGACCAACGGCAACGATCTCGCCGGCCGCTTCGAAACCCGCCACGTAGGGCGCCTGTGGTCCTCCTGCGTAGGTCCCATGGGTCTGCATGACGTCCGCGCCTGCCCGCGCAGCGCGATCACGGTCACGGAACAGGACTGACGAGGGAAGTGTCAGAGCCCTGATCGTCGCGTTCGGGTCGGCACATGGTCCGTTGCTCGCACCTGTACACGAAAGAAGACGGCCCCGTCCGTTGCCGAGGCCCGCCGACAACTCGGTCAACAGACGGTCGCGGAATACGCGCAGCAGTGGCGGCCCCGGCGGCGCCGGATGTCGAGCGTTTTGCTGCTTTCTCCTGCTTTTGGGTTGTCGGGCCCCGGGTGCGCACCCTGCCGCGGCGGCTGCCGAGGGCTCACCCGGGGCGGGGGCGGACTCAGGAGGCCAGCGAGTCCAGGGCGTCGGCGATCGGACGGCCGCCACCCGTCACCTCGAAGGCGCGGCGGACGGTGGCCGGGTGG
The DNA here is from genome assembly GCF_042657145.1 of Streptomyces bullii. NCBI lineage: Bacteria > Bacillati > Actinomycetota > Actinomycetes > Kitasatosporales > Streptomycetaceae > Streptomyces > Streptomyces bullii. The sequence continues at coordinate 125,528 of NZ_JBHSNY010000015.1, forward strand.
TCCAGTGAGGAGACCAGGACGGTCGCCAGGTCCTCACGGCTCAGGGACCCCTCCTCGACCTCGTCACCCACGGTGATGCGGTCGCCGGGGGCGCTGTCGTTCAGCCACGGCGGCCGGACGATCGTCCAGTCGAGCTCCGTCTTCTCCAGGTGGGTGTCCGCGGCCAGCTTGGCGTGGCCGGTGTCGCGGAGGTACCCGGGCAGACGGCTGGGGTCGGCGGTGCCCCACATCGACAGCTGCACCCAGCGCCGTACCCCGGCGGCCACCGCCGCGTCGACGGCGGCGACGACGCCCCGGTGGTCGATCAGCTCGGCCTGCCGCTTGTCCATGCTGCGCGTGGCCGCCGCGTTGATCACCGCGTCCGTTCCGGCGAACGCGTCGGCCAGGGCGGCGCCGGGTGCGGCGAGGTCCACGACGGCGGTGGCTACGTCCGCGCCGAACAGCTTCTCGGCCCGCGCGGCGTCGCGCACCGCCGCACGGACCGTGTGCCCGTCGGCGAGCAGCCGCCTGACGACGCGCCGGCCCGTGGCGCCGGTGGCCCCGAGGACAGTGACGTTCATGTGTGTCTCCTGGTTGACGGACTTCGTTCAGATGTTGACGGTGGCCATACGGGGCGGGTCGTACCGCTCACCCGCGACGGCCGCAGCCGGTACGGCCGCCTCGATCGCGGCCAGCTGTTCCCCGGTGAGCTCCAGCTCCAGCGCCTGGAGGTTCTCGTCGAGGTAGGCACGCCGCTTGGTGCCCGGGATGGGCACGACGTCGGTGCCCCGGGCCAGCAGCCAGGCCAGGGACAGTTGCGCGGCCGTCACGCCGTGGTCCGCGGCCAGCTTCCGCAGCGCGTCCACGAGCGCGAGATTGGCCTCCAGGTTCTCCCGACGGAAGCGCGGCGACAGGTGCCGCACGTCATGGGACGGCAGTGCGTCGGTGTCCGCGATGCGGCCGGTGAGCAGTCCGCGGCCCATCGGGCTGTAGGCCACCAGCCCGATGCCGAGTTCCCGCAGCGTGGGCAGCAGGGCGTCCTCGATGTCGCGGGTGAACAGCGAGTACTCGTACTGCCCGGCGGTGATCGGGTGGACGGCGTGTGCCCGGCGCACCGTGCCGGGGGCCGCCTCGGAGATGCCGAGGTGCCGCACCTTGCCGGCCGCGACCAGTTCGGACAGGGCGCCCCAGGTCTCCTCGATGGGCACCTGCCGGTCGACCCGGTGCTGGTAGTACAGGTCGATGTGGTCGACGCCCAGCCTCAGCAGCGAGGCGTCGCAGGCCGCCCGGACGTACTCGGGGCGGCCGTTGATGCCCTTGACCGTGCCGTCCGGCAGCCGTTCGATACCGAACTTGGTGGCGACGACGACCTCGTCCCGGCGGCCGGCCACGGCCCTGCCGACGAGGCGTTCGTTGGTGAACGGGCCGTACATGTCGGCGGTGTCCAGCAGCGTCACGCCGCTGTCCAGCGCGCGCCGGATCGTCGCCAGGGACTCCGTGTCGTCGGGCACACCGTAGTGGTCGCTCATGCCCATGCAGCCGAGGCCGAGGGCGGAGACCTCCAGCCCGGCGAGCAATCGACGTTCCATGCGTTCTCTCCCGTGTTCGTGCGCAGTGGTTCCTTCCGGGGACGGCGCCCGCGCTCAGTAGCGGCGCAGCACGAAGCCGTCCCGGGTCTGCGAGCCTCCGCTGCCGAACAGGACGTTCAGGTTGCTGCTGAGCACGTAGCCGCCGGACGGGGTGATGGCCACGGTCGTGGGTGCCGCCTCCGGCGACGCCTGGGCGCTGAGCGTGCGGCCGGTGCGCCACCCGTCGTCCGAGCGGAGCCGGAAGACCCCGTCGATGCCGGTGGAGCGGATGGTGTTCGTCGCCGCCCACAGGGTGCCGTCCGGGGCGAGGGCCATGCCGTCCGCACCGGGGATCCGCTGCTCGAGGTCGACCTCGCGGAAGTCCTGGGGCCGGTCCAGCGGGACCCGGAAGATCGCCCCCGTGTCGTAGCGCACCACCAGCAGGTAGCCGTCAGGGTGGTACACGATGCCGTTCACACCGACGTTGGGCAGGCCGTTCTCGTCCGCGCCGGCGTCCAGCGCCGGGTCGTACAGAAACGTCGACTTATGGCCCGACGGCGTGACCTTGAAGATGTGGCCGGAGAAGGAGTCCGTGACGTAGGCGTTGCCGCGGGGGTCCAGGGCGATGTCGTTGGCGAGGTGCAGACCGGGCGCCTCGCCGAGGTCGATGCGCTTGTGCAACTTCCCGGTCCGCAGGTCGTAGACGGCCAGCCCCGCGTGGCGCCCGCGGGTCTCGGGAGTCGAGCCGACGCTGAGCAGGGCGTCCGGGCCCGCGTAGACGTCGTCGTAGGTGACGAGGAGGCGGTTGCGGGGCACGTCGACGCGGATCGCGCCGGTCGCTATCAGCGCGGGGTCGTCGATCAGCGTGCGGGGCGTGCCGTCGGAGCCGACCACGGACACGGTGCCGTAGCGGAGGGAACCGATGAGGAAGGCGGAGCGCGTCGGGTCCCATGTGACGCCCTCGGGGTGGATGGCCGTGCCCGATCCGCTGATCACGGACGGCAGCGCCGCGTCGGCCGCGGCCGGTCTGGTGCCGTCCGCGCCGGCCGCGACGGGCGTACCGAGTGCCGTCGAGGGCAGTAGGGCGGTGGAGAGGAGGAGGGCGGCGGGCATGAGCGCCCGGTGCGCGCGCCGGAGTCCGTTGACCATGGGAGTGCCTTTCCGGTAGCGGGGTCGGTGAGACGGTGGGGGTGACCCGGGTCGATGGCGTCCGCGCCGCATCCAGGAATTCCCCGGCGGAGGGCAGGGCGGTGCGAATGCGGGAGGGCACCCGGGGGAGGCAGGCCGTCGGCCGGGGGTCAGGATGCGCGGTGCATTTCTCCGGTGAAGAGCCGGCCCGCGGCGGCGACCGGGGAATGGACGAAACAGTGATTCCCCGCCTTGTCCGACAGTATTGCCTGGTGCAGCGTCTGGAGTTCAAGTGAGGGGTCGAGTCCGAGTTCTTCCCTCAGCAGGCTCCGCATATCGTGATAGGCGTGCAGGGCGTCGCCCCGCCGGCCGCTTCGGTAAAGCGCCGTGATGAGCTGCCCGTGCAGCCATTCGTTGAGCGGATGGCAGGCGACCAGCCTTTTCAGTTCGGCGGCGATCTGGCAGTGCAGGCCCATACGCATATCGGCGTCTATGCGCAACTGGAGGGTCCGCATGTGCAGTTCCTCGAGATGCCGCACGTGCTGGGTGAGCACCGGACCGCTGGCCACATCGGTCAGCGGATCGCCGCGCCACAGGGCCAGGGCCTGCCTGACCAGGCGGGAACCCTCCGCCAGATCACCGCAGTTGAGCAGCGCCTCGCCCTGGCGGGCCAGTCGCTGGAAGTTCTCCGCATCCACCTGCTCCGGCAGCGCCCGCAGGATGTAGCCGGTCGACCAGGTCTCGATCGGGTCGTGCGCTGTTCGCTCGCCGAGCGCCTCGCGCAGAATTTTTCTCAGGTGGTACACATGCGTTCTCACTGTGGAGAGTGCCGTCTTCGGAGGTTCCTTGCCCCAGAGTTCGTCCACCAGTGTGCCGTGTGACACCACCGCTCCCGGCTGGAGCACCAGAAGACTCAGCAGTTGACGGACTTTTGGGCCCCGCGGCACGGTGATCGTCTCAGTGTTCCAGGTGAGGGTCAGCGGGCCGAGAATATTGAACCGAAGCACTGGGATCCTTGAGTTCGCGCTCACTCCAACAACCTTTCGACAAAAGGCTCACACATGTGAAGAGTGCTTTCAAGGGAGTGCAACGAAGGTTGACCCCGTGTACCGGCTCTTCACCATTGCTTTTCCGGGGAGTTGGCGTGTGAATTCCGCCACGCCGGTGCAGGCAACGCTGTGCACGCGGAAAGGGAGCGAAATCCGCGGGAGCGAGCGCGTTCGCCGCCCGGGCGCCGGGCACCGGGCGGCGAACGAGTGGGGGAGGGCCGGCCTCGCCGGTGGCGCCGGCCCTCGGACGGTGCGGCGGCCGTCAGTGGTGCGGTCGGCCGTCGGACGGGGCGACCGGCCCTCGGCGGTGGCGCCGGCCGTCGGCCGATGGGTCCGTCAGACGGTGGCGTCCGTCCTCGACACGGCAGGGGCTTCGCTGCGCTTTGAGGCCGGGGCCTCGGCGCGCTCGTCCTCCGTCGTGTCCTGACCGGCGTCGTCCGCCCGGTCGGTGAGGATGCGGTGCAGCACCACGGCGCTGACGACGCAGATGGCGGCGGCGCACCACAGGACGATCCGGAAACCCTCGGTGTACCCGGTGCGCAGGAAGTCCGCGAACTCGCTGCGCAGACCAGTGGCCGCCTCACGGACCGGGCCGTCGACGTCGCCGCTGGTCACGCTGTCGGCGACCTCGCGGGTGCGCAGGCCGGCCTCGGTCGCGAAGCGGGCCAGCCCGTCGGAGATCCGGCTCTGGACGAGGGAGACCAGCGTGGCCACCATGCCCGCCACGGCGACGGCTTCGCTGGCGAGCCGGATCGTGTTGAACATGCCGCTGGCCATGCCGACCTTGGTGGGCGGGACGGTGCTGACCGCCGCGCCGTCCATCAGGCCGTAGATGAGGCCGATGCCGATGCCGACCACCAGCAGCGGACCCGCCAGGCCGAGCAGGCCGATGCCCGGGTGGACCACCGTCAGCCAGGCGCAGCCGGCGGCCACCAGCCCCAGGCTGGAGCTGAGGACGGTGCGCATGCTGACCCCGAGCTGCACCAGGCGCCCGGCGATCAGCGGGAAGACCAGCACCGGAACGGTCAGCAGCAGCATGGTCAGGCCCGCCTCGCCGTCGCTCTGCCCGTTGGCGCCGACGAGGTAGGAGGGCAGCAGGACCATCAGGCCGACGAAGCCGAAGGAGACCGCGGTGGCGAGCAGGTTGACGGCCATGAAGCGCGGTTCCCGGAACAGGCTCAGGTCGAACATCGGCATCCGATGGCGCCGCTCCACCGCGACGAAGGCGGCCAGGAACACCACGCAGCCGAGGAAGAGCCCCAGCACCTGCGGGCTGCCCCAGCCCCACTGCGGGCCCTCGATGACGCCGAGAGTGAAGAGGAACAGGCCGACGGTGAAGGTGATGGTGCCGGGCCAGTCCACGGAGTTGGCCTCCGGGTCCTTGGATTCCTGCACGAGGCGGAAGCCGAGCAGGGACAGCGCCGTGATGGCGACGTGGATCCAGAACACCGAGCGCCAGCCGAGCGCCGACGCGAGCAGGCCGGAGGTCGTCGGACCGAGCGCGAGGCCCGCGCCGATGGTGACCCCGACGTAGGCGAACGCCTTGGTCCGGGCGGCGCCCTCGTACATGTTCGCCATCACCGACACGCCGGCGGTCATGATGCAGGCCGCGGCCACACCGGAGACACCGCGCGCCACGTCGAGGACGACGACGTGCGGAGCGAGCGCGCCGATCAGCGACGAGACGCCGTACAGGGCGACACCGAAGGCGAAGACCCGCTTGCGGCCGATGCGGTCGGCGATGGAGCCCGCGGCCATCATGCAGCTGGCGGCCATCACGTTGTAGGAGTTGACCACCCACTGGAGGGGGACGACGCCGGCGCCGAGGTCGCGGCCGATGGCCGGCAGCGCGACCGGGGGGCTGCTGAGGCCGTAGGGGACGATGAAGACGGCCAGGCACAGGGCGAAGAGGGTGAGTCCGGCCCGTGGAGGTGCTTCACGGGCGGTGACGGCAGTCATCGGACTGCTGCTCCTTCCGAGGTGAGATCCGGGGCGAGAACCCGGGGTGGGATCGGGGTGGGTTCCGCCGGGCTGCGGAGCCGGTTGCGCCGGGCGGCGGGGCCGCGGGACGGCCTCGCCGCCCGGGCGCGCATGCCGGTCAGCGGTCGCGTGCCGGGAGGTTGCGCAGCCACTGCGACAGGGTCTGGAGGAAGCGGTTGTCCTCCCAGCGGGCGTACACCACGTCCTGGTGGGTCAGCGCCGCGTCGGAGTACAGCGCCAGTCCGGGGATGCGGCTGCCGGCGGCGACCGAGGCGGCCGCCTGTCCGGTGGTGCCGTTGGTGAGACCCGACTGGAAGGCGTACAGCGGGATGTCGATGCCGGCGGTGTGGGTCAGCCGCAGGCCGAGCCGCCGGGTGACGTCCGTCTCGGTGAAGGGCAGGGCCGCGACGTAGTCGAGCAGCACCCGGTTGAGCGTGTACCACAGCCAGGCGCCGGGCTGCGGGCCGGCGAACGCCTCGGCGATCGTGGCCAGGCGAGTGGGGCCGCCGTCGCTCCAGACGCCGCTGTCCTCCAGCGTGCCGGCCCTCACCGAGAACGAGGGGTGGGCGCGCTCGGCGTCGAACAGCCAGCCCAGCAGGCCCGCGTTGGTCAGCTTGCGGTCGGTGCGGACCGCCTCGGGCAGCCGGTCGGCGAGCACGGCCGGGGCCTGCGGATCCGCCAGGGCGTGCTTAGCCGCCAGCTGGAACCAGACGGCGGCGTCCTCGGGCCGGGTGCCCAGACCGACCGTGGTGCTGGTGAAGTCCTCGAAGACCGCGCCCTGTTCGATCTGCGCGAGCCAGCCCTCGGCAGCGGCCAGCGGCAGGTCGAACTCCATGCCGGCGCCCGCGTAGGCGTTGTGCACACCGCCGTCGACGACGGCCAGGCCCACCAGGTCACGGTGGCCGGGGGTGCCGTCGAAGTCCCAGGCGGCGTACGACAGCGCGGCGGTCGCGCCCACGGACACACCGCCGAGGACGACCTCCCGCCGACCGCCGTCCGAGGCGGCCCGGACCACGCGGCGCAGGTCCTCCACGAGCACGCCTAGGCCCCACTGCGCCGCGTACAGGTGGTCCTTGGACTCGCAGGCCCGGTACCGGCCGCCCAGGTAGTACTCGGTGGCCTCTTCGGGGCTGCGGGAGAAGCCGGAGAGGTCCGCGAGGTTCTGCTCGCGGCGGTCGACCGCCCACACCTGGAGGTCGTCGGCGGCCTTGGCCAGGCAGCGCGCGGTGTGCTTGAAGACCGCGGCGCCGCCCTCGCGGCCGCCCACCAGCACGAGCACGCGCCGGGCGTCGGGACGGCCGATCTTGAGCACGCCGACTTTCTGCAGCTCCGCGGGGCCGCTCGCGGTGACCCCGTCGTGGAACTCGTACGTCTCCATCCAGTCCTGCTGGTCGTGCGACACGAGATCACACTCCTTGTTGGTTGCAACTCCGTCACTAGTCGGTACATGACTGTAGTCGAAACTCGCGAAGATGCAACACCGTGTTGCAACTATTCACTCACCTGCTACTCGGGTGTAGGTTGGTAGAGTCAACAGAACGCCGAGACCAGGGCAGAAAGGCGGGCACCGTGCCGGACACCACCAAAGAGCGGCCGCTGCGTGCGGACTCCGAGCGCACGGTCCGGCTGATCCTGGAGACCGCGGAGCGCGTGCTGAGCGAGGATCCCGCTGCGAGCCTGGCCCAGATTGCGGCCGCCGCGGGCGTGGCACGCACCACCGTGCACCGGCGGTTCGCTTCGCGCGAGGCCCTGCTCGACGCGATGGCCTCGCACGCCTTCCGGCAGGTCGAGGAGGCCATCGACGCGGGGCGGCCGGAGACCGCGCCGCCGATGGTGGCGCTCCACCAGGTCACCGCGAACGTGATCGAGGTCAAGAGCAGCTGGCGGTTCGCCGTTCACCAGCCCCAGCTGCGCGACCCCGAGGCCGTCGCCGCGCACGACCGCATCTTCGCCAAGGGAATGAAGCTGCTCGAACGGGCCCGGGACGCGGAGTTGCTGCGTCCCGGTGCGGACCTGGTGTGGGCGCAGCGCGTCTACCACGCGTTGATCGAGCAGGCGATCCAGGAGCGTGCGGCCAGCGGCATCGACCCGGACGCGCTCGCCGCAGCCGTCGTGGACACGCTGCTGAGCGGCGTGGGGCCGCTGAAACGGTGAGCGGACTGCCTCCGCCGCCGTCCGGGCGGCGGGCGGCAGCGCGGCCGAGCCGGCGGGCGGCGGCGCAGCCTGGCCCGCGGGCGGCGCGGCGCGGGGCGTCAGGACAGGGCAGGGGAGGGGCAGGGCGCGGGCCGGTCCGCGACATCCGAGAACCCGGAGCGCCTGCCAGTGGTCGCCGTGCCGGTGGGTGGTGACGACGGGTACAGCGCACCCGGTGTGCGGGATCCGGCGTACCCGGTGCACCCGGTGTGCGGGAACGCCATGTGGGCGGCACCGGTGCGGTGCCGCCCACACGTGTGAGGGGGGAAGACGGAGAGAGGGGAGGTCCCGGGTCAGGCGCGCGGCGCCGGCTTGGGCGCGCCCTCCAGCGGCTTGTCCCACGCGCCGAGTTGACGCATCAGCTCCAGGTCGTCCCGCACCGCCCAGTGCTCGACGACCTTGCCGTCGGCGATCCGGTAGAGGTGGATGTGCTGGACCCGGACCCGCTTGCCGGTCGCGGGGATCCCCATGAAGTCCTTGACCTGCCGGCCCGTGAAGATCACCCGCAGCGCCGCCTTGTCGCCCTTGGCGAACGAGTCGACGATCTCCCAGCGGGCGTCCTCCCAGACGCTGCGCATCCACCGGGCGGTGTTGGCGTACGCCTCCGGGCCGCGCGGCGCGCCCTCCGGGGCCTCCCAGTCGATGAAGTCCTCGGCCACGAGCCGGTGCGCGGCCTCCTCGTCCCCGTCGTTGAAGATCAGCCCCATGTCCACGGCGATCTGCCGGACGTCCTCATCCGTCAGGGCCTGGGTCGTCACGATGTGCTCCTCTCGTTTCGTCGGTCGAGTGTGTGGTTGTGATGCGATGGCGTGTGGTTCGTGTGGGCTCCGCGGTGCGCGGTGTGCGTACTGGGGCGCTACTGGCCCATGGCGAGACCGCCCCCGACGGGAACGGCGGCCCCGGTGACGTACGAGGCGCCGTCGCTCGCGAGGAAGCGGACGACCTCGGCGACCTCCTCGGGGGTGCCGGTGCGGCGCAGCGGGGTCTGGCTGAGCAGTTGGTCCCGCCGCTTGTCGGTGACGTCGCGGATCATGTCGGTCTCGATGAGGCCGGGGGTGACCATGTTGACGGTGATGCCGCGCGACCCCAGCTCCCAGGCGAGCGAGCGGGTCAGCCCCAGCAACCCGGCCTTGGACGCGGCGTAGTTGGTCTGGCCGGGCGAGCCGAGGAAGCCCATCACGGACGACATGAAGACGATCCGGCCCCGCCGGGCGCTGATCATCGACCGGGCGACCAGGCGGGCCATGCGGAACGCCCCCACCAGGTTGGTCTGCAGCACGTCCTCGAAGTCGTCGTCCCGCATCGCCGGGGCCAGTCCGTCCCGGGTGATGCCGGCGTTGGCGACGAGCACCTCGACGGGGCCGTACTGGGCTTCGACCTCGGACACGGCGCGCTCGGCGGAGTCGCGGTCGGTCACGTCGCAGCGCACGGCGAAGAGCCCTTCGGGCGGTTCCCCGGTGCGGTGGGTGACGGCGACCTTGTCGCCGTCCGCGCTGAACGCGCGCGCCACGGCGAGCCCGATCCCCCGGTTCCCGCCGGTGATCAGAACGGTTCTCGACACGATGGTCTCCTGTCGTTGGGGCACGTGGTGGAAGGCGGTCTGCCGGAGCGGCCCGCCGGTTCAGACGCCGGAGGGCAGGGCCAGCAGCGGACGCAACCGGGCCGAGGCCTGCTCGGCGTCGGTGAAGTGGACGGCCCGCCAGCCGGCCGCCTCGGCACCCGCGCAATTGGCCGCGGAGTCGTCGATCAGCACACAGGACTCCGCGGGCACTCCCGCGGCCTCCGCGGCGATCTCGAAGATCCGCCGCTCCGGTTTGCGGGAGCCGGCCTCGAACGACAGGACCAACGCGTCGAAGAGGCCGTCCGGTTCGATCATGCGGCGCCACTGCCGGTCCCAGGCCGGCGGCATGTTCGACAGCATGCCGACGAACAGGCCCCCGTCGCGCAGCTCGCGCAGGAAGCGCAGCCACGCGTCGTTGGTCCGCCGCCCCCGGAACCACCGCTCGCCGAAGCCGGACAGGTCGGCCTCCACCCCGGTGTCCCGGGCGAGTTCGGTCGCCATGCGGCGGGCCCACTCCTCCTCGCTGATCAGCGGAGTGTCCAGCGGGGCCATGACGTCACCGCCGAAGGGCCGGGCCACCTCGGCCATCGCCCGGCGGAACGCCGCGGCGGGCAGCCCCTCGCGGGCACAGAAGTCCTCCAGGTCGCGGTCGATGGGCGGGGTCAGTACGCCCCCGAAGTCGCTCCAGACCGCCCGTACGGCGGCGGGCGTCGCGGTCATGCCCCCTCCTCGCCGGCCGCGGGACCGAAGTCCAGCTCCGTCTCGGCCACCGTCACCCCGTTCTGCCGGAACTCCACGCCCAGGCCGCACGGCGGCGTCGGGGAACCGGCGCCGGGCCGGGCCGCGCGGGCCGAGGCCGTGACGGAGCTGTCCAGTTCGACGAAGCGCGTGAAGCGCGCCGTGCACGCGGTCACGGGCGCGGTCACGGGAACGCCCGCCAGATGGGCCAGTTGCCGCGCCGCCTCCACCAGCACCATGGCCGGGATGTGGTCGTAGGAGTGGTCGAACAGGCTGCGGTTCTCCCACCGCGGCTCGACCGGCGCGGACACGGCGCCGCCCTCGCGCACCGGCTCGCCCAGCACGACGTTGAGCGGATTGCGCCGCCCCACGGCGGCGGCGTCCGCGGGCCGGCCGGCCGCGGTGGTGTCCAGTTCCTCGGTGACCGGGGGAGTGGACCTGCGCTGGAGGAAACGGAGCTTGCGGTAGTCCTCGCCCGCCGCGGTGCTGGTGTCGATGCCGATCCGCGCGGTCTGCCGTCCGGCCAGGCTCAGGGCCACGTCGAAGCGCACCCCCCGCAACCGCCCGCCCCTCCCCTCGTCGCGCACGGCGCTGCCCGCGAGGACCAGTTCGCCGGGCCGGGCCCCGGCCGTGAGGGCGCCCTGGTCCGTGATGCGGACCGAGAAGCCGTTGACGAGGAAGACGGTGTCCCGGGACACCCCGTAGTACAGGTGTCCGGCGGCGGTGCACGCCTGCCGGGCGGACTCCAGCAGGAGCAGGAAGTCGAACGCGGCCGGCCGGCGCAGATGATCGCCGAAGTAGCCGTGCGACAGCGGAAGCTGTGCCCCGGCCAGGAATCCGTCGCCGTCGCGCCGCAGGTCGGTGACGAACACCTCGCTCACCGCGGCGCGGTGCACCAGCCGGCGGTCGACGGTGCGCACGAACTCCGGCGCGGCGTCGGCCGCCGCGGGCGGCGGTGGCGGTTCCGGTCTCGCCGCCTCTTCGACGCCTTCGGTGACTGTCGTCATGTCGGAACTCCTTGTGTTTCGGTGCCGACACGATGTTCCGGGGCACGTATGAAAGGCGTGTAAAGAAGACGTCGAATCAACGCCCCGGTGCCTTCCGCCGCCCGCAGAATCGGCAGCTTTTAACCGGCTTTCATCCACCCGTCACATGATGCGGCCCGTCACCTGGATCCGCTCGGGAAAAGAAAAGGGAGGGATGTCCGCCCATGACACAGGCAGGAATGAGGGAGCGGACCGACGAACTGCTGCGCCTGCGGGAGAAGGTGCGCGGCGGGCCGAGCGAGCGCGCCACCCAGGCGCAGCACGCCCGCGGGAAGCTGACCGTGCACGAGCGGCTGGAGGCCCTGTTCGACAAGGGGACCTTCGTCGAGATCGAGGGACTGAGAAGGCACCGCGCCACCGGCTTCGGGCTGGAGCTGCGCCGTCCGCACACCGACGGTGTCGTCACCGGCTGGGGCCGGGTGCACGGCCGCACGGTCTTCGCCTACGCGCACGACTTCCGCGTCTTCGGCGGGTCGCTGGGGGAGTCTCACGCCGCGAAGATCCACAAGATCATGGACATGGCCGAGGCGGCGGGCGCCCCGCTGGTCAGCCTCAACGACGGCGCCGGCGCGCGGATCCAGGAGGGTGTCACCGCCCTGGCCGGCTACGGCGGCATCTTCCGCCGCAACGTCCGTGCCTCCGGAGTAATCCCGCAGATCAGCGTCATGCTCGGGCCGTGCGCGGGCGGAGCGACCTACTCGCCGGCGCTGACCGACTTCGTGTTCATGGTGCGCGGCATCTCCCAGATGTTCATCACCGGCCCCGACGTGGTGGAGACCGTCACCGGCGAGCAGGTCACCCATGAGGAACTGGGGGGCGCGGACGTGCACGCCGCCCTGTCGGGCGCCGCCCACTTCGTCCACGACGACGAGGAGTCGTGCCTGGAGGACGTCCGCTACCTGCTCTCGCTGCTGCCCTCCAACAACCGCGAGCTGCCGCCGCCGTCGGTGCCGGCGCCCCCCGTGGACATCCTCGACGAGGATTTGCTCGACCTGGTGCCCGCCGACCCCAACCAGCCCTACGACATGCGGGCCGTCGTCGAGCGCCTCGTCGACGACGGGGAGCTGATGGAGGTGCACGAGCGGTGGGCGCCCAACTTGCTGTGCGCGCTCGCCCGCATCGACGGCCGCACCGTCGGCGTCCTCGCCAACCAGCCGCGGCACCTGGCCGGCGTGCTGGACGTGGACGCCTCCCAGAAGGGCGCCTCGTTCATCCAGGTCTGCGACGCGTTCAACATCCCGCTGCTGACGCTGGTGGACGTGCCGGGCTTCCTGCCGGGCACCTCACAGGAGCACGGCGGCATCATCCGGCACGGGGCGAAGCTGCTGTACGCCTACTGCGCGGCCACCGTGCCACGGGTGCAGGTCATCCTGCGCAAGGCCTACGGCGGCGCGTACATCGTGATGGACTCACGCTCCGTCGGCGCCGACCTGTCGTACGCCTGGCCCACCAACGAGATCGCCGTGATGGGCGCGGAGGGCGCGGTCAACGTCATCCACCGGCGGGAGGTGGCCGCCTCGGACGACCCCGAGACCACGCGCGGCATCCTGGCGCAGAAGTACCGGGAGGAACTGATGCACCCGTACTACGCGGCCGAACGCGGCCTCGTCGACGACGTGATCGACCCCCGGCGCACCCGGGCGGTGGTGGCCGAGGCGCTGCGGACCCTGCGCACCAAGCAGGAGCGGCTGGTGCCGCGCAAGCACGGCAACCCGCCGATGTGAGGGAGACCGTCGTGACCGAGCCTCGCGCTCCCGAGTTCCGGATCGTCCGCGGCCGGCCGACGCCGGAGGAGATCGCCGCGACCGCCGCCGTCCTGTGCCTCCTGCTGCGCGGCGGCCCGCCGGAGGGCACCGGGCCCGCGCCCGCCGAGCCCGAGCCCGCCGCGCCCGGCTGGCTGCGCCCCCTCCCGCACGTCCCGGCCGGCGCCTGGCGCACCGTGGGCTGAACGCACCGCAGGGGCCCGCCCGTCCTCGGGCGGGCCCCGACGTCCGTTGCTCAGTGGTGCGTGCCGGTAGGGCGGTTGGCGGTTGCCCGGTGGTGCGTGCCTGTAGGGCGGTTGCTCAGCGGCGCGCGGCCTGCGGGGGCGGTTGCTCAGTGGCGCGCGGCTTCCACGACCGCGCAGGTCCAGGTGAACCCCGCGCCGGCGTTGAGCAGCACCGCGACCTCGCCGGGGCGCAGGGCCTCACGGCGCAGCAGGTCGTGCAGGCCGGCCGCCAGGTCACCGGTGCCCAGGTGACCGGTGTCCGTGCCCCAGTCGGCCGCGGGGGCGGGCAGCAGCTCGCTCAGGACCGGGATCCAGGCGGTGTCCAGCACCTTGGCGCCGAGCCGGGGCAGCACCGCCAGACGGATCCGCGGATCGTCCGGGCGCACCCCGGCGTCCCGCAGCGCCCGCCGCAGGACGTGCCGGATCATGTCGCGGTTGATCTTGTGGAAGACGTCCGTCCCGTGGTCCTTGAGATACAGCCGCTTGGTGCGGCGCATGTCGACGACGGGGGAGGCGTCCCGGGGCAGCCGGGCGAAGGGGTCGGTGCCCCGGTGCATGCCCTCCAGCTGCGGCGCCGCGGCGCTGTGCAGCGCGCGCAGCACGAGGGGATCGGAGGCGGCGGCGGGCTGCCGCAGCAGCACCGCCGTCCCCGCGTCGCCGTACGCGGCGCCGTAGTCGCTGCGCCAGCGGTCGAAGCCCGGCGGGACGAACCGGTCCGCGGTAGTGACCAGGGCGTGCCGTACGCCGGTCTCCAGGGACATCCGCGCCACGGCCAGCTCCAGCGCGGCGGCTCCCCCGTTGCAGATCTGCCGTACGCCGACCGGCAGGGCGGCGTGCGCGCCCAGCTGGTCGGCGATGTAGTGGGGCGGGGACCACAGGTCGTGGCCCTGGTAGTACATCCAGGAATGGCACAGCAGGGCCAGGTCGCCGGCGACCGCGTCCGACCGGCGCAGTGCCTCGGACGAGGCGCGCACCGCCATGTCGGGAGCCGACACGTCCTCGGCCACGGGCAGCTGACGGTGCCCCAGGTCCCTCGCCACCCGCGCCTCCAGTCGGCCCTCGGCCACCGCGTCGGCGGCGACGTCGCGTCCGGAGGGAAGCCACAGGGCGACTGAGGCGATACCCACGGGTACGGGCGGTCTCATCGGTGCAAGCCCCTTCAACTCGACAGCTGGACGCCACCGTCCCAGCAGAGGGCATTCTCTGGAAGGGAAGTCGACGTCGCATAAAACCCGGGTCGAAATAGACGGCGCATAAAACCGGAATGGAATGAGGGTCATATTCACCGGGTGCCTGTCGGCAGGTTCTCATTGCCGTGGCAGCATGCTGACCGAGGGGCCGGCGGAAATGACCGGAACCACTTTCCGGACTGCCGTTGCCGACCGCATTCCGCATCGCACCCGTCCGCAGAGAAGGGAAACCACCACCATGTCCGACCTGACGTCGTCGCTCTCCTCCGAACTGCGCACCCGGGTCCGGGAGATCGTCGCGGATGTCCTGGAGGTCCCGGCCGACGAGCTCGTCGAGGACAAGAGCCTGGAGGACCTCGGCGCCGACTCCCTGATGGCCATCGAGATCTTCTCCCGCTTCGAGCGGCAGCTCGGTATCCGCATACCGCAGGAGGAGCTGACCGAGCTGGAGGACCTGAGGACCGCCTACGACATGGTCGCCCGTCACCAGCCGTCCGCGGAGGAAGCGGGTGTCTGAGACGGCGACACACCGCGTCGTCGTGACCGGACTCGGCGCGGTGAGCAGCCTGGGCATCGGCGCCCGGCCGTTCATCGACTCCCTGCGGGCCGCCCGCAGCGGCATCTCGCCGATCCGGTCCTTCGACGCCTCCGGATTCGACCACACCCAGGCCGGTGAGGTGCACGACTTCGTGCCGGAGGAGCACCTGGAACGCCTCGACCCGCGACGCTGGGGCCGCAGCAGCCAGTTCGCCGCCGCGGCCGCCCGTCTCGCGGTGCGGGACGCCGGATGGGACACGGCCGAGCTGTCCGCCCGCCGGGCGGGCAGTGCCATGGGCACCACCAACGGTGAGGCCCGCGTCTTCCAGGAGCTGACCGAACAGTGGCTGGAGCGCGGCCTGGCCGGGACCGACCCCGGCCTGGTCGCGCAGGCACCGGCCGACCGCATCGCGGCGGCCGTCAACACCGAACTTCGCCTGCGGGGCGAGGCCCAGACGTTCGGCACCGCCTGCGCGGCGAGCAACTACGCCCTCGGGTACGGCTTCGACCAGATCCGGGGCGGCTCCGCCGACGTGATGGTGGTGGGCGGTGCCGACGCGGTCAACCGCGCCACCCACGCCGGCTTCCACCGCCTGGGCGCCATCGCCCCCGACGCCTGCCGCCCGTTCGACGAGGCACGGGCCGGCATCCTCACCGGCGAGGGCGGCGTCGCACTGGTCCTGGAGTCCTGGGAGAGCGCGCAGGCGCGCGGAGCCCGCATCTATGCCGAGGTGCTGGGCCACGCCCTCACCTGCGACGCCAAGCACCCGACGCAGCCGGACCGCGACGGCATCGCCGAGTGCATCCGCCGCGCCCAGCACAACGCCGGGGTCAAGCCGGACGAGATCGACTACATCTGTGCGCACGGCACCGGCACGCGGGCCAACGACACCACCGAAGTGGCCGCGGTCCGCGAGGTGTTCGGCGACCGCGTCCCTCCCATCAGCTCCATCAAGTCGATGCTGGGGCACACCATGGGGGCGGCCAGCGGCTTCGGCGCCCTCGCCTGCTGCGCGGCCCTCCACGAGGGCTTCCTGCCGCCCACCGCGACGGTCCGGACCCCGGATCCCGCGCTGGGGCCGGACCTGGACTGCGTCGCCGGCGAGGCCCGGCAGACGCGGCCCCGGATCGTGGAGAACCACGGCTTCGCCTTCGGCGGCAACAACGCCATCGTCATCCTGGGGAGGCCGCAATGACGGACGTGGCAACGACGGACGCCGCACTGACGGGTGCCGTGACACCGGACGCCGTGGCAACGGACGTCGTGGCAACGGAAGCCGTGCCGGCGGGCGCCGTGACGACGGACCACGACCCGTCCACCGTCGTGACCATCACCGGCTACGGGGTGCTCAGCCCGGCCGGTGTCGGCGGCAAGGCGCTCGGCGAGGCCCTGCGGACCGGGACCCTGCCGCCCCGGGAGCAGGGGACCACCGAGCCCGCCGATGCGCCGGCCGGAGAGCCGCTGCCGCCTCTGCGCCTGCTGCCCGTGCCGGACTTCGACCCGCGCGAGTACCTCGGACGCAAGGGCCTGAGCAGCCTCAGTCGCACGGCCGTGCTCGGCATGACCGCCTGCGAGCTGGCCCTGCGCGGCCTGCCGGAACCCGTGCCCGAGGAGCAGCGGTCCACCACCGGGGTGGTCCTGGGCACCAGCACCGGCAGCGCCCGCGCGATCGGCGAGTTCTTCCGCGACACCTACGAGCAGGAACGGCCGTACCTGATCAGGCCGGCGCTCTTCCCGGGCATCCTGCTCAACCACGCCGCCAGCCAGGTCGCGATGCGCCACGGGTTCACCGGTGTCAACGCCTCCCTGGCCGGCGGCCGGATCTCCGGCCTGTCGGCGCTGCGGTACGCGCGCAACGCCCTGCTCACCGGTCAGGCCTCCCGCGTGCTGGCCGGCGCCATGGAGGAGCTGAGCCCGCAGACCGCCTGGGCGTGGCACCGGGCCGGAGCGCCCGCCGGGCACCCGGTCGGCGAGGGCGGCGCGGTGTTCGTCCTGGAACGCGGCACCGGCACCGCCCACGCGACGACGGCCGAACTGCTCGCCTGCGAGACCGGTTTCGCCCCGCCCGAGGACGGTCCCGGCGCGGTCGCCGAGGCGTTGGCCCGCTGTGTGACCGACGCCCTGACGGTCGGCGGCGCCGCACCGGGTCAGGTGGAGGTCGTGTCGGCCGGCGCCACCGCACTGCGTGGCTGGCCGGCGGTCGAGGCGCGGGGCCGCGGCCGTGCCCTGGACGGTTGCCGCCCCGTGGTGCTGCGGGCGCAGGACGTGCTGGGCGAGACCCACAGCGCGGGCGCGGCCCTTCAGCTGGCCGCTCTCCTCGGCTTCTGGGAGCAGGAGGCGGCGCCCGGACGGGCCCGCTGGGGTCTGGTGACGTCGGTCGGCGCGGACGGCTCGGTGGCGGCTGCGCTGCTGCGGCGACCGCCGACGGTCACCTGAGCGACGGGCCCCGGCCCGGCCGGCCGTACCGCCGCGGCGACGACCGTGGCCGTACGGCCGGCCCCCGACGCGGGCAGCGGCGGCCGGTCCGGGATCAGGCACGCCGCCACCGCCTTGTTGACGGCGTCGACCCGGGAGACGGCACCGAGCTTGCGGTACACGTTGTGCAGGTGCCGTTTGACGGTGCCCTCGGTGACGCCGAGCGCCGCCGCTATCTGACGGTTGCTCATCGCCGAGGCCACGCAGCCGAGTATCTGGCGCTCCCGTAACGAGAAGTCCGCCGCCGGCCGGGACGGAGCCGGCGACGCGACCGGGCGCGGGCCGTCCGGAAGTGACGGCGGCACGGCGACGGGCCGGCCGGCGCGTGCGGCGTCGATGGCGCGCAGCAGCTCGCCACGGCCGACGTCCTTGTGCAGGCACGCGTCGGCCCCGGCGGCGAGCAGTTCCCCGGTCTCGCGGGGGCAGCTGCGGGCGGACAGCACCAGTACCTGGGTGGCGGGAGCCGCGCGCCGGATCCTCCGGACCGTCTCGCTGCCCCGCTGACCGGTCATGCGCAGGTCGAGCAGGACGAGGTCGGGCCGCAGCGCGCGCACGACCCGGACCGCCTCGGTGCAGGAGGCCGCGTGCCCGACCACGTCGATCCCTGCCTGAGAGCCCAGCAGTTCGCTGAGTGCGTCACGGACCAGGGCGTGGTCGTCCGCTATGACGATACGTATCGATGGCGATGTCATGACAAGAGCCCCTGATGATCGCGGTCTGACGTCTAGGAGGGGCGGACGTCGACGCGGCAACCGTGATCCGGCCGCCCACCCCCCGTAAGCGGCCGCTCATCGCTCCCCCGCTCCGCTGTCTGTCGGGACGGACCGCCGCCGCGCGGGCCGGACGGCCGCGTGCCTGGTCCCCGACGAGGTGGCTGACACCGTTGTCAGCCCCCCGTGACGCCGGTCCGGGGCGGTCGGACTCGAGCCGAGCGAACGGGCGACGCGGGAGCGAGGAGGAACGTGAGGGTGCAGTGCTGTCCCGCCGGTCGTGACGGCCCGACGCCCGCTCTGCGCCGGGCGGTCGGCGCTCGGGCAGACACGCATGAGGCTCCTCGAAGTCAAGGCAACCTGGTACCGGGGCCGACCCTCGTGACAGGACCTTCGGAAGGTAGCAAACCGGCCGCCCAGCCTGTCAACGTTTGCCTGAACGAGGTGACGAGGCCCACCCCGGGCCCGGTCCCGCCCCTCGACGAGGTCGTACCTGATGTGTCGTCAGGCAGGTCGGCATCTGGTCAGCGTCAGTCCTCGCAGCCTTGGGAACGGGCGTTCGGACGGGTGCTTGGTCGGCAGTGGCGCAACAACCTGGTTCGCACGGAAGCGCAGGCAAGGATCCTTCTTGCCCGAGTGACATCGATGGTCCTCACACCTTCGAGTCCGACCCGTGCCGTTGTACAGTGACCATCGCCCTTGACCTGCAGAAAGCGGGCAGGGAGCCGTCTTTCAGGAGTGCGACATGCTGCGTACCATGTTCAAGTCCAAGATCCACCGCGCCACCGTCACCCAGGCCGACCTGCACTACGTGGGATCGGTGACCATCGACGCCGATCTGCTCGACGCCGCCGACCTGCTGCCCGGCGAGCTCGTGCACATCGTGGACATCACCAACGGCGCCCGGCTGGAGACCTACGTCATCGAGGGCGAGCGCGGGTCCGGTGTGATCGGGATCAACGGGGCCGCCGCCCATCTCGTCCACCCCGGTGACCTGGTGATCATCATCAGCTACGCTCAGGTCACCGACGCCGAGGCGCGGGCGCTGAAGCCCCGGGTGGTGCACGTGGACCGCGACAACCGCATCGTGGCCCTGGGGGCCGACCCGTCCGAGCCGGTGCCGGGCTCGGACCAGCAGCGCAGCCCGCAGGCCGTGACGGCCTGACCGAGGCGGTCGGACGCACCGGGAGGGTGCCCATGAGCGACATCGAGATCCGCGACGACCGGGCGGCCGGCCGCCTGGAGGCGGTGGCCGACGGGGACGTCGTCGGCCGTATCGAGTACTTCGTCCTCGAAGCCCCCGCGCGCGCCCTCGTCCCCGTGCACACCGTCGTCGAACCGGCCCACGAGGGGAAGGGCATCGCGGGCTCCCTGGCCCGCGAGCTGTACGCCGGCGCCGACCGTGAGAACAGCGCGGTCGTCCCGCTGTGCCCGTACGTCGCCAAGTGGGCCGAACGGCACCCGGAGCAAGCCCCGGCGGCCGTCCCGGAGCTCAGGGCCGCGGCGAAGGAGTGGCTGGCGGCGCATCCCGGACGGTTCTGATGCGGGAGCACGCCACGAGCGTGCTGGCGCTTCTGCACACCTCGTCCCTGCACGTCCCGGTCTTCGACGCCCTGCGCGACGAGGCCCATCCGGGACTGGAACTGCGGCACTTCGTCGACGAGGCACTGCTGAGCCGGGCCCGCGCGGCCGGCCCGGACGCGGTCGCGGACGAGGTGTCGGTGTGGCTGCGCCGGGCCGTCGCCGAAGGCGCGCGGGCCGTGCTGTGCACCTGCTCGACCATCGGCGGCGTCGCGGAGGCGGCCGCCGCCGGGGCCGGGGTGCCGGTGCTGCGCGTCGACCGTCCGATGGCCGCCGCCGCGGTGGCCGCCGGCCCGCGGGTGGTGGTGCTGGCGACCTCGGAGAGCACGTTCGGTCCGACGGTGTCGCTGATAAAGGAGGAGGCCCACCGTGCCCCTCAACCCGTCGAGGTGCGCACCCGCCTCGTCGAGGGCGCCTGGGCCCGCTTCGAGGCGGGCGACACCGACGGTTACGTCCGCATGGTCGCGGCGGCGGCCGACGCGGTCACCGGCGCCGACTCGATCGTCCTCGCCCAGGCCTCGATGACTCCCGCCCAGCATCTGACGACGACCCCGACCCCGGTGTTGTCCAGCCCGCGCCCGGGACTGGCGGCGGGGGCGGCGGCAGTGGGAGTGGGCGGGCAGGCGCGCTGTCTCCGGGCCCCGGGCGGTGGCCGGAAAACCGCCGCCCTGTGACCGCCGCGACCACCCGCACCCGGCCACAGGGGTGACAGCGAGTGCCGGTTGGCTCCACCCGGCCCCCTCCCCGTCCTGCGGGGGAGTGACTGAGGACACGGCCGCCGGGTAGGCGGGGGAGTAGTCCAGAGCCGGAGTCGACCGACTGGCTGGAGGACATCATGACGAACCCGTATCCCGACCCCGTGCCGCCGGGACCGACACCGGGCCCGGACCCCCAGCACCCGGATCCGTACCCCGGCCCCGTCCCGACACCGGAGCCGCCTCCCTCTCCGGAGCCACCGCCCCAGCCGGGCCCCACGCCCCAGCCGCCGCAACCGGGCCCGACCCCCCAGCCGCCGCAGCCGCCCCCGCACCCGGGTCCGCCCCCGGGCCCCGGTCCCGTACCGGAGCCCGACCCGTCCCCGATCCCGCCGGGACCGGAGCCGGTGCCGAATCCCGAGCCGGGGCCCCCGCTGTCCTGACCGTCCGTCCTGGCCGTCCGTCCTGGCAGAGAACCTGACCGTGGGTCTGACAGAGGCCCTGACGGCGGGGCCGTCAGGGGCGGTGGGCGAACCTCGGTCGCCCACCGCCCCCGGTCACGCCGGCCGACGCCCAGTCAGCCTGCCGACGCGTCGGCGCTACGCGGACACCTCCGACCGGTCGCCGCCCCACAGCGTGTGGAACGAGCCGTCCCGGTCCGTGCGGCGGTACGTGTGCGCCCCGAAGTAATCCCGCTGGCCCTGGGTGAGCGCGGCGGGCAGCCGCTCGGCACGCAGGGCGTCGTAGTAGGCGAGGGCCGCCGCGAAGCCCGGCGTCGGTACGCCCTGACGGGTCGCGGCGATCAGGACCTCGCGCCAGTCGTCCTGAGCGGCCGCGATCTCCTGTGCGAACGTCTCGTCCGACAGCAGGCTCGGCAGGTCCGGCCGGGCGTCGTACGCCGCTCGGATACGGTCCAGGAACGCCGCGCGGATGATGCAGCCGCCGCGCCAGATCGCGGAGACGGCGCCGAGGTCGATGTCCCAGCCGTACTCGCCGCGCGCCGCGTCGATCTCGTGGAAGCCCTGCGTGTACGACACGATCTTCGACGCGTACAGGGCCTGCTCCACCCGGTCGGCGAACGCCCCGGCCTCCGTGCCGCTCAGCGGCAGGGCCTTCGGGCCGACGAGCCCGCGCGAGGCCTCCCGCAGCGCCGCGTGACCGGACAGCGAGCGGGCGAACACCGCCTCCGCGATACCGGACACGGGCACTCCGAGGTCCAGGGCGATCTGCACCGTCCAGCGGCCCGTGCCCTTCTGCTCCGCCTGGTCGACCACCACGTCCACGAACGGCTTGCCCGTCGCCTCGTCCACGTGGGAGAGCACCTCGGCGGTGATCTCGATCAGGTAGGAGTCGAGGCGGCCCCGGTTCCACGTGCGGAAGATCTCCGCGATCTCGGCGGGGGTGTACCCGGCGACATCACGCAGCAACTGGTAGGCCTCGCCGATCAGCTGCATGTCGGCGTACTCGATGCCGTTGTGCACCATCTTCACGAAGTGCCCGGCACCGTCGGGCCCGACATGGGTCACGCAGGGCGCGCCGTCCGCCGCCTTCGCGGAGATCTTCTCCAGCATCGGTCCCAGGGACTCGTACGACTCCTTCGACCCGCCCGGCATGATGCTCGGCCCGTGCAGCGCGCCCTCCTCGCCGCCGGAGATGCCGGTGCCGACGAAGTGGATGCCCTGCTCGCGCAGCTCACGCTCCCGGCGCCGGGTGTCCGCGAAGTGCGCGTTGCCACCGTCGATGATCATGTCCCCGGACTCCAGCAGCGGGGCGAACTCCTGGATCACCGCGTCGGTCGGCTCACCGGCCTTCACCATGATCACCAGGCGCCGCGGACGCTCCAGCGCCGCCACGAACTCCTTGGCGGTCTCGGCCGCGACGAACTGGCCCTCGTGCCCGAACTCCTCCACCAGGGCATGCGTGCGGGACGGCGTCCGGTTGTGCACCGCGACCGTGTAGCCGTTGCGCGCGAAGTTGCGGGCGAGGTTGCGGCCCATGACCGCGAGACCCGTGACGCCGATCTGTGCTGAACTGCTCATGGGGTTGGCTCCTAAATGCCCTCGGTACCGGTTGAACGTCCTCGGGACCGGTGATCTGTCGGTGCGGTGCCGAAGCGGTACCGATGCCGTATCGGTGCTGATTCGGTGCTGTATGGGTGCTGTATCGGTGCTGCCGGTGGCGCCCGCCGGTGGGGGCGCATCGCCCATCCTGACGTGCCGCTTCCGCGTCCGCACGCGCGGGTCGGGCGACGCCGCGCAGCCAGATACGCACGAAAGCGCCCGCCGCACTCACCCGACGCGTCCAGGGCGCTCGTCCGACGTGCCTCCCGCCCGCCCGTGTGCGCGGTCCCGTACGTCGCACGCGCCGCGCAACCCCGGCCGCTCTCCGGCCACTTGACGCACCCTCGCGGCTGATTGCCGTCTTGTCCTGGCCAGTTCGCAGCGCTTACTTTGGCCCCTCCTGACGCATGCCGAGGGGGGCTCCATGGCCGTACGAGGCCGGCATCGCCGGTACCAGCCGAGCAGGATCAACCGCGCCTCGCTCACGGTCACGGCGGGCGGTGCCGGAATGGCCCTCCCGTTCATGGGCACCGGAGCCGCGCAGGCGGCCGACGTGGACACCTGGAACAAGGTCGCCGCGTGCGAGTCGAGCAACAACTGGAGCGTCAACACCGGCAACGGGTATTACGGCGGACTGCAGTTCACCCAGTCCACCTGGGAGGCGTACGGCGGCACCCGGTACGCGCCGCGCGCGGACCTCGCCACCAAGGACCAGCAGATCGCCGTCGCGGAGAAGGTGCTCGACGGGCAGGGCCCCGGCGCCTGGCCGGTGTGCTCCGTACGGGCCGGACTGACCCAGGGCGGCGACACACCCGACATCCGTCCCGCGGGCACCTCCACGGGCACGGCGAAGAAAACCGGCCAGGACGAGACGGGCCAGGGCAGGAAGAGCGGCCGGACCTCCGTCCAGGACGTACAGCCGCAGACCACACCGCAGTCCCGCGCGGGCACCGCCGAGATGTACACGGTCGTGCGCGGCGACACCCTCTCCGGCATCGCGTCGGACCAGCGGGTCCGCGGCGGCTGGCGGGGCCTGTACGACGCCAACCGCGGCACCATCGGCTCCGACCCCGACCTGATCCTGCCGGGTCAGCGGCTCGAACTGCGTGCCGGGGCCGGTACGGCGACGCGCCCCACGACCGAGCCCTCGGACACCCGGGACAAACCGTCAGACACCCGGACCGGACCGCCGAAGTCGGCGAAGCCGTCGTCCAAGCCCCAGCCCAAGCCCGCACCGAAGAAGAAGTCCCAGGACCGGGACGAGCGCCGCGCCGACCGGTCGACGACGACCCGTCACGGCCTCGTCGCTCCGGTCAGCGGCTCGCTGGGAACGCCGTACCACAAGGCGGGCGCCGCCTGGTCGAAGGGCTACCACACGGGTGTCGACTTCCCCGTGCCGACCGGCACGTCGGTGAAGTCGATCGCGGCGGGCAGCGTCGTCAGCGCCGGCTGGGAGGGCTCGTTCGGCTACCAGGTGGTGATCCGGCACCAGGACGGCCGCTACAGCCAGTACGCCCACCTGTCGGCGATCTCCGTGCGGACCGGGCAGACGGTCGGCGCGGGCCAGCGCATCGGCCGCTCCGGCTCCACCGGGAACAGCTCGGGCCCGCATCTGCACTTCGAGGTGCGGACGGGGCCCGGCTTCGGCACGGACGTCGACCCGGTGGCGTACCTCCGGGCCGGCGGCGTCAGGCTTTGACGCGCACGCGATGCCGGTCCAGCAGGGGCGCGGCGACGAACGGGCCGTCCAAGAAGGGGACGTAGAGCATCGGAGGAAAGCCGGAGGCAGCCGACGGTTCCTCGTCCCCGTAGGGCCCTTGGCCCTGGGGGACGGGCAGCACCGGGACCGGCGCGACGACGTCCTCGCGCAGCTCGGTGAGCGCCTCGTCGCCCGGCACCGCCCCGACGGCCGCCGCTGTCCGAGCAGCCGTCGTGGACCGCGATACGGACCCGTGCTCCGGCACCACGCCGGGGCCGGACCGCGATGCCGACACGGGCTCCAGCATGAGGCCGGCGCCCGACCGCGTCGCTGACACGGGCTCCCGCGAGGCGTCGGCCCCGGACCGCGATGCCGCCACGTGTTCCGGCGCCACGCCGGGGCCGGACCGCGATGCCGACACGGGCTCCAGCACGAGGCCGGGGTCCGCCCGCGTCGCCGACACGGGCTCCCGCGAGCCGTCGGCGCCGGACCGCGCCGGCGCAATGGACTCCCGCAGGGCGCCGGACCGCGCCGCCGGCACCGTCTCCCGTGCTCGCACGGTCTCCGGCAGGGCTCGCCCCGCCTCCGCAGGGACCCCGCCGAGCTCCGACCGCGGACGCGTGGCGGCCCCAGCGCCCGCGCCCGCCCCGACGAGCAGCGTGTGCGCGTCCTCCGGGTGGGCGAGCGCCCCCTCCCGGCGGATGATGGCCACCTCCGGCCGGGTCTCCAGGACGTCCCCGACTCCTGCCCTGTCGGCCCCGCCGCCAGGCCCGGTCAACGACACGGCGCCGGCGTCCGGCGCCCCGGCGACCGCGATCCGCGGGTGCTCGTGGGCGAGTCGTTCCGTCGTCAGCAGGATCAGTCCGCCCGCCGCCACCACCCCGCAGCTCAGGGCGAGCGCGGTGCCCGCGGTGCCGTAGCGGAAGGTTTCACCGAACATCGTTATGCCGACCACGGCCGCCACCACCGGGTTCACGACCGTCAGGGTGGCCAGCGGAGCCGCGAGACCGGCGCCCTGGTAGGAGGCCTGGGAGAGCAGCACGCCCGCGATGGCGAACACGCCGATGGCGGCCAGGGACGGCAGGTCGGCCGCCGACATCCCGCCGGCCCAGTCCACCGTGGCCGTCTTGGTGAACACCGACGACATGCCGAACGCGATGCCGGACGCGGTCGCCAGCAGCACGCTGCGCACCGCGGGGTGCCGGTGCGCGGCCCGGCCCGCGATCATCAGTGCCACGACCGCCCCGGCCGTGACCAGGCCGACCGCCACCCGCTGGGCGGTGCCCAGGGAGTGCGTGTCCGACGCGCCGACCAGGGACAGCAGCCCCGCCAGGCCGACCGTCGCCATGATCGCGCCCCGCCAGGCCGTGGTGCCCGCCCTGCGGCCGACGAACAGCGCCGCCATGGGCAGGGCGAAGACGATGGTCAGCGCGCCCAGCGGCTGGACCACGCTGAGAGGCCCGTAGGCGAGCGCCACGACGTGGAGCAGTCCGCCGAGGCCGTTGAGCGCGAGCGAGAACCACCAGATCGG
Organism: Streptomyces bullii; assembly: GCF_042657145.1. Lineage (NCBI taxonomy): Bacteria > Bacillati > Actinomycetota > Actinomycetes > Kitasatosporales > Streptomycetaceae > Streptomyces > Streptomyces bullii. Next base: position 151,236 of record NZ_JBHSNY010000015.1, read on the forward strand.
CCGGCGCAGCGGCGCGTACTGCCCGTCCGGCGAGGACACCGCGACCCGCTCCTGCACGATCGCCCCGCCCGCGTACGCCACGGCGGAGACGAGTGACAGCAGCACGGACAACGCGAGGGCGCTCATCGGCTGCTCCTCTGCGTGCAGCGGGGGCCCTGGGCCCGGCGCGGTGAAGGGTCGGCTCTCATGACCAACACGATTCCTTGCCGGGCTCTTCCCGTCGTCGTCCCTGAGCACTCAATCGGTCCTACTGCCGATGGAGTACGCCGGGACACCCGTCATCCCCAAGGTGGTCACCGGCGGGTGGAGACCCCTCGGTCTCATCCCCTAGGGGTCTTGGTACTACTGCTCTCCGTGGACCTCGACGTGGACCTCGACCCCGGCCTCGCCGCCCTCCGCCCGCTCGGCGGCTTCTTCGTCCTGCGCACGGGTGCGCGTACGGCGCAAGAACCGTACGGCCCTCTCCCCACGCTCGCACAGGCGTACGGCGGTTGGCCAGAGGATGTTCGGCCGGATCCCCTGGCCTTCCGTGTCCGCAAGGTCGCGACGGCCCTGCGTGTCCCGGAGACACGCGTCGCCGCGTCCGTGGCGCACCAGGGGCTCGCGGCCCGGTTGTGGTCCGTGGCGCTGGCCTGCGCCGTCCTGTACGGCCACGTCCCCGACCTCGACGGCCGGCTGCTGCACTGGGACCCCGACGGCAGCGCCCCCGACGACCTGTGGCTGTCCGGAGTCCGGCCGCTGCCGGGGGACGCGGCCACCGTCGCGGCCACCGTGCTGCACGGCCACCTCGAACCCCTGGCCGCCGCCCTGCGCGCCCGGTACCGTCTCGCGTCCGGCCTGCTGCGCGGCAACGCCGCCTCCGCGCTGGCCGGTGCGGCCCGGGAACTGGACGGCTGGGCGCGGCGGCACGGCCGTGCGGACGCCGCCGCCCGGGCCCGCTCCCTGACCGCCGCGCTCCTCGGCCACCCCCTGCTCGAAGGCGCCGGAACCCTCACCGGAACCGCCTTCCGACGGCGCAGCTGCTGCCTGTACTACCGCGTGCCGCACGCAGGCGTCTGCGGCGACTGTTGCTTCCCACGACCCCCGCGCTCTTCCCCGCGAGCCGCATCTGGGTGACCATGAAAGGGAATCGGCCACTTCAGTCAGGGGGTTCCGGGTGCGAGTGGGACTGCTGACCCGGGAGTACCCCCCGGACGTGTACGGCGGCGCGGGTGTCCACGTCGAGTTCCTCGCCCGCGAGCTGAGGCCCCTGGTGGACCTGGAGGTGCACTGCTGGGGCGAGGGCCGCGCCGACGGGGTGCTGCGCCACCGGCCCTGGTCCACGCTCGACGGCGCCAACGACGCGCTGCGCACCTTCTCCGTGGACCTGGCCATGGCGGCCGGGCTGGAGGGCCGCGAACTGGTCCACTCCCACACCTGGTACGCCAACCTCGGCGGCCACCTCGCCAAGCTGCTGTACGGCGTCCCGCATGTGATGACGGCGCACTCCCTGGAGCCGCTGCGTCCCTGGAAGGCCGAGCAGCTCGGCGGCGGGTACGCGCTGTCCGGCTGGGCCGAGCGGACCGCGATCGAGGCCGCCGACGCGGTGATCGCCGTGTCCGGCGCCATGCGTGAGGACATCCTCGGCTGCTACCCGGCGCTGGACCCCGACCGCGTCCACATCGTGCACAACGGCATCGACACGAGCCTGTACCGGCCCGACCACGGCACCGACGCCCTGGACCGGATCGGCCTGGACCGCTCCCGACCGTACGTGCTGTTCGTCGGCCGCATCACCCGCCAGAAAGGCGTGCCGCACCTGCTGCGCGCGGTGCGGGACATCGACCCGGCCGCGCAGGTCGTGCTGTGCGCGGGCGCGCCCGACACACCGGAGATCGACCAGGAGTTCCGCGAGCTGTTCCAGGAGCTGAGCCGGGTACGGCAGCACGTGTACTGGATCCCGCAGATGCTGCCGCGCCCGGAGGTGATCCAGCTCCTCACCCACGCCGCCGTGTTCGTGTGCCCCTCGGTGTACGAGCCCCTCGGCATCGTCAACCTGGAGGCGATGGCGTGCGGCACCCCCGTCGTGGCGTCGCGGGTCGGCGGTATCCCGGAGGTCGTGGACGACGGCAGGACGGGCCTGCTGGTGCCCGTGGACGACGACTTCGAGACGGGCCTCGCACGGGCCCTGGACCGGGTCATCGGCGACCCGGAGGGCGCCCGGCGGATGGGCGAGGCCGGGCGGGAGCGGGCGGTCGGCGAGTTCGGCTGGGACGCGGTGGCCCGCCGCACGGTCCGGCTCTACGAGGAGATCCTCAAACAGGCTTAGTCCGCCCTGGGCAGGGGCAGGCATGGGGAAATCGGCGTGAGGGGAGCGGCCATGCGTCGTGGTGGTCCTTCGGTCCTGGGAATCGTGCTGGCGGGCGGAGAGGGCAAACGCCTGATGCCCCTGACCACGGACCGCGCCAAACCCGCGGTCACCTTCGGCGGCACGTACCGCCTGGTCGACTTCGTCCTGTCCAACCTGGTCAACGGCGACATCCTGCGCATCTGCGTGCTGACGCAGTACAAGTCGCACTCGCTGGACCGGCACATCACCACCACCTGGCGGATGTCGAGCCTGCTCGGCAACTACGTCACGCCGGTCCCCGCCCAGCAGCGCCTCGGCCCGCGCTGGTACCTCGGCAGCGCCGACGCGATCCTCCAGTCGCTGAACCTGATCTACGACGAGCGCCCCGAGTATGTGGCCGTCTTCGGCGCCGACCACGTCTACCGCATGGACCCGCGCCAGATGCTCGCCCAGCACATCGAGAGCGGCGCGGGCGTCACGGTGGCCGGGATCCGCGTGCCGCGCACCGAGTCCTCCGCCTTCGGTGTGATCACCCCGGGTTCGGACGGCCAGACCGTGGAGCGCTTCCTGGAGAAGCCCGCCGACCCGCCGGGACTCGCCGACGACCCCGACTGCGTCTTCGCCTCCATGGGCAACTACATCTTCACCACCAAGGCCCTGATCGAGGCGCTGCAGCGGGACGCCGAGGACGAGAGCTCGGTGCACGACATGGGCGGATCGATCCTGCCCCAGCTCACCGACCGGGGCGAGGCCGCCCTGTACGACTTCAGCGCCAACCACGTGCCGGGCGAGACCACTCGCGACCAGGGCTACTGGCGTGACGTCGGGACCCTCGACGCGTACTACGAGGCGCACATGGACCTCATCGCCGAGCGCCCCGCGTTCAACCTCTTCAACCGTCAGTGGCCCATCTACACGCACTCCTACCAACTCTCGCCGGCCCGCTTCAACGCCGGCGGCATCGCCAGCGAGTCGATCATCAGCGCGGGCTGCCTGATCCGCGGGCAGGTCACGCGGTCCGTGCTGTCGCCGGGCGTCGTGGTGGATCCGGGCGCCGTGGTCCAGGGCTCGGTGCTGCACGACAACGTCCACATCGGCCGGGGAGCGGTGGTGCGCGGCGCCATCCTCGACAAGAACGTCGAGGTGCCGCCCGGCGCGACGATCGGCGTCAACCCGGAGCGGGACGCGGAGCTGTACACGGTCTCCAAGGGCGGAGTGATCGCTCTCGGGAAGGGACAGCAGGTCCCGTAACGACCGCGGCGCCGAGACCGGCGACGAGGCCCCGGCCGGCGGGTGGGCCGGGGCCTCCGCCACGTCCGCGCTTTGTCATGTACCTGGACGCAAAGCGGAAACCGTGTTGTCATGCCAACTGCTGTCCATGACAACGTTGTTATGGAGGTTCCGTGCACACCAGACGCCTCATCGGACGACTCGCGTTACTCCTCGCCGCGCTCCTCGGCCTCACCGGCCTGACCGCGGCGCCCGCGCCGGCGGCGGACGATCCCGCCGAGGTCCACGGCCTCAAGGGCGAGTACTACACCCACTCAGCCCCCGGCACCTTCGACTTCCACACGCTCAAGGCCACCACCGTCGACCCACGGCTCGACTTCGACATCCTGGAACCGCGCCTGACCTTCACCACCGGACGCCCGGACGACGTCAGCGTCCGCTGGACCGGCCGGATCGTCCCGGAGCGGACCGGCCCCCACACCTTCTCGCTCATCGGCGACAACGGCTTCCGCCTCTGGGTGGACGGCCGGCTGCTCATCGACCACTGGGTCGACGACTGGGACCGCGAACAGACCGCCGCCCCCGTGGAACTGACCGCCGGACAGGCCTACGACATCAAGGTCGAGTACTTCGAGCACTACGGAGGCTCCAACCTCCACCTGCGCTGGACGCCGCCCGGCGGCGGCAAGCAGCCCGTCCCGCAGTCCGCGTTCCGCCTCCCCGAGGGATTCGACTACGACGGCCCGGTAGCGACCACGGTCCTGCCCGACGGCCGCACCCTGAAACTCGACTTCGCCCAGCGCCTCGCCGCACCCCCGGCAGGACTGACGGACCACCTCGACGCGGTGATCGGCGGCGCCACCTGGCCCCTCAGGGCGGCCGCCCCGGACCCGGCCGATCCCACGGCCCTCCTGATCGCGCTCGACGAACCCGTCGTCGGCAACCGGACCGGCACCGCCCGCGGCGCCGCCGACGTCCGCTACGACGGCGAAGGCGGCCTGACGGGCGCCGACGGCGACGTCGTCGAGCAGTTCTGGACCAGCGGCCCCAACCGCTCCACGTACGAACTGCGCACCCGATGGGCCGACGAGGTCGGCCCGGACAACGCCCATCCCGAGTACCCGCGTCCGCAGCTGACCCGGAAGGAGTGGCGCACCCTCAACGGCCGCTGGCAGTTCGCCGCCGCCGAGGCGGGCGAGGCACCGCCCGTCGGCCGAACGCTCCGGGAGCGCATCCTCGTCCCCTACCCGGTGGAGTCCCAGCTCTCCGGCATCCAGCGGCACGAGGACCGCATGTGGTACCGCCGCACCTTCACCGTGCCCGCCGACTGGCGCATCGGATCGGCCAAGCGGCTGCGCCTGAACTTCGGGGCGGTCGACTGGCGGGCCGAGGTCTACGTCAACGGCACCGAGGTCGCCACCCACGAGGGTGGCTACGACAAGTTCAGCGCCGACATCACCGACGCGCTCCAGCCAGGCCGCACCCAGGAACTGATCGTCGGCGTGTACGACCCCACCGACGCGGCCGGTGGCGAGAACCCGCCGCTGGGCAAGCAGCGGCTCGACCCCAGCGGCATCTGGTACACGCCGTCCTCCGGCATCTGGCAGACCGTGTGGATGGAGCCGGTCGCCCGCGACCACGTCGACTCCCTCAAGCTCACCCCCGACGTCCCGGCGGGCACGCTGACCGTCGAGCCGCGGGGCGTCCGCGACGGCGTACCGGTCACGGCGACGGCGTACGACGGGCACCGCAGGGTCGCCACCGCGAGCGGGCGCACCGGCCGGCCCCTCACCCTGACCCTCCGCGACCCGCGTCTGTGGTCGCCGGACGACCCGTTCCTGTACGACCTGAAGGTCACCGTCGGCGCCGACCGGGTCGGCAGTTACTTCGGGATGCGCTCCGTCGCCGTGCAGCGGGTGAACGGCGTGCCGCGCACCCTCCTCAACGGTGAACCGGTCTTCATGATGGCCACGCTCGACCAGGGCTTCTGGCCCGACGGCCTGTACACCGCGCCCACCGACGAGGCCCTCGCCTTCGACCTGAGAACGCACAAGAGGCTCGGCTACAACGCCGTGCGCAAGCACATCAAGGTCGAGCCCGACCGCTGGTTCCACTGGGCCGACCGGCTGGGCCTGCTGGTGTGGCAGGACATGCCCGCCATGACGGCCGGCGTGAACCCGGGCACCGAGGCCCGCGAGCGGTACGAGCGGGAACTGAAGGAGATGATCGACGAGCACGCCAGCAGCCCGTCGGTCGTCATGTGGGTGACCTTCAACGAGGGCTGGGGCCAGTACGACGTGGGCCGCGTCGCCGAGCAGGCCAAGGCCTGGGACCCGACCCGGCTGGTCAACGGCCAGTCCGGCCTCAACCTGGGAGCCGACGGCGGCACCGGCGACATCATGGACGAGCACGGCTATCCCAGCCCCGCCCTGCCGCCCCGCCCCGACGGCCGGCGCGCCCTGGTCAGCGGCGAGTACGGCGGCCTCGGCCTGGCCGTGCCCGGGCACGCCTGGTCCGTGCAGCAGTCGTACGTCGACGTCGACCCCGCGACCTACACCGACGACTACCTGGCCAAGCTCGACGAGGTCCGGGCGCTGGCCTGCCGGGGCGGCAACGGCGCCGTCTACACGCAGATCGCGGACGTCGAGGGAGAGCTCAACGGCCTGCTGACGTACGACCGCGAGGTGCTCAAGCCGGACGTGGCACGGGTGAGGGACGCGCACGAGGACCTGATCCGTGACGCCTCCCGGGTGACTCCCACGGGATGCCCGGCGGCGCAACCTGTGCTGAAGTGACCTCATATGCACGATAAGTCCCGCCCCTTCGTGAGGGGGCGGGACTTAATCCACTGTTAACTGTGCGTAGCTTGATCGTACTTGACTGTAATCGGCCGGGGGCGATTGACTGCTGGCACACCCGTCGTCGACGCGAGGCAAGCCATTGACTTCTGACCTGCTCGCTCCTCTCGACCTGGCGTTCTGGAACATCGAGTCCGCCGAACACCCCATGCACCTCGGCGCGCTCGGGATCTTCGCCACGCACTCGCCCGCCGCCGGTGCCCACGCGGCCGACCTCCTGGCCTCCCGCGCGGCCGCCGTCCCCGGACTGCGGATGCGCATCCGGGACGTCTGGCAGCCGCTCGACCTCCAGGAGCCGCTGACGGCCCTCAAGCGGCCGTTCTCCGCGCTCCGGGAGCCGCTGTCCGCCGCCCTGCGGCAGCCGCTCGCCTTCGGCGGCGCGGCCCGCGAGCCCGACCCGGACTTCGATCCCCTCCACCACGTCCGGCTGCACGCCCCCACCGCCGACTTCCACGGCATGGCGGGCCGGCTCATGGAGCGCCCGCTCGAGCGTGACCGGCCGCCGTGGGAGGCCCACGTGCTGCCGGGTGAGGACGGCGTCTCCTTCGCCGTGCTGTTCAAGTTCCACCACGCGCTGGCCGACGGGCTGCGGGCGCTGACGCTGGCCGCCGCCGTCCTGGACCCGATCGACATGCCCGCGCCCCGGCCCCGCCCCGCCGAGCCGTCGCGCGGCCTGCTGCCGGACGTGCGCAGACTGCCGGAGCTGGTCCGCGGCGCCCTGTCCGACGTCGGCCGCGCCCTGGACATCGGCGCCTGCGTCGCCCGCTCCTCCCTGGACGTGCGCTCCACGCCAGCGCTCAGCTGCGCGCCCAGCGGCACCCGCCGTACCGCCGGCGTCGTCGTAGACCTCGACGACGTGCACCGCGTCCGCAAGAGCGAGGGCGGCACCGTCAACGACGTCCTGATCGCGGTCGTCGCGGGCGCTCTGCGTCGCTGGCTCGACGAACGGGGTGACGGCAGCGAGGGCGTCGCGCCCCGCGCCCTGATCCCCGTCTCCAAGCGCCGCCCACGCACCGCGCACCCTCAGGGCAACCGGCTCTCCGGCTACTTGATACGGCTTCCCGTGGGCGACCCCGACCCGATGGGCCGCCTGGACACGGTCCGCACGGCCATGGACCGTAACAAGGACGCCGGACCCAACCGGGGAGCGGGCGCCGTCGCCCTGCTCGCCGACCACGTGCCGGCGCTCGGCCACCGGCTCGGCGGCCCCCTGGTCGGCCAGGCCGCCCGACTCTGGTTCGACATCCTGGTCACCAGCGTGCCGCTGCCCGGCTTCGGCATGAGGCTCGGCGGGCACCCGCTCACGGCGGTCTTCCCGCTGGCGCCGCTGGCCCCCGGCCACTCCCTGGCGGTGGCCGTCTCCACGTACCGCGGACACGTCCACTACGGGCTCGTCGCCGACGGGAAGGCCGTACCGGACCTGGACCGGCTCGCGGCGGCCGTCTCCGAGGAGGTTGAGGCGCTGATCGCTGCCTGCGGGTCCTGATCACCGCGGGTTTGGCGGTGCGGCCCGGCGCTCCGTAGACTTCCCCGTTCGAAAGCGGGCGCGACCGGAGCGCCGCGACGGCAGAGCAGGGAACGACAGCGGCGATGACGGTGACAGAGGACGGCCCGCAGGCCATGGACGAGGCGACCGGGCCGTCGTACGGGCCCGGCATCGACCCGGAGCGGCTGGCCGTCTGCCTCAGCGTGCTCGAGGAACTCGACAAGCTCGACGTCGACCACCCCGACGCGATCCTGGTGCGCCGGGCCACCTCGCACATCTACCGCACCGTCAAGCAGCGCCGCCGCCAGGAGCGCCGGGCCGCCAAGACCGCCCACGACCGGGCCGTCACCGAGGCCACCGCGACGGGCTCCGCCGAGCGCATCGACGACGAGACCGAGGGCGTCCTGCCCTCCTCGAAGATCCAGCCGGGCCGGATCGCGGGGATACTCCAGCGCCCTCGCTCCTGCTACATCTGCAAGCAGCGCTACGTCGAGGTCGACTACTTCTACCACCAGCTCTGCCAGAACTGCGCCGCCGAGAACCGGGCCAGGCGCGACGCCCGCGCCGACCTGACCGGCAAGCGGGCGCTGCTCACCGGCGGCCGGGCCAAGATCGGCATGTACATCGCGCTGCGACTGCTGCGCGACGGCGCGCACACCACCATCACCACCCGGTTCCCCAACGACGCCATCCGCCGCTTCAAGGCCCAGCCCGACAGCGACGAGTGGATCGACCGGCTGAAGATCGTCGGCATCGACCTGCGCGACCCGGCCCAGGTCGTCGCCCTCGCCGACTCGGTGGCCGCCGCCGGCCCGCTCGACATCCTGATCAACAACGCGGCCCAGACCGTACGGCGTTCCCCTCAGGCATACAGCGAGCTGCTCGCCGCCGAGTCCGCCCCGCTGCCCGCCGGCGAACTGCCCGCCGCCGAGGTGATCGGCACCTTCGGCTCCGGCGCCGTCGCCGAGCTCCCGGTCGCCGGGGGCGGCGCGCTCACCGCGCAGGACGTCACCGACCTGGCCCTCGTCTCCGGCTCGGCCTCCCTGGAGCGCATCGCCGCCGGGACGGCCATCGACGCGGGCGGGCTGGTACCCGACCTGCACGACACCAACAGCTGGGTGCAGACGGTCGAGGAGGTCACGCCGGTCGAGCTGCTGGAGGTCCAGCTGTGCAACTCCACGGCGCCGTTCATCCTCATCAGCCGTCTGCGCCCGGCGATGGCGGCGTCGCAGGCCCGCCGGACGTACATCGTGAACGTCTCCGCCATGGAGGGTGTCTTCGCCCGCGGCTACAAGGGCGCCGGCCACCCGCACACCAACATGGCCAAGGCCGCCCTGAACATGCTGACGCGCACCAGCGCCCAGGAGATGTTCGAGAAGGACCGCATCCTGATGACGGCCGTCGACACCGGCTGGATCACCGACGAACGCCCGCACCCCGACAAGGTCCGCCTCGCCGAGGCCGGCTTCCACGCTCCGCTCGACCTGGTCGACGGCGCGGCCCGCGTCTACGACCCGATCGTGCGCGGCGAGGCGGGCGAGGACCTGTACGGCGTCTTCCTGAAGGACTACGCGCCGGGCAAGTGGTGACGCCGTAGCCGGTCGTGGACGGCGCACGGAGCCGAGCCCGACGGGTCCCGCATCCGCGTCCCCTGTCCACCGGCAGGACCGCCCCCGTGACCCACTACCCCGCGCGCCGTCCGCAGGACGTCGCCCGCGTCACGAGCGGTCAAGCACCCCGTGCCCCCGCCTCGGCCGACGCCCGCGCGACGGCCTGCCCGATCCCGCGCGTGGCCCCCCGTCACACGGCGGCCCTGCCCGCAGCCCGTAGGGCGGCCGTCACCGTCGGACACTCATGACGGGTCGTCAGTCGACGGCGCCGAGGCTCGAGTTGCGTGCCGCCAGCAGCTCCAGCACCGTGCGCCAGTCCTCCAGGACCCCGGCGTCGAAGGCGGCGGTGCGGGCCTCCTCGTGCGCCTGGCGCAGGGTGAGCAGGTCGTCGCCGGCCGGACGCCCGCGCAGGAGGGCGCGGACCCGTTCGCCGAGCAGGGGCCGTACGGCGTCGGCCGCGCGGTCCGCGGCCCCGGCCGGGTCGCCCGGCCACAGCAGCCGGCCGACGGGCCGCACCAGGCCCGCCACCTGGAGTTCCTTGTCGGCGGGACGGCCGCGGCGCAGCAGCGCGGCCGTGCGCAGGGCGTGCTCGTGCAGGTCGACCGGGGCGCCGCCGCGGTCCGGGAGGTCCCGGATGCCGCGGCAGGCGTTCAGCAGATCCATCAGCTCCTCGACGCTGCGCAGCTCCATGCGTCAGTCCTCCCGCGAGACAGCCGTTGCTCACGTCAGCAGAGCATGGCCGGCTTGCGGCGCGGCCAACGGCACTTGAACTGCGTGGCCACCTCGCCGAGGACCGGGCCTCGATAGCCCGTATGGGTGACCCGCAAACAACTCGCCATGTAACAAACAGGATCATAGGATGACGGATCGAACACGGGGTGACGCGCGATCGTTACCCCTTGTTTTCGGCCCCATCGAGCGGACCCCCGCTCATTTGGTTAATCTGGAGCCGACGGACAGCACACGGGGTCCCACCCACACCCACGGTCCGTCATGGGACAAGCCGGTTCACAACGGCCTGATCTCACACGAGTTGCCGGCGCCACCGCGTCCGACCTGCATTTCCCAACAGACCCGAGCGGACGCCAGGCACCAGGCCGGACACTGGGCCGATCTGTCCCGAGGGTGACCGACACATAAGGAGTGCGCGGTGACACCGGAGAAGACGAATCGCGATCAGCGCCCCAAGGAACGCGCGGAGCGCGCGGGCCGCAGGCCCGGGGAACTCGGCAGTCTCGACGTGTGGGCCCGGTCCGCCCCGATCCGTCTGGCGGGCTACGAGGAGGACCTCGCCGAGCCCCACATCCTGCCCAGCGTGGACTGACCCCTCCCACGCTCGTCGAGCGGAGGGCCACGCTCGCCCCCTCGCGATCGCCGACGCATGGCCGTGCGAGACTCACACCCATGCTGATCAGGGAAGCAACGGCTGACGACTGGCCGCGCATCTGGCCCATCTGGCACCGCATCGTCGCCGAGGGCGAGACCTACACCTGGGACCCGGGCACCTCCGAGGAGGACGCCCGGGTCCTGTGGATGCACCCGGCGAAGCGCGTCTTCGTCGTCGAGGACGACACCGGGGCGGTCGTCGCCTCGGCCTACCTCACCCCCAACTACGGCGGCCCCGCCGCCCGGATCGCCAACGCCGGCTTCATGGTCGACCCCGGCCAGGGCGGCCGCGGCATCGGCCGCGCCCTCGCCGCACACGTCCTGGACGAGGCCAGGGCCGCCGGCTACCGAGGCATGGTGTTCAACGCCGTCGTCGAGACCAACCCGGCCGTGAAGCTGTGGACCTCCCTCGGCTTCACGATCCTCGGCACGGTGCCGGACGCCTTCGACCACCCCCGGCACGGACGGGTGGGGCTGCACATCATGTACAGGGCCCTGTAGAGCCGCACATCATGTACCGGGCGCTGTAGTCGCGCTCAGGAGCCGGGCCGGGCGTAGGGCCGGGTCATGATCTCCATGTTGTGGCCGTCAGGGTCGTCGAAGTAGGCGCCGCGCCCGCCGAAGAGACCGTTCACACGGCCCGGTTCGGTGTGGCGGGGGTCGGCGTAGAAGGTCGTCCCCACCGCCTCCAGGCGGGCGATCATCGTGTCGAACCGGTCGTCGGGCACGAGGAACGCGTAGTGCTGCGGCTGGATCGGCTCGTCCCGCTTCTCGTAGAAGTCCAGGGTCACGCCGTTGCCCAGGTCCACGGGGAGGAACGGCCCGAACGGGGCGCCTACCTCCAGGCCGAGGATCGCGGCGAGGAACTCCGCCGACAGACGGCGGTCCGTGGCGTGCACGACGGTGTGGTCGAGACGGACGGTGGTGGTGGGCAGGTCGACTGGGTGCTGAGGCATACGGAAACTCTTCTCCGGGTCTGGGATCCGTCAGGGAAGGGGAAGACGCGGAGACGAACGGCGGGGCTCTGCCCCGCCCCGGGCTCACGCCGAGGCCGGGTGCCTCACTCGTGCATGGCCTACGGCCGACCCGGCAGTCACCCGGCCGACTCTAGTGCCCGGCAGTGGATCACGACAACGGCGTTTTCCGGCCGGGCTCGTCCAGGGGCGCCGTCCGCGGCCACGGGCTGCGCCGCTCCAACTGCGCCGCCAGGCCCAGCAGTAGGGTCTCCGTCCCCGGGCGTCCCACGAGCTGCACGGCACACGGGGCGCCGGAGGGCAGGGTGCCGCACGGGACGGACATCGCGGGCCAGCCGGTCAGGTTCCACGGGGGTGTCAGCGGCGAGTAGGCGGAGTTGGCCAGCACGTTGCGCAGCCAGCCCCGTTCGTGCCACGGCGCGGCCCGCGGGGAGCGGCGGGCGAGCGCGGGCGTCAGCAGCACGTCGTACTCGGCGAAGAACGGCTCCAGCCGTCGGCGCAGCCGCTCCCGGCTCTCACCGGTGCGCACCGTGCGCACGAAGCGCCGCCCCAGGGCCGCGTGGACCCGGGTGCGCCGCGCCAGCAGGCGCGGGTCGAGGCCCGCTGCGTCCACCGCCGTGCCCGCCGTCCAGTGGGCCAGCGCCGTCATGCCCAGCGACATCGGGTACGGCGGGTCGGCGCGCCGCACCTGGTGGCCCGCCTTCATCAGCACCCCCGCCGCCGTCCGGGCCGCCGCCGCGTACGGTCTGCTGATCGCCGCGCCGGCCAGCGGGCTGCGCAGTGACAGGGCGATCTTGAGCGGGCCGGGCTCGGAAGCGGGTACGACCTCCGCGCCGGCGAGGACCGAGAACATCAGGCGGGTGTCCTCCACCGTCGTGGCCAGGGGCCCGTTCTCGGACATGCCGAACCAGTCACCGTCGCCGATGCCCGCCGGGATCACTCCGTGTCCCGGCTTGAGGGTGACCAGACCGCAGTTGGCGGCCGGGATGCGCAGCGAACCCATGCCGTCGTTGCCCAGGGCGATCGGCACCATGCCGGCGGCGACCGCGGCCGCGCTGCCGCCCGACGAACCACCCGCCGTGCGGGCCGGGTCCCACGGGTTGCGGGCCGTGCCGAGGACGCCCTCCGTGGTGCCGAACACGCACAGCTCCGGCACGTTCGTCAGACCGACGACCACCGCGCCCGCCGCCCGCAGCCGCGCCACCGTGACATGGTCCGCCGCGGCGGGCGTGTCCGGTGTCGCGGTGGTGCCGACGCGGGTGGACTCGCCGCGCACGGCGAGGTTGTCCTTCACGGCCACCGGCACGCCCGCCAGGGGCAGTTCGGCGAGGTCGGCCCGGGCGGCCACCTCGTCGGCCTCGGCCAGCGCCGCCTCGGCCCGCACCCTGCGGAAGGCGCCGATCCGGCCGTCGAGCCGCTCGATCCGGGCCAGGTGCTCGGCGACCACCTCCCGGGGCGTGGCCCGCTTCTCGCGGACGGCGGCGGCTGTCTCGGCGGCGGGGCGGCCGACCCAGTTGGTCACGGCGGGCTCCTCGGGGCTGCGGTGCACGGGACGCGGGCGTACTGGCGAGTACGTAGGGAGAACTGTGCCCGTGGAAAGGGTGCCGCGTCGAGATCGCGGACCGCGGGTACCGGCCCGGGCCGGAATGCTCAGCGCAGGTGCCGGTCGAAGAAGTCCGTCGTCGCGTCCATCGCGTCCGGCCACCGCGGGCCGAAGGTGTGGCTTCCCCTTCGTACGTACGCAGTTCGACGTCCTTGCCCGCCGCCTCGAACGCGGCGGCGGTCCGGCGCGACCAGGCCAGGGGACATGTGTCGTCGGCGGTGCCGTGGTGGATCAGCAGGGGTGCGGTGACACGGTCGACGTACGTCAGCGGCGAGATAGCCCGCCAGAAGACCGGGTTCTCCTCGGGAGTGCCGTGCCGTTGCTCGATCTCGGCGGCGATCGGGTCGCCCTCACGGCGCTGGAAGTGGTCGACGTTCTCGTGCGGGCGCGTGCTCACCGGGGCGAAGACCACGGCCGCATCGACCAGTCCGGGCGCGACCACCAGCGTGTTGTACACGACGCCGCCGCCCATCGACCGGCCCAGCAGGCCGATCCGGTCGCCGTCGATCTCCGGACGCCCGGAGGAACGCAGCGCCAGCACGGCGCCGATGACGTCCTCGGTGTAGCCGAGGCGGAGGTTGACGTCGTTGTCGGGGTCCTTGTCGGAGCGGGCGTGGTTGCGGTAGTCGGTGTGCAGGACGACGTAGCCCTCGCGGGCCAGCCGGTCCTGTTCCCGGGGCATGCCCTGGCCGCTGGAGTAGACGTCCGGGTCGATGTACCCGTGCGCCAGGACGAGGGCGGGGAAAGGCCCGCCGCCCTCGGGGACGTTCATGATGCCGGAGATCGTCAGCCCGTCGGACTCGTACGTCACCGCGTACCGGGTGTAGGTGGAGGTCCGGTCGAGCACGGCGCCGAGCCGCAGTCCGAAGCCACGGTGCTCGCGCTGGATCAGGCCGGGGATCGACACCGGGTCGACCGGCGTCCGGGCCGGCGAGGGCGTCGCGCCCGGGCTCGTGCTCTCGGCCCGGGCCGACGTCGGGGCCCGCGTCGGCCCGGCGTCGTCCTCGCCGCCGCCGCAGCCGGTCACGGTGACCAGCAGCAGTCCGGCGACGGCACAGGCGGTACCCCGAGGCCGCATGCGCCCATTGTCACGCCGTAGCCCGGACGGCGACAGCGGATGGCGGGGGTGCGTGCGGAGGGTGTCGTCGGAGTGGAGGCGGGGGAGGGGTGCGTATTGCCGGGCCCCGGTCGTTCTCACCCGTCGGACGGTCCTCGGGGGGCGTGCGGAAGGTGCCGTCGGAGTGGAGGCAGCCGAAGCCTCCGGTGCCCCCGGGCCCGCATCGGCTCGGCACCGTCTTCGGCGTGGAGGCGGCCGGGGCGTGCGATGCAAGCCCGCGTCGGTTCTCACCGGTCGGACGGTCCGCGCTCGCGTCGGAAAGTGCCCTCGGATGAGAGGCAGCCGAAGCCTGCCGCACCCCCGGGCCGCCTCAGTTCTCACCCGCCGATGACACGGCCTGGTCCCCGAGTCGACCGCGCAGCCACTCCTCCACCTCCGCCACGTGCGCGGCCGCCGCCGCCCTGGCCGCCTCCGGGTCACGGGCCGCGAGGGCGCGGTGGATCGCGGCGTGTTCGCGGCGGGTGCGCTCGAAGGCGTCCTGCTCCTCGTAGCCACGCCAGACGCGGGCGCGGAACGTGCGGGAGGACAGGCCGTCCAGGATCGCGGCCATGGTCTCGTTTCCGGCGGCGGCCGCGATCGTGCGGTGGAAGGCCATGTCGTGGGCGAGGACCTCCTCCGGGTCGTCGGTGGCGTTCATCGCCGCCAGGTGCCGGCCGACCTCGGCCAGTTGCTCCGGGGTGATGCGGGCGGCGGCCAGCGCGGTGGCCGTCGACTCCAGGACCCGCCGCACCTGCAACAGCTCGACCAGACGCGGGCCCCGCGACAGGTCGGCCACCACCCCGAACGTCTCCAGCAGGTCCCCGGCCTGCAACTGCGTCACGTAGATGCCCGAGCCGTGCCGGGCCACCAGCACCCCGAGGACGGTGAGCGCGCGGATCGCCTCCCGCATGGAGCTGCGGGAGATGCCCAGCTGGACCGCCAGGTCACGCTCGGTCGGCAGCCGCTGCCCCGGCTCCAGCCGTCCATCGGCGATCATCGCCTTGATCCGCTCGATGGCGCGCTGCGTCACCGTGCCCTTCCGGGCGGCGGACGCGGTGGGCTGCGCGCGCCCCCCGTCTGCCGGGCTCTCGTCCACGCCGTTCCTCCTGATCGCCGGTGGGCCGCAGTCTAGCCATCCAGGTGGTCCGACCAATGTCGAAAAGCGCGGCGGGAAATCGATGGTGTGTCTTTGGCGTGGGGTGTTACAGATGCCAAGTGGTCTGATAAATAAGCGGACAGTTGCCGATCTCACCGAAAGGCCCTCCGTGTCCCCGACGCCCACCGCCGGCGCCCGCGTCACCGCGCTCGACACCTACGACATCCGGTTCCCGACCTCGCGCGAGCTCGACGGTTCCGACGCGATAAACCCGGACCCCGACTACTCGGCCGCGTACGTCGTGCTGCGCACCGACGCCGCCGAAGGTCACGAGGGACACGGTTTCGCCTTCACCATCGGGCGCGGCAACGAGGTGCAGGTCGCCGCGATCGAGGCGCTGCGCGAACAGGTGGTCGGGCGGTCCGTGGACGGTCTGTGCGCCGACCCGTCCACCCTGACCCGCGACCTGATCGGCGACAGTCAGCTGCGCTGGCTCGGGCCCGAGAAGGGCGTGATGCACATGGCGATCGGCGCGGTCGTCAACGCCGTGTGGGACCTGGCCGCCAAGCGCGCCCGCCGGCCGTTGTGGCGGCTGCTCGCCGAGGCCGAACCCGAATGGCTGGTACGCCAGGTCGACTTCCGCTACCTCACGGACGCCCTCACCCCCGAGGACGCGCTGGCCCTGCTGCGCCGTGGCCGACAGGGCGCCCAGGAGCGCACGGCCCGGCTGCTGGAGCGCGGCTACCCCGCCTACACCACCTCTCCCGGATGGCTCGGCTACGACGACGACAAGCTGACCCGGCTCGCCACCCGGGCCGTCGCCGACGGCTTCCGGCAGGTCAAGCTGAAGGTCGGCGCGGACCTCGACGACGACATCCGCCGCTGCCGGGCCGCCCGCTCGGCCGTCGGCCCGGACGTGCGCATGGCGATCGACGCCAACCAACGCTGGGACGTCGACGAGGCGATCCGCTGGACCACGGCCCTCGCCGAGTTCGACCCGTACTGGATCGAGGAGCCCACCAGCCCCGACGACGTGCTCGGCCACGCGGCGATCCGCCGGGCCGTCGCCCCGGTGAAGGTGGCCACCGGCGAACACGTCCACAACCGCGTCGTCTTCAAACAGCTCCTCCAGGCCGGTGCCGTCGACGTCGTCCAGATCGACGCGGCCCGCGTCGGCGGCGTCTCCGAGAACCTCGCGATCCTGCTGCTGGCGGCCCGGTTCGGCGTCCCGGTCTGCCCGCACGCGGGCGGCGTCGGCCTGTGCGAACTCGTCCAGCATCTGTCGATGTTCGACTACGTGGCCCTCTCCGGCACCACCGAGGACCGCGTCATCGAGTACGTCGACCACCTGCACGACCACTTCCTCGACCCGGTGGTGATCCGCGATGGTCACTACGCGGCACCCACCGCGCCGGGCTTCTCGGCGGCCATGCGGCCCGAGTCGATCGCGCGGTACACCTACCCCGGCGGCGCCTTCTGGGCCGCCGACCCGAAGCGGAAGGAAGGGCAGGCGTCATGAGCGACTTCGAGGGCCTCAGAGCCCTGGTGACGGGCGGCGCCTCCGGCATCGGCCGGGCCACCGCCGAACTCCTGGCCGCACGTGGCGCCCAGGTCGCCGTCCTCGACCTGGACCCGTCGACGGTCGACGAGCCGCTGCTCGCGTATCGCGCCGACGTCACCGACGACACCTCCGTACGCCAGGCCGTCGCGGCCGCCGCAGCCGGCCTCGGCGGCCTGGACGTCCTGGTGAACAACGCCGGCATCGGCGCCCGGGGCACCGTCGAGGACAACCCCGACGACGAGTGGCACCGCGTCTTCGACGTCAACGTCCTCGGCATGGTCCGCACGGCCCGCGCCTGCCTGCCGCACCTGCGCGCCTCCGCCCACGCGGCGATCGTCAACACCTGCTCCGTCGCCGCCACCGCCGGCCTGCCGCAGCGCGCCCTGTACAGCGCGACCAAAGGCGCCGTGTACTCCCTCACCCTCGCCATGGCCGCCGACCACGTGCGGGAGGGCATCCGCGTCAACTGCGTCAACCCGGGCACGGTGGACACCCCATGGGTCGGCCGTCTGCTCGACGCGGCCGACGACCCGGCCGCCGAACGCGCCGCCCTGGAGGCCCGTCAGCCCACCGGCCGCCTGGTCGACGCCGCCGAGGTCGCGGGCGCCATCGCCTACCTGGCCAGTCCGCTGTCCGGCGCCACCACCGGCACGGCCCTCGCGGTCGACGGGGGCATGCAGGGCCTGCGACCGCGGACGGTGGCCCGGTGAACCGGCTCGGCCGCAGCGGCGTCGAGGTCAGCCCCCTGGCCTTCGGCGCCGGCGCCATCGGCAACCTGTACACCGAGGTCGGCGAGGAGCAGGCGCAGGAGGCCGTGGAGGCGGCGTGGCAGCGCGGCATCCGCTACTTCGACACCGCGCCCCACTACGGCCTCGGCCTGTCCGAACGCCGCCTGGGCGCCGTCCTGCGCCGGCACCCGCGCTCGGCGTACACCGTCTCCACCAAGGTGGGCCGCCGCCTGGAACCCGTCGACCGGGGCGGCGACGACCTGGCCGACGGCTTCGCCGTCCCCGCCACCCACCGCCGCGTGTGGGACTTCAGCGCCGACGGCGTACGGCGCACCCTGGAGGCCAGCCTGGAGCGGCTCGGTCTCGCCCGCGTCGACGTCGTCTACCTCCACGATCCCGACGAGCACGGCGAGGAAGCCTTCCGGGAGGGCTACCCGGCCCTGGAGAAGCTGCGCTCGGAGGGCGTCGTCGGGGCCATCGGCGCGGGCATGAACCAGGCCGGGATGCTGACCCGTTTCGTCCGCGACACCGACATCGACGTGGTGCTGTGCGCGGGCCGCTACACCCTGCTCGACCAGAGCGCGCTCACCGAACTGCTGCCCGCGGCGCACGAACGCGGCACGTCGGTCGTCATCGGCGGCGCGTTCAACTCGGGTCTGCTGGCGGACCCGAGACCGGGAGCGACGTACAACTACACGGCGGCCCCCACCGAGTTGCTCCACCGGGCCCTGCTGCTGAAGTCGGTCGCCGACCGCCACGGCACCACCCTGCGCGCCGCCGCCCTGGCCTTCTGCGCCGCCCACCCGGCGGTCGCGAGCGTCCTGGTCGGCGCCCGTTCGGCGCACGAAGTGCGCGACTGCGCCCACCAGTTCAAGGCGCGGGTGCCCACCGCGTTCTGGCAGGAGCTGCGCGACAAGGGCCTGCTGCCGGCCGAGGCCCCCGTACCCGCCGAGGAGCCGTCGTGACAGCCCGCGGGAGTCAGCCGGAGGAGCCGTCGTGGTGACCGTCGTGGACGCACACCACCACGTGTGGGACCTGGCGGTACGGGACCAGGACTGGATCACCGGGGACGCGCTGCGGCCCCTGCGCCGCGACTTCGGCATGGAGGACCTCGAACCCGAGGCCAGGGCCGCCGGCGTCGGCCGTACCGTCCTCGTGCAGACGGTCACCGTGCCCGAGGAGACCCCGGAGTTCCTGGCGCTGGCCGAGGCGCACGAGCTGATCGCGGGCGTGGTCGGCTGGACCGACCTCACCCGTCCCGACGTCGCGGACGAGCTGGCCCGCCTCCGCGCCCTGCCCGGCGGGCGGTACCTCAAAGGCATCCGCCACC
Source organism: Streptomyces bullii (assembly GCF_042657145.1). Classification (NCBI taxonomy): domain Bacteria; kingdom Bacillati; phylum Actinomycetota; class Actinomycetes; order Kitasatosporales; family Streptomycetaceae; genus Streptomyces; species Streptomyces bullii. Next base: position 170,523 of record NZ_JBHSNY010000015.1, read on the forward strand.
AGGTCCAGGTCGAGCCGGACCCGAGGTGGCTGCTGCGGCCGGACGTACGCCGGGGCCTGGCCGCCGTCGCCGAGGCCGGACTGGTCTACGACCTGGTGGTGCTCCCGCGGCAGCTGCCCGCCTGCGTCGAGGCCGCGGCCGCCCTGCCCGGTCTCACCTTCGTCCTCGACCACCTGGGCAAACCGCCGATCGCCTCCGCAGCGCTGGAGCCCTGGGCGTCCGCCGTCTGTGCCCTGGCCGCCTTGCCCAACACCGTCTGCAAGCTCTCGGGCCTCATCACCGAGGCGGATCCCGCCTCCTGGAGCGTCGACGACCTGCGCCCGTACGCCGACGTCGTCCTGGAGGCCTTCGGGCCCGGCCGGCTGATGTTCGGCTCGGACTGGCCGGTGTGCACGCTCGCCGCGTCGTACGGCGAAGTCCTCGACGTCGCCGTACGGCTGGTCTCACCGTACGAACGTGAGCGGATCTTCGCGACCACCGCCACCCGCGTCTACGACCTGTGAACCACCCCGGCCAGCCGGGTCGGCGGCAGGTACTCCCTGACGTACGTCCGCTCCCAGCACGCGCCCGTCTCGCGCAGCTCCCGCCAGGTCGTGTAGCGGTAGCGGAACAGGCGGGCACGGACGTAACGCGGGGGCTCGTCCGGCGGGAACGGGGAGCGGCGCAGCAACTTCAGCGTGTCGCGGTCGTTCTCCAGCAGCCGCTCCACCAGCGCGCCGAACCAGGGCCCGGCGTAGGCGGGGGAGAGGGCGGCGAACCACATCAGCCAGTCCAGCCGCAGGTGGTAGGGCGCGTACTGGCGCGGCCAGCGGCGCGGATCGCCCGGCTTGCCCTTGAACTCGTACTCCCGCCAGTCGGCGTCGTCGCGCGGTACGTCGTCCGCCGTGCCCTCGACGACCACCTCGTACCGGACCCGGCTGACGCTGCCGAACGCGCCGTAGGTGTTGACCAGGTGGAGCGGGTCGAAGGAGCGGTTCATCACCTGGCGGCGGGAGAGCATGTTGCGGACCGGGTGGTAGCTGAGGCCCACCAGCAGCGCGCCGACCGCGAGGACGACGACCACGTACCACAGCGGGGCGTCGGGCAGGCCCGGCGGATCGGCCGGGAACCGCACCGCCGACACGGCCAGCACGATGGTGATCCAGTTCAGCCAGGAGAAGTTGCCGGACAGCACCAGCCACAGCTGGGTGACGATCATCAGCGCGGCGGCGGCCGTGGCGACCGGCTGCGGCGCGAAGAGCAGGAAGGGCACCACCAGCTGGGTGACGTGGTTCGCGGCCACCTCGGCCCGGTGCAGCGGCTTGGGCAGATGGTGGAAGAACCAGCTCAGCGGGCCCGGCATCGGCTGGGTCTCGTGGTGGTGGTCGAGGCAGGTCAGCTTCCGCCAGCACGCGTCGCCCCGCATCTTGATCAGCCCCGCGCCGAACTCGACGCGGAACAGGATCCACCGCAGCAGGAACAGCACCACGAACGGCGGCGCCACCTCGTCGTTGCCGAGGAAGACGGCGAGGAAGCCGACCTCCAGCAGCAGCGACTCCCAGCCGAACGAGTACCAGGTCTGCCCGACGTTGACGATCGACAGGTACAGCACCCACGGCACCAGCCACAGCAGCATGGCGCCCCACAGGGGCAGCAGGGAGTCCAGCCCCGCGACGAGCGCCGCCGACACCGCGCAGCCCGACCATGCGCAGCCCGCGAAGAACCGGTCCGAGTAGTGCAGCTGGAACAGGCTCGGCGCCTGCCGGAACGGCACCCGCTCGACGAACCGGGGCACCGGCAGCATGCCCCGCTCCCCGATCAACGCGCGGAACTGGAGCGCGGCCGTGAGGAAAGCGACCAGGTACAGGGCGGCCAGGCCCCGCTGGAACACCAGCCGGGTCATCCAGTAGTCGGACGCGGTGAACCAGTCCACGCCGAGCACTCTTCCCTCCGCCGTCGTGCCGGGCCCCGATGTCGATGTCAGGCGGGAGGTTCGGCCACCCCCACGGGACCGGCTACCCCGTCCCCCGTGCCCCGAACGCCACACCCGCCCGCCGTAGCCGCCGACGCCAACCCATCGGTTCTCAACGATTCGGTTATCAACAATTCGGCCGACGGCTGCATCTTCGGCGCCCTCACAGGCGTCTTTCACCACGGAGGACCGACTGCGCACCCGCACACCGGTCGAAGAATCGGATGAATCCTGGCAAGGTGGGCCCATGGCTGATCGGGGAGCGAGCGCCCTGTCACTCCCGGACGACTGGCCCGCCCACCCGGATCCGATCCTGGCGCTCAACCGCATGGGCAGTTTCGACTGGGACCTGGACACCGGTCTCATGCAGATGGACGCCCAGGCGCACGAGGTCTTCGACGTACGCGCCGACGAGTACGACGGCCACCCCGAATCCCTGGCGATGCGGGTCCCGCCGGGCGAGGCCAGGCGCCTGGACGCCGTCGTCTCGCAGGCGCTGAAGGACGGCAGCGAGAACTACGGCGCCTACTTCCGCCTGCGCCGACGCGACGGCAGCCTGCGCTGGACGCACACCCAGGGCTACATCCGGCGCGACGAGACCGGCCGGCCCCGCCGCATCATCGGCATCGTCCGGGACGCCACACAGGAGCTCGCCGAGAACGAGGCCCGCCAGGAGCAGGCCGCCCAGGACGAGGCCCGCCGCCGGCAGACCAACGTCGTGCAGCTCACCACGGCCGCCCTCGCCCACGCCCGCACCGTGGACGACGTCATCGAGGTCCTCAAGGACACCCACGGCCTCACCCGGCTGGGCGCCACCAGCCTCGTCATGGGCCTGGTGGAGGCGGGCCGCATCCGGCTGGTCGCGGACGGCCCGGACAACAGCTTCGTCCCCGGCACGCGCATCACCCGCATCGACGAGCCGTACCCGATGAGCGAGGTCGTACGGACCCTCACCCCGCGCTTCATCGAGTCGCCCGAGGAGTTCGCGCAGAGCTACCCCATCCTCTGGCCGCACATCACCCACCTGAACATCACCGCGGCCGCCTACCTGCCGCTGATCGCCCAGGCCCGCCCGATCGGCGCGATGGGCCTGCTCTACAGCGACCGGCACGGCTTCTCGCCCGAGGACCGCAACGTGATCCTCGCCCTCGGCAGCAGCATCGCGCAGAGCCTGCAGCGGGCCATGCTGTACGAGCAGGAGAGCGACCTCGCGCAGAGCCTGCAGCAGGCGATGCTGCCGCGCACCATCCCCAGCGTGCCCGGCGCCGACGTGGCCGTCCGCTACCGCTCCGCCACCATCGGCGGCTCCCTCGGCCGGGACATCGGCGGCGACTGGTACGACCTCATCCCGCTGCCCGGCGGCCGGGTCGGCGCCGTCATCGGCGACGTCCAGGGCCACGACACGCACGCCGCCTCGGTCATGGGCCAGCTGCGCATCGTGCTGCGGGCCTACGCCGCGGAGGGCCATCCCCCGGCCACCGTGATGGCCCGCGCCTCCGTCTTCCTCCACGAACTCGACACCGAACGCTTCGCGACCTGCCTGTACGCGGAGGCCGACCTGGCCACGGGAGTGGTCCAGGTGGTCCGGGCCGGCCACATCGACCCGCTGGTGCGGCAGCCCGACGGCTCCTGCCGCCGCCTCCCGGTCCCGGGTGGGCTGCCGCTCGGACTGTCCGCCGAGTTCGGACGGCTGGACTACCCGGTCGGCACCATCGAGCTCGACCCGGGCACCACGCTGCTGCTGTGCACCGACGGCCTGGTCGAACAGCCCGGCGCCGACCTCGACGACGGTATGAAGACCCTCACCGCGCTCATCGCCGCGGGCCCCGACGACGTACGGGACCTCGCCGACCTGCTCATCGACGTGGCCGCCGAGCGCGGCGGCGACGACGACGTGGCCCTGCTCCTGCTGCGCCGCCGGACGCCGGAGGCCGCGCAGCCCGGCGGGCGGCTCCAGCAGCATGTGGCGCCCGGCGACGCCGAGGCCCTGGTCGAGGCCCGGCACATGGTCCGCGCCGCGGTCGGCGCCTGGGGCGCCCAGGACCGCGCCGACGAGATCGAGCTGGTCGCCGACGAGCTGATCACCAACGCGCTGATGCACACCGAGGGCTCCGCGGTCGTCACCCTCAGGGTCCTCACCGGCTCCCAACGCCGGCTGCGTGTGGAGGTCGAGGACTCCTCCAGCGCCCTGCCGCGGCGCCGTGAGGCGGGCGAGTCGGGCGTGTCCGGGCGGGGCCTGCTCCTGGTCGAGCTGCTCACGGACGTGTGGGGCGTGGAGGCGCGCGGCGGCGGCAAGTGCGTGTGGTGCGAGTTCGTGATGCCGAAGGAGAGCGGCTGAACCGGGCGCGCACCGCGTGTCACCGGCGGCGGGTGGCACCCTGGACGTATGCCGGAACTCCCCGAGGTCGAGGCGCTCAAGGACTTCCTCACCGAGCACCTCGTCGGCCACGAGATCGTCCGGGTGCTGCCCGTGGCGATCAGCGTCCTGAAGACCTACGACCCTCCGCTCGCGGCCGTCGAGGGCCAAGAGGTCGTCGCCGTGCACCGGCACGGCAAGTTCCTGGACCTGGAGACCGCGGGCGGCCCGCACTTGGTGATCCACCTGGCCCGCGCGGGCTGGCTGCACTGGAAGGACCGCCTCCCCGACGGACCGCCCCGCCCCGGCAAAGGACCCCTCGCCCTGCGCGTGGCCCTGGAGACCGGCGCCGGCTTCGACCTGACCGAGGCGGGCACGCAGAAGCGGCTCGCGGTGTACGTGGTACGGGAACCGCGAGAGGTCCCCGGCGTCGCTCGGCTGGGCCCGGACCCGCTGGCCGACGACTTCGACGAGCGGCGCCTCGCCGGGCTCCTGGCGGACGAGCGGCGGCAGCTCAAGGGCGCGCTGCGCGACCAGAGCCTGATCGCGGGCGTGGGCAACGCCTACAGCGACGAGATCCTGCACGCGGCGAAGATGTCCCCGTTCAAACGGGCCGCGTCCCTGACCCCGCAGGAGACCGCCCGTCTGTACGCGGCGCTGCGCGGCACCCTCATGGAGGCGGTGGAGCGCTCCCGGGGCGTGGCGGCCGGGCGCCTGAAGTCCGAGAAGAAGTCGGGCCTGCGCGTGCACGGCCGCACCGGCGAGCCCTGCCCGGTGTGCGGTGACACCATCCGCGAGGTCTCCTTCAGCGACTCCTCCCTCCAGTACTGCCCGACCTGCCAGACAGGCGGCAGACCCCTCGCGGACCGCAGACTGTCCCGGCTGCTGAAATGAGACGGGAGACCCGTCGGCGGGCCGGGCCGGGGCCGTGACCCCGTCGGTGATCCTCCGGCAGTCCCGGTTCACCCCGGGAGCCGGCGTGCTCCCAGGGCGGCCCTCTCACCGGTCCGAGGGCGGTTCGAGTGTCACCAGGTGCTCCCCGCCGGCCGTCCGTACCTCGTAGCGGGCGATCTCGTCGGTGTGCTTCGCCGAGCCGCCCATCATCGTGTTGGGCCGGGCGTCGTGGCGCGGCGCGCTCCAGCTGCTCACCGTCTCCTCGGAGCCGTCGTGGCCGATGACGACCAGGTGGCAGGCGCGGGGCCCGGCGCCGTCCTTGATCGTCAGCTCGACCTGGCTGCCCCAGGCCTCGTCCTCCGTCGTGACCTGCGCCCACACCCCGGACCGCTCGTCGGTGGCGGTGATCCGCACGGACTCCTCGCCGCCGCTCGCCATGAGCGCCGCCCCGGGCGCCGCCACCGCGAACACCACCGACGCGGCCACGGCGAAGACCAGCCGCCGGCGTCCGGTCCGCTGCCGGGCCGCCACCTCGCCGAGCAGCCGGTCCAGCATCCTCGGGCCGGGCTTCGCCATGGGGTGCACGAAACGCGGCGTGGACCGCCGGTACAGCATCAACTGCCGTGTCGTCGGCCCGAGTTCGGTCACCTGTGCCGCGCAGCGCGGGCACTCCATGAGGTGGTCCTCGAAGCGGAAGGCCTCCACCTCGTCCAGCACGCCGAGCGCGTAGGCGCCGACGTCGTGATGCCTTTCCAGGGACCTCATGCCGAATCCTCGTGCCGTTGGGTGCGGGTGGGGTTACTCCTTGCTCCCACCGGTACGTACCAGTCGGCCGAATGACTCAAGCCGCGCACAGAATCGCAACCAAGGGATTCGGAGCGGCTCGACCCGCGGATTGGTCGGGATCCGGAAAATCTGAACCGGGGCGGGGTCTAGAAGAGATGGATGGCGAGATGGCCGAGCGGCAGCCCCAGCTGCCAGGCCGGTGTCCACACCTTCGGCCCCTCGTCCTCGCCGGTCACCGGGGCGCCGCCCGGCACCGCGTTCAGATCGGGGGCGAGCAGTTCGGTCTCCTGCAGCCAGCGCCAGGCCGCCTCGGCCAGCGCCAGGTCCGGTGCGGGCCGGCCGGCCGCCGCGGCGTCGGCGGCGAGATCGGCCAGTCGTTCGCGCACCCACTCCTGCCACGGCTGGTCGTACGCCGTCAGCGACAGCCAGGTCTCCAGCTGGGTGACGACCCGGATGCCGGAGAGCTCACCGTCGGTGTCGGAGAGGAAGATGGTCAGCGCCAGGGCATCGCGCCCCGCGCGGAACTCGAAGGACGTCGGCGGCATCAGATCGCCGCTCCGCAGCAGCTCGTCGGCGATGTACTCGGCGTACAACCATGCCATGGGGACGGTCAGTTCACCGTCACCGGTGCCGTCCGTGCCCTCGTGACCTCTGTGCAGCATCCCTTCCTGCCTTCCTCCGGTACGTGCGCGTCGCCCGACCCCGGGCCCTGCGGCAGGGCCCCATCCGGAACACGGATGAGGACAGCCGATTACTCAATCGGGGTCCGCGGCAAGGCGCTTTACGGAGGCTTGACCCAGCCGTTGGTTTCACCGCAGGTCGGCGGCGTATCCCGGCAGGACCCGGCGCAGGGCGCGCAGGGCATAGTACGCGCGGGATTTCACGGTACCGGGCGGGATGCCCAGGGCTGCCGCCGCTTCCGCCACACTCGCCCCCTGGAAGTACACGAGCACCAGGACTTCACGGTGCTCAGGAGTGAGTGTCTTCACAGCCTCGCGGACATCCAGCATCGCCGCGGCCCGCTCGGCGTGGTCGGAGATCACCCGCGCGTTCTCCAGCACGGCGTCGCCGACCTCCGCGGGCCGGGCCTGCCGGGCCCGCCGCGCGTCGATGGCGAGCCGCCGTCCCACGGTCATGAGCCAGGGTCGTACGGAGTCGAAGTCGTCGGCGCGCAGGGCCTCGGGATGCTGCCAGGCGCGCACCAGCGTTTCCTGGAGCAGATCCTCCGCGCGCTGCCGGTCGCCGTCGCAGAGCCGGAGCAGGAGCGCGAAGAGGGGCCGGCCGTGCTCGCGCTGCAGCGCGGCGAGCTCGTGCTCGGCGGTCGTCCCGTTCGTGAGAGTGGTTCCGGCCGTCATGGCCGTATGGCACCGCAGGGCGCCGCTCAGGCACAGGCCACGCACACGGGTCTGCGACGGACGGTCGATCGCGTCGGCGAACGGTTCGACGAACGGTCGGCGCGGACCGGCCCGGCTTACCGGACGGGCTAATGAGCGTGTCGGAGCCGGATGTGACCGCGTGTGACTTCTTTCCTGTTTGTGTGTAAATACGACCACAACGGGGTGAATGCATGATCACACGCAGTCGGCAGGTGGCCCTGGCCCTGACCGCCCTTCTCGCCGCGGGCGCCGCCTGCCAGGCTCACGACGACGCACCGGCCGGGGCCGGGCGCCCGGCCCCCTCCGCGGGAACCGCCGGCGGCTTCACCCTGGTCGCCTCCGGCGACGTCCTCCCGCACAGCTCGATCATCGAGCGGGCGCACTTCGACGCGGGCGGCGTCGGCTACGACTTCCGGCCGATGCTCGCCGGTGTCCGCCCCGTCGTGTCCCGCGCCGACCTGGCCCTGTGCCACATGGAGACGGTGTACGGCGAGAACGGCGACTACAGCGGCTACCCCGCCTTCAAGTCCCCGCCCGAGGTGGCCGGGGCACTGGCCGCCACCGGCTACGACGGCTGCTCCACCGCCTCCAACCACTCCCTGGACGACGGCACCGCCGGCATCCACCGCACCCTGGACGCCCTCGACCGCGCGGGCGTACGGCACACCGGCTCGGCGCGCACCGAACAGGAGGCGTACAGCGTCACCCTGCTGCCCGCGGGCCCCGCCAAGGTCGCCCACCTCGCCTACACCTACGGCACCAACGGCTACGCCCTGCCGGCCGACCGCCCCTGGGCCGTCAACCTCATCGACGAGGCCCGCATCCTCACGGACGCCCGGATCGCGCGCCGTGCGGGCGCCGACGTGGTCGTCGTCTCCCTGCACTGGGGCACGGAATGGCAGGACGAGCCCGACCGGCAGCAGCTGACCCTGGCGCGACGGCTCACCGCGGCCCGTACCGGTGACCGCCCCGACATCGACCTGATCCTCGGCACCCACGCCCACGTCCCGCAGGCGTACGAGAAGGTCAACGGCACCTGGGTGATCTACGGCATGGGCGACCAGATCGCCGGAGAGATGCACAACCACCAGGGCGTCCGGGACCCGCGCGGCAACCAGTCCACGCTCGGCCGCTTCACCTTCGCCCCGCCGAGCCGGCCGGGCGGCCGCTGGGAGGTGACGAAGGCCGAGTTCGTCCCGCAGTGGTTCGACGTGGACGCCGGCCGGGTGGTGAACCTCAACGAGGCGCTCGCCCGGGGTGCCGACGTGGCCGCCGTGCGCGACCGCATCCGGGACGTGGTGCTCAGCCGGGGCGCGGCCCAGGGCGGGTTGCTGATGGGGAAGTAGGCCGCGGGGTCAGTTGACGTCCACGTGGTCGAAGAGCTTCAGCATCTCGCCGAGCACGCGCAGGCAGGCCGTCACGTCGGCGTCCGTCAGATCGCCGCCGACCTCGCGCAGCACCGTGTGCTCGCGGGCCAGGACGGCGCTGATCGCCTCGCGGCCGTCGTCCGTCAGCCGGATCAGGGACGACCGCTGATGGGCCGGGTTGGGGATGCTCTCCACCAGGCCGCGGGCCGCCGCGTCGTTGACCATCCGCTGCACGAACTGCCGGCTGATGGCCTGCGCGCGGCCCATCTGCGGGACGGTCATCGGCCCGTGCCGGTGCAGCAGGGCCAGCACGGCGCGCACACCGATGGACAGTCCCTCGACGGCCTCGCCCTGCTCGACGCTGCGCTGCACGCGCCGGTAGAGCGGGCCCATCAGGTCGAAGACGTCGGTGAGCCTGCGGCCGAGTTCGTCGGGCGGAAGCGGCTTGTCGCTGTCGTTCACCCGGCCATCATGACATCTCGGTTGTCAAATCGCCGAGGAGATGACACCTTGGTTGTCATGACTGCTGCTGCGAACCCGCGCTTCTTCTCCTCTGCTGACGGCGACCTCGCCTACCTCGACACCGGCTCCGGCGATCTGGTGGTCCTGCTCCACTCCGGCTTCGTCGACCACCGGCTGTGGCACGCCCAGATACCGGCCCTCGCCGACCGCTACCGGGTGATCGCCCCGGACGTGCGCGGTCACGGCTTCTCCGCCAATGCCACCAGACCGTTCCGATGGGCCGACGACCTCGCCGATCTGCTGCGCCACCTGGACGCCGGACCGGCCGTACTCGTCGGCCTGTCGATGGGCGGGGCGATCGCCACGGACACGGTCCTGGAGTACCCGGAACTCGTCCGCGCCGTGGTCGCCTGCGGGGCCGCGACCAGCGAGTTCCAGTACACCGACCCCTGGTACGTCGACGTCCAGGCCGAGTACGCCCGCACCCTGGGCGCCGGTGACCTCGAAGCCTGGCTCACGGCCTTCCTGAGCGTCGTCCACGGTCCGCACCGCGGTGCGGACGAGATCGACCAGGCCGTCCCGCGCCTGCTGCGCGAGATGGCCCTGCACACGATGTCCAAGCACGCGCCGGGCGAAGAGAACTGGCACGTCCCCCTGACCGACACCTGGGCCCGCGTCCCGAAGATCGACGTACCCCTGCTCACCGTCAACGGCACGCTCGAACCCGCCGACCTGCTCGGCGAGGCGGAGCGGCTCGCCCGGACCGTCCGTGACGGCCGCTCCACGTCCATCGAGGGAACCGGGCACTACACGGCCCTGGAGAAGCCGCAGGTCTTCAACGAGATCCTGCTCGACTTCCTGCGCGGCCTCTAGAGCCTGTCCGGGGCCTGGCGCCGGGCCAGCTCCGAGCGCCGGTACGAGTACCCGAAGTAGATCACCAGCCCCAGCATGAGCCAGACCGCGAACCGCGCCCAGGTCTGCCACTGCAGGAACGTGATCAGCCAGAGCGAGAAGACGACACCGACCGCCGGCACGACCGGCATCCACGGCGTGCGGAACGTACGCGGCAGGTCCGGCTGCCGGTAGCGCAGCACGATCACCGCCGTGCAGACCACCACGAACGCCAGCAGGATGCCGATGTTGGTCAGTTCGGCCGCCTCACCGATCGGCAGGAACCCGGCGATGGCGGCCGACGCGAACCCCACGATCCACGTGACGCGCGTCGGGACGTGCCGCGTCGGGTGCGTCTTGGCGAACCAGCGCGGCAACAGCCCGTCCCGGGACATGCTGAACCACACCCGCGTGACGCCCAGCATGAACGTGAACATCACGGTCAGGATGCCGATGATCGCGCCCACCGCGATCACGTTGGCGAGCCCGCTCAGCCCCACCGACTGGAACGCCGTGGAGAACCCGCTCTCCTTGTCGATGTCCTTGTAGTCCTGCATGCCCGTCAGCACCAGGCAGGCGGCCACGTACAGGACCATCGAGATCGCCAGCGAGTAGATGATCGCCTTCGGCATGTGCCGCTGCGCGTCCTTCGACTCCTCCGCCGCCGTCGACATGGCGTCGTACCCGAAGACCGCGAAGAACACGGTCGCCGCACCGGTGAACGCCCCGCTCACCCCGTAAGGAAAGAACGGGTTGTAGTGGGCGGTGTCGATGTGGAACACGCCGACCGCGATGACCAGCAGCACGACGAGCACCTTCAGGACCACCACGGCCGTCTCGAACCGGGCCGCGTTCTTGATGCCCAGGTTGAGCAGGTACGCGATGAGCAGGCACAGCAGCGCCGCGAACAAATCGATCCGGTGCCCGTCGCCGGTACCGGGCGCGCCCAGCATCCAGTTCGGCAGGTCGGCGCCCATCTCGCCGACCAGGAAACTGAAGTAGCCGGAGATGCCGATCGCCACCACCGCCACGATCGCCGTGTACTCCAGCAGCAGGTCCCAGCCGATGAACCAGCCCGCGAGCTCGCCGAGTACCGCGTAGCCGTACGTGTAGGCGGAGCCGGCCTTCGGGATCAGCCCCGCGAACTCGGCGTACGACAACGCCGCCGCGGCACTCGCGACGCCCGCGATGAGGAACGACACGAGCACGGCCGGCCCCGCCGTACCGTTGGCCACCGTGCCCGCGAGGGTGAAGATCCCCGCGCCGATGATGCCGCCCACGCCGATCGCGGTGAGCTGCCACAGGCCGAGCGACCGCTCCAGCCGGGTGCCCTCACCGACTTCCGTCTCCTCGATGTGCTCAATGGGTTTGCGGCGGAGAACGCCCTCACCCATACGGAGCCTGGCCATGCACCTCACCTCTTCACGATCGGCAAATGGCTGATGGCGGATCATGATGCCTCGGGCACGGGCATGGCGGAAGACACCACGCAGAGCCGCGGCAGGGCCGGGCGGTCTTCGTCGCGGGCGGGGCCGAGGCCGGGCGAGCGCCGCTTCGCCGCGCCCCGGGAGAGGCCGCGGGCCGCTAAGGGACCACCGTCACCGGCCACCGCCCCGACTTCACCAGGCGGATCGCGACGGAGCCGACGATGCGGTGGCCCGCCTGCTCGGAAGCGCCCACCACCACCGCGTCCGCCTTGAGTTCGTCGGCCGCCCTGACCAGGCCGCTGTAGGGGTCGCCGCGGAACGTGTGAAACTCCCAGCGCACGTCGAATATCCCCTTGACCCGCTCGGCCGCCTCCCTGATCTGCTGGACGATGTCCTCGGCGATCTCCTCGGTGGTGTCGGCGACCGGAGCCCCGAAGGCCGCGCCCGCCGCCGGCACCGGCTGCACGTACACGACGGCCAGCAGCGCACGCTGGCGCCGGGCCAGACCACCGGCGTAGGCCGCCGCCCGGAGCGAGGAGTCGGAGCCGTCCACCCCGACCACGATGACCTTCGGCCCGTCCGTGCCCCGTTCGAACCGGTGGGAGTGCTGTTCCGTCACCCTCGTGAGGCTATCGGAAGGCTCTGTGGCACCCGCCGGTGACGGCCCGGCCGCCCTCGGAGCCGACGCCGCCCACCCGCGCGGCAGCGCTCGACGGGCGGGGCCGCCCGGCTGTTCCTACAGTCGGAACCATGAGCGCCACCGCGGAGGCCGCCGAGGCCGAACAACCCGCGGGCCCGATACGACGGCCCGGCGACGGCTTCCTCAGCAAGGTCCCGGAGGGCTTCGCGGCCTTCCTCGGCGCCGTCGGCGTGCTGTGCGCGCTGCTCGCCCTGATCGCCCCGCTGCGCGCCCTGCTGCGCCCGGCGGTCCGCGTCCTGAACCTGCTGATCGTCCCCGTCAGCGCCAACCTCGCCTACGCCGTCTTCCTGTTCCTGCTCGCCGCCGCGACGGCGGCCCGCAAGAAGGTCGCCTGGTGGCTGGTCGCCGTCTACCTCGGCCTGCTCGTCCTGACCGACGCCGTGGCCGCCGCGTTCGGGGAGTACACCTGGTCCGTCCCGTCCCTCGCCGTGGGCGCCCTCGCGCTGGTGCTGCTGGTCGTCGCCCGCAGGGAGTTCTACGCCGCCTCCCGCCGCGGCGCCGTCCGCCGGGCCCTCGGCGTCCTGCTCGGTGGGCTCGTCCTCGGCATCCTGCTCGGCTGGGGCCTGGTCGAACTGTTCCCCGGCACACTGCCGCGCGGACAGCGCCTGGCCTGGGCCGCCGACCGGGTCTGCGGCGCCCTGGTCCCCGGCGACTCCTTCGACGGCCGCCCGCCCCGCCCACTGCCCTTCCTGCTCGGCCTGTTCGGCGCGCTCGCCCTCCTCAACGCCGCCGCCACCCTGTTCCGCTCCCAGCGCATGGAAGCGGCCCTGCACGGCGACGAGGAGGCCCGCATCCGCGCCCTCCTGCGGGCGTACGGCGACCAGGACTCCCTCGGCTACTTCGCCACCCGCCGCGACAAGGCCGTCGTCTTCTCACCCAGCGGCAAGGCCGCCGTCACCTACCGCGTCGAGGCCGGCGTGTGCCTGGGCAGCGGCGACCCGGTGGGCGACCGGGAGGCCTGGCCGCACGCCATCGCCGCCTGGCTGGACAGGGCCCGCCGCCACGCCTGGGTACCGGCCGTGATGGGCGCCTCCGAGGAGGGCGCGCGGGCCTACGTCCGCGCCGGGCTCGGTGCCCTCCAACTCGGTGACGAGGCGATCGTGCACGTGCCCGACTTCGACCTCGACGGCCGCGATATGCGCGTCACCCGCCAGGCCGTCCATCGCGTCCGCCGCACCGGAGCGACCTGCCGCATCCGCCGCCACGCCACCCTCACCGAGGAGGAGATGAGGCAGATCGTCGACCGGGCCGACACCTGGCGCGACACCGAGACCGAGCGCGGCTTCTCCATGGCCCTGGACCGCCTGGGCGACCCGGCCGACGGTGACTGTCTCCTGGTGGAGGCACGCGACCGGGACGGCCGGCTCCTCGCCCTGCTGTCCTTCGTCCCCTGGGGCGGGGACGGCGTCTCCCTGGACCTGATGCGCCGTGACCGGACCGCGCCCAACGGCGTCACGGAGTTCATGGTCGCCGAACTGTGTGCCGCCGCGCCCAAACTGGGCATCCGCAGGATCTCCCTGAACTTCGCCGTGTTCCGCTCGGTGTTCGAGGAGGGCGCCCGCATCGGGGCCGGCCCCGTCCTCAGACTGTGGCGGCGCCTGCTGCTGTTCCTCTCCAAGTGGTGGCAGCTGGAAGCCCTCTACCGCTCCAACGCCAAGTACCGCCCCGAGTGGTACCCGCGCTTCCTCTGCTACGCCGACGCCGCCTCCCTGGCCCGCGTCGGCCTGGCCTCCGCCATCGCCGAGGGCTTCGTCTCCGTACCGTCGATGCACAAGCTCTGGGGAAAAGGGCACTCGACCGGCGGGCAGCGCCCCGCCACCACCGCGGGCCTGCCCTCACTGGCGGCGCTCGGCCTCGCCGGAGGGGACGGGGCCGAGGCCGCCGGGCCCCTCGCCGGCCTGCCCGAACAGGTCCGTATCCGGCACCGCACACTCGACCGGCTGCGCGCCGAAGGCACCGACCCCTACCCGGTGGGCGTCCCGGCCCGCACCCACGCCCTCGCCGAGGTCCGGCAGGGCGAACAGGTCACCGTCGCCGGCCGCGTCATGCTCGTCCGCGACTTCGGCGGCATCGTCTTCGTCCTCCTGCGCGACTGGTCAGGCGACCACCAACTCGCCCTCACCCGCGACCGCTGCGGACCCGCGCTCGACCGCTTCACCACCGACACCGACATCGGCGACCACATCATCGCCACGGGCCGCGCGGGCGTCAGCGACAAGGGCGAGCCGACCGTCTTCGTCACCTCCTGGCAACTGACCGGCAAGTGCCTGCGCCCGCTGCCCGACAAACGCAGGGGCCTGGCCGACCCCGAGGCCAAGGTCCGCCTCCGCTACCTCGACCTGGTCGCCAGTCCCGGCGCCCGCGACGTCGTCCGGGCCCGCTCCACCGCCGTCCAGGCACTGCGCCAGGGCCTGCTGGACCGCGGCTTCCTGGAGGTCGAGACGCCGATGCTGCAGCAGATCCACGGCGGCGCCAACGCCCGCCCCTTCACCACCCACATCAACGCCTACGACCTCGACCTGTACCTGCGGATCGCGCCTGAGCTGTACCTGAAGCGGCTGTGCGTCGGCGGCCTGGAGAAGGTCTTCGAAATGGGCCGCACCTTCCGCAACGAGGGCGTCTCCTACAAGCACAACCCCGAGTTCACGATGCTGGAGGCCTACCAGGCGTACGCCGACTACGACGTGATGCTCGATCTGGCGCGCGAGCTGATCCAGGGCGCGGCCACCGCCGCCCTCGGCCGGCCGGTCGCCCGCAGGGACGGCCGGGAGTACGACATCTCGGGCACCTGGCCGGTCAAGACCGTCCACGGCGCGATCTCCGAGGTGCTGGGGGAGGAGATCGGCCCGGGCACGGACCTTGCCGCACTGCACCGGCTGTGCGACCGTGCGGGCGTCCCGTACACCGCGGACGACGGCCCCGGCGACGTGGTCCTGGAGATGTACGAGCGGCTGGTCGAGGCGAAGACCCGGCTGCCCACCTTCTACAAGGACTTCCCGACCGACGTCTCCCCGCTCACCCGGCAGCACCGCACCGACCCGCGGCTCGCCGAACGCTGGGACCTCGTCGCGTTCGGCACCGAACTCGGCACCGCCTACTCCGAGCTGACCGACCCCGTGGAACAGCGCCGCCGCCTGACCGCCCAGTCACTGCTCGCCGCCGGGGGAGACCCCGAGGCCATGGAACTCGACGAGGACTTCCTCGACGCCCTGGAGTACGCCATGCCGCCCACCGGAGGACTCGGCATCGGCGTCGACCGGATGGTCATGTTCCTCACCGGCCTGACCATCCGCGAGACCCTCCCGTTCCCGCTGGTACGCCGCCACTGACCCCGGTCACTCGGCCGAACGGGTGATTTCGTGCCGCCGCTCCGGTGTTGCACAGGTGCGTCGGTCTGCCACCGGGCGACTGATGAGTCATGCAGAAGGATCAGTTGTTGTTCACACGTCGCCGCGCTCTCCTCGCGGGCGCCGTCGCCGCCGGGGCGGCCGGCACGGCCGGTGTCCTCGCGGCGGGCGCGGGAAACGAACCGGCCCGGCCGCCCTCGCCCGTGGCCGGCCCCCCTGCGCGCCGCCCGCTCAGGCCCTCCGCGTACCGCCTCCAGCCCATGACCGGTTTCGGCCCGCCGCGCGCCGCACCCGTCCGGACCCCGGTACGGAGCGCGCCCCTGCTGCGCGTGTCCGGACGCGGCCGGACCATGGTGCTGACCTTCGACGACGGCCCCGATCCCCGTTACACCCCGGCCGTCCTGGACACACTGGCGCGGTACGACGTCCGCGCCATGTTCTTCGTGTGCGGGCAGATGGCCGACGAGAACCGGGACCTGCTGGTCCGGATGGCGGACGAGGGGCACGTCGTCGGCAACCACACGTGGTCCCACCCGCTGCTCACCCGCCTCAGGCGTGACCGGATCCGCGCCGAGATGGCACGCACCAGCGACCTGGTCGAGGAGGTGTGCGGCGAACGCCCCGAGTGGTTCCGCGCGCCCTACGGGGCCTGGAACCGCGCCGCCTTCCAACTGGGCGCCGAACTCGGCATGGAGCCGCTGGCCTGGACGGTGGACACCCTCGACTGGACCACCCCGGGCACCCGCACCATCGTCCACCGGGTGGAGAACGGCGCCGCCCCCGGCGTCGTGGTGCTCTCGCACGACGCCGGGGGCGACCGCTCCCAGAGTGTCCGGGCTCTGCGCCGCTATCTGCCGCGCCTGCTGGACTCCGGCTACTACATCACCGTCCCTCGGCGGCATTCCGTGTGAGCCTCGCCCGTCGGCCCGGTCGGGGAACGCTCAGCGGACCTCGACCAGGCGGGCGAAGGCGACGACATTGCCGGCGTAACCGCCCTGCTCCGAGAAACCGCCTCCACAGGTGATGACCCGCAGTTCCGGAGCGCCCTTGGAACCGTAGACCCGGTCGCCGGGGAAGTCGTCCTTCTGGAAGACCTCGATGCCGTAGATCTCGAACACGGCTGTCTTTCCGTCCTTGCGGGCGACCTCGACGTGGTTTCCCTTCTTCAGGGCGCCGAGTCCGTAGAAAACGGCGGGACCCTGCTGGTTGTCGACATGGCCGACCACGACCGCGGTGCCTTTTTCGCCGGGGGAGACGGCGCCGGTGAACCAGCCGGCCAGGTTCGGGTCCTCCGCGGGCGGCGCGCCGACCCAGCCGTCCGCGTCCAGACCCACGGGGATCACCGGCGCGTCGACCTGGATCGCGGGGATCCTGACCCGGTCCGGCACGGCGTACGGCAGCGGCTGCACGGCCTGTGCGAAGGTGCCGGCGGGCACCCGGCTGTCCGCCGCGGCGGCCGTGGCCGGCTGCGGCGGACCCACGTCGAACTCCCCCGAACCATTCCGAATGAGAGCGAGGCCGGTCAGCAGAACAAGCGCTATCACGCCCCACGGGGCACGCTTCTTCGGCCGCGCCTCCTCTTCGGCCTCGGTCAGCTCGGACGCAAGCATTCGCCATCCCCTCTCGACGCGGCCGTCGCCGCGTCATTCGCGCATACCAGAACGCTAAGCGCGGCGCGCGAAACCGGCGACGGGGCAGCGGCGAACGGGTGGCCGGTGCCTTTTTGGTGCGCCATCCGAGTTGCCGCCGACAGGAATTTTCCGACCGTTCGTGACCTGCGGCGATATCCGATTGTGCGGTGGTCGTTCCGCGTGTTCGCTCACCAGGACGGACCATTCCCGAAATGCGCGCCCGCGCAGGGCAACTGAGGGTCTTTCTGGGAGGCGCTTTCTCGCCGATCGACCGGGGACAGGTCCCGGGGCGTCTTCCGCGGAGGATCTCATGCGCAACTCTCGTGCCCTGGCGGCCGCCGGCGCCGCGATCGCCGTCCTCGGGCTCGCCGCCCCCACGGCCGTCGCGTGGGACGGCGTCCCCGGTACCCACACCAGCAACGACGGCGGGCCCGGCGGCGGCCAGAACGGCAACGGCAACGGCGGCAACTTCGGCGGAAACGGCAACGGAAACGGCGGCGGAAACGGCGGCGGAAACGGGGGTGACAACGGCTTCGGGGGCGGCAGGGGTGACAACGGCTTCGGAGGTGGGAACGGGGGCGACAACGGCTTCGGAGGTGGGAACGGGGGCGACCACGGCTTCGGAGGCGGCAGGGATGACAACGGCTTCCAAGGCGGCAATGGCGGCAATGGCGGAAACGGTGGTGGCGGCGACAACAACGGCGGCGACGGGGGCGGCAATGGCAGGGGCGACGGCGGTGGCAACGGCGGCAACGGCGGCAACGGCGGCAACGGCGGTGGCAACGGTGGCGGCAATGGCAGGGGCGACGGCGGTGGCAACGGCGGCAACGGCGGTGGCAACGGGAGCAGCGCCGTCAGCCCGAGCAACATCGTCGCCCTGCCCGGCGTCATCGCCCGCGGCGGCCAGCTGACCATCACGGTCGACGGCTGCCGGCGCGGCGGCACCGCGACCTCCAACGCGTTCCCCAGGACCAATCTGACGCCGATCCGCGGCGCCAACGACACGGCGAGGGGCACCGCCACCATCAACGCCGACGCCCGCCCGGGCACGTACGACATCACGGTCCACTGTGACGGCAGGACCCTGACCCGCCCGGCCGCCTTCACCGTCATCGGCGGTGTCCGCGGCGGCATCGGCGGCAGCAGCTCCAGCGGTGCGACGCCGACCGACATCGCCATCGGCGGCGGTCTCGTGGCCGCGGCGGCGATCGGCGGCGGTGTGTTCTGGATGCGGCGCCGCGCCGAGAAGCGGATCTGAACCGACGGGCCCCGGCCCCGGACGCCGTGCGGCGCCGGGACCGGGGCCCGTCCGTCGGCGCAGGGCCCGTCCGTCGGCCGAGGGGCCGTCAGTCCTCGACGTGCGGGAAGAGACGCAGGAACGGGTCGGTCGTCGCGGTGATGCCGCGGCTGTACGGCGCGTCGAAGTCCCAGATCAAGAAGAGCAGGAACGCGATCAACGCGGAGAACAGCCCGGCGAGGATCAGTTCGCGCGCCGTGCGCCGGATCTGCAGCGCGAACAGCATGCCGACGGTGACGACGGCTCCGGTGATCAGCCCGAACCACACCACGCCCGGCATGGTCGGCGCGGCCGACTCCGCCCGGGCGGTCCGCGCCTGGTCCGCGGCGGTCACCTGGTCGACGAGCGGCTGGTAGGCCTGGGCCTCGAAGTCGGTGGCCGGCCGGTGGTCCGTGACGTCCCGGCGTACCTGGTCGAGCAGTTCGGTGCCGCGCTCGGTGACCTCGCCGGTGTCGGCCATGGCCTGCCACTCGGTGGTGACGACGTGTCCGACATAGGCATCGACATCAGCGCGGATACGGTCGCGGACCTCGGCCGGATAGACCCGCACGCGTTCCGAGATCTCGTGCAGCGCGGCCGCCTCCGCCCGCACGTGCTCCTGGGCCGCGCCGCGCGCCTCCCACACACCGGCGATGGCCAGGCCCAGCACGATGGCGTACAGCACGCCGATCCACATCGTGATGTACTCGATGACGTCCGGGGTCTCGCTGGGGTCCTCGTCGTCGGCCGCCGTGCGGTGCCGTACGAGGGTGATGACGACCACCACGGCACAGGCGGCCAGCATCGCGAGGGTGAGAACGAGCCATTCCGGCAAGAGGTGCCTCCAGGACTTCGGGGATCGGCGCGCTGTCAGCGCGGGCGCAGCGCGGCGGCGGCCACCACCGCGGGCGTCGTGATGAGAAGGACGAAGACGAGCGGTGACGGAGCGCCGTTCGAGGTCTGCCGGCGCGGTGCGGCGCGGTAGGGCGGGTAGTGCACGGGGGCCACCGACGGACGCGGCTTCTCCCGTTTGTCCGGCGTCTCGCGCGGTTTCTCCGGCGGTTTCGGCGGTGGGGCCGGTGGCGGTGTCGGCGCGGGCACCGGGCGGGCAGGAGGCACCGCCGGCCGGGGAGCCGGTGACGGAGGTGGGGGTGGAGGGAGCGGCTGAGGCGGCGGTTCGGGCCGCGCCGTGGGTTCCGGGTCCGGTGGCGGTGGTGGGGGCGGTGTGGGCGTCGGCTCCGGCGGCGGTGGGGGCGGCGTCGGTGTGGGAGTCGGTGTCGGTGTGGGGGTCGGCGTGGGCTTCTGGCATGACGGGGGCGGTGGCCAGGTGAGGCGGCCGCCGACGACCGCAACCGCCTGTGTGCCGTCCGGCCCGGTCGAGGCGTACGCGCAGGCGTCGGCCGTCGCGGCGTCGGCGGGTGCGCCGACGAGTGCCCACGCCAGTGTCATCACGGCCAACGCCCTGACGACACGGCCGCATTGGGTCGGTGGGGGTCCCTGCACAACGAAGATCATGTGCCCTGTCCCGCGTCGGCGCGCCGGAGTGCCGGGGGATTGCCCCGAAGGGGTGAAAGTCGCGATCCGGCGGTTTCTTCCGGTCTCACCCGCGCACCCGCCGGTGCGCACGCGCGTGCGACAAGTCGGGGCCCGCGGCGCGGGTTCCGCAAAGAAATGTGCGACGTGGTTGAACACAACCGTGGTCGCCATGCGTACCCAGTGTCGTGCGGCGGCGCAGCAGGGCGCTGCAACACCCTTGCGATTATCGGGAGTTGACGATGAAGACCTCCTGGCGGAGCGCCTCACTCGTGGCGAGCGCTGCGGTGGTGCTGGCGCTGACGACGGCGTGCGGTCAGGAAACCACCCCACCGGCGAGCAGCCAGAACGTGGGCGCCACGGCCGCACCGGGGGACTACGGCAACATCGGCACGGGAGCCGACGGCGCGGCCGGCAGTACGGGAGGCCAGCAGAGTTCCGCCAGCCCGTCCGCTCCGGCTGCCGCTCCCGCGGGCAAGCTGGCCGTCTCCACCAACGCCGAAGTGGGCAAGGTGGTGACCGACAGCCTCGGCCTCACCCTGTACCGCTTCGACCAGGACACGGCCGAACCGCCGAAGTCGAACTGCGACGGCGACTGCGCCAAGACCTGGCCCCCGGTGCCCGCGGACGACGCCACGGCCGGCGAGGGCATCGACAAGGCGCTGCTCGGCTCTATCACCCGCGCCGACGGCACCAAGCAGCTGACCATCGACGGCTGGCCGGCGTACCGCTACGCCAAGGACGTCAACGCCGGGGACATCAAGGGCCAGGGCGTGGGCGGCAAGTGGTACGCGCTGGCCCCCGACGGCAAGAAGGCCCAGGGCGGAGCGGAGGCGGCCGGCGAACTGCCCGGCCTGTCCACCCGCAACGACCCCAAGCTCGGCGAGATCGTCATCGACAAGAACGGCCACACCGTCTACCGGTTCATGAAGGACTCGCAGTGGCCGATGAAGACCGAGTGCACCGGCGCGTGCCTGGACAAGTGGCCCGTCGTCGCCCCGGTCGACGCGAAGGACACCGAGGGCATCGATCTGCAGGGCTCCACCCCCAACCGCGGCTACGTCGTCTTCGACCGCCCCGACGGCATCAAGCAGCAGTCCATCGACTGCATCCCGATCTACACGTTCGCCGGTGACAAGAAGCCCGGCGACACCAACGGCCAGGGCGTGGGCGGGACCTGGTTCGCCATCCGGCCCGACGGAAAGCCGGTCGGCGCGTCGGAGAAGTAGAGAAACCTCCCCAGGGTTGATCATCTCGTCACCCGACGTCGGCGACCACGGTCCGCCCCTCCGCTCCCCCGCGGAGGGGCGGACCGCTTTGCCGTGATCACCGGAAACACCCGGGACTCTCCGGAACCTCCCGAACCCTCCGGAGTTCTCCGGAGTTCTCCGGAGTTCTCCGGAACCCGCCGGAACCCTCCCCACCGTGGCGCACACTCTTCACAGGGCGTTCGAGAGCTGTGCAGGGGGGTATCAATCCGGCACGTGCCGCAGGCAGTGACCGGGAACGGATGGTCAATTTCCGTTTCGGGTCGCTCCCTTGGCGGGCGATCAGTAGCCTCAGCTCGAACACCGGATCGCCTACGCCTTGGAGAGATAGATGGAGCGTCCCGCCTGGGCCCCACGGAGCATCGACATCACGGTGCCGAGCGTTTCCCGGATGTACGACTACTACCTGGGCGGTTCGCACAACTTCGAGGTCGACCGGGAAGCGGCCCGCAAGGCCATGCAGTTCATGCCGGGACTCCCCAAGATCATGCAGGCGAACCGGGCGTTCATGCGCCGCGCGGTGCGCTTCGCGGCCGACGAGGGCATCACCCAGTTCCTGGACATCGGCTCGGGCATCCCGACCTTCGGCAACGTCCACGAGGTGGCCCAGGCGGCCAGCCCCGGCGCGCGCGTGATGTACGTCGACCACGACCCGGTGGCCGTCGCGCACAGCCAGGCGGTGCTGGAGGGCAACGACGACGCGGACATCGTCGCCGCGGACCTGCGCAAGCCCCAGGAAATCCTCAACAGCCCCCAGGTGAGGCGGCTGATCGACCTGAATCGGCCAGTGGCGCTGCTTCTCGTTGCCATACTGCACTTCGTGGAAGACGCGGACGACCCGTACGGCGCGGTGGCCGAGCTGCGCGACGCGCTCGCGCCCGGCAGCCTGCTCGTGCTCACGCATGCCTCGTACGAGGGGATCCCGCTGCCGCAGGAGCGGGCGGAGGGCGCGGTGGACGTGTACAAGGACGTCCGCAATCCGCTGATCATGCGCTCGCGCGAGGAGATCGCGCGGTTCTTCGAGGGGTACGACATGGTGGAACCCGGACTGGTGCCGATGCCGCACTGGCGGCCCGACACCACACCGGAGGACGAGGATCCGTACGCGTTCTCCGGTTTCGCGGGCGTGGGGCGTACGGCGTGATCGCGGAGCCGGACGGGCCGGAGGACAGACTGCGCCGGTTCGCCACGATCTGGAGCCGGGCGGTGTACCCGGTCACCTCGACGTCGTCGACCCGGCCCCAGTTCGAGGACCAGCTGCTGCCGCTGGCCCGGCGGTTGAGCCGGGCGCTTGCGGCCAGGTCCTTCGACGCGGAGGAGGGCAGGGCGGTGGGCGCCGGGCTGGTGGCCGCGCACTGCACCGACCCGGAGGCGCTCAGCCGCACCCTGGACTGCGTCGACGCGTACCTGGTGCTCTACTGCGGCGGCGACGGCGACCAGGAGGACCTGCGGGCGCGCTGCGCACGGCTCCAGCACGCCATGGCCGCCGGGTTCGCCGGGGCGCTGCGCCAGCGGACACTGGCCGAGCAGGAGTCCATCGCCCAGGCCGCCCTTCAGGCGCAGGGCGTGGTGGCGCAGGCGCTGCACGCGACCGAGGCCCGTTTCCGCGCCGTCTTCGAGGGCGCGGCCATAGGCATCGGCATGGCCGACCTGGAGGGCAACATCCTGCAGGTCAACGGCGCGATGCTGCGCATGTTCGGCCTGACCGAGCAGGCGCTGCGCAGCCGCAACGTCCGGGAGTGGACCCACCCCGACGACGCGCCCCAGACCTGGCGGCTCTACGACGAACTCGTCAGCGGCGAGCGCGAGCACTACCATGTGGAGAAGGCGTTCTACCGCCCCGACGGAACGGTGCTGTGGACCAACCTGACGGTCTCCCTGCTGCGTGACCCCGACGGCAACCCGCAGTACCAGCTGGCCCTGATGGAGGACACCACCGAGCGGCGGCTGCTCAACCTGCGGCTGCGCTACGAGGCCACGCACGACGCGCTCACCGGCCTGCCCAACCGCACCTTCTTCTTCGAGCGCCTGGAGAAGGCACTGGGCGCCGGGGAAGGGCAGCGGTTCGGCCTGTGCTACCTGGATTTGGACGGTTTCAAGACCGTCAACGACAGCCTCGGCCACTCCGCCGGCGACCGGTTGCTCGTCGAGGTCGCCGACCGGCTCCAGGCGTGTGCCACCGCGCCCGGCGAGATGGTCGCCCGGCTCGGCGGCGACGAGTTCGTGGCGCTGACGACCGGCCCGGACACCCAGCGCAAGGTCGACGAGCTGGCGGCCCGCATCATGAACGCGCTGCTCGCCCCGATCAGCGTCGACGGGCGGGAGCTGACCGTGCGCGGCAGCATCGGCATCGTGGAGG
Source organism: Streptomyces bullii (assembly GCF_042657145.1). Taxonomy (NCBI): domain Bacteria; kingdom Bacillati; phylum Actinomycetota; class Actinomycetes; order Kitasatosporales; family Streptomycetaceae; genus Streptomyces; species Streptomyces bullii. The sequence goes on from NZ_JBHSNY010000015.1 coordinate 194,147, forward strand.
GCCCGGCGGGGGAGCGCAGCCCCGCGGAGGTGCTGCGCAGCGCCGACATCACCATGTACCGGGCCAAGTCGGCGGGCGGCAACCGCTTCGAGCTCGCCGATCCGGAGGCCGACGCCCGTGCCATCACCCGGCACGGGCTGACCACGGCGCTGCCGACGGCGCTGGAGCGGGGCGAGTTCTTCATCGAGTACCAGCCGCTGGTGCACCTCGGCGACGGGAGTGTGCGGGGTGCGGAGGCGCTGGTGCGCTGGCTGCACCCGCAGCACGGCGTGCTCGGGCCGGACCGGTTCATCCCGCTCGCCGAGCACACCGGGCTGATCGTTCCGCTGGGGCGCTGGGTGCTGGAGGAGTCGGTGCGGCAGGCCCGGGAGTGGCGGGAACTGCACGGCGGCGCGGAGGCGTTGGGCCCGCTGCGGATCAACGTCAACCTCTCGCCCTGCCAGCTCACCCACCCCGGTCTGGTGCAGGACACCGTCGACATCCTGGAGCGCGCCGGCGTGGAACCCCACGCGCTGTGCCTGGAGGTGACGGAGTCGGCGCTGATCGGCGCGGACGACGACCTGCTCAAGCCGTTGCGGCGCCTCGCGGAGATGGGCGTCGACATCGCCCTGGACGACTTCGGTACGGGCTACTCCAACCTGGCCAATCTCCGCCGGCTGCCGGTCAGCATCCTCAAACTGGACCGCTCCTTCACGCAGAGCATGCAGCAGTTCCCCGCCGACCCCGTCGACCTCAAGATCGTCGAGGGGATCGTGTCGCTGGCCCACAGCCTGGACCTCGCGGTCACGGTCGAGGGCGTCGAGACGGGCGCGCAGGCGGAACAACTCCGGACACTGGGCTGCGACACGGCCCAGGGCTGGTACTACGCCCGCCCCGGTCCACCGGAGCGGCTGCACGAGCTGGCCCTGGTGGACGCGACGGGGTGACGCCGGGGCGTGCTGCCCACCCAGCCGAGGCGGTGCCCTGAAAGGAACGCCCTGGGGCTCCGCCCCAGACCCCCAGCGCGGCCGCACTTGTGCGCCCCGGCTGCGCTGTGTTTCAGACCCGGCCGGGCCCGCGCCCCAGACCCCCGGCGGGTCAAACCCCGGCAGGGCTCCGCGCAGAACCCGGCGGCGCTCCGCCCCGGAAGTCCGCCGGGGTCTGCAGCCCCGCGTGTCACCAGGACTCCGCGCCGCACCCCTCGGCACTCCGCCGAAGAACGGGCGAGCCCCCATCTCGCCCCCTGTAGGGTCCGCCCGCTACGCGCACGGCCCAACCCCGGTCGTAACCAGCGCAAACACCGTTCGTCAGGGTTCCAGCGTTCACAGGGAGAGAGAGTAGGTAGACGGGTCCCCCGGGACGCACCGGAATTGTCGTCCCGCCCGCGCGCCGGCGCCTCACCGCTCCAGCAGCATCCGCTGCAGCTCCCGGGCGGCCCGAGGCGGAGCCACATCGCTGCGGTGGGCCAGGGCGATGGCGCGGTGGAGCCCGGGGCGGGTCAGGGGAGTGACCCGTAGGCCGCGGCCGGAGCGGGCTGCGACCATGCGGGGGACGACGGCGACGCCCAGTCCCGCGCGTACGAAACCGAGCACCGCGTCCATCTCCCCGCCCTCCACCGCGAAGTCCGGTTCGAACCCCTCGGCGCGACACGCGGCCACGGTCAGTTCGCGCAGGTCGTAGCCGTGGCGGAACATCACCAGGCGTTCGCCCTCCAGGTCGGCGATGTCGACCGTGCGCCGGCCCCGGCCGGGGCGCGGGGCGTCGGGGGAGGACACCACGACCAGGTCCTCGCGCAGGAGTTCCACCGTGGTCAGCGCGGGGGACGGTGTGGGCAGGGGCAGGACGACCAGGGCCAGGTCCAGGGCGCCGCGGGCCAGATGCCGTACCAGGTCGTGGGAGCCGCCCTCCTCGATCAGCAGCTGGATGCCGGGGTAACGGTCGTGGAAGGCGCGCAGTACGTCCGGCAGCAGGCCCGTGCACAGGCTGGGTGTGGCACCGAGGCGCACCCGGCCCCTGCGCAGTTGCACCAGTTCCTGCACCTCGTGCCGGGCCGTGTCCGCGTCGGCCAGGATGCGCCGGGCCAGGGGGAGCAGGGCCTCTCCGGCGTCGGTGAGGGTGATGTTGCCGCGCGCCCGGAGGAACAGGTCGGCGCCGAGCTCCCGCTCCAGCGCCCGGATCTGCTGCGACAGCGACGGCTGGGCGACATGGACCAGCTCCGCGGCCCGGGTGAAGTGCCGGGTCTCGGCGACCGCCACGAAGTACTGGAGCTGCTGGAACTGCACCCCTCCACAATAGTCCCTGCCTATGGAATCAAGCCGGAGCATGTCTTGGACCGATGAGCACCTCCGGCCGTAGCGTGCTGTGACATGGCTCTGGCAACGCGGACGGACCGACGGCCGTCCATGGCACGCACCGTGTGGGACTCGACCGTCGGCAAGAAGGCAGTGATGGCGGTCAGCGGCCTGATCATGCTGCTGTACCTGGTCGCCCACATGATCGGGAACCTGAAGATCTTCTTCGGCGCGGGCGAGTTCAACCGCTACGCGCACTGGCTGCGCACCGTCGGCGAGCCGTTCATGCACTACGAGTGGACGCTCTGGCTCATCCGGGTCGTACTCGTCGTCGCCGTCGTCGCCCACGGCGTGTCCGCGTACCAGCTCAGCCGCCGCGACATCCGGGCGCGGCCCAGCAAGTACGTGCACAAGAAGCCGCGCGCCAGTTACGCGACGCGCACCATGCGCTGGGGCGGGATCATCCTCGGCCTGTTCATCGTCTGGCACCTGCTGGACCTGACCACCGGGACCGTGCACCCCGGATTCCAGCCCGGTCACCCGTACCAGAACGTCGTGGAGACCTTCTCCACCTGGTACGGCAACGTCATTTACATCGTCGCGATGGTCGCGCTCGGCCTGCACATCCGGCACGGCTTCTGGAGCGCGGCCCAGACCCTCGGCGTCGGCAGCCGCACCCGCGACCGCGCTCTGAAGGCCGCTGCCAACGTCCTCGCGCTGCTGCTCACGGCCGGTTTCATCGCCGTCCCCGTGGGCGTCATGACCGGAGTGGTGAGCTGAACATGACCTCTGAGTACACGAACTACACGGTGGGCGAGCCCGTCGCCGACACCCAGGCCCCGGCCGGGCCGATCCACGAGCGCTGGGACAAGCGCCGCTTCGAGGCCAAGCTGGTCAACCCCGCCAACCGGCGCAAGCACACGGTCATCGTCGTCGGCACCGGCCTCGCGGGCGGCTCCGCGGGTGCCACGCTGGCGGAGCAGGGCTACAAGGTCGTCCAGTTCTGCTACCAGGACTCTCCGCGCCGCGCCCACTCCATCGCCGCGCAGGGCGGCATCAACGCCGCAAAGAACTACCGCAACGACGGCGACTCCGTCCACCGGCTGTTCTACGACACCGTCAAGGGCGGCGACTTCAGGGCGCGCGAGTCGAACGTGCACCGGCTCGCACAGATCTCCATCGAGATCATCGACCAGTGCGTCGCCCAGGGCGTGCCGTTCGCCCGTGAGTACGGCGGTCTGCTCGACACCCGCTCCTTCGGCGGTGTGCAGGTGTCCCGTACGTTCTACGCCCGCGGCCAGACGGGCCAGCAACTCCTCCTCGGCGCCTACCAGGCGCTGTCCCGGCAGATCGCGGCCGGGAACGTGGAGATGCATCCGCGTACCGAGATGCTCGACCTGATCGTCGTCGACGGGCGGGCCCGCGGCATCGTGGCCCGTGACCTCGTCACCGGCAGGATCTCCACCTACTTCGCGGACGCCGTCGTCCTCGCCTCCGGCGGCTACGGCAACGTCTTCTACCTGTCGACGAACGCCATGAACTCCAACGCGACCGCGATCTGGCGGGCGCACCGGCGCGGCGCGTACTTCGCCAACCCCTGCTTCACGCAGATCCACCCCACCTGCATCCCGCGCACCGGCGACCACCAGTCGAAGCTGACGCTGATGAGCGAGTCGCTGCGCAACGACGGCCGGATCTGGGTGCCTAAGGCGAAGGGCGACGACCGGCCGCCGAACGAGATCCCCGAGGACGAGCGCGACTACTACCTGGAGCGCATCTACCCCTCCTTCGGCAACCTGGTACCGCGTGACATCGCCTCCCGCGCCGCGAAGAACGTCTGCGACGAGGGCAGGGGGGTGGGCCCGGGAGGGCAGGGCGTGTACCTCGACTTCGCCGACGCCATCAGGCGGATGGGCCGCAAGGCCGTCGAGGCCAAGTACGGCAACCTCTTCGACATGTACCAGCGGATCACCGACGAGGATCCGTACCGGGTGCCGATGCGGATCTACCCGGCCGTGCACTACACGATGGGCGGCCTGTGGGTCGACTACGACCTGCAGACCACGGTCCCCGGCCTGTTCGCGATCGGCGAGGCCAACTTCTCCGACCACGGCGCCAACCGGCTCGGCGCCTCCGCGCTGATGCAGGGCCTGGCCGACGGCTACTTCGTCCTCCCGGCCACCATCAACGACTACCTCGCCCGCAACCCGCACAAGGACGAGGTCGACGCCGGCCACCCGGTGGTCCAGGAGGTGCTGGCCGAGACCGAGGACCGGATCAACATGCTGCTGTCGGTCGACGGCGACCGCACCCCCGACTCCTTCCACCGTGAACTCGGCGAGCTGATGTGGGAGTTCTGCGGCATGGCCCGCACCGACTCCGGCCTGCGCAAGGCCCTGGAGCGGATCCCGCAGATCCGCGAGGAGTTCTGGCGGCGCATCAAGGTGCCCGGCACCGGCGAGGAGTTCAACCAGTCGCTGGAGAAGGCCAACCGCATCGTCGACTACCTGGAACTCGCCGAGCTCATGTGCCTCGACGCGCTGCACCGCACCGAGTCCTGCGGCGGCCACTTCCGCGAGGAGTCCCAGACGCCCGACGGTGAGGCGGCCCGCAAGGACGACGAGTTCGCCTACGCCGCCGCCTGGGAGTTCACCGGCACCGGCGAGGCGCCCGTTCTGCACAAGGAAGACCTGGTCTTCGAGTACGTCCACCCCACCCAGCGGAGCTACGCATGAAGCTCACCCTGCGCGTCTGGCGGCAGAAGAACGCCGACGCCGACGGCACCATGTCCACGTACGAGGTGGACGGCATCTCGCCCGACATGTCGTTCCTGGAGATGCTCGACACCCTCAACGAGCGGCTCATCCTGGAGGGCGAGGAACCGGTCGCCTTCGACCACGACTGCCGCGAGGGCATCTGCGGCGCGTGCTCCCTCGTCATCAACGGGGAGGCTCACGGGCCGGAGCGCACCACCACCTGCCAGCTGCACATGCGGTCCTTCCAGGACGGCGACACGATCGACGTCGAGCCGTGGCGCGCGTCGGCATTCCCGGTGATCAAGGACCTGGTGGTGGACCGGTCGGCGTTCGACCGGATCATCCAGGCCGGTGGCTACATCACGGCGCCGACGGGCTCCGCGCCGGAGGCACACGCGACGCCCGTGCCCAAGCCCGACGCCGACTTCGCCTTCGAGCACGCCGAGTGCATCGGGTGCGGGGCGTGCGTGGCGGCCTGCCCGAACGGGGCCGCGATGCTGTTCACGTCCGCGAAGGTCAACCACCTCAACGTGCTGCCGCAGGGGGCGCCCGAGCGGGAGACGCGGGTGCTGGACATGGTGGCGCAGATGGACGAGGAGGGCTTCGGCGGCTGCACGCTGACGGGCGAGTGCGCGACCGCCTGCCCGAAGGGCATTCCGCTGACCTCCATCACCGGCATGAACAAGGAGTGGCTGCGGGCCACGCGGAAGGTGGCGAAGCGGTAGCCGACGGCCGCGGGCCCGTCACGGCGGGCCCGCGCCCGCACGGCGGAGCCGCGGAGCGACACAGCCCGCGCCCCCGCGGGTCGCAGGAGACGTTCGCCGAAAGGTGCGGACGGGCGGGACCGGGAGTGGTGCTCATCCCGGTCCCGTCTCGCTTTCCCGGGCACGCCCCTGGCATTCAACAACCCCACATCCCCGCTCCTGGCACTGGTCACGCGCCGGTCAGCCCGCGTCGGAAGAACAGGTGCGGCAGACCGCACCGCTCCCGTCTGCCGCCGCCTCGCCCGTGACTGAGGAGAGTGCCATGACCGGCGTCCTGACCGCCGACCGTCCCCCGCACCCCGCCGCACCCACCCGCTACACCGTCGGCCTCGCCCGCGACGAGGAGGACGTCCGCGCCGCCCAGCGGCTGCGGTACGACGTCTTCGCCGGGGAGATGGGCGCCCTGCTGCCCGCCTCGCAGCCGGGCCACGACATCGACGCCTTCGACGCGTACTGCGACCACCTGCTGGTGCGCGAGGAGGTGACCGGCCAGGTCGTCGGCACCTACCGGCTGCTCCCGCCGGACCGCGCCGCCGTCGCCGGACGCCTGTACTCGGAGGGCGAGTTCGACCTCGGTGCCCTCGACGCCGTCCGGCCGGGGCTCGTCGAGGTCGGCCGTTCCTGCGTGCACCCCGCCCACCGCGACGGCGCGGTCATCAGCCTCATCTGGGCCGGCATCGCCCGCTACATGACCGACCGCGGCCACGAGTGGCTCGCCGGCTGCTGCTCCCTCCCGCTCGGCGACGGCGGCGCGCTCGCGTCAGCGACGTGGGACCGGGTGCGCGCCAAGCACCTGGCGCCCGAGGAGTACCGGGTACGGCCCCTGCTGCCCTGGACGCCGGAAGCGCCCGGCAGCGGCCCGGGCGAGGCTCCGCCCGCCGTCCGCCCCGAGCTCCCGGCGCTGCTGCGCGGCTACCTGCGCCTGGGCGCCTGGGTGTGCGGGGAGCCCGCGCACGACCCGGACTTCGGGGTCGCCGACCTGTACGTGCTGTTGCCGATGCGCCGGGTCGACCCCCGCTACCTGCGGCACTTCCTCTCCCTCGTACCGGCCTGATGAGCGTCTGGCTGCCCACCGCGCCCTGCACCCCGCAGGCGTGCGTGGAGCCGGCGGGGAGCACACGGACCGTACCGCGGACCGTACTGCGTCTCACGGCGGTCCTCGTCCTCCTCGCCGCCGGGATCGCGCTGTCGCCGCTCGCCAGGCGGCCCCCCGGCTCGCGGGGGAGGATCCCCTCCTGGCTGGTTCGGCGCTGGTGCCGGTGGATCGTACGGGCCGCCGGGGTCCGGGTCCGCGTCACCGGCGCCGCCGCCCCCGCCGGGGGATTGCTGCTGGTCGCCAACCACGTCTCCTGGCTGGACATCCCGCTGCTGGCCGCCGTCCGCCCGGCGCGGATGCTCGCCAAGACCGAGGTCCGCCGGTGGCCGGTGGCCGGTCGGCTGGCCGCCCGGGGCGGCGCCCTGTTCATCGACCGCGACCGGCTGCGCGCCCTGCCGGAGACCGTCGCCCGCATCGCCCGGGCGCTGCGCGACGGGCAGGCGGTGGGGGTGTTCCCGGAGGGCAGCACCTGGTGCGGCCGGGCGCAGGGACCGTTCCGCCGGGCCGTGTTCCAGGCCGCCCTGGACGCGGGGGTGCCCGTTCAGCCCGTCCGCATCCACTACCGCCGCGCCGACGGCGCCCCCGGCACGGCCGCCGCCTTCGTCGGCGACGACACCCTGCCGGCCTCGCTGTGGCGGGTGGTCTCGGCCCACGGCCTGGTGGCCGAGGTGCGGGTGCACGGCCCGATCCCACCGGGCGGCCACCCGGACCGGCGCCTGCTGGCCCTGGCCGCCGAGCGGGCCGTCCTACCGCGGCCGCATCAGCTCCAGGTCACCGCCCCCGTCGTCCAGCACCGCACCGTGCCCGGCCTGACGCGCCACCCTCTCCACACGGGCGAAGAGCCGGCGCTGCACGGACACGTCGCCGGTGGCCGAGACGCGGTCCACGGCCCGCAGGAGGGCGCCGGTGTCCCAGCCGGGCAGCGGGTGGCGGGCCAGTTCCCACCGTAGGTACTGGATGTACGGGCCCGGCCGCCGGTTCGGTCCGAGGAGCGGCTCCAGCAGGTGGCTCACGCTGTCGGCGGCGTCGAGCGGGGCGGCGGCGGTGCACCGTCGCGGTCGTTGCGCACCGACCGGTGGAGGAGTTGGCGTACGCGTCGAGCCACCCGGCGGCGGACCGCCGCGCCTCGTCGGCGCCGGGCCGGGCCATCTCGGCCGGGAGGGCGCCGGTCTCCCGTGCTCGGTGGCCATGCCGTCGTGGGCGCGGCACGCCGGTCAACACGGTCATCACGTCCCGGGGACGTCGACGTCCACTCCCTTGATCGTGGGGGCGGCGCAGCGCGGGAGACTCCGCCGGTGCCGGTGCCGGTGCCGGTGCCGGTGCCGGTGCCGGTGCCGGTGCCGGTGTGGGGACAAGCCCGGCGATTGCATGCGGGCCCCTAAGGTGTGAAGATCCGCGCCAGCCGCCGGTAGGAGTCCAGCAGGGCCGCGCGGTCGTACGTGCTGGTGGTGACCAGGACCTCCTGCGCGCCCGTCTCCTTCAGCACCGTCTCCAGCTCGTGCGCCACGTGTTCCTCGGTGCCGGCGACGTGCCCGGCGAGCCCGGACTCGTAGAAGCCGCGCTCCTTGGCCGTCATGGTCCGGGGCTCCACCCGCTCGGCCGGTCGCAGCGGCGGGAAGGTGCCGTGTGTGCGGGAGTACGCCATCGACCAGGCCTCCGGGACCAGCAGCCGCCGGGCCTGTTCGGGCGTGGCGGCCACCGCGACGGTCCCGGAGATCACGACGTGCGGCTCGCTCGCCCAGGCGGAGGGCCTGAACTCCGCCCGGTAGCGGTCGATACCGCGCAGCATCTTCTCCCGGTCGCGCAGGTCGCCGATGACCATCGGCAGGCCCGCCCGTGCCGCGATGACCGCGCCCTCGCCCATGGCCAGCACGAACGGCGGCACGGCCAGTCCCTCGGCGGGCCGCGCGTGCACGCCTGTGGGCGAGGTGCCCCGGAACCAGCCGAGCAGCTCCTGAAGCCGTGCCGCGAAGTCCTCGGCGTCGCCCTTGTCCCGGCCGAGCGCCCTGCGCACCCCGTCGGTGAAGCCGACCGACCGGCCCAGCCCCATGTCGATCCGGCCCGGGAAAAGCGACTCCAGCACCCCGAACTGCTCGGCCACCACCAGCGGCTGGTGGTTGGGCAGCATCACCCCGCCGGTGCCGACGCGGATGGTGCGGGTCGCGGCGGCCACGGCGGCGGCCAGCACGGTCGGCGCCGACCCCGCGACCCCGGGCACGCCGTGATGCTCCGAGACCCAGAACCGGTGGTAGCCGAGACCCTCGAGCTCCTGGGCCATCCGTACGGTGTCGCGCAGCGCCTCGGCGTTCGTGTGGCCCTCGCGGGTGCGGGAGCGGTCCAGGACGGAGAACCGGGTCGCGGCGATCACAGAGCTCATGCAGGGTTCAACACCGGCGGGCCCACGGCATTCCTCACCCCGGTCAGTGAGCGGGCAGCGCAGCCTGTGCGGTGTGCTCGTGCTCGCAGGCGTCCTCGACGCCGTACGTGTCCCACGCGGGGAACGGGTCGTCCGCGGGGACGCTCTCGCCGGGCCGCATCAGGCAGCCGCCCAGCGCGGTGCGCAGGCCGTCCTCGTCGAGCCCGGTCCCGATGAACACCAGCTCCTGCGCGTCGGGCGCCTCATGGTCACGGGCGGCGGACGGCTCGAACCGGGCGACGGACCCGGCCTGCGACCACAGCCCCGTCACCCGCGGTCGGCTCGCCAGCGTGAAGAAACCCTTGGACCTCAGGACCCGCCCGTACGCCCCGCCGTCCAGCCCTTCGGTCACGAAGCTCCACAGCCGGCCGGGGTGGAAGGGCAGTGGGGAGCGGAAGACGGTGGAGGAGATGCCGTACTCCTCGGTCTCCGGTACGTGGTCGCCGTTGAGCTCCTTGACCCAGCCCGGGGCCTGCTGGGCGCGGTCCAGGTCGAACAGGCGGGTGCCGAGCACCTGGTGCGGGTCCACCCGGCCGTGCACGGCCGGCACGATCCGGGCGGCGGGGTTGAGGCGGGTCAGCGCCGCCCGCAGCCGGGCCGCGGACTCCCCGTCGACCAGGTCGAGCTTGTTCAGCACGAGCACGTCGGCGAACTCGACCTGGTCGACGAGCAGGTCGCTGACGGTGCGCTCGTCGTCCTCGTACGGGGCGAGGCCGCGCTCGGCGAGGTCGTCGCCCCTGTCCAGCTCGGTGAGGAAGTCGGCTGCGTCCACGACCGTGACCATGGTGTCCAGGAGAGCGACCTCCCCCAGGGTGGCGCCGTCGTCGCGGGCGACGGCGAACGTGGCCGCGACGGGCATCGGCTCGGAGATGCCCGAGCTCTCGATGAGCAGGTGGTCGAACCGGCCCTCGCGGGCCAGCCGGTCCACTTCCTGGAGCAGGTCGTCGCGCAGGGTGCAGCAGATGCACCCGTTGGTCATCTCGACCAGGCGTTCCTCGGTCCGCGACAGGGCGGCCTCGCCGCCGCGCACCAGGGCGGCGTCGATGTTGACCTCGCTCATGTCGTTCACGATGACCGCGACCCGCAGCCCCTCGCGGTGGGACAGCACATGGTTGAGCAGCGTGGTCTTGCCCGCCCCGAGGAACCCGGAGAGCACGGTGACGGGCAGTCGCTCGTACGGCATCCGCGCTCAGCCCTCGGGGCGCAGCAGCCCGCGCTCGTACGCCTTGACCAGGTTCTGCGGGACGAGGTGCCGCACGCCGTCGATCGTGACCGGCACCAGCGTGGGCGTGGCGGCCTTCCACTGGGCGCGGCGGTGACGGGTGTTGCTGCGGGACATCTTCCGCTTGGGAACGGCCATGGTGATCCTCCTCGGTCGGACGGTACCGAGGACGCTATATGAAAATGGTTCCCATGAGCAATTCAGCGCCGCGAGCGGGTGCGTGTTCCGCGCGGCGCACGGACGAACTGCAGTGCCAGCGTGACGGGCGGCTCCGCGACGCCCGGGCCGCCCGCCGCCGCCCAGCGCACCAGGTCCTGCGTGCAGTCCTCGTCCATCGCGAAGCCGATCCAGGTGGCCCGCCCGCCGGCCCGGCGCCCCGCGGCCGAGGGCGTCACGACGATGACGTTCGCCTGGTCGCACGGGCCGAGGCAGTCAGTCGTACGGACGCGGAAGCCGTGCTCGGCCGCCGCCGCGCGCAGCCGGTCCACCTGGCCGGCGTGGTCGGTGCCGGGGTGCTTGCGGCGGTTGCCGCAGCAGCAGCCCCGGCAGACGACGAGCGTGCAGGGCAGTTCTCGGGCGGCGCCGACCGTGATCCTACGAGGAGACATGACAGAAGCATGCGGGGTACGGGTGCACGGCCGGCCACGGGGGTGCGGTGCGCGGGGTCTCAGTCCTCGGCGCCCACCAGCATCTTGACCTCGAACCGCGCGTGCTGCTCCGCACTGTCGTCCTCCTGATGCTTCGTCATCACCGTGCCCAGCCAGCCGAGGAGGAAGCCCGCGGGGATGGAGACGATGCCCGGGTTCTGCAGGGGGAACCAGGCGAAGTCGGCGTCCGGGTAGAACGAGCCCGGCGTGGAGGAGACCACGGGGGAGAACACCACGAGCAGCACGGAGATGAGCAGGCCGCCGTACAGGCTCAGCAGCGCGCCCTGTGCCGCGAACCGCCGCCAGAACAGCGTGTACACGATGGTCGGGAGGATCGCGGAGGCCGCGATGGCGAAGGCGAGGAAGGCCAGCGTCGCGGTGTTGGCGCCCCACGACACCAGCGCGAGCAGCATGCCGAGGACGCCGATGACCACGGCCGCCAGGCGGGCCACGGTCAGCTCCTCCGTCTCGCTCGCCCGGCCCTTGCGGATCACCTCCGCGTACAGGTCGTGGGCGAGGGACGAGGCCGCCGCGAGGGTGAGGCCGGCCGCGACGGCGAGCAGGGTGACGAAGGCCAGGCAGGACAGCAGGGCTGTGAGGAGGCCGCCGCCCAGTTCGTGCGCGAGCAGCAGGACGGCCGCGTCACCCTTGCGGTCCGTGCCGGCGATGGTGTCCCGGCCGACGACGGCGGTGGCGCCGAGGCCGAGGATGCCGCCGGCGAAGCAGACCAGGCCGACCAGGCCGATGGCCCACACGACCGAGGAGCGCAGAACACCGCCGCTGCGCGGGGCGAGCAGCCGCATCAGCACGTGGGGGAGGGCCGCGAGGCCGAGGACGATGGCCAGCTCCAGACTGAAGAAGTCCAGCTTGCTGGCGGTGGTGCCGCCGTAGCGCAGTCCGGGTTCCAGGAACCGTGTGCCGAGGCCGCTGCGGTCGGCCGCCGCGCCGAGCAGGGCGTCCGGGCTCCAGTCGAAGCGGTGCAGCACCAGCGCCGCCGTGACCGTCACGCCCAGCACCAGCATCACGGCCTTGATGATCTGGATGACCGTGGCGCCGGGCATGCCGCCGATGGAGGCGTACACGATGACGATGGTGCCGATCACCACGACGCACAAGGTGCGTGTGGTGGCGCTGGGTTCGCCGGTGAACTGGGTCAGCAGGGCCACGCTGCCCACGAGCTGGGCCACCAGGTAGAGGGTCGCGATGGCCAGGATGCACACCGCCAGCGCGATCCGCACCGGCCGTTGCCGCCGGGGCAGGCGCAGGGCCACCGTGTCGCCGAGGGTGAACTTCCCCGCCCGGCGCAGCGGTTCGGCGATCAGCAGCAGCACCATCATCCAGGCGACGGTGGTGCCGCCCAGGTACATCAGCCCGTCGTACCCGGTCAGCGCGACCAGGCCCGTACTGCCCAGCAGGGTCGCGGCGGACAGGTAGTCCCCGCACATCGCCAGGCCGTTGCGCAGCGGCGACATGGTGCGGTTGCCGAGGTAGAACTCGCTGATCTCGTCGCGCTGCGGAGCCGTCAGCAGCGCCATGAACAGGGTGACGACGACCACCGACAGGAACAGGACGAAGGTCAGCTGGAGACTGAACCGGTCGACGACACCGGCGGACACGGTCACCACGTGCGGAACCCCCTCGGGGCGTGCTGGGCGGTCTGGTCGGCCGCGCGGCCCGGGTGCGCCGCGTGCGCGTGGGTCTCGGGCTGCTCATGGTGGTGGAGGCGGGACCGCAGACCGCGGGCGAGCGGGTCGACCCGGGTACGCATGTGCCGGACGTAGCACCAGGCGGTCACGGCCATCACCACGAACTGCCCCAGACCGAGGGTCAGTCCGAGGGTGAGTCGGCCGAGCAGTGGCTGGTTCATGACGCCCGGGGCGAAACTCGACAGCAGGACGTACAGCAGGAAGCCGCCGACGGACAGGGCCGTCGCGCGGGTTCCGAACCGGAGTTGGGAGTGACGCAGCGACCGGAATTCGGGGGTGTCCGTTATACGGGGCGGGGGTGCCGGTTCGGCATTTCGGGCGTGCTGGGTGAATGAGTTGTCGGACCACGGTGAGAATTCGGGCAAGAGCGCACCTTCTTTGCTGCGTCATGCCGCGCACTCGGCTCTTTCGAGCCGACGCTCGTCCAGCTCCCGGGCGGGTGCGGGCGTGCCGGACACACGGTGGATGCGGGCTGTGTGGGGGACTCGTGAATGCGAAACCCTCTCTTTTCGCATTCGCATGGAGCGGCCTCGGGGTTCTGTGTGGTGAGCCCCGCACCTTCGTCCGCGGGTGACGGAGAAGGCCGGAAGCCGGAGTATGGCAGCGGTATCTTTGAACTATCAACCGGACCCCCGAATGCACGGGCGCCGTTGGCTCGTTCGGACCCCCGGCCGTGCGTTCTCGCTGTCGCGCGGCCTGCGGGAAATGGGCCGCCGGTGCACGGTCCGGACCGTTCCTTCGGCCGGACTGTCCGAAAACTTTCGATCGCATGCGGTCCGGTGCGAGCCTCTAGGGTGAGTGGTGTGACCGACACCAGCAAGGCGCCCCTCGCCGTCTTCGACCTGGACAACACCCTCGCCGACACCGCGCACCGGCAGCGGTTCCTGGAGCGCCGGCCGAGGGACTGGGACCGGTTCTTCGCGGCGGCCCCGCAGGATCCGCCGATCCCGGAGGGCGTCGCGCTGGCGCGGGAGAGCGCGCGGGAGTGCGAGGTCGTCTATCTGACCGGGCGGCCCGAGCGCTGCCGACGCGACACGCTGGACTGGCTCGCCGCCCAGGGGCTGCCAGAGGGCCGCGTGTACATGCGGCGGGACGCCGACCGCAGGCCCGCCCGGTTCACCAAACTGGAAATCCTGCGCCGCCTCGCCAGGACCCGCGAGATCCGCGTCCTGGTGGACGACGACGAGCTCGTGTGCGCGGACGCCGAACGGGCGGGCTTCACCGTCCTGCGGGCCCGCTGGGCGACGCCCTCCGCCGACCTGAAGGTGGCGCAGGAGCGGGAGGGGCGGACCTGAGGGTGACCGCGTCAGCGGGCCTTGAGGGCCGCGGCGGTCACCGGGGCCACGCGGGGGCGTCGGGACCTGTGGGGTCGTCGGGGCCGCGGCGGTCCGGGTCCGCGGCCGTCACCAGGGCCGTAGCGCTCACCGGGGCCACGGGGGGGCGTCGGGATCTGGGGGTTGTCGGGACCGTGGGGTCGTCGGGGCCGCGGGACCTGTCATTCCGTCGCTTCGAGCCGGAACCCGACCTTCAGGCCCACCTGCCAGTGCGCGATCCGGCCGTTGTCGAGCTGGCCCCGTACCTGGGTGACCTCGAACCAGTCCAGATTCCGCAGCGTCTGCGAGGCGCGCTCGATCCCGTTGCGGATGGCCTGGTCGACGCCCTCGGGCGAGGTGCCGACGATCTCCGTGACCCGGTAGATGTGGTTCGACATGCGGGTGCTCCACTCCCTGTGACGATGCCTGTGACGGGTGTGTCACGCGTCACTCCACCGTGCCCCAAGCCGGGGCCGAGCGCGAGACGTCCCGCCCGGCCGGGGGTCGCCCCGCCTCGGCGGCCCGGAGCCGCGCAGGGCCGGGCGACCCGCCCGGCACCCGTGGGGGGCGCCATGCCGACGGGCCCCGGACGCTCAGCGCGCCATGCTCAGCGACAGCGCGAAACGGCCCTCTAGGTCCGTCCACCAGTGCGCCAAGTCCAGGCCGGCGGCGAACAGTTCGTCCCGCGCACCCTCCTTCCGGAACTTCGCCGACACCTCGGTGCGCAACTCCTCGCCCGCCGCGAAGTCGACGGCGAGGCCGAGCGCGGGCACCTTCACCGTCTGCGCCGCGCGGGAACGCAGCCGCATCTCGATCCACTCGTGCTCGGCGTCCCACAGCGCCACGTGATCGAAGGCCGCGGGCTCGAAGTCGGCGCCCAGCTCCCGGTTGATCACCGCCAGGACGTTCTTGTTGAACGCGGCCGTCACCCCGGCCGCGTCGTCGTACGCCCGGACCAGGACCCGTTCGTCCTTCACCAGGTCCGTGCCCAGCAGCAGGGCGTCGCCCGGGGCGAGCAGGGCGCGGACGGAGGCCAGGAACGCGGCGCGCTCCGCCGGCAGCAGGTTGCCGATCGTGCCGCCGAGGAACGCCACCAGCCGGGGGCCCGGCGTGTCCGGCAGTGTCAGTTCCGCGGTGAAGTCGGCGATCAGCGCGTGCACGCCGAGCCCCGGCCGCTCGGCGGCGAGCGCCCGCCCGGCCTGGGTGAGGGCGCTCTCGCTGACGTCGACGGGGACGTAGGTGCGCAGCTCGGTGAGCGCGTCGAGCAGGTGCCGCGTCTTCTCGGAGGAGCCGGAGCCCAGCTCCACCAGGGTGCGGGCGCCGGTGGCCGCGGCGATCTCGCCGGAGCGGGTGACGAGGATCTCCCGCTCGGCGCGTGTGGGGTAGTACTCGGGCAGTTGGGTGATCCGCTCGAACAGTGCACTGCCGTGCGCGTCGTAGAACCACTTGGGCGGCAGCGTCTTGGGGCGGGACGTCAGGCCCCGGTGGACGTCGGCGCGCAGCGCGGCGTCCGTGGCGTCCTCGGGCAGGGTGCGGGTGAGATGGAACGGACTCACGTACAGGGCTCCTTGCGTCGTGCGGGTGCCGTGTCGTCGCTCGGCTCCTCGGCGGGATCGCGCGGTACCTCGATCGGGGTGAGCAGGACGTCGGTGCGGCTCGCCGCCAGCAGGGTGCGGTCGGGCACCTCCTGCCAGTGCGGATCGTCGTCGTAGGGCTCGGAGGCCACGACGGTGCCGCCGCCGGGCCGCGCCAGGTACCACAGGGTGTCGCCCCAGGCGGTCGCAGTGACGGTCTCGCCGTCGGTGAGGAGCAGGTTGAGGCGGGCTCCGGGGGCCGCCGCGGCGACCTCCAGGACCGTGTCGGCCAAGGCCTGTCCGTCCTCCTGGCCGGCGCGCAGCCGGGCGAGCACCAGGGCCCACACGAACGCGGAGTCGTTGCGGGCCTCCAGCGACAGCAGGTCCTCCGGCGGAAGGGTTTTCGCCACCGGGGCCAGTGTGTCCGGCCAGCCCGGCACGGCGCCGTTGTGGCTGAACAGCCGGCGGCCCGCGGCGAACGGCGCCGCCGCGGCCTCCGCATCGGCGCCCGACAGCGTCGCGTCCCGCACGGCCGCGAGCAGCGCGCTGGTCCGTACGACCCGGGCCAGGTCGGCGAAGGACAGGTCAGCCCAGATCGGCCCGGCCCTCCGGTACCGGGCCGGCATCGGGTCCCCCTCGGCGTACCAGCCCACCCCGAAACCGTCCGCGTTGACCGTTCCGTACCGCTGCCGCCGGGGCGCCCACGACTGGCGGTACAGGCCGTGCGGCGGCTCCACGACGAGCCGGCCCAGCGGCTCCTCGGGTCCCACATAGGCGAGGTGACGGCACATCAGACCGCCTCCGCCGAGCGCGCCGTGCGGAACCCGGAGAAGATCTGCCGCCGGATCGGGTAGTCCCAGTTGCGGAACGTGCCCCGGCAGGCCACCGGGTCCACGGCGAACGAACCGCCGCGCAGCACCTTGTACTCGGATCCGAAGAACACCTCCGAGTACTCCTTGTACGGGAACGCCCGGAACCCCGGGTACGGCAGGAAGTCGCTCGCCGTCCACTCCCACACGTCACCGATCAACTGCCGCACGCCCAGCGGCGACTCACCGGCCGGATAACTCCCCGCCGGGGCGGGGCGCAGGTGCCGTTGCCCCAGGTTGGCGTGGTCCGGCGCCGGATCGGCGTCGCCCCACGGGTAGCGCATCGAGCGGTCGCCCGTCGGGTCGTGGCGGGCGGCCTTCTCCCACTCCGCCTCCGTGGGCAGCCGGCGTCCGGCCCAGCGGGCGTAGGCGTCGGCCTCGTACCAGCACACGTGCAGCACCGGCTCGTCGGGCGGCACGACCTCGGTGACGCCGAAGCGGCGCCGCAGCCACTGCCCGCCGTCGCGGCGCCAGAACAGCGGGGCCGTGATGGAGTGCTTCCGGATGTGCGCCCAGCCCTCCGGCGTCCACCAGCGTGACTCGTCGTAGCCGCCGTCCTCGATGAACGCCTGGTAGGCGCCGTTCGTGACGGGCGTGGTGTCGATGTGGAAAGGGGGCACCTCGCGCCGGTGCGCGGGGCGTTCGTTGTCCAGTGCCCACGGCTCGTCGCAGGTGCCCATCGTGAACGGTCCGCCGGGGACCAGGACCTCGGACGGGCCGGTGAACAGGGGCACCGGGTCCGGGTCCGGGGCGGTGAGCGCCTGCGGGCCCCTGCGGAGCTGATGGGTGATCAGCATGGTCTCGTCGTGCTGCTGCTCGTGCTGGGCGATCATCCCGAAGGCGAAGCCGGCCTCGGTCAGCCGCGTCCCGTGGAACGCGGTGCCCTCCAGCACGTCCAGCGCCCGGCCGCGCACCTCGGCCGCGTACCGGCGGGCCTCGTCGGGCGGCAGCAGCGGCAGCCTGGGGCGCTCGGCGCGCGGGTGCTCGAAGGCGTCGTACAGGCTGTCGATCTCCGGGCGTATCGCCTCCTGCCCGGCGACCGCCCGCAGCAGCCACTGCTCCTCCTGGTTGCCGATGTGGGCCAGGTCCCACACCAGCGGGGACATCAGCGGTGAGTGCTGGGCGGTCAGTTCGGGGCCGTCGACACAGGTCGTCAGCAGGGTGGTGCGGTCGCGGGCGGTGGTCAGCGAGGCGAGGGCGCGCTCGCGGAGGACGTCGGCGTCGACGGCGGTGCCGGCGCCGGAGCCAGGGACGGAGCGGGAGTCGGTGCCGGCGTCGAGGGCGGGATCGGTCATGGGCGGATGTCCTTCCCGTGCGGGCGCGTCCCGGGGCGGTCCGAGCCGCGCAGCCGGTCCAGCAGGTCGTCGGCGGGGCAGCGGCCCCGGGCTACGTAGCGGTCCCGGTACGCCGTGACGGCGTCCGTGACCGCGGTGGTGGCGCCGAGCCGTGGCAGGGCCCGCAGCGCGGCCGCGAAACAAAGGACGGCGATCTCGTGCAGCTCGGGGTCGGCCAGACCGTGCCGGGCCGCGTCCCGCCACAGCGGATTGTGCGGCGCGGGCCGTCCCAGGGCCCGCTCGGCCAGCGGTTTCACGGCCCGGTAGGCGGTCTCGGCGGCCTCCGGGTCGTCGAACAGCGCCGTCGTCACGGCCAGCGGCACGATCCAGCCGTCGTCGCCGGGCTGCGCGTCGATCATGCGCAGCTCCAGGTGGCCGCGCGGCCTGACCGGCGGGAACAGCGTCGTGAGGTGGTAGTCCAGGTCCTCACGGCCGGGCGGTCTGGGCGACCCCGACCGGGTCCACTCCCGGAAGGACAGCCCCTGCGGGACGTCCCAGGGCCCGCCGTTTTGCCGGACGCACATCACCGGCGAGTCCAGGACGTGCCGGGCCCAGGCGCCGCGCGGGTCGGCGTCCAGTACCGGTGCGCCCGCCCGGCCCGCGCCGATCTGCGCCCACCTCAGCTGGCGGGTGGACAGCCAGCCGGTCGGCCGGTGACCGGCCAGAGGGGAGTTGGCGAAGGCGGCCACCAGGACCGCGCCCAGTTGGTGGGCCAGCCACCAGCGCCGGACGTGGCCCAGCGGGCCGGGCTCCTCGCACCCGGCGTCCAGGCACACCTGCACGGAGGCGGAGGCGCACATCATGGCGCGGCCGGCCGGGCCGGTGCGGTCGAGGCAGGTCTCCATGGCGTCGTAGCGCGGTTCGCGCAGGAACCGGCGGGGCGTGTGCCAGGGATCGTGGCCGATGCCGACGAGCGTCAGATCGTCCTCGCGCAGCACCGCGCGGACGGCGTCGAGATCGGCGGAGACGGTACCGATGCACTCCATCAGGGAGGCGGCGGGCGGCGAGCTCAGCTCCAGCTGGCCGCCGGGCTCGACGGTGAGCGCCGACCTCAGGGGCACGGTCCGCAGCGCGGCGTAGGCCGCTTCGAGTCGCTCGGACGTGACGGGGAGCTGCGGGGTGCGCAGCTCGTGGACGAGCCATTCCACCTCGACTCCGAGGCGGCGGGGCGGCCCGGTCTTGAAGCAGATGCCCCGGACGAGGGCCTCGACCTCGGCCTCCGATATGCCGGTGCGTGGCTCCGTACAGCCACCCACCGGGGCGGTTGACGATTCGGACATGTCAGGATCCTCCTGAGGTTCCAACCATGCCGCCGGCTCGGGGACCGATGGCCCGGGCCGGCATCACCCGTCCCACCCAAGACGCTCGTGTCGCTCGGCACAAGGGGGCGCAGGGGGACGTTCCGGGTCTGTCATCTCCCCTCGACGGCCGTTCGTGGCGGCTTTCCCGGTCGCTCCCGGGCCCCGCGACCTCGTGGCTCGGGGCCCGGAAAACCCGGTTGCCGCGCAGGACCAGGATCACTCAGGATGCGTGCATGAGCACGACGGGGGAGGCCGCACGCCGCGCGGTCGTGGCGCGTACGGGGGTCGCGCCGTGAGCGCGCGGCTGCGCGGCATCGCGCGGGAGACCGAGCAGATCGTGGCGGCGGGGCGCTACCGCGCGCCGGACGGGCGCGACGTGCCGATCGCGGCGGCGGTCGAGGCCGCGCGGGAGGGCACGCGGATGTACGGGCCGGGGGCGGTCGACGTGCCGCCGCTGCCCGCGCTGGACACGCTCGTCGAGGTCACGGGGGAGAGCAGCCTGGAGGCCGCTCGCCGGCTCGGCGGCACCGTGGCGGTGCTCGACTTCGCCTCCGCCCGCAACCCGGGCGGCGGCTACCTCAACGGCGCCCAGGCCCAGGAGGAGGCCCTGTGCCGGGCCTCCGCGCTGT
Organism: Streptomyces bullii; assembly: GCF_042657145.1. Lineage (NCBI taxonomy): Bacteria > Bacillati > Actinomycetota > Actinomycetes > Kitasatosporales > Streptomycetaceae > Streptomyces > Streptomyces bullii. The sequence continues at coordinate 214,044 of NZ_JBHSNY010000015.1, forward strand.
ACACGTGCCTGCTGGCGGTACCTGAGTTCTACGACCACCACCGCGCGCACCGTGATCCGTTCTACACGGACCGTGTCATCCACGCACCGGCCGTGCCCGTCTTCCGCGACGACCGGGGCCGTCTGCTGGACGAGCCGTACCCGGTCGGTTTCCTGACCGCCGCGGCCCCGAACGCCGGCGTCGTGCTGCGGACGGCTCCGGACCGGGCGGCGGACCTGCCGCGGGTCCTGGCCGCACGTGCCGGACGCGTCCTGGAGACGGCCGCGGCCTGCGGCTACCGGAGGCTGGTGCTCGGCGCCTGGGGCTGCGGGGTCTTCCGCAACGACCCGGCCCACGTGGCGGGCGCGTTCCGGGCGCTGCTGGGGCCCGGCGGGCGGTTCGCGTCCGCCTTCGAGCACGTGGTGTTCGGGATCCTGGACCGCACACCGGGAAGCGAGGTGCGCACGGCGTTCGCACGCGCGTTCGCGAACAGTGGGCTCCAGCCGCAGGGGCACGCCTGAGCCCAGGGGTGGCTCAGTTCCAGTCGCAGGGGGCGCCTGCCCGGGGCGGCTCGGCTCCAGCCGCACGGGCAGCCTGACCAGGGGGCCGGCTCAGCTCCGGCCGCAGGGGCACGCCTGTGCCCGGAGGCGGCTCAGCTCCTCCAGTCCAGTCGCACCAGCGCTCCGGAGCCCGGGGGTGCTCAGCTCCAGCCGTACCGCTCCCGCAGCCGGTGCCGGACCAGGTTGAAGCGCATGCGGTCCAGGGCGCAGGCCTCCCGGCGCATGCCGGCCTCGTGCAGCCGCAGCACCCGGTCCACGTCGACCCACGACTCCCGGCCGGACCGGTCCCAGGGCCCGCTGCCGATCGGCACCCACTCCCGGTCGCCGTCGTGCCGCTTGCTGGACAGCTGCACGGCGAGGAACGTGCCGGCCGCCTCGCGGGCCACGACGAGCACGGGGCGGTCCTTGCCCCGGCCGTCGTTCTCCTCGAAGGGCACCCACGTCCACACGATCTCCCCCGGGTCGGGGTCGCCGTCGTGCGCGGGCGAGTACTCGGTGCGCACCCGGCCCACCTGCCGGGGGTCGGCCTCGGTGGTGGCGGAGGAGCCGTGGCGTCCGGGGGTGTTCTCATCGGTAAACACGGTCACGGGGGAACCTTACGGCCTGGGCCAATGCGCTTACGCGGCGGGCGAGTCCGCGGTCACCGGGCGTGGCGGCCACGCCTCGTGCCAGCGCAGCTCCGCCTCCAGTTGCGAGGCCAGCCGCACGAGCAGCGGTTCGCTGCCGGCGGGGCCCAGTAGCTGCGCGCCGACGGGCAGCCCGCCGGTGACGAACCCGGCGGGCACGTTGACGCCGGGCCAGCCCAGCACGTTCCACGGCCAGGCGTACGGGCACGCCGCGATCATCGCCCGGTCGGTGGCGAAGCCGTTCAGGTGGAGCAGGGCGCCGATCCGGGGCGGGGGAGCGGCGGTCGTCGGCGCGAGGATCACGTCGTACGACGTGAAGAACGCGCCGATCCGGCGGTGCAGCACCGCCTCGGCCCGCCGGGCCGCCCGCAGCGGTGCCCCGCCGAGCAGCCGGCCCAGCCGGGCCGCGCCCAGGGTGCGCCGGTCCAGGAGCGCGGGGAAGGGCGCCTCGCTCACCCGCTCGGCGATCCCGGCCGTCGCGCGCGGCACGAAGGTCAGCCCGATCTGCCCGTACGGCGGGTCGGCCTCCTCGACGGTGTGCCCCAAGGCAGCCATCGTCTCGGCCAGTTCGACGACCCGGGCCCGCACCTCCGGCTGGAGCCGGGCAGGGGCCGCGGTGAACGGCGGCTTCAGGGAGAGGGCGACGCGCAGCCGGCCGGGGTCGCGGCCGACGGCTTCCGAGGCGTTGACGGCCGGGGGCTGGTGAGGGTCGTCGGGGTGGTTCCCGCTCGCCGCGTCCAGCAGCAGGGCCGCGTCGGCGACCGTACGGGCCAGGGTGCCGTTGACCGTGATGCCCTGGAAGGACTCGCCGCGCGGCCACGTCGAGATGCGGCCGCGCTGCGGTTTGATGCCGATCAGGTGGGTCCAGGCGGCGGGGATGCGTACCGACCCGGCGCCGTCCGAGCCGAGGGCGGCGGGCACGAGCCCGGCGGCGACCGCGGCGGCCGAACCGCCGGACGAGCCGCCCGGGGTGTGCTCCGTACTCCACGGATTGCGGGTCGCGCCGAACGCGGGCCCCTCGGTGAACGGCCACTGCCCGAACTCGCAGGTGTTGGTCTTGCCGACGATCACGGCCCCGGCCGCCCGCAGCCGCCGTACCGCCTCCCCGTCCTCGGCGACCGGCGGGAATGAGCCGCAGCAGCCGAAGGCGGTCGGCTCGCCCGCCACGTCCATGTCGTCCTTCACGGCGACGGGCACCCCGAGCAGCGGCTTGCGTACGCCCGCCGACAGTTCCCGGTCCGCGGCCTCCGCCTCGGCGAGCGCCGCCTCCGTCCGCACGATCCGGAAGGCGTTGAGCGTCGTCTGCGTCGCCTCGATCCGCGCCAGCGTCCGCTCGACGAGCGCCCGGGACGTCACCTCCCCCGCGGCCAGCGCACGGGCGGTCTCCGTCAGACCTGCGGCACGGTCGAACGTCATGCGGGCACCTCCGGGGGCGACTGGTCTACCGAACGGTAACGTCCGGAGGGCCGGGAGCGGAGCGTTTCGCGGCGGACCGGGGCACGTGGCGCAGGCGCTGTCGCCGCACGCGGTGGGACTCGGCTGGGCACACGGGACGCGGCTCTCGCGCACGGCGGCTCACTGCCGCCCCACAGGTGCGCATCGAGTCCTGCGCGAACCATTGACGGGTCACGGCCCCACCCCTACCTTCTGATCGACTTTCCGAACTCCGTTCGGTATTTCGACCCTTGTGCTCGAGGGAGAGCCGCCCGTGACCCCACCCCCCGCCACCCCGGCCCGCCGTACCCTGCTGCGTGCGATGGCCGCGCTGCCCGCCTCGGCGGTGCTGCTGGGCGAAGCGCCCGGACTGCTCGGCAGCGCCCTGGCCGCCGCACCGCCGAGCGGCTCCGCCACCCGCTACACGATCGTGCCGTTCCTCAACAGCGACGACGGCACGGTGAACGTCTACCAGTCGGACGACGCCACCGACTTCCGGCTGGTCAAGGCGTCCGCGTACACGCCGCCGAGGAACCGCATCCGCGACGCGAGCATCCTCAAGCACACGGACGGCTTCTACTACATCACCTACACGACACACACCTGGCAGGACACCAGCACCACCATCGGCTTCGCCCGCAGCTCCGACCGCGTCAACTGGACGTTCCTCTACGACTACACGGTGCCCATCGCCAATCTCTCCCGGGCCTGGGCGCCCGAGTGGTTCGTCGACAGCGACGGCAGCGTGCACATCATCGTGTCCTGCTCGACGACGAACGACCAGTGGATCTTCACGCCGTACCTGCTGCGTGCCACCAACTCCTCGCTCACCGCATGGAGTTCACCGGTCGCCCTGTCCGGCATCGGCGCCAACCACATCGACACGTTCCTGGTGAAGCTGGGCTCGACGTACCACGCCTTCACGAAGAACGAGACGACGAAGTACATCGAGTACGCCACCGCCGCCAGCCTGACCGGCCCGTACACGATCCGCCGGACCGGCGACTGGGCGGGCTGGGGCAGCTACCGCGAGGGCCCGGCGCTGGTCCAGCTCGACAACGGCGGCTGGCGGATCTTCTTCGACGGCTACGGCGACGGCAGTTACTACTACAGCGACAGCTACGACACCTTCGCCACGTGGTCCGCGCCGGCCGAACTGCCCGCCGTCTCCGGCACGGACCGTCACTTCACGGTCGTGAAGGAGACGGTGTCGGGCGGCCCGGTCCTGGCGAAGAACGTCACCCGTTCCTTCCGGTCGGCCAACTACACCACCCGCTACTGGCAGGAACAGTCCTCGCTGCTCAACCTCCCCGTGGTGAGCGCCTCCAGCACCACGGCCGAGAAACAGGCCTCCACCTTCACCGTCGTGGCGGGCCTGGCCGACGGCAACGGCTACTCCTTCCGCGACGCGGCCGGCAAGTACCTGCGCCACTGGGACTTCCGCGCCCGCTTCGACGCCAACGACGGAACGTCGACGTTCGCCAAGGACGCCACGTTCGTCCTGCGCGCCGGCACCGCGTCGGGCTCCGTCCGCTTCGAGTCGTACAACTATCCGGGCCGCTATCTGCGCCACTACAGCTACCAGTTGCGGGTGGACCCGTCGGACGGCACGGACCTGTTCCGGCAGGACAGCTCCTTCGTGCCGGTGACGGCCTGGGCCTAGGCAGGGCCGCGGCGTGGCGTGGCCGGGTCCGCGACGGGTCCGGCCACGCCACCACGCCCGCCGGGTGATCTGCGAGGTCGCTCCCGGGTCGCAGGGGACGCCGCCGAAGCCGTCCCGTTTCCGTCCGGCGCTGGTGCCTGGCCTTGCGGACGCCGCTGGGGTGGGTCGCGCGCTTCGTCAGTGCAGCCGCGTAGTTGCTGACCGGGTTGCCGGCGAAGAGATCGAGGGCCATGTCCGCCATCGCGGGCCGCGCGGTGACGTAAGGGTTTCGTCATCCGCCTCGGAGACACCGACGTCGCTCCGTCCGGTGGAATGGGTGGTGGCAGAGGTTGATCTCTCGTGAGGAGGGGCGCGATGGGGTGCGCGCGGCGTGTGCGGGGCAGGCTTTTGGTCATCGGGGCGCTGGTGGCGGTCGTCGTCGGGGCCGGCGCGGGGCTGTACTGGTTCCAGCCGTGGAAGCTGTGGCAGGACGAGACGGTGCGGGAGGCCCTGCCCGGGCCTGTGCAAGGGACCACGTCAGGGGCGCCTGCTACGGCACCGTCCGGGGCGTCGTCCTCGCCGGCCGCTCCGCCCGGACCCGTGACACTGGCGAGCGGCCGGCTGATCAGCCATGAGCACACGACGTCGGGCACCGTGAGGCTGGTACGGCTCGCCGACGGCTCCCACGTTGTCAGGCTGGAGGGACTCGACACCAGCAACGGGCCCGACCTGCGGGTCTGGCTGACCGACGCGCCGGTGAAGGAAGGGCGGGCCGGCTGGCACGTGTTCGACGACGGCGAGTACGTCAGTCTCGGAAGACTCAAGGGCAACAAGGGCAGCCAGAACTACCCGCTGCCCGACGACGTCGATCCCACTCGCTACAGCAGCGTCAGCATCTGGTGCGACCGCTTCGACGTGTCCTTCGGCGCGGCGGAACTGGCCCGCGCCTGACGCAACACGGCGGCCGGACGGGGGAGTCGCCGACGCCCCCGGGCGGGCGGCCACCGGCCCGTCCCGGCGCGCTCAGGCCAGGGCGTCCAGCGCGGTGAGCATGTCGGCCGGTTCCGCGCGCCGGGTGTAGTCGGTGTCGACGAAGGCCCAGCGGATGACGCCCGCACGGTCGATGACGTACGTGGCGGGCAGCGGCAGGGTGCGTGCGTGACCGCCGTTGACGCGCTGGAGGTCGAAGCCGAACCGGTCGTAGAGCGCGGCGAAATCGTCCGGCAGGTCGAAGGCGAGGCCGTACTGCTCCGGTGGCGCCCTGGCGGAAGGCTTCCCCGCATGCCCGCGCGGTCAGGCCGGCACGGATGGCGGCGGTGACGCGGTCGACGCCGCCCGAAGGCCGAGCCGTCCTGACGGGACGTCGCCGAGCGGCCCGCGCATCCCCCCACCCCCGCACCCCTCGGCCGCCTCAGCCGCGCAGCGCCTCCTCGAGCGTGGCGTGGCATCCCATCACGGTGTCGAGACCGACGAGCTGGACCACGCGCAGCACCGGCCCGGGCGGTACGACCAGACGCAGCCAGTTGCCCCGCGCGGCCTGGTGGGCGGCGAGGAGGGTGTTGATGCCGGTGGAGTCGATGAAGGTCACCGCGCTGAGATCGACCACGGTGTTCTTCCCGGCCTCCATACATGCCACCACGGTGTCGGCGAGCCGGGAGCCGGCGTTGTAGTCGACCTCCCCCTGGAGCGTGACGACCGTGACACCGTCGGCTGTGGCGGCCTGCGTGATCACCAGCGGTTCTGGGACAGCTGGTCCTTCGGCTTGAGTCACTGTTCCCCTCGGAGGTGGTGGCAGCAGGGCCATGCCCGGTCTGGTCGCAGGGCCCACGATGCAATGCCGCGAGGAGGCGGTGCAACCCCGCGTCCGGGACTGCCACGCGACCGTGTCCGAAGAGGGGCGGGGCCGGTCGTCCGCACGGCCTCCCGGCCCGTCGGCATCGACCGAAAACCGTTCGACGGCCGCCGCCCGGGGTGCCTACGATCCGGGACGCGGCATCGCGTGTCGGTCACCGGCCGGGTGAGGCATGGAGGCGCCGCGGAGATGCCCGTGGAGGCATTGAGCAGTGTCAGTCGAGTTCAATCACACCATCGTTCTCTCCCGCGACCGGGAGAAGTGCGCCCACTTTCTCGCGGAGATCCTGGGGCTGGAGGTCGGGGAACCGGCCGGGGTGTTCCTGCCCGTGACGACGGCCAACGGCGTCACGCTGGACTTCCTCACCGTGGACGCCGACATTCCCCCGCAGCACTACGCGTTCCTCGTCTCCGAGGCCGAGTTCGACGAGGCGCTCGCCCGCCTGGTCGAGCGCCGTGTCCCCGTCCAGGCCGATCCGCACGGCAGGCACCCGCGCCGGATCAACCGCAACGACGGCGGGCGCGGCGTGTACTTCCTGGATCCGGACGGTCACGGCCTGGAGATCATCACCCGCCCGTACGGCAGTGACCCGTCGTCACCGCTGAACGGGGTGACGGAGGAAGTCACCGGAGCCTGCTGAGCACAGGCCGGGGCGGGGCCGGAGTGGCCGGAGTCCCGCCCCGGCCTTGGGCCCGCCGGTCGCCGTTCAGCGGCCGTCCGCCTCGATCGGCAGGGGAGACGGCTCCCGGTCGGGGCCGGGGGAGTGGCCGAGGCGGGGGAGCAGGAGCGGGGTGGCCCACAGCAACAGGCCGGCGAGGGCGATCGCGGTCCGGGGACCCGTCAGTTCGGCCAGCAGCCCCCACAGGGCGGTCAGGGCCGCGATGGTGGCCTTGCCGGTCGCCGACCAGGCGGACAGGGTACGGGCGACGCGGTCCGTAGGAGTCCGTTCGAGCCGGTGCGTGGCGAGCACCGGGTTGAACACGCCCGCGCAGGTGATCAGCGCGAACTCCACCACCATGACGAGGGCGAGGCCCGCCCCGCCCGGCCGGACGAAGGCCAGCCCGAGCGGCCAGCAGGCCCGCAGCGTCCCGGCGACGCGCAGGACCTGGTGCCGGCCGAACCGTGCGACGAGCCGCGGGGACAGCCGGGAGCCCAGCAGACCGCCCGCGCACGGCACCGCGAAGGCCAGGCCGTACTGCCAGGGCGCGAATCCGAGATCACCGAGCATCAGGACGGCCAGCACCGGCGCGGTCGCCATGATGAGCCCGTTCACCAGGACCGCGTTGAGGAACAGCGGGCGCAGCGCCGGGCTGGCCAGGATGTACCGCCAGCCGTCGAGCAGGTCGCCGGCCCGCAGCCGTTGCGGTGGGTCCGGGCGCGCTGGAGGCTGCTCCGTACCGCCGACGGCGCGGATCCCGCAGGCTGACAGCAGGTAGCTCACGGCGTCGGCGAGGACCGTCGTCACCGGACCGAACATGCCGATCGCGGCCCCGCCGAGCGGAGGCCCGACCATGGTGGCGGTCCAGGTCGTGGCCTCGAACCGCCCGTTCGCGACGAGCAGGTCCTCCCGCGGCAGGAGCTGTTTCAGACACGCCCCGGCCGCCGCGTTGAAGGTGATGTCGGCCGCGGCGACGACGACCGACACCAGCAGCAACTGGCCGACGCCCAGCCCGCCGAGCGCGTACACAACCGGGATGCTCAGCAGCGCCGCGCACCGGACCAGGTCCGCCGCGATCATCACCGGCCGCTTGCGGCGGAACTCCACCCACGGACCGAGCGGCACCGCGACCACCGCGCCCACCGCCGGCCCGGCGGCCGCCAGCAGCGACACCTCGGTCGTCCCCGCGTCCAGCACCAGGACCGCGAGCAGGGCGAACGCGTCGAGCGCCAGCCAGGTGCCGAACGCGCTGACCGCGTACGCCGCCCACAGCCACCCGAACCGCCGCCCCAGCGACCGCCTCCCCACCATGCCCGGCTCGCCCTCGCTCTCCACCCGGACGGCCGCACGCCGACCGGGGGACATCAAAGCGAGCGGGCGGGGCGGCCCGCAAACGACCGATCGACCGGCCGGGCCCCGATCACCGGTGGGGCCCGCCGGTCCGCCGCCGAGCGGCTTGGCCCCCGCCGCCGCGATCCGCGGCTGGTTTACGGGCGCCGGTGCGGGCTACGCGGCGACACGGAATACGAACGCCTTGGCGGCGACACAGCCCTGGAGGTGCCCATGACCCGGCGGATAAGGGACGTGATGTCGCCGGACGCGGCGTCCGTCGAGCCGATGACCACGGTGGCGCGGGCGGCCCGCCTGATGCGGGAGCGGGACATCGGCGACGTGCTGGTGGCGTACGACTGCGACCTGTTCGGAGTGCTCACCGACCGCGACATCGTGGTGCGGGCCGTCGCCGAGGGACGCGACCCCGAGGCCACCCCCGTCGGTTCGCTGTGCACGCGCCCGCCGGTGGTGACCCTCGCGCCGGACGACACCACCGACGACGCGATCGCCCTCATGCGGCGCCACGCCGTGCGCAGGCTGCCGGTCGTGGAACGGGGCGGCTGCCCGGTGGGCATCGTCAGTCTCGGCGACCTCGCCACGGCCGAGGACCCGCACTCGGTGCTGGCGGACATCAGCAGGGCCGAGCCCGGCCACTGAGCCGGCGGGCGCGGCCGGCCGTCCGAGCCGACGCGCGCGACCCGCCGACGAGGTGCAGCGCGCGACCGGTCAGCGGTGGGTCAGCGCTGGTACAGCCCCACCAGCGTGCCGCTCGCGAGCTGCCGTTTCTCGACCGCCTCGTGCACCTGCTCGGCGCTGGGCGCGTCGGGCAGGACACAGGCCTCGGACAGGGCGTACAGCCGGAAGAAGTAGCGGTGTGCCTCGTCCCCCGGCGGGGGATGCGGACCGCCCCAGCCCTGTTCGCCGTAACCGTTGACGAGTTCGGTGCCTCCGGGCGGCGACTGGCCCGCGTCCATGCCGCCGCTGCGGGAGTCGATGCCGACCACGATCCAGTGCACGAAGGTGCCCGACGGCGCGTCGGGATCCTCGCAGAGCAGCACCAGTTCCGCCGCGTCGTCGGGTACGCCGCTCCAGGTCAGCGGAGGGGAGACGTTCTCTCCCTCGTACGCGTACCGGCGCGCGATGAAGGAGTGGTCGTTGAATGCCGTGCTGCTGAGTTCGATGCCGGACATGTGGCCCGGTGTACCCCTGCCACCGCACGGCATGCGGTTCGGGCCCGGCCGCCTCGGGTACCCGATGGATCTCTTGCGAAGACGAGGCCGGAACGAGGAGGAGACGGAGGAACGAGATGTCTCCCCGGGCGAAGAATCCCCTGGCGGAAACGTCCGCGGCCGGCACCCACGAGGACCGTCGCGCCCCCGCCCGCACCGCACGGCTGCGCAGCCGCATCCCCGAGCCCGACGAGGAGCCCGACCTGCTCGGCCAGTACCTGAACCAGATCGCGGCGACGCCCCTGCTCACCGCCGAGGACGAGGTTCGGCTGGCCCGGCGCATCGAGGCCGGCGTCCGGGCGCTGGAGGAACTGGACCAGGCCGACGTCGGCGAGCCGGGCCTCGAACCGGCGCGGCACCGGCAACTGAAGGAGACCGTGCGGGACGGGCAGGCGGCCAAGGACCACATGGTGCGGGCCAACCTGCGGCTCGTGGTGTCGATGGCCAAACGCCACGCCCACCGCGGCCTGCCCCTGCTGGACGTCATCCAGGAGGGCAACCTGGGTCTGATCCGGGCCGTGGAGAAGTTCGACCACACCAAGGGCTTCAAGTTCTCCACGTACGCCACCTGGTGGATCCGCCAGGCCATCGAGCGGGGCCTGGCGGCGCACGCCCGGACGGTACGGCTGCCGATGCACGTCGTGGAGCAGCTGCAGAAGCTCGCCAAGGTGGAGCGGAAGCTCCAGCTGGCGCTGGACCGCGAGCCGACCGCCGGGGAGGTGGCCCGCGAGAGCGGCATCGCCGAGGACAAGGTGGACTGGCTGCGCCGCGTCGGACGGCACGCGGTCAGCCTGGACACCCCTGTGGACGAGACCGGCGAGACCGTGGTCGGCGACCTCATCCCCGACACGGAGGTGCTGCAGGCGCCGGAAGTCGCCGAGTACCAGGCGCTCGCCGAGGAACTCCGGGAGGCCATCGGCACCCTGGAGCCCCGCGACGCGATGATCCTCAGCCTCCGCTACGGCCTGCACGACGGAAAGCCCCGCACCCTGGAGCAGGTCGCCCGGCACGTGGGCCTCACCCGGGAGCGCGTCCGTCAGCTGGAGAAGGCCTCGCTCGCGCGACTGCGCGCCCCCGAGACCCGGGACCGGCTGCTGGCGTGGACCGGCTGACGGGCAGCGGCACCGAGTAGGTGCGCCCCTCCACGCCCCACTCCCCGGCCGGTGGCCGCGCCCCCGCGTCGATCGCGCGCAGCACGGGCCGGCCGATGTGGGCGTACACCAGCCGCCGCACCCCGTGCCGCAGGGCCTGCGCGGCGACGTCCTGCACGGTCGCGTGGCCGCCGACGCCGCCTGGGAACCGGATCGGCCGGCCCCACGCGGCGGCCTCGGCGAACATCAGGTCCGCCCCCGCCACCCACGCGGGGAACTCCCAGAACTCCGGTGCCCACACCACCACGCACCCGCCCGCCTCGATGCGATAGCCGTACGCGGGGTGCGAGGTGTGCACCACCGGACGGCACCGCACCCGCAGGATCCCGAACCCCGCACCCCCCCGTCTCCAGGCCCGCGAAGTCCAGGTCCCCGGCCCGTGCGCGGACCCCCCGTTCGGCGGCGCTCCGGCGCAGCGCCGACCGCAGTTCCGCCCGTTCGTCGGTGACCAGCCAGCCGTCGAGACGGCCGGGCGGCGGCTCGGCCCCGGGCCCGCCGTCGAAGGCCACGCGGTACCCGGCGCAGCGCAGCAGCAGACCGGCGGGCGCGAACCGCGGCGAGTGCATCGCCCCCACGCCGAGCAGGGTCAGCCGCAGCCACCGGGTCATGGTCCGGACACCAGGGCCAGGGCGCCGTCGGGCTCCAGGACGACACGCGCGCCGCCGCGGCCGATCCGGTCCAGCGTCGCGCGCAGCCACGCGCGGTCCTCCCGGGGCGCGGCCTCCAGCCGCATCCGCCGGACCCGCAGCGGCACCATGCGCAGCCCGGCCAGGTGCCCGCTGTCCGCCGCGAGCGACACCAGGAAGGCCAGGCGGAGATCGTCGCGGTACTGCTCGTAGCCGGAGATGCCCTCGTAGTCGTCGACGAAGTCGCCGCAGCCGTACAGGATCAGGCGGTCGCGGTACACCTCCAGCGGGCGGGGGTGGTGCGAGGAGTGCCCGTGGACGACGTCGGCACCGCCGTCCACCAGGGCGTGTGCGAAGCGGACCTGCTCGCGGGGGACGGCGTATCCCCAGTTGGACCCCCAGTGCACGGACACGACCACGAGGTCACCGGCCCGCCTGACGCGCCGTATCCGCTCCACGACCGCGTCGGCCTCCCACAGCGACAGTTCGGGGACGTACGCCACACCGGGCCGGTCCGCCGTGGCGGCCCAGTCGGCCGGGACACCGCTGGAGGCCGTCCCGAGGGCGAACACCAGCACCCGCCCGCCCCGCGGCAGGGGCACCGCGGCGGGCGCGTGGGCCTCGGCGGCGCTCCGGCCCGCGCCCGCCGTCCGCAGGCCCGCGCGCGCCAGGGTGTCCAGGGTCTCCAGCAGGCCGGGACGGCCGAAGTCCAGGACGTGATTGTTGGCCAGCACGCACACGTCGGGCCGGACGGCGGCCAGCGCGGGCACGTTGTCCGGGTGCATCCGGTAGTGGATCTCCTTGCCCGGCGCGAAGGTGCCCCCGCTCGTGACCGACGTCTCCAGGTTGACGATCCGGGCGTCCACGGCGGCCTCGTCGAGGATCCGCAGCGTCTCGCCCCACGGCCAGGAGGGGGCGACCGGGGCGGGGATCGGCCCGTTGGCGGACTCCGCCAGCCGGACGTAGGAGCGCGCGTCGGCCACGTACGCCTCCCGCAGTGCCGGATCACCGGGATGCGCCAGGATCTGGTCGACGCCGCGCCCGAGCATCACGTCCCCGCACAGGAACAGCGTCACCGCTCTGCCGCCCATGCCTCCACGGTAGGACGGTCGCGCAGGTGTCGGCCCGGCCCAAACGCGGTACTCGCGGCGCATCGCAGGAGGTCGCGATGGCACTGGCCGTGGACCTGGTCGAGGACAGCCCCTACCGCTTCCGCATCCCGCCCCGGGCGCCGATGCGCGTCCCCGGCGTGGTGTTCGCCTCCCGCGACCTGCTCGCCGACGCCGAGCAGTCACTGGAGCAGGTCGCCAACGTCGCCACGCTGCCGGGCATCGTCGGCGCCTCGTACGCCATGCCGGACGTGCACTGGGGCTACGGCTTCCCCATCGGCGGCGTCGCGGCGACCGACGTCGCACAGGGCGGGGTGGTCTCGCCGGGCGGCGTCGGCTTCGACATCTCCTGCGGAGTGCGGCTGCTGGCCGCCGACGCCGACGGACGGCAGTTCCAGCCCGCGCTGCCCGCCGTGATGGACGGCCTGGACCGGGCCGTCCCGCGCGGCGCGGGCCCCGGCGGGGTGTGGCGGCTGACCGGCCCCGGGCAGCTGGAGCGCATCCTGTACGGCGGCTCCCGGTACGCCGTCGAGGAGGGGCACGGCGAGGAACGCGACCTGATCCGCTGCGAGGACGGCGGCGCGGTCGGCGACGCCGACGCGGCACAGGTGAGCGCCCGGGCACGCGAGCGTGGTCTGGCGCAGGTCGGCAGCCTGGGCTCCGCCAACCACTTCCTGGAGGTCCAGCAGGTCGCCGAGGTGTACGACGAGACGGTCGCCGCGGCGTTCGGCCTCTTTCTCGGCCAGGTGTGCGTGATGATCCACTGCGGCTCACGCGGACTCGGGCACCAGATCTGCACCGACCACGTCCGCGCGATGGACCGCGCCATGGCCCGCTACGGCATCACCGTCCCCGACCGGCAGCTGGCGTGCACGCCCGTCGACTCACCGCAGGGCCGGGACTACCTGGGCGCGATGGCCGCGGCCGCCAACTACGGGCGCGCCAACCGTCAGTTGCTCTCCCACGCGGCCCGCGGGGTGTTCCGGCGCGCCGCCGGCACCCGCCTGTCCCTGGTGTACGACGTCTCCCACAACCTCGCCAAGATCGAGACCCACGAGGTCGGCGGCCGGCGCCGCCGGCTGTGCGTGCACCGCAAGGGCGCCACCCGCGCCTTCCCGCCCGGCCACCCCGAACTGCCCGCCGACGTCCGGGAGTTCGGCCAGCCGGTGCTGATCCCCGGCACCATGGGCACGGCCTCGTACGTGCTGACCGGGGTGCCCGGCGGTGACGCCTTCTTCTCCACCTGCCACGGCGCGGGCCGTGTCCTCAGCCGCCACCGCGCCGCCCGCACTGTCACCGGCCGGGAACTGCGCGCCAGGCTGGAGGCGTCCGGCATCGCGGTCCGCCCGAAGTCCTGGCGCGGTCTGGCCGAGGAGACGCCGGAGGCCTACAAGGACGTCAGCGCGGTGGTGGCCGCGAGCGAGGGCGCCGGCCTGTGCCGCACGGTGGCCCGGCTCGTACCGCTCGGAGTGGTCAAGGGCTGAGCCCGGCGCGGGCAGGGGCTGACTCGGAGTGGGCAGGAGGTGAGCTCGCAGTGGTCAAGGGCTGAGCGCGGCCTGAGCCCGCCCGGGCGCCCGTCACGCGTCGACGGTCACCGTGCAGGACCAGCCGTACGGGTCCGGCCCGATGCGCAGGTCGTTCCACGCCACGGCCTTCGGCACGGCCCCGGTGATCTCCACGTCCGACAGTCCCGCGACCGCCAGCCGCACGTCCAGGCCGCCGTCGGCCTCGTCCGCCTCCACGTCCACCGGTACCTGGCCGTACACCTCAAGCCGGTAGATGACCTCGTCCAGCAGTGTGGCCAGCAGGTCGTCGTCACTGGCCTCGGCCAGCCGGACCCGGTCCACCGCTCTGGGCCGCACCCCGGAGACGTCGGCGAAGCACTCCACCATCCCCAGCACCGCCTCCGCCAGACAGTGTTCCCGGCTCGTCGCCCACGCCTCGATCCGGATGTCCGCGGTGTGCGGCACCGCCCGGTGCCCGCTCTCACCCGGCCGCCGTACCCGCCTGTCGTCGTCCGTCGCACCGCCCATGTCAACCGACTGCCCGATCACCGCCCACGCATGCGGGCCGGGACCGCACGACATGGAACGGGACACGCCCTCCCGGCCGTGCCGCATCGCGGGCGGGGCACGGGGTAGGAGAGGGGGCGCGCACGGGCGGCGACGCACGTGCCCTTTCGGATGATCGCTGATACGGGGGGGTGCCCTCCCGGGCACCTCTTCGTCCGGTGACGACGGAACCGGTGCCCGCCCAGGGAGGAAAAAGGGACCCAGGTATGCGGCAAGCGTGTGTACTGCTGAAGCACGGAGAACTGGCGCTCAAGGGACGCAACCGCGGACGGTTCGAGCAACAGCTGATGGACAACGCGCGCCGCGCCCTGCACGACCTCGGCCCGGACGTGCGGGTGCGCCGCCGGCGCGGCGTGATCGTGCTGTCCGCCCCCGGCCGTCCGGACCTCCAGCCCGAGCTGCTCGGCCGGGCACGCGAGGTGATCGGCGTGAGCGTGGTCCAGCCGGCCCTGCGGGTGGACCGCACCTCCGAGGCGGCGGTCGTCGCGGCCCTGGAGCTGGCCCGCGCGGCCCGCCCCGACGGCGCCCGCCCCCGCTTCGCGGTCCGGGCCCGGCGCCGCGACAAGGACTTCCCGCTCACCTCCACCGAGCTCAACGTCCTGATCGGCGCCGCGATCGGCGCGGAACTCGGCTGGCCCGTCGACCTCGGCGACCCGGACGTGGAGGTCGCCGTCGAGGTCGACCGGCGGGAGATCTTCGTCTCCGCCGCGCGCTACGCCGGCCGGGGCGGGCTGCCCGTCGGGTGCAGCGGCCGGGCCCTGGTGCTGCTCTCCGGCGGCTTCGACTCCCCGGTCGCCGCGCACCGCGCCATGCGCCGCGGCCTGGCCTGCGACTTCGTGCACTTCACCGGAGCCCCGCTGACGGGACCGTCCTCCGCCTACAAGGCGTACGCCCTGGTCCGCCGCCTCGCCCGGTTCCAGGGCGGGGCACGGCTGTGGATCGTCCCGCTGGGGCGCGCCCAGAAGGAGCTGTCCCTGGCCGGGGCCGGCTCCCTGCACGTGATCGCCCAGCGCCGTCTGATGGTGCGCACCGCCGACTGCCTCGCCCGGCTCCACGGCGCCCACGCCCTGGTCACCGGCGACAGCCTGGGCCAGGTCTCCAGCCAGACCCTGTCCAACCTGGCCACCGTGGAGCAGGCCGCCACGCTGCCGCTGCTCAGGCCGCTGCTGACCTGGGACAAGGAAGAGATCATGGCGGAGGCCGACCGGCTGGGCACCGGGCAGATCTCCCGCCTGCCCGACGAGGACTGCTGCAGCCTGCTCGCCCCCCGGTCGGTGGCCACCCGCACCACACCGAGCGGTCTGGAACGGCTCGAACGGCGCCTGGCCGTCGAGGCGACGGTGGAGAACCTGCTCGCCAGGGCGCGCCTGATGCACGTGCCCTCGGGCCCGGAGGAGGCATCGCGGGCCCCGGCCCGGGAGCCGTCCGCGGTCGCCGCGTCCTGACGGCCGCCCGGCGTCACCGTGCAAGCCGCGTGCCCTGGTGGGTACGCGGCCGGTGCACACCCTGAACGGCCTCGGGGAGAGGAGGCCCCCGATGATCTCCCGGACGGTCATGGTGCCCGCCGACGGCGAGACCCTGCCCGGCGACCTCGAACTGCCCCCACCCGCAGCACGGGCGGTCGTGCTGTTCGCGCACGGCAGCGGCAGCTCCCGGCACAGCCCGCGCAACCGCAAGGTCGCCGCCGATCTGCGCACGGCCGGACTCGGCACCCTGCTGATCGACCTGCTCAGCGAAGCGGAGGAGCGGCAGGACATGCTCACCGCCGAACTCCGCTTCGACATCCCCCTGCTGGGGCGCCGCCTCATGGCCGCGATCGACTGGCTGGGCGCCGAGCCCGCCACCCGCGACCTGCCCGTCGTCCTGTTCGGCGCCAGCACCGGCGCGGCCGCCGCCCTGGTCGCCGCCGCCGCGCGGCCCGACCGGGTGCTGACCGTCGTCTCGCGCGGCGGACGGCCCGACCTGGCGGGCGACGCGCTGGACGCCGTCCGGGTCCCGGTGCTGCTGATCGTCGGCGGCCGCGACCGGCAGGTGCAGCGGCTCAACGAGGAGGCGGCCCGGCGGCTGCACGCCCGGCACCACCTGCACGTGGTGCCCGGCGCCACCCACCTGTTCGAGGAGCCCGGCGCCCTGGACCGGGTCGCCGAAGCGGCCCGTGAGTGGTGCGAGGAGCAGCTGACGGCCACGGCACGCTGAGCGCCCGCCGCCCACCGACCGCCGCCGGCATAGGCGTCAGTCCGCCGCGGGCACGGTCGTGCGCAGCCGCGCCCCCTGCCGCAGCAGCTCCCGCTGCACCAGCCGGTAGGGCACTCCCCGCGGGCCGTGCCCGTGGCGCACGGTCAGCGCCGCGCACACCCCGGCCGCCTGCCCGGTCGCCATCGCGATCGGCATCACCCGGTACGACGAGTGCGCCACGTGCGTTCCCGAGATGCAGCGCCCGGCCACCAGCAGCCGCTCCGTCCCGCGCGGGATGAGACAGCGCAGGGGGATGTCGTAGAAGCTGCCCATGGGCACCCGCCTCAGGACGGTGCCGGAGCCGCGCGGGTTGTGGATGTCGATCGGGTAGGCGCCGTGCGCGACGACGTCCGGGAAGGCGCGGGCGGCCAGGATGTCGTGACCGGTCAGCTGGTAGTCGCCGAGGACCCGCCGGGTCTCCCGCACGCCGATGTGGACACCGCTCTGCACCACGTACGACTCCTCGAAACCGGGCACGCGGGTGCGCAGGAAGCGGTCGATCTGCGCGAGCTGGCGGCGGGCGGCGTACTCGGCCCGGGTCAGGTCCCACACGCTGGTGCCGAGCACCCTGTTCACCCGGGTGCTGTTGACGCTGACCTCACGCGGATGCGGGGTCGCGAAGAACAGGATGTCCTCGCGCGGCAGCCGAAGATCGCCGTCCGCCCGGGCCTCCTCCACCAGGTCCCACAGACCGTGCACGCCGCGCCACTGGTCGGGATGCGCCCGCACGTAGTCGGCGAAGTCCGGCCGCGCGAAGTCCGCCACCCGGAACATCAGCGTCATGGGCTGCACCAGCCCGTCCTCCTTGCGGCCGATCTCGTACGGCGCACCGCACGCGGCGGCCACGTCCCCGTCGCCCGTGCCGTCCACGACCACCCCGGCGTCGATCACCACCGGACCCGACTTGGTCTCGAACACCACCCGCCAGCCCGGGCCGTCGTCGAGCGGCAGGGCGGTGGAGGCGAAGGCGTGGAACAGCATCCGCACGCCCGCCTCGTCCAGCATGTCGAGCAGCACCAGCTTGAACAGCTCCGGGTCGAACGGGACCGTGTAGCCCGTCCTGGGGGAGGGCCGCAGGCAGCCGCCCCGGCCCATGAGCCGGTCCAGCAGGTTCCACAGCACGCCCGCGACCACCGGCTCGCCCTCCCCGTGGTCGGTGGGCAGCAGCCGGGAGTCCTCCCCGGACTCCGTGAAGGTGGCCTGCTTGTGCTCGTTGTGGAACGACATCAGCGGCATCACCAGCGCCGCGGTCGCGTTGCCGCCGAGGAACCCGTACCGCTCCACCAGCACGACGTCCGCCCCGGCGTCGGCCGCGCCGACCGCGGCGGCGAACCCGGCCGGACCGCCGCCGACCACCAGGACGTCGGTGCGGCCCCCGTGCTGAGCGGGGCGCGCGGGCAGGGTGACCGTACGGGGCTCTCGGGGCTCTTGCAGGATCGGCATCGGTGTCCTTCCGCGAGGCGGGCACGGCGGCTGTGTCACTCGCGCTCGGCCGCGTCACACGATCAGCGGGCGTGGCTCGGCCGCCGGGGCCCGCTGGTCCGCCGTCGCGTCCGGCCCGCCGCCGATCTCGTCGAGCAGCACCCCGCAGCGCGCGCAGGTCTCCCGGGCCAGCACGGACAGCTCCCGGACACGGGACTGCAGGTCCGCGCGGCGCTGCGGGTACTCGTCCCACAGCCGGTCCACCTCCGCCAGCAGCAGACCCGCCTGCTCCCGGGCCACGCCGACCAGGGCCGGCGCGCCGATACGGCTCGCGAAGTCGAAGACCTTGCCCGAGTAGGGCAGTGGCAGCACCGGCAGTCCGGTCAGCGCCGCGAAGATCACGAAGTGCAGCCGCATGCCGACGGCCAGGTCCAGATGGCGCATGAAGCCGAGCACCTGCCCCGGGCTGTAGGAGCCGTGCAGGATCCGGCCCTTGTCCGGCGCGGTCATGTGGGACAGCACGGCGTGCGCGTGCCGCACGTCGTGCCGTTCCATCGGCAGGAACACCACGTGCGCGTCCAGGCGCCGCACGAGGAAGTCCGCCACGTCGGCGAGGAGCGCGTGGTAGTCGCCCTCGTCCAGCTTCTCGGCCGCCCGTCCCGGCTCCCGTACCGACATCCCGACCAGACGGGAGCCGATGGGCACGCCCTCGTGGCGCATCATCTCGTCGGTGAACGGCTCGGGCTCCAGCAGCAGCGCCGGGTCGGCGGTGACGGTGATCTCGCGCTCGACCCCGACCTCCTCCAGCACCAGCCGGGACTCCTCGTCGCGGACCACCACGTCGTCGAAGTCCGCCAGGACCGTGCGCACGGACTCCCGGTCGTCGGCCTCCCGCAGCGGGCCGGCGCCGAGCGCGTACGCGAACGTGCGGACGCCCCGCTCCTGTGCGGCGCGGACCAGCCGCAGATAGCGGCGCGCCTCACCGTCGAACAGCAGCCCGCCGCCGCCCAGCACCAGCAGGTCCAGCGAGGTGAGCGCGTCCATGACCCGGTGGCGGCTGACGCCCTCCCAGTCCACCACCTCGTCGGCGGCCGGATGGTGGGCGCGGGTGTGCTCGGCGTTCCGGCTGAAGACGACCAGCCGGGCCTGCGGCCGCTGGGCGCGCAGACAGCCCAGCACGCAGGTGAGGATCGACTCGTCGCCGATGTTGAAGCCGCCGTACGAACCCAGCACGCCGATGCGCGGGGCCGACCAGGCGAGCTGCGGATGCGGAGGGTCAGTGATCATCCGGGTGCTCCCGTTCCGTCGGAGTCAGCGGGGGCTGGTGCGCCGGTGGCGCGCGGGTACCGCGTCGTGCGTACGGTCCCTCGGGTTGCCTGCGCGGCCCGGCCGGAAACACCCCGCGTTCCGAGTGTGGCCGAGGTCCGGGCGGCGCGCATCGTCCAGCGGGGAGGGGGTACGCGGGTGCCGGGCCCAGGGGGACCGTCTCCGGAACTGGCACTAGGGGAGAAGGAGGCGTATCCGCCATGCGGTTCCGTGATCGCCGGGAGGCCGGCCGGCACCTGGCCGAAGAGCTGCGCGTTCGGCAGAACGAGGGAAACCTGCCGGATCCCGTCGTCCTCGCCCTGCCCCGCGGCGGCGTCGCCGTCGCCCGGGAGGTCGCCGCGGCGCTCGACGCGCCGCTCGACGTGCTCGTCGTGCGGAAGATCGGCGCACCGTTCCAGGAGGAGCTCGGCGTCGGCGCGCTGGCCGGCGACGAGGAGCCGCTCTTCGACGAGGAGACCCTGGGCCGGCTGGGCCTGAGCAAGGAGAGACTCGCCCCCATCGTCGAGCGGGAACGGGCGGAACTGCGCCGCCGCGAGCGGCTCTACCGGCAGGGCCGTCCCGCGCCCGGGCTGCGGGGACGGACCGTGATCGTCGTCGACGACGGCCTGGCGACCGGCTCCACGGCCCGCGCGGCGCTGCGCGTCCTGCGGCGCCAGGAGCCCGCGCGGCTCGTCCTGGCCGCGCCGGTGTGCTCCCCGGAGGCGGCCGACCTGCTGCGCGGCGAGGCGGACGAGGTGATCTGCCTCTACCAGCCGGCCGCGTTCCTGGCCGTCGGCCTGTGGTACGACGACTTCGACCAGCTGACGGACGAGGACGTCCTGCAGGCACTGCGGGGCCACCACCGGTCGGTGAGCCAGTAGAACGGCTCTTACCCTCCCATTACCTGTTGTTCACCTGTGTGCGGTGGCAGTAAGCGCTGACAACGGCGACGCTGTCGCATCTTCACCCCTGCACCAGGAGTAACAGTGAACGTCTCATCCACCGTCTGGCTGCTGACCGTCGCAGCCCTGTGCCTGCTCGTCGCCGTCGACTTCTTCATCGGCCGCAAACCTCACGAGGTGTCCGTCAGGGAAGCGGGCATCTGGACGCTGGTGTGGATCGTCCTGGCCTGCCTGTTCGGCGTGGGTCTGCTGTACTTCGGTGGGAGCGGGCCCACCGGGGAGTTCTTCGCCGGGTACATCACCGAGAAGTCGCTGAGCGTCGACAACCTCTTCGTCTTCGTCCTGATCATGGCCAAGTTCGCGGTGCCGTCGCAGTACCAGCAGCGGGTGCTGATGATCGGCGTCATCATGGCCCTGGTGCTGCGGGCCGTGTTCATCGCGGCGGGCGCGGCGATCATCTCCGCCTTCTCGTGGGTGTTCTACCTCTTCGGCGCCTTCCTGATCTGGACCGCGTGGAAGCTGGTCCAGGACGCCCGCAAGGAGGAGCACGAGGAGGAGTACCAGGAGAACAAGCTGCTGAAGGCCGCGGAGAAGCGTTTCGGCGTGGCCGACCGCTACCACGGCACCAAGCTGTTCATCACGGAGAACGGCAAGCGGGTCATGACGCCCATGCTGGTGGTGATGCTCGCGATCGGCTCCACCGACGTCCTCTTCGCACTCGACTCGATCCCCGCGATCTACGGCCTGACCCAGGACCCGTACATCGTCTTCACCGCCAACGCCTTCGCACTGATGGGCCTGCGGCAGCTGTACTTCCTCATCGGCGGCCTGCTGAAGAAGCTGGTCCACCTCTCCTACGGCCTGTCGATCATCCTGGGCTTCATCGGCGTGAAGCTGGTGCTGCACGCGCTGCACGAGTCCGGCGTCCACGTCCCCGAGATCAGCATCCCGTTCTCCCTCGGCTTCATCGTCCTCGTCCTGACCGTCACCACGATCACGAGCCTGCGCGTCGCGAAGAGGCAGGAGCGGGAGGGCGTGGAGCGGCAGGGAGTGTAGGGCGAATCGGTCCCGCGGTCCCGCGCGGGTGCGTACCGCCGCGCCCATCGACACCGTCGGTGGACTGCCCGCTCGGACGTGGCGAAACAGGCACGCGGACGTACCGAAACGGCACGCGGGTACGAGGAAGGCCGGTGCGGGGCCGCTGTCGCCGCCCGCGTGGTCGGCGGCGACCCGAGCGGGAATGTCCCCTTCGGCGAGTCCGGCGAGTCCGGCGAGTCCGGCGAGTCCTGCTCGTGCGACGGGTGCGGCGAGTCCGGCGCCTTCGGCGAGGGCTCCGTGTCCTGGCCGCTCATGGCGGCGGCCCGTCGGCCGCCCCCGCACCGGCTCCGTGCAGGGGCGGTGAGGGCCGTCGCGGTGAGGCAGGCGAGCAGGCCGCACACGGCCGGCCAGCCGCCGTGGGTCTGGGCGTGGGTGCCCAGCCACGAGCCCGTGGCACCCGAGGTACGCGCACGTCATGTACGCGGTGGTCAAGCGGCTGCGGGCCTCGGCGCGCAGGGCGTGGATCCGGACCTGGTTGGCCCGCTCGGCGAGCAGCTCACCTGGTCGGGAAGCCCGCCGGCGTCTGACGGCCCCTCGTGGGCACACGTCACCGGTGACCTCGGTTGATTTTCTCTTCACCCTGATCGGGGCCGGTGCGCTCGGCGCGGCCGTGCTGCCCCGGCTCGTGGCCGGCAGACCCCTGTCCCTGCCGCTCGTCTTCCTCGTCTGCGGAGTCCTGGTCCAGTTGCTGGGGGCTCCGCTGCCCGACATCGATCCCGTGGCCGACCGGGCGTGGACGGAACACCTCACCGAGGTGTGCGTGATCATCTCCCTCATGGGCGCCGGACTCGCGCTGAACCGTCCGTTCGGCCGCAACCACTGGCGCGCCACCTGGCGGCTGCTCGGCCTGACCATGCCGCTGACCGTCGCTGCGGTGTGCGTCCTCGCCTGGACCTTGCTGGGCTGGCCGCCGGCCGCCGCCCTGCTGCTGGCGGCCGTGCTCGCGCCCACCGACCCGGTGCTCGCCTCCGAGGTGCGCGTCGGGGCACCCACCGACTCCGAGCACGACGAGGACGAGGTGCGCTTCGCCCTGACCAGCGAGGCCGGGCTCAACGACGGCCTGGCCTTCCCCGTCGTCGCGGCGGCGATCGCCCTGGCCGCCACCGCCGGCGCGGGCCTGTCCGGCGGCTGGACCGGGCACTGGGTGCTGGTCGACCTCGGCTACAAGTGCCTGGTCGGAGTGGCCGCGGGCCTCGCTGTCGGCAAGCTGCTCGGCTGGCTGTTCTTCCGGGCCGGCCGGCGCGCGATGCGGCTGTCCGAACACCGGGAGGGCTTCGTCGCGGTGGGCGCCACGTTCCTCGCCTACGGCGTCACCGAACTCGCGCACGGCTACGGATTCCTGGCCGTGTTCGTCACCGCCTGCCGGATCCGCGCCGCGGAACGCGCCCACGGCTACCACACCGTGCTGCACGACTTCGTGGAGCAGGTGGAGCGGCTGCTGACCGCGGCACTGCTCTTCCTGCTCGGCGTGTTCGTCGCCCAGGGCGGCCTCGCCCCGCTCTCCCCGGCGGGCGCGGCCGTCGGTCTGCTCCTGCTGCTGGTGATCCGGCCGCTGACCGGCTGGCTCGCCCAGTACGGCACCGCCGCCGGCCCCCGGGAGCGCATCGTGATCGCCTTCTTCGGCATCCGCGGCATCGGCTCGCTGTTCTACCTCGCTCACGCCCTCGGCATCGAGGGCTTCCACGTCCCGGCCGGTGAGCTGTGGGCGGTGGTGAGCTTCACCCTGCTCGTCTCGGTCGTCCTGCACGGCGTGACCGCCTCGCCCGTCATCTCCCGCCTCGACCGGCTCCGAGCGCTCCGCGTACGGCTCCGCCGCCGGATGCACCGGGAGCCCCGCGAGGAGGAGGTGGCGGGCGAACGCCTGTGAGCCGGGATCCTGGGGGCGACGCGGCGGGGGCGAACCCCCGGCGAGCCCGTCCGTGAGTGGTCTGTGAGCGCCTGCGAGCGCCTGTGGACGGCGGCCGGGCGGAGTACCCGGAGTCGCCGTGACGACTCCGGGTACTCCGCCCGCATGGTTTCCGCTCAGCACACGGTCGCGGCGTCCCGCCCGCGGCGCCCGCAGCGCGCGGCCGGTCACCCGCGCGCGACCGGCCGTCCCCAGCGCCCTGTCCCGAGTCGGCGGGCACGGGGGAGGAGCGCCGGATGACGGCCGGGGCGACGAAGACGGCACGGCTGGTCGCGGAAGCCGCGGCCGGAGCGGCACTCGAAGAGGTGCCCCGGCGGGTCTGCGCGGCGGTGTGCGAAGGGCTCGGCATGGACGGCACCACCCTGTCCCTGCTCACCGACACCCCCTCCCGCCAGCTGCTCGCCGCCTCGAACGAGGCCGCGCTGCTGCTGGAGGAGATCCAGTTCACCGTGCTGGAGGGGCCCTGCATCAGCGCCGCGCACAGCGGCGAGCCGGTGGCGGTGGACGATCTGCGTCATGAGCTGACGCCCTGGCCGCTGTTCGGGGCGACCGTGCGCGAGCGGCTGCCGCAGGTGGAGTCGGTGTACGCGCTCCCCGTCTTCTTCGGCGACTACGTCCTCGGCTCGGTGGACCTGCTGGCGTGTCGGCCCCACGCGCTCACCAAGGAGGCTCTGGAGCAGACGTCCCAGGTGGCCGACGCGGTCGCGGCGGCCCTCCTGCCGACCCGGCAGATGCTGCTCACCGGGGCCGAGGCGCCGGCCTGGGAACCGGAACAGGTCGTGCGCGCCCACTGGTTCGACACGGCACGCGCCATCGGAGCGCTGGTGGCCCGGCGGGGCCTGAGCCCCGAGAACGCCCTGGCCCTGATGCGCGCCGAGGCGTTCCGCACCGGCAGGTCACTGGCGGACATCGCCACGGACATCCTGCGGGAACCGCCTCCCACGTCGTAGAGCGCGGCCGGCGCGGAATGAGGTACACGGCATGAGGTACCGGATCGGCGCGAGTCTCGCCGGCCGAGCCGGGCACCATCCACGGCGAGCCAGGCACCGCGCCTGGTCGGATTTAGGCAGGAGCCGCGCTCGGTCGGATCAGGCAGGAGTTGCGCACGGTCGGATCAGACAGGAGCCGCGCCTGACCGGGGCCGGCGACACCGCCGGTCACAGGACCGTCGGGAGCCCCGGTCACAGGACCGTCGGGACCGCCCCGGGTTCGGCGGCGAGGCGGGCGTGCTGTCCGTGTCCGCAGTGGACGATCCGCTCGCCGAAACCGATCCGGTCCGCCTCGACGAGGAACTCGGACAGCGCTGAGCGCATCACCGTGTAGTCGCCGTAGTGCACCGGCAGCAGCAGCCGGGGATCGAGACGCCGGGCGAGTTCCGCTCCCTGCGCGCCGTCCATCGTGACCAGGAACCCGCCGGGCAGCAGGGTGCCGCCCAGGTGGAGGACGGCCAGATCGGCGGCCGGGAAGAGCCTGGCGATCTCGTCGAGGCCGTCGTACACCAGCGTGTCGCCGGAGACGTACAGACGCAGCCGGGTGGGGCCCGCGACGGGGCCGAACTCCAGCATGCTGCCCATCACCGGCGGCAGCAGACCGCGCAGCACCCGGTGACCGGCGTGCCGGCCCGGCAGGGCCGTGACCTTGACCTGCGTGTCGCCGTGCTGAAGGGTGAGCCCCTGCCAGGTGCGCATCCCAGCGGTGCGGCGGAAGCCGTGGATCACCCTCAGGCGGCGTGCGGCGTGCGGTGTGGTCAGGACCGGTACGGTGTGGTCCAGGTTCCGGCGGGCCCGGCGGTCCCAGTGGTCACCGTGCAGATGCGACAGCACCACGCCGTCCAGGAGGGGCAACTCCCCGACGTCCACGGCCGGCTCGGTCAGGCGGCGGCTCAGCAGACCGTACCCCAGGTAGGCGTACTGCCCCCGGTGCAGGAAGTTGGGGTCGGTGAGCAGCGTGAGCCGCCCGTACCGCAGCAGAACGGTCGCGTTGCCGATGAAGTGCAGATCGAGCGCGTCGTCGGCGGGGTCGTCCGTGGGACGAGGCATGGTCGGACCTCCGTTCCGGTACCGGGTCGCCTACCGAGCCGTGCCGGCCCGGGCACGGCGGCCGAGCAGCCCGCCCAACGCGATCATGCCGACGCCCAGGGCGAAGTGGAGCCAGTCGTCGGCCGTGTTGACCGGTACGAAGTTGGCCGCGCTGTCGTGGTCGACGACCAGGCCGTAGACCCACAGCGCGAGGTACACGACGCCGCCGCCGATGAGGAACGCGCGGGCGGTGGAGGCGGCGCGGGCCAGGGTGACACCGGCGAGGCCGAACAGCAGGTGGACGAGGTTGTGCAGGACGGACACCTGGAAGACGCCGAGCAGCTTGGCCCGCGAGTCACGCTCGGCGAACTCGAGCGCGTCGTAGTCGGTGGTGATCCCGGGGACGAAACCCAGGAGGCCCACCAGCAGGAAGACCACCCCCACCAGGAGCGCCGCCTGCTGCACGGGAGTCCGGACGTCGGGTGCCCGACGGTGTGTGCCGGTCATGAGCGGAGCCTTTCTCGGGGATGCGGCCCGATGGGCGCGCCTGCTCCGGGTACTCGTCACGCCGGGTACCCCTCACATGCCTCGTCAGCGGGGCCGGGCGCAAAGAAGGAGGCTCACATGAAGGTGGCCTACGCGGTCGCCCGCCGGGTGGCCGGACTGCGCTCGGCGCCGGCCCTGCATCCCGGCGGGGTGATGTGCTCGGGCACGCTGGACGTGCCCGGCACCGCCGACGGCCAGTGGGGCGCGGACTGGCTGGACCGGCCGGGCTCCTACGAGGTGACCGTGCGGTGGTCACGCGCGCTCGGCCTGCCCGGGGCGCTGCCCGACGGGCTGGGCCTGGCGCTGCGGGTCGCGGACGCCGACGGCCCCGGCACTGCGCTGGACCTGCTGCTGACGTCCAGCGGCGCCGGCCGCCTGGGCCGCCATCTGCCGCTGCTGCGGCGCGAGGCGCTGGCAGGCCCGTACTCCACTCTCACGTCGTACCGGACCGGCGCCCGCGAACGCGTGCTGGCGGCCTTCCCGGTACGCGGCACCCACCCCGCGGTGGACGTCGCCCTGCCCGCCCTGAGGCAGGCGCTCTCCCGGGCGCCCGTCCGCTTCGACCTGTGTGCGGCCGGAGCCGGCGAGCCGTGGCGTTCCTTCGCGACCCTGACCCTCGGAGCCGCCCACGCCGTCCCCGAGCGCAGCACGCTGTCCTACGACCCGTACGCCCACAGCCTGCCGGGACTGCGGCCCACCGGCTGGCTGCGCCGCCTGCGCCAGGCCGCCTACGCCGGTTCCCGCGACGGGCGAACCCCGACGGGCCCGTGACCCGGCGCGCCACCCGGGGCGTTCCGGACACCGCCGGCCGGCTCTCTCCCTCGACGCGCTCCTCACCCCCCGGAGCCGGGCGATGCCGGCCCACCCGACCGGAGAGCTGGCGGCGGCCCTGCGCGTCACCGACGGCGTGGGCGCCGACTGGACGCCGCGCGCCCCGATCAGGCTCCTACGCCGACCGGGACGAGCAGGCCGGCACCGAGAACTGCGCCCACTGCCACGCCGCCCTGCGCGCCCGCGGCGTCCACGCCCCGCCGGTCGGCCTCGGCCCCCCGACTACGGCGGCTCCCGGCGCCTGGGCTTGCAGCAGGCCGGACCGCCGCCGTGGTGCGGTGGTTCGACGCCCTGCGGTAGGCGGGGTCCGGCCGGTGCACCGTTCGCGGTTCACAGGGAAGCGGGCCTGCTGCGGGAGACGACACGCGTGCCGCAGCCGTCGACGACGCGGACCTGGAGCGAGCCGCATCCGCAGCGGGCCCACACCGTGCGGCCCGCCGCCGTGGTGTGCCGCGACACCACCTGGAACGGCTCGGCGTCGGGCCAGCCGCAGTGCGGGCAGACTGCGCCGGTCGTGCTGGTCATGGCAACTCCTTGGTCCTCGTGGGTCCGTGGTGGCTGATTCGTCCGTCGCGACACAGCCAAGGGTGCGCCGCCTATCCGTACACGTCCAGGTTGACTTTCCAAACGTCACCGTGAAGCGTGGTCTTCATGATTGACCTGCGCCGACTGCACGTCCTGCGGGCGGTCGCCCACTACGGCACGGTCACCGCCGCCGCCCGCGCCGTGCACGTCACCCCGTCCGCCGCCTCCCAGCAGATCCGGCAGCTCGCCCGTGACCTGGGCGTCGACCTGCTGGAGCCGCAGGGGCGCGGCGTACGGCTCACCCCGGCCGCCGAGAGCCTGCTCGCCCACGCGGACGCCATCCAGGCGCGCTGGGAGCAGGCCGAACTCGACCTGCGCGCCGAACACGGCACGCCGACAGGGCCGTTGCGCGTGACCGGTTTCCCGGTGGCGGTCTCGGTGCTGCTGGCCCCGATGGCGGTGCGGCTGGGACAGCGGTATCCGCGGTTGTCCGTGCGGATCACGGAGGCGGGGGTGCCGGAGAGCTTCGACCGGCTCTTCGAGGGGGAGAGCGATCTGGCGATCGTGGATGCCACGCCGCACAACCCGCCCCTCGGCGACACGCGGTTCGACCAGCAGCCGCTGCTGGACGACCCGTTCGACCTGGTCGTCCCCGAGGATCACCCGCTGGCGGGCCGGGGCCGGATCGACCTCGCCGACGCGGCCCACGAGTCCTGGATCGCTCCGGTGCCGGAGAGCCCCTGTCGCCCGCACGTGATGTCGGCGTGCGGCGCCGCCGGCTTCAGCCCCGACATCGTCCACCACGCCCTCGACTGGAACGTCACCGCCCACCTCGTCGCCCACCGGCTCGGCGTCGCCCTGATCCCGCGCCTGGCCCAGCTGACCCCGCACCTGCCGATCACGCGGCTGCGCTGCACGGGCAACCCGCACCGCAAACTGCTCACCTGCACCCGAGGCGGCGGCCACACCCGCCCCGCCGTCGCGGCGGCCCTACGGGAACTCCACGAACTGGCCCCGACGGCGGTGGCCTGACCTGCCCGGGTGAGTGCGCCGGGGCGCGGCGCGGTCCCCGTGCAGGTCAGGCCACCGACCGCGAACGACCCCCGCCACCCCCGCCACGCCCAGCCACAGAAAAAGGGGGCCGGAGCCATCAAGGCTCCGGCCCCCTGGGGTCGCTCCCGGCGCGGCCGGTCAGGCCGCCGCCGGCTCCGTGGCCGTGCCGTGCAGGCGGGCGATGACCTCGGTCAGCTGCGCGGCGACCTCCGCGTCGTCGACCGGGTGGGTCTCGGCGAAGCGCGTCACCGAGCCGGGGATGGACAGCTTGACGTCCTCCAGCACCTTGCCGCCGGCCACACCCACGGACTTGCGGGTCTCGTCATGCGCCCAGACACCGCCGTACTGGCCGAAGGCGGTGCCGACCACGGCGACCGGCTTGCCGCTGATCGCGCCGGCGCCGTACGGGCGGGACAGCCAGTCGATGGCGTTCTTCAGCACGGCGGGGATGGTGCCGTTGTACTCGGGCGTGAACAGGATCAGCGCGTCGGCGGCGGAGGCGGCCTCACGCAGCCTGGCGGCGGCGGCCGGCACGCTGCCCTCCACGTCGATGTCCTCGTTGTAGAAGGGGATCTCGGCCAGGCCCTCGAAGAGCTGGACCTCCGCGCCCTCGGGGGCGAGCTTCACGGCCGCCTCGGCGAGCTGGCGGTTGTGCGAACCGGCGCGAAGGCTGCCGACGAGCGCGAGGATGCGAACAGACATGCGGAACTCCAAGGTGGTGTGCTGAAATGCTGCCGTAACAATCCGGACCGAGGTCCGTTTAATGTTGTAGCACCTAAGCGGACCGTGGTCCAGTTTTCTTCCCGTGCTTTACCCTGGCTATATGTCCGCTGCCCTGCCGCCCTCCCCGACGCCTGAGGAGCCCGTCGACGGGCACGAGCTGCTCCAGCTCGGTTCCGACGCCGACGAACCGTGCCTGCGGGCCGACGCCGCCCGCAACCGGGCCCGGCTCCTGGAGGCCGCCGCGCGCCTGGTGGCGGAGCACGGCGCGGCCGGTCTCACCATGGAGGCGGTGGCCGTGGCTGCCGCGGTCGGCAAGGGGACGGTCTTCCGCCGTTTCGGTGACCGCACCGGCCTGCTGACGGCCCTGCTCGACCACACCGAGAAGAAGTTCCAGGCCGCCCTGCTCGGCGGTCCGCCGCCGCTGGGGCCCGGCGCACCCCCCGTGGAGCGGCTGCGGGCGTTCGGGTGTGCGCTGCTGCGCCGGTCGCCGGACGAGCTGGAGTTGATGCTGGCGGCCGAACCGAACGCTCAGCGCCGTTTCACCAGCGCACCGCGCCGCTTCCTGCGCGGCCATGTGGCCATGCTGCTGCGGCAGGCGGTGCCGGAGGCGGACTGCGAGCTGCTCGCCCACACCCTGATGAGCCAGCTCGACCCCGCACTGATCCACCACCTCACCCGGCAGTGCGGCATGCCGCTGGAGCGGCTGGAGACCGCGTGGGTCGACCTGGTCGACCGGGTGACGGGCGCCGGCCGGCCCTGCTGACCTCCGGCGGGAGTGCACGGTTTCCTCACAACTCCCCCGCCGAAAGCGCGTGTTGGGGCTTCTGCAAAGATGCCGTACGTCATGGTGCAGATACCCAACACGCCCGCGCCCGCCTCGCCCGCACCCCCGCGCTCCGTGCCCACGAGCGCCGATGTGGCCCGCCTGGCCGGAGTCTCCCGCGCGACCGTCTCCTACGTCCTGAACAACACCAGCGCCGTACGGATCAGCGAGCCCACCCGCCGCCGAGTCCACGAGGCCGCCAGGGAACTCGGCTACGTCCCGCACGCGGCGGCCCGCAGCCTGCGCGCCGGGCACAGCCGGATGGTCCTGATGCCGGCGCCGGCCTTCCCCGTCGGACCGCTGTACAGCCGGTTCATCACCGACCTCCAGAGCGCGCTCAGCCGCCTCGACTACACGGTCGTGCAGTACGGCACGGCCCAGCCGCACGGCGACGAGGCCGCCCGCGCCTGGGCCGAGCTGCGGCCCGTGGCCGTGCTGGTGCCCGGCGCCGGACTCGGGCCCCGGGGCGTGGCGGTGCTCAAGCGCTCCGGCGCACGGGCGGTGGTCACCCTCGGCCCGGAGACGGTGGAAGGGGCGTACGCCCTGCTCGTGGAGCACGAGGCCGTCGGCCACAGCGCCGGCGCCCACCTCTACGACCGCGGCCGGCGCCGGATCGGCGTCGTCGTCCCCCGGCAGTCCGGCCTGGAGGTGTTCTCCGCGCCCCGCCTCGCCGGGGTACGGCAGGCCGTGCGGGGCACGGACGCCACGGTGACCGAGCTGCCGCTCGGCTACGACGAGGCGTCCGCGGCGCGGCTCGCCGCACGGTGGCGGGAGCTCGACCTCGACGCGGTGTTCGCGTACAACGACGAGTACGCGATGCTGCTGATGCGTGCCCTCCAAGACGAGGGTGTGCGGATTCCGGAGGAGACGGCCGTGGTCGGTGCCGACGACCTGATGCTCGGCCGGCTGCTGCGCCCGCGGCTGAGCACGGTCCACCTGGAGCTGCCCTCCGGCCGGGAACTGGCCGAACTGGTCGACCGCGCGGTGCGCGCCCCCGGCGCCCCGCCCGAGACGCACAAGGTGCTGAGGGCCACGGTGGTCCACCGCGACTCCAGCTGACGCACGGGAGGCGTGCCATGCGCACGAAGGTCGGCATCATCGGCGGCGGCCCCGCCGGACTGCTCCTCGCCCGCCTGCTGCACCGGGCGGGCGTCGACTGTGTCGTCCTGGAGAGCAGGACACGGGCCTACGTCGAACAGCGCCAGCGTGCCGGGATGCTGGAGCAGGGCACGGTCGACGCGCTGCGCGAGGCGGGCGCCGCCGACCGGCTGACGGCCGAGGGCCTGGTGCACCAGGGCATCGAGCTGCGCTTCGACCGCGCACGGCACCGTATCGACTTCCCGTCCCTCACCGGCGGCCGCACCGTGACCATCTACGCCCAGACCGAGATCGTGGAGGACCTCGTCGCGCTGCAGCTCGCCGAAGGCCCGCCGCTGCTGTTCGAGGCGGAGGCGGTGACGGTGGAGGGACCGGAGGGCGACGCGCCCGTCGTACGGTTCCTGCACGAGGGCGGAGAGCGGACGCTGACGTGCGAGTGGGTGGTGGGCTGCGACGGCTCCCACGGGATCTCCCGGGGCGCCTTCCCGGCCGGGGCGTGCCGCACGTACGCGCACGACTACCCGTACTCCTGGCTGGGGGTCCTCGCCGACGTGGCCCCGTCCTGCGACGAGTTGATCTACGCACGCGGCGAGCACGGTTTCGCCCTGCACAGCATGCGCTCGCGGCGCGTGTCCCGCCTGTACCTCCAGGTGCCGAACGGCACCGACCCCGCCGACTGGCCCGACGAGCGCGTCTGGGACGAACTCGCCGCCCGGTTCGCGATCGACGCCGACTGGACCCTGCGGCGCGGCCCGATCACCGCCAAGTCCGTGACACCCATGCGCAGTCACGTGCACGAGCCGATGCGGCACGGCCGGCTCCTGCTCGCCGGGGACGCCGCCCACATCGTGCCGCCGACCGGCGCCAAGGGCCTCAACCTCGCCGTGTCCGACGTCCGTGTCCTGGGGCGGGCCCTTGCCGCGTGGCACCGCAACGGTGACACCCAACTCCTCGACCGGTACTCGGAGATATGCCTCGCACGGGTGTGGCAGGCCACCCGTTTCTCCCACGAGATGACTAAGCTGTTGCATGCTCAACCAAATGGGGATGCGTTCGAGCACCGGCTGCAGCTCTCCCGTCTGCGCCGGATCGCCGCGTCCCGCCATGCGGCCGCCGAACTGGCCGCGCACTACACGGGACTTCCGCTCACCCTGTGAGCCGGTGACCGACTGACCGATCGGAGAGCCGTATGCCCCTGCTCGACCCCCGGACCTGGCAGCCCCGCACCCTGGCGGGAGGTGAGTACGGCGTGACCGAGCCCGCCACCGGCGAGACCCTCGGCACCGTCACCCTCGCCACCGCCGAGGACGTGGAGAAGGCCGCCGAGGCCGCCCTCGCCGCCCAGTCGGAGTGGGCGCGCGTCCCCCACTTCGTGCGCGCCGGAGTGCTCCGCAAGGCCGGCGACCTGTTCGCCGCGCACGCCGACGAACTGCGCGCATGGCTGGTGCGCGAGTCCGGCTCCATCCCCGGCAAGGCCGACTTCGAACTGCACGTCGCCGCCCAGGAGTGCTACGAGGCCGCGGCGCTGGCCTCCCGCTCGGCCGGCCAGGTCCTGCCCAGCGAGGCGCCCCGCCTGTCCTACACACGGCGCGTCCCCGTCGGAGTCGCGGGCGTGATCTCCCCGTTCAACGCCCCGCTGATCCTCTCGATCCGCTCCGTCGCCCCGGCCCTGGCGCTCGGCAACGCGGTCGTCCTGAAGCCCGACCCGCGCACGGCCGTCTGCGGCGGACTGTCCCTCGCGGCGGTCTTCGCCGAGGCCGGTCTGCCCGAGGGGCTGCTGCACGTCCTGCCGGGCGGCCCCGACGCCGGACAGGCCCTGGTCGCCGACCCGCGGGTGCCCGTCATCTCCTTCACCGGCTCCACCGCCGCCGGGCGGGCCGTGGGCGAGGCCGCCGGCCGCCATCTGAAGCGGGCGCACCTGGAGCTGGGCGGCAACTCGGCCCTGATCGTGCTGGAGGACGCCGACCTGGACGCGGTGATCTCCACCGCGGCCTGGGGCTCGTTCTTCCACCAGGGCCAGATCTGCATGACGACCGGCCGCCATCTGGTGCACGCGTCCGTCTACGACGAGTACGTGGAGCGGCTGGCCGCCAAGGCGGACTCGCTCGCCGTGGGCGACCCGCACCGCGAGCAGGTCCACCTCGGTCCCGTCATTGACGAGGGACAGCTCGCCAAGATCCACGGCCTGGTCGAGTCCAGCGCCGCGAGCGGCGCCAAGCTGGCCGCCGGCGGCACCCACGAAAAGCTCTTCTACCGGCCGACGGTCCTCGCCGACGCCGACGACCGCACCCCCGCCTACACGGAGGAGGTCTTCGGCCCCGTCGCGCCCGTACGGCCCTTCCGCACCGTCGAGGAGGCGGCCGCGCTGGCCGCCGAGAGCCCGTACGGCCTCTCCCTGGGCATCGTCACCCGCGACCCCACCCGCGGCCTGGACCTCGCTGAGCGGATCCCGACCGGCATCGTCCACATCAACGACCAGACCGTGAACGACGAGGCCGTGGCCCCCTTCGGCGGCATCGCCGCCTCCGGCACCGGCGCCCGCTTCGGCGGCGAGGCCAACCTGGAGGCCTTCACCGAGCTGCGCTGGACGACGGTGCGCGGGGACGTGGCGACGTACCCGTTCTAGAAATCCCCGGGAGGGTCACTCGCCCGGCTGGGCCTGCTGCTCGGCGATCTGCCTGCGGACCTCGTCCATGTCCAGCTTCCGGGCCTGCCCGATGACGTCCGTCAGGGCGGCCTCGGGCAGCGCGCCCGGCTGCGCGAACACGGCGACCTGGTCACGCACGATCATCAGCGTCGGGATCGACTGGATGCCGAAGGCCGCGGCCAGCTCCGGCTGCGCCTCGGTGTCCACCTTGCCGAACACCAGGTCCGGGTTCTCCTCCGCCGCCTTCTCGTACACCGGCGCGAACTGACGGCACGGCCCGCACCAGGACGCCCAGAAGTCGATCAGGACGAACTCGTTGTCGATGACCGTCTGGTCGAAGTTCTCCTTGGTGAGCTCCACGGTGCTGCTCATGGCGTGTATCCCTCTTCCTGGTATCGGGTCAGCCGTCGGCACAACACGGCCGACCGGTCAGGTATTCCGCGCCCCTACCCATGTGGCCACGGCGCACACCACCCACCAGACTGACCCCATGACGGAAACGGATTCGATCGCGTACGACGTCGTGGTCCTCGGGGCCGGACCCGTGGGGGAGAACGTCGCCGACCGCACCCGCGCGGCCGGCCTCTCCACCGCGGTCGTGGAGAGCGAACTGGTCGGCGGCGAGTGCTCCTACTGGGCGTGCATGCCCAGCAAGGCCCTGCTGCGTCCGGTCATCGCCCGGGCGGACGCCCGCCGCGTGCCGGGCCTGCGCCAGTCGGTGCACGGCCCGCTCGACGCGCCCGCGGTCCTCGCCCACCGCGACTACTACACCTCCCACTGGAAGGACGACGGCCAGGCCCGGTGGCTGGACGGCATCGGCGCCGACCTGCACCGCGGACACGGGCGTCTGACCGGCCCGCGCACGGTGACCGTGACCGGCCCGGACGGAACGCGACGGGTCCTGACCGCGCGGCACGCGGTCGCCGTCTGCACCGGCAGCCGCGCCGCCCTGCCCGGGCTGCCGGGGATCGACGAGGTCAGGCCGTGGACCAGCCGCGAGGCCACCAGCGCACCGGCGGTACCCGGACGGCTGGTCGTGGTCGGCGGCGGCGTGGTCGCCACCGAGATGGCCACCGTCTGGCAGGCGCTGGGCTCGAAGGTCACCATGCTGGTCCGCGGCAAGGGCCTGCTGGCCCGCATGGAGCCCTTCGCCGGTGAACTGGTCGCCGAGGCACTCAGCGAGGCGGGCGCGGACGTCCGCACCGGCACCTCGGTCGAGTCGGTGACCCGGGAGAACGGCACCGTGGTGGTCGTCACCGACGCCGGCGACCGCATCGAGGCCGACGAGATCCTCTTCGCCACCGGCCGCGCCCCGCGCACCGACGACATCGGCCTGGAGACGGTCGGCCTGGAGCCCGGCTCCTGGCTCGACGTCGACGACAGCCTCCGCGTCACCGGCCACGACTGGCTGTACGCGGTCGGTGACGTCAACCAGCGCGCCCTGCTCACTCACCAGGGCAAGTACCAGGCCCGCATCGCGGGCGCCGCCATCGCCGCCCGCGCCACCGGCGAGACCCTGCTCGCCGAGGCGTGGGGCGCGCACGCCGCGACCGCCGACCACGCCGCCGTCCCCCAGGTGGTGTTCACCGACCCGGAGGCGGCTGCCGTGGGTCTGTCGCTGGCCGAGGCGGAACAGGCCGGGCACCGGGTGCGGGCCGTCGACGTCGACCTGTCCTCCGTCGCGGGCGCGGGCCTGTACGCCGACGGTTACAAGGGCCGCGCCCGCATGGTCGTCGACCTGGAGGACGAGATCCTGCGCGGCGTGACCCTCGTCGGCCCCGGCGTCGGCGAACTCATCCACTCGGCGACCGTCGCGGTCGCCGGGCAGGTCCCGATCAGCCGTCTCTGGCACGCCGTGCCCTCCTACCCGACGATCAGCGAGGTGTGGCTGCGGCTGCTGGAGGCGTACCGGGACAACTGACCCGGCGCCCGCCGGTCACGCGTACGACACCAGCTGCCGGTACTCCTCGCTCCAGAGGTCCTCGTGCGCCTCCGGCAGCAACAGCACCCGGTCCGGGCGCAGCGCCTCGACGGCGCCCTGGTCGTGGGTGACCATGACGATCGCGCCCGGGTAGGTGCCCACCGCGGCCAGCACCTCGGCCCGGGAGGCCGGGTCCAGGTTGTTGGTGGGCTCGTCGAGGAGCAGGACGTTCGCCCCCGAGTGGACCAGGCCCGCCAGCGCGAGCCGGGTCTTCTCGCCGCCCGACAGGACGCCGACGCTCTTGTCGGCGTCGTCGCCGGAGAACAGGAACGCCCCCAGGACGTGCCGCACTTCACCGTCGGAGAGGTGCGGAGCGACTCGCGTCAATTGCTGACGTACGGTCAGGCAACGGTCCAGGGTGTCGTGTTCCTGGGCGAAGTACCCGAGGCGCAGCCCGTGGCCGTGGACCACCCGGCCGCTGTCGGGCGTGTCATGGCCCGCCAGGATGCGCAACAGGGTTGTCTTTCCCGCACCGTTGGGCCCGAGCACCACCAGACGGCTGCCCCGGTCCACGGCCAGGTCGACGCCGCGCAGGACGCGCCGACCGCCGTACGACCGGGTCAGGCTGACCGCGCCGAGCGGGACACGGCCGCAGGGCGCCGGCTCGGGCAGCCGGATGCGGGCCACCTTCTCGGTGCGCCGGACCGGTTCGAGCCCGGCGAGCATGCGGTCGGCGCGGCGGGCCATGTTCCGCGCGGCGGTCGCGGTCGCCACCCGGGCGCGCATCTTGTCGGCCTGCGCGTGCAGGGCCGCCGCCTTGCGCTCGGCGTTCGCCCGTTCCCGCTCCCGGCGCCGCTCGTCCGCCTCCCGGCGGGCCAGGTAGGTGTCCCAGCCGGTGTTGTGAAGGTCGAGGGCGGCGCGTGCCGGGTCCAGGTGGAAGACGCGGTTCACGGTGGCGGCGAGCAGGGCGGTGTCGTGGCTGATCATCACCAGACCGCCCTGATGGCCCGTCAGGAAACCCCGCAGCCAGGCGGTCGAGTCGGCGTCCAGGTGGTTCGTCGGCTCGTCCAGCAGCAGCGTGTCATGGCCGGCGAACAGGATCCGGGCCAGCTCCGCACGCCGGCGCTGACCGCCGGACAGGGCGGCGAGCGGCCGGTCCATGACCTGCGTCGGCAGGCCGAGGCCGGCGGCGACCCGGGCGGCCTCCGCCTCCGCCGCGTAGCCGCCGCGGGCCTGGAACTCGGCCTCGGCCCGCACGTACGCGTTCATCGACCGCTCCGTCCCGTCGGCCATCGCCGCCTCGGCGCGGCGCAGCGCGCGGACCGCACGGTCCAGGCCGCGCGCGGACAGGACCCGGTCGGCGACGGTCACCGACTGGTCGGCGGCGCGGGAGTCCTGGGGGAGGTGGCCGACATCGCCGGTGCGGACGACGGTGCCGGCGGCGGGCCGCACCGTGCCCGCCAGTGTGTTCAACAGGGTCGTCTTTCCGGCGCCGTTGCGGCCCACCAGGCCGATGCGGTCGCCGGGGGAGACGTGGAAGGAGATGCCGGACAGCAGCAGACGCGCGCCGACGCGCACGTCGACATCACGAACGGTGATCATGAGAAGACGCTCCGAACAGGCAAGAGGACACACGGGTGGCGTGGAAGCGGGTCCTCGGCTAGGAAATTCGGGGCGTCGACATACGGGCACCGTAACGGAGACGCCCTGCTGGACGCCTCCGGTTTTTCAGCGCGGCAGCTGGAAACCCAGGGCCGCCGCGGCCTCCTCCGGCGTCGGCTGCGCCCAGCGCTCCGCGACCGCCTGGTGAGACGAGAGCGAGCGCAGTTCGGCCCGGTCCAGGTACAGCGTGCCGTCGAGGTGGTCCGTCTCGTGCTGGACGATCCGCGCGGGCCACCCGGTGAACACCTCGTCCACCGCACGCCCCTGCTCGTCCTGCCCGGTCAACCGCACCTGCGCGTGCCGCGCCACCACCGCCTGCCAGCCCGGCACACTCAGACAGCCCTCGAAGAACGCGGCCCGCGCGGCACCCACCGGCTCGTACGACGGATTGACCAGCACCCGGAACGGCTGCGGCACCCGGCCGCGCGCCACACGCACCTCCTCGGGCACCGGCGCCGGGTCCTCGATCACCGCGATCCGCAGGTCCACACCGACCTGCGGCGCGGCCAGCCCGACACCCGGCGCGGCGCGCATGGTGATGCGCAGCGCCTCGACGAACCGGGCCAGCAGCGCGGGGCCCAGCTGACCGTCGTACGGCTCGGTGCCCCGCCGCAGCACCGGGTCACCGGCCGCGACGATCGGCAACGCACCGTCGGCGGCGAGGAGTTCCTCGACCCGCTCGGCCACCGGCACCCGCCCACTCGCACTCCCCATCGCGTCAGGATGCCACGGCACTCCGCACCCCCGTGTGGCACACACCACATACGCATCCCGGGAACTCGGCACGCCTTCGGCCCGACTCCTGCATCACCACGGCCACGACGACGTCCCCGGGAGAACCCCGCCGATGACCACCGCTCCCTCGACCGCCAAGGACGAGGCCCCCCAACCCCCCGCCGCGGCACCGCCGAAGAGCGGCTGGGCCCCACTGCGCCCCCTGATCCTGCGCCTGCACTTCTACGCCGGCGTGCTGGTGGCACCGTTCCTGCTCGTCGCCGCCGTCACCGGGCTGCTGTACGCCGCCTCGTTCCAGGCGGAGAAGATCGTCTACGACCATGAGCTGACCGTCCCCGTCGGTGACCGTGCCCTGCCGGTCTCCCAGCAGGTCGCCGCCGCCCGCGAGGCCCACCCGCAGGGCACGGTGACGGCCGTGCGCCCCGCGCCCGAGCCCGACGCGACCACGAGGGTGCTGCTGTCCGGCGTCCCGGGCGTCGACGCCGACCGCACCCTCGCGGTGTTCGTCGACCCGTACACGGGGAAGGTGCGCGGCGCCCTCGAACAGTACGGCTCGACCGGCGCGCTGCCGCTGCGTGCCTGGATCGACGAACTCCACCGCGATCTGCACCTCGGCGAAACCGGCCGCCTGTACAGCGAGTTGGCGGCCAGCTGGCTCTGGGTGATCGCGGCCGGCGGTCTGGTGCTGTGGTTCTCCCGGCGCCGTGCTCTGCGCACGGTGCGCGGCACCGGCGGGCGCCGCCGCACCCTCGGTCTGCACGGGACCCTCGGCGTCTGGGCCGCGGCCGGGTTCTTCTTCCTCTCGGCGACCGGTCTGACCTGGTCGGCGTACGCCGGAGCGAACATCGACGAACTGCGCACCTCGCTCGGCCAGGCCACCCCGTCGATCTCGGCGGCGGCGGGCGGCGAGCACGCCGGCCACGGCTCCGCGGCCGGTTCCGGCGGGGGAGGCGAGCACGGTGTCGGCCTCGACGAGGTTCTGGCCGCGGCGCGCGTCGAGGGCCTGGGCGACCCCGTGGAGATCGTCCCGCCCGCCGACGCCGACTCCGCGTACGTGGTCAAGCAGGTCCAGCGCGGCTGGCCCACCAAGCAGGACGCGGTCGCCGTCGACCCGGCCGACGGCGAGGTCACCGACGTGCTGCGGTTCGCCGACTTCCCGGTCCTCGCCAAGCTCACCCGCTGGGGCATCGACCTGCACACCGGCGTCCTGTTCGGCCTCGCCAACCAGATTGCCCTGATGCTGCTCGCGTTCTGCCTGATCCTGCTCATCGTGTGGGGCTACCGCATGTGGTGGCAGCGCGGCCGGGACTCCGCCTTCGGCCGTCCGATCCCGCGCGGCGCCTGGCAGCAAGTGCCGCCGCAGGTCCTCGTGCCCCTGCTGGCGGTGGTCGCCGCCGTCGGCTACCTCGTCCCGCTGCTGGGCATCCCGCTGGCCGCTTTCCTCGCCGTCGACATCGCCCTCGGCGAGATCGCCTACCGGCAGGGGCGGCGGTCGTACGGGGGAGAGGCGGCGGCGAAGTAGGGCTCTGCCCTCGTGTGCAGCCGGTTCCTGCCTGCGTGCGTCGCCGAATCCGGCCTGCGTACGACGCCGGTGCCCGGCTCCGTGACGGAGCCGGGCACCGGCGTGGTTACGGGTCGGGTCCCCGGGGGCTCAGGCCTGCTCGAAGTCGCCCGCGAGGGCCGAGGCGATGCGCAGATGCGACTCCGCCTCCTCGTGCCGTCCCTGCCGCTGCAGCGTGCGGCCGAGCATCAGCCGGGCGTAGTGCTCCACCGGGTCGCGCTCGACGATGACACGCAACTCGGCCTCAGCACGGCGCAGTTGGGCCGAGTGGTAGTAGGACCGGGCCAGCAGCAGGCGCGGTCCGGTCTGCTCCGGAACCTCCTCGACCAGCCCGACCAGGACACGCGCCGCACCGGCGTAGTCCCTGGCGTCGAAGAACATCCGCGCGCGCTCCCAGCGCTCGGCGGGCGTTCCGTGGGCGTAGTACGCCGAGTCGTACCTCATGTCCACTGTGACCTCCTTCGAGGCCGACAACGGACGGAGATAGTTCAATATTCCACTACCTGCTTCCGCTGTCCGTCAAGGCGGTCATGGCTGTCGTGGCGGTCGTCGCGGTCGTGGTGGTGGGCAGTCGCGGTGGCAGTCAGGGCGGTCAGTTCCGCGTTGGCGCGCTCGGTGATGTGGGTGAGTACCCGGCCGGCGACGGCCAGGTCCTCGGCCGGGAGGCCGGCGTAGATCCTCGCGGTGATGGGGCGGGTCTCGGTCGAGACCCGCTCGTACAGCCGCCGTCCGGCGTCCGTGATCCGCACCTGGGACGGCGCTTCCTCCGGTGCCAGCAGTTGCCCGGCGATCAGCTCGTCGATCACAGTGTGCGCGTCCGCCGCATCGATCTTCAAAGTGCCGACCATGCCGTCGACGAGACGGTCCCGCTCGGCCGCCCCGTCCGCGACGGCGGCGAGCCGGAGGGCGACGGACTGCTGGAAGGTGGCGCCGTGGCGAGCCAGCACGGTTTCGAGGACCGCGCGGCTCGCGTAGTGGGCCAGGCCTATGACGCGGGGGTCGACGAGGGGCGTAGTGGTCATGGCTGCTCCGTCTCGGGGTCGTTGAACGGATCAAGAGAGGTGTCGAGCAGGACCGTCAGGTCACGGGTGAACTCCCGTGCCCGTGGGCTGTCGAGGCCGCCGAGCGGCTCCAGCAGTTGCTGGAGCAGTCCCTGGACGACCCCGATCGCCCGCCGGGTGACCTCGCGGCCCTCGTCCGTGAGCGCCAGTTGCACGGCGCGCGGGTCGCGCGGGTCCCGGGTGCGCTCCAGGAGTCCGGCGGACTCCAGGGTCCGGGCCAGCTTCGACACGTAGAGGGGTTCGAGCCCGGTGTGGTCGGCGAGGCGGCGCTGGCTCGGACGCTCACCGGAGCGCCGCATCGCGTACAGCGAGGCCACCAGCGCGTACTGCGCGTGGGTCAGTCCCAGCGGAGCGACCGCCCGGTCGACCGCCACACGCCACTTCATCGACAGACGCCAGACCAGGAACCCGGGTGTCGCGCCCTCGAACGAACTCGAACTCATGCAAATACAGTACATGGCTACTATGTACATGGCTACTATATCTGGGTCGTCGTCTTCCGGGCACCGCTGTTCGTGCGGCAGCCCGCAGAGGTCATGGACTGCTGGGGGCTGTCATGGCCTGCCACGGGCTGACGTGGGTGCGGCGGCGGGGCTAGGTTGGCGGCATGAGCAATCTTGAGCGCGAGGCGGTGCCCACCGTATGCGGCGGCCGGGGCTTCGTGGTCGCGGAGCCCGTGCGGGAACTCCTCAGCCCGCGCCGTGTCCGACTCGGCGAGTCCACCGA
This sequence comes from Streptomyces bullii, assembly GCF_042657145.1. Classification (NCBI taxonomy): domain Bacteria; kingdom Bacillati; phylum Actinomycetota; class Actinomycetes; order Kitasatosporales; family Streptomycetaceae; genus Streptomyces; species Streptomyces bullii. Next base: position 255,112 of record NZ_JBHSNY010000015.1, read on the forward strand.
GGTCCGACGGCTGCTGCCCAACCTGGGCCGCCGCATGGTCGGCGCCTGGTGCTTCGTCGACCATTACGGCCCCGACGACATCGCCGACGAGCCCGGGATGCAGGTGCCGCCGCATCCGCACATGGGGCTGCAGACGGTGAGCTGGCTGCACGAGGGCGAGGTGCTGCACCGCGACTCGACCGGCAGCCTCCAGATGATCCGCCCCCGTGAGCTGGGCCTGATGACCTCCGGCCGGGCGGTCAGCCACTCCGAGGAGAGCCCCAGGCCGCACGCCCGCCTCCTGCACGGCGCGCAGCTGTGGGTCGCCCTCCCGGACCCCCACCGCCACACCGACCCGCACTTCGAGCACCACGCGGACCTCCCGGTGGTCACGGCCCCGGGCCTGAGGGCCACGCTGATCCTCGGCGGCCTCGACGGGGCGACCTCGCCGGGCACGACGTACACGCCGATCGTCGGCGCCGACCTGGCCCTCGCGCGCGGCACGGACGTACGCCTCCCGCTGGAGCCGGACTTCGAGTACGCGGTGTTGTCCATGTCGGGTGAGGCCCACGTGGACGGCGTGCCGGTGCAGCCGGGCTCGATGCTCTACCTCGGGTGCGGCCGCACCGAACTCCCGCTGCGCGCGGAGTCGGACGCGGGTCTGATGCTCCTGGGCGGTGAGCCGTTCGAGGAGGAGCTGATCATGTTCTGGAACTGGATCGGCCGGACCCAGGAGGAGATCGAGCAAGCGCGCCGGGACTGGATGGAAGGCTCCCGGTTCGGAGAAGTGAAGGGGTACGACGGGGCTCCACTGCCCGCACCGGAACTGCCGCCGACGCCTCTGAAGCCGCGAGGCAGGGTCCGCTGACCTGCAGGAATGCCCAAGGACTGCTGGCGATCGTGTTCGTGATGGCCGGCGCTGCAAAGCTCGGGGGCGCTGACCAGATGATCGAGCTCTTCGAAGACATCGGGGTTGGGCAGTGGTTCAGGTACGTCACCGGAGTCGTGGAGGTCATCGGTGCGCTTGGTCTGCTCGTGCCGCGCTTGGCCGGTCTCGCCGCGCTGGGGCTGGTCGGGGTGATGCTCGGCGCGGTGATCGCAAATGTTTTCATCGACAACTCCATGCTTGAGGCGGTCGCCCTGCTGCTGCTCGCTGCCGTTGTCGCGTGGGGCCGCCGTGATCGCACGGCCGTTCTGTTCCGCCCTAAAAGCGCCGCCGAGGTCGTCTGAGCGGGCGCAGCCTCCGAGCGATCCGCGTTAAGCCGCATCGGAACTACTCGTATAGCTCTCGCTCCCGACTCGGAAGTCGACTAACGAGCTCGTGCATGGTAGGCGTTGAGACGTCGAGGATGACGGCGGGGCGCAGTGCTCACATCTGCCGTGTCGGAATCAGGTCTGCTGTCTGCTGATGGGACAGCAGGCCGGCGACGGCTTGAACGATGTCGCTGATGTGCTCGCGGCGGCCAAGGTGGCGGGCGAGAGCCCGCCAGTTTTTCAGGTGGGCGATGCCGTGCTCGACGCGAATACGCCGTGACGAATGCGCCTTGC
>NZ_JBHSNY010000016.1:0-135790 GCF_042657145.1 Streptomyces bullii
AGCCATGATCCAGCGGGCCCTGGCCTCGCCACTGCCCATCGCCTGGGTGACTGCAGACTCGGCCTATGGCCAGGAATGGCGGCTGCGGCGGATGCTGGAGGAAGCCGGCGTCGGTTACGTCCTGGCCGTCCCGAAGTCCCAGCCCGTCCCCGCGCTGGGCCGGATCGATCTCGTCATCGCCCAAGCGCCCAATGAAGCCTGGAAACGCCATTTCTGCGGTGACGGGGCGAAGGGGCCGCGCGTCTACGACTGGGCCGCGGCGAAACTTCCGGCCATCCACGACTTCGACGGCGATCAGCCCACGCACGACCGGTGGGTCCTGGCCCGCCGCAGCCTCGCCCGCCTGGAAGAGGTCGCCTACTACCTCGCCTACGCACCCGCCGGCACAGAGGTTCCTGAGCTGGCCCGGATAGCCGGCAGCCGGTGGGCGATCGAGGAGTGCTTCCAGAGCGCGAAGAACGAATGCGGCTTGGACCAGTACGAGGTCCGACGTTATCCGGGCTGGTACCGGCAGATCACCCTCGCCATGCTGGCCCACGCCTTCCTCGCGGCCATGTCCGCCGCGACGACGGCAAGGGGGGTGGCAGAAACGGTTCCTGTGCCCTTGCACCCCTCACCGTGGCAGAAGTCCGGCGGCTCCTGGCAGTTCACCGTCCCCAACCGACACACCGGCGGAAAGCAGATCACGCGCTGAGCTGGTCCTGGTGGCGGCGCCGCCACCAGGCAACCGCACGACGCTGCCACTACCGTCGCCGTCACGGTGGAGGCTACGAACTTCCGGCACCTGACGCCACAGCAGCCGAATAGACTCGAGAAGGTGCCTCTGACCAGCAGAGATAGCGAACTGCAACTGGAGTACTAGTACTCCAGCCGGACTTCTGTATTTGTCCTGGTCAACGGCCTGGAGGTGGGGAGTGGCCCGGGTGCGTGTTTGCAGGCGTTTGGTCAGCAGTTCGCTGACGACCATCTGCACCATCTCCATCGTGCGCTCGGACACGGGTGTCCGGACTCTGTTGACCTGGCGAAGGTCCGCTGTAGTTGGCGAGCTGCACGCCGGTCGTCTCGGTGAGGTTGGCGAAGCTGGCGAACGCCATGTGCCGTGGCTCATCGATGTGAAGGGGCAAGCGGGTGTGTGCTCATGGCAGACGTCGTCAGCAAGGGGGGAGCCCGGACGCCATGCGGTACCTGAGCCACCTGTTGGGTTGGCTGGCTCATCCGTCCACGATGCTGCTGCCAGGTCTCTGAGGCTTGTGGAGGAGTTGATCCGGCCCGGGCTGCCTGGTCGACAACTCCCTCTTCAACCTCAAGTTTCCCTCAGTAGATCAACATATGGCGGACTAGCCTCGCGCTTTCACGCGGCAGGGCGTCCGGTGGGTGATCGGAAACGCGGAGAGTGCTCCTGACCTGCAACGATGGGACTTGTCTAGGGTCCAGGTCGTCGCATGAAAGAAGCACTCTCCAGGTGAAGAAGCGTATCGGGTCCTACCCGCGTGTCCGTACCGAAGGCGGGGGCCGCGGGGTGATCTCCCAGGCCGGCGCTGTGTTGCTGGTGGAGACGGTCCGCAAGACCGGTCTGGATCAAGCGATATCGGCGGCGCTGGCACCGTGGCGCAAGCCGCGGGCGGTGCATGATCCGGGCAAGGTCCTGCTGGATGTGGCGCTCGCGGTCGCGCTGGGCGGGGGCTGCCTGGCAGACGTCGGTCTGCTGCGGGCCGAGCCGTCGGTGTTCGGGCCGGTGGCCTCCGATCCGACGGTCTCCCGACTGATCGACGCGCTGGCAGCGGACGGGAAGCGCGCGCTGACCGCACTGCGGCAGGCCCGCGCTCAAGTACGTGAACATGTATGGACGTTGGCCGGCGACGCAGCGCCGGACGCGGCCGGGCAGGTGGTCGTGGACCTGGACGGGGTGCTGGTGATCGCACATTCCGAGAAGCAGGATGCGGCCGCGACCTGGAAGAAGACCTTCGGGCACCATCCGCTGATGGGGTTCGTCGACCACGGCCGGGGCGGGTCCGGGGAGCCGGTGGCCGCTCTGCTGCGGCCCGGGAACGCGGGCAGCAACACCGCGGCAGACCACATCGAAGCCGCCTCTCTCGCGCTGGCGCAGCTGCCGAAGAAGTACCGGCGCGGACGGCGGACGCTGATCCGTACCGACTCGGGCGGGGGCACGCACGAGTTCGTCGACTGGCTTTGCGCCCGCGGCCGGTGGCTGTCCTACTCGGTCGGCATGACCATCACCGATGCCATCCACCAGGCCGTTGTGAAGGTCCCGGCATCGGCCTGGACGCCGGCCGTCGAGCCCGACGGCGAGATCCGCGACGGCGCCTGGGTGGCCGAACTCGACGGCGACTGCCTCAAGGGCTGGCCCAGGGGGATGCGGCTGATCGTGCGGAAGGAACGGCCGCACCCCGGCGCCCAGTTGCGCTTGCCGACGCCGACGGCATGCGCCTGACCTGCTTCGCCACCAACACCAACACCACGCCGATCGCCTCACTCGAACTACGCCACCGCCAGCGCGCCCGAGCCGAGGACCGCATCCGCGCCGCCCGCGCCACCGGCCTGCGCAACCTGCCCCTCCACGACGCAGCACAGAACCAGATCTGGCTGGAGATCATCCAGATCGCCCTGGACCTCCTGGCCTGGATGCCCCTGCTCGCCCTCACCGGCCAAGCCCGCCGTTGGGAGCCCCGCCGCCTGCGACTGCGGCTGTTCTCCGCGGCCGCTCAGCTCGTCACCACCGGACGCTGCCGCATCCTCCGCCTCGCCAAACACTGGCCCTGGACCGGTGTGATCACCGACGCCCTGCAACGGCTCGCGGCCCTGCCAAACCCCGGCTGACCAGCAACGTCCCGCCCCTACGAGCAGCACCACCCAACTGGAGCCGTGGAACCCGGCGCCCACCCGACGCGACAGCCGGGCCACCAGCCTGCCCACCCGCAGGAATCTCTGCCCCGAACGAGCCGAAAGGGTCCGTCAGCAAGCTGACGGACCCTCATGCAAGATCGAGGCTAACGTCACCCCTTATGGCGACAGACCTCGTTAGCGGCCCCACCCGCAGCTGCATGCGGGAGATCAGCTCACGGATCGAACTCTCCCCACTCCAAGCCTGCTGGGACGGCAGCGGCTTCACCCCCGGACCACCGAAGGACACCTCCGGCGCCCAGAGGAAGCGGCTTTTCTCCTCCTACGCCGACCACATCACCTGGAGCGACCCCGAACAGGTCACCCTCGCCATAGCCGTGTTCGAGAGGATGCTCCGCGCCTACCGCAATGAGGTGGAGAGATACACCGGATCCGGAGAGGAGACGCCCCAGCAGAAGTGGGCGAAAGAGCTCGACAGGATCCGTCGTGACTTCGAATACGACGGCTATCAGATCACGGACAGCCTGCGCATCCGCAAGGCCGGAGAGCGTCGGCCTGATCATGAGAGGGCCGACGCGGAGCTCTACACCGAAGCTCTGCGCGTTCTACGCCACGCCCGCAACCAGATCGAACGCCTTCCATCCACCACTCGAGGAAAGGGCGAGGAAGACATTCGAGACGTCCTCTTGGTCGCGCTGGGCGCAGCGTTCGCGGGCCGCTGCACAGCGGAGAGCCTGAACGGCGCGGGGAAAACCGATCTGCTGCTGCGGATTGAGGACCGTAATGTCCTCGTCGGCGAGTGCAAAATCTGGAAGGGCGCCTCGAAATTCCACGAGGCCATCGACCAGCTGTTCGGCTACCTGACCCGCTACGACCGCTTCGCGGTGCTTCCGCTGTTCATCCATGCAGCGCAGCCCAAGCCGATCGTGGAGAAGGCCACTCAGCTGCTGACCAACCATCCGCGCTGCGTCTCTGCGGCTGTCCCCGATGACGATGGCCGCCAGTACAGCTTCGTGCTGAGGTCCCCTTCATCGACGCCGTGGGATGTGGAGGTGGCCCTGATTCCCTTCGTGATCAGCTAGGCGGCTCTGCGCTGGGGGAACCTGGTGGCGCGTCCCGGACACCTGCGGGGAGGTGTCACCGCAGGTCAGCCCCACGCTGACGCTTCTGCGTTCACTATGGTGGGCCACGGCAAGTTCCTCCGGGTCTTCGTGCAGCCGGCTACCGCCTTCGAGGTCCCCGACACGGTCGACTGGAGCGGCACCGTCCAGATCGACTTCGAGCTCGGCGCTCCCTGCTGGTTGCCCTGCCGCGACGACGGACAGGCCCCACCGCCAAGCACTCCGCTAGGCCAGGTTCCACGCTCTCTTCTCTGGCGCAATGCCGGTGCGCACAGTCCGGTCCTACAGGAGGTCCACCTCGGCGTCGACGTAGCCGAACTGGCGAGCCATGTATACCAGCGCCTCCCGCAGCAGGCGCTGGCGCTCTGCGCGGACCATGGCGGGCGCCGAAGTGATCGTGACTGCCATCCGCGACCTGGGGCCGCCGTCGTTGGGGCCGAGCGGCGTCAGGTCGACGTGCGTGTCCAGATCCGGCAGGACGCCGTTGTCGGCGGGCTGTTCGCATGTCATCCGCAGTTCGGTGGTGGGTGGGGCGGCCCACGACAGCCCGGCCGAGTCGCCGACGACATCGGGCAGCAGCTCGGCGGCCGTCTCCCACGCGGCGAGCAGCACGGCCTGGACCTCGTCGAGGCCCAGCTGCGTGTCCCCGCCGGGACCGAGGAGCGCGGCCCACGCCTCCGGATTCTCGATCAGGACGTCCGCGCAGGCGACCACGGTGGACTCCATCGTGGTGGGCAGGGCGAGCATGACGGAGGCCTTCACGGCCGGGCCGCCGTCCGGCGCGGCGATCGTGCACGTGTACCCGATGGAACGGGCCGAGTTGCCAAAGAGCCCCCGTTCCCAGCGAGCGGCGGGCAACTCCGCGCCCCGACGCCGGGACAGCATCGTCATCGCGCCGGCCACCGCGCTGTGCGCAAGCTGCTGTTCGAGCAGCGTACGCCGGGGTTTGCTGACCTCCAGCGCGCCCGGGTCGGCCCACGGCAGGTTCACCAGGGCGCGCAGGCGCAGCGCCGGACTCTGGCCAGCGGTCCCGATCTCGGCCGACCGGCCCTGGTCCAGGCTGAAGCGGGGAAGCGGCTGCCACCGCCACACGCCGCGGCCCGAACACGACAGCCGGCCCGCACCCCACGATCCGCCGTCGAGGTCCACGCTCCGAGCGTCGGCCGGGATCACCCACGGGGTGTCCGAGTCGGCGGGAAGCCGGGGGAAGCCGACGGCCGCGAGCGGGTCCTGACCGCCCGGGGCACGCCGCCCCGCTTCGACGATCGCCTGCCAGACGGGCTCGGCGACGGCGGCCGGAGGGCGACCGGCCACCAGACACAGCGGCGTCGGTCGAGACCGTGGATGTCGAGGGCGTGGCGGAGGTGTTCCTCGGCGGCGGTGAGGTCGCCCAGGCGGCTGTGGATCATGCCGGTTTCGTGGGCCCAGCGACCGGGGGAGTAGTGGGCCGCCCAGGAGTCGCCGGGGCTGGAGGGCGGTTTGCCGATCGCGGATTCGGCCAGGGCAAGGTGCTGGGCGGCGAGGGGGCGGTTGTTGTCCTGGGCTGCGGCGTTGGCGAGTGTGGCGTTGTAGTAGGCCACGGCGCGCGGGTTGTCGAGATTGCGGCCGTAGGTGACGCAGGCTTCGCTGAGTTGAACGGCTTCGGCGCGGTAGCCGAGGTCGATGCACTGGACGGCCAGGCCCCGCAGGGCGGTGGCGGCAAGCTCGGGGTCCCCGGCTTCTTCGGCGAGGCGGAAGGCATGGGCGTAATAGCCCTGGGCGATGCCCTGGAGTTCGGGGGTGTCGCCTTCGTCTTGGGCCATCCAGCCGGCGAGGTGGGCGAGCTGGGAGGCGGCGGCGAACAGATCGCGGCCGGTGGCCTCGGTGTAGGTGCCGTTCAGCCAGGGGGCCACGTCTTCGGTGAGGTAGCGCACTGCGAGGTGGCGGGCGTGGCCGCCGCCGAGTTCGGAAGCGGAGTCGCCGAGAGTTTTGGCCATGATCTTGATGGCGGTGACTTCGCCTCGGCCGACGCGGACGGCGCCAGCGGGGGCGTTCTTGACGCGGCGGGTGATGCTGTCGGGGTCGGGCAGGCTGAGGGCGGCGAGGGCGTAGCCGCTGGACGCGGTGAGGAAGTTCCGGCGGTCCACGTCGAGGTCGCTCCTTCCCAGCGCGATGACTGAGGCCACGGTATCGGCGTGGGCCGGTGCGCACGCGGGTGGTTGAGGGATGGATTTGGCGTCGGGATCGAGTTGGAGAACGTGCGCGACGTAGGGCCACCAGTAGTCGGGCGTACGCTCGCCAGTCATCCATTTGCGCGCGTATTGGCGCTGTAATCGGCCAGGACCGCTGCCCTCGGCCTGGCCCACGGCGCGCGCCAGCTGGCTGGGGCCCCAGCCGCGTTCCCGGCAGGCCGCGCGGATCAGGTACGCGAGGTGCTGAGCATGCGGTGTGCGCGTCATTCCGTCACCCCGTCCCTGGACTACGCGGGACTACGGAGGAGTCCATCCTTCCCCCTTCCTGCGGAGCGCACGCGGCGCTTGACTGAACTTTCCCTCCGTTCGAACTCGTGCCGCCTGTAAGGATGTTGGCCTCAGACCGTCAGGGCTTCCCCGGCGGGCGCCGGCATCCGGTTGTGAAGCGCGTCGTTCGACGGAGGTACGGGCCGCTCGTGTCGGCGCGGGCGGCCTGCCCCGATGAACCGGTGTACGAGAGGAGTTCCGGTGACCGCCCCTGTGGTGATCTTGGACTGCTACACCGTGGAGCCCAGCGGTCTGGGTGTCCCGCCGTACCTGTCCGCCTATGTGCGACAGGCCTACGCGGCCCTGCGCCGGGCACGGCCCTGCGTCGAGGTGCGGTACGTGACGATCGACGACGTCCGCTGGTGCCTGGCCGGCGGCCGCCCGGCCGTGGACGCGCCGCTGAGTGACCGGTGGACGTACTCCGCGACCGTGAACCGCGACAAGGCGGTTGAGCTGCTGAGGGACGCCGAAGCGGTGGTCGTGGTCGCCGGGGACAAGGTCCCCTCGGTGCACCTGCACGCGGTCAACGGCTCGCAGGACGACATCGCCCGCGCGATGGCCTGCGCGCGCGGCCGCCGCTATCTGCTCGGGCCCATGGCTACATGGGCGCTGTCCGAACCGGCCTCCTGGGCCGGGCTGTTCGACGCGGTCCACACGCACACCATCACCTCCGGCGACCTCGCCCTGGGCAGCCGCACGCCCGCTCCGTACGGGCAGCTCGAGGCGGACCGTGACTCGTTCACCGGGCTGATCGAGCAGATGCCGTGGTCGCCGGTCGCGGAGCTGGAGCTGTACCGCGGCTGCACCCGCAAGGCGTTCTGCCGCTTCTGCAACGAGCCAGGGAAAGCGCCCACGGTCGCGCACCGCACGGTCGAGGACGTCCTGGCCGAAGCGACACAGCTGTACGACGCGGGGGTGCGCCACTTTCGCCTCGGCCAGCAGACCTGCTTCTTCTCCTACCAGGGCCGCAGCGAGGACGCCATCCGCGCCCTGCTGGGAGGGATCCGGGAGGGGTGCCCGGAGCTGGAGATGCTGCACATCGACGACGCCGACCCGCTGGCAGTTGCCGCCCCGGTCGGCAAGCGCATCGCGGCTGCGGTCGCCGAACTGTGCACCGAGGGCAACTGCGCGCCGATGGGAATCGAGTCGTTTGACCCGGCCGTCATCGAACGCAACATGCTGACCTGCACCGAAGACATCTTGCTGCGCGCCGTCGAGCACGTGAACGCAGCCGGCGCCGAGCGCGGCGCGGGCGGGCTGCCGAAGCTGCTGCCCGGCCTCAACCTCATCTACGGCCTGCCCGGTGAGACCCATGCCACGCACCTGGCCAACCTCACGGCCCTGCAGCGGATCTACGACGCCGGGCTGATGTGCCACCGCACGAACGTCCGCCTGGCCCGCGCCTTCCCCGGGACCCCGCTCGCCGAGGAAGAAGCCAGCCTGGACGGCCTGCCGTCCGCGACGCACTTCGAGACGTGGAAGGCCGACATCGACCAGATCTGGGACAAGCCGATGAAACAACGCGTCTACCCGGTCGGCCTGGAGATCCCCGGCGTGCACGCGTACTTCGTCGACGAGCGCGGCACTTGGTTCCGCCGCTTGGGCTCGTACGCGATCCAGATCATCGAGCCCGGGGCCGCCGTCCCGGTCGGAACACCGGCCGACATCACTGTCACCGGGCACGCCCCGCGCGTCATCTACGGCACTCACCGTGCCCGCTGACCCTGCCGCCGCGGTGGGAGCGGCGGAGCGGCGGCATGTGGGGGTGCTGCTGCCGTGGGCCAACGTGGCGGTTGAGGAGGAGTTGCCCCAACTCGGCGAGCCGGGCGTGGTCTTCCACTACGCTCGGCTCGTGCCGGCCTCCCGCACGACCGCCGTCGATGACTCCTTCTGGCACGGGCTGCGGGCCGCCGCCACCGGTGCCGTGGACTCCATGCGCCATCTTCCGCTGGACGCCGTCGTCCTGGCGTGCACCTCCGCCGGCTTCACGGGCGGGCCCGCGCTGCCGCCGGGCGTGATCACCGCCTTCGACGCCCTCACCACCGTCCTGCACCGGCGCCGGCTGGCCCGCATCGCTCTGGCCACCCCCTACCCGCAACCGGTCACCCGCGCCGAAGCCGAAGCCCTGGGCACACACGGCATCCAAGTCCTCGCCCATGCCAGCCTTGGCTTGGACGACGGCTACCCCGCCATCACCCCCAGGCAGATCCTCGACCTTTGCGCCGGCCTTCCGCAGACCGCACTCGCCAGGGCCGACGCGCTCGTACTGTCGTGCACCGGCTGGCGGACCCTGACCGCCGCGACCGCCCTGCAGGAGCGGCTACGCATCCCCTTGATCTCCTCCAACCTCGCCATGGCCACCCACGCCCGTCCGCCCGCCCCAGGAGCAGCGCCGTGACCGTCACCAGACCCAGCAAACGCAGCGACGACCGCGTCCTTGCGTTCGTCACCCGCGCCGCCTCCCTCGACGACGTACGCGCCGAGGTGGAGGCCAACCACGACCACAACCGCTGGTGGCCGCCCACCATCACCGACCCGCGCATGCGGATGCTCGCCGCCGGCTGGTCCACCCGCATCAACTACCGCATGGTCGACACCTACGCGGGCGTGCTCGCCCGCGCCGACACGCTCGGCTTCGACGCCCTCACCGACCTCGACGACGACCAGGCGCGCGACCTGGTCGCCCCGCTCGGCCTGACCGAGGCGCGCCTGACCTACCTGTACTCGCTGGCCGACACCCTCGCCCGCTGGGACAAGGACGGCACCGACCCAGTCGCCTGGGACGCCAAGACCTTTATCGCCGCCTTCGCCCGCGATGTGCGCGGGGCCTCCTACAAAGTCGCCCAGTGCGCCGCCCTGTACGCCCGCGGCTACCACTGCGGCATCATCCCCGTCGACTCCGGCATGGTCACCAAACTCGGCCCCGTCCTCGGCTTCACTCTCCCCTCCGGACCCGCCGCCCACGAACACCTGCGTCTCCTGCTCGAGCACGCCGTCGCCCGCCATACCGAACCCCTAGGCATGCTCGCCGGCACCCAGAACGTCACCATTCCAAGCGATGCGGCTCCGACGTGGTGGACCCACCTGGTGCTGATCTACTTCAAGCGCCTCTACCTCAACCAGCCGCCCGCCCGCCTGTGCACGCGCCGCCCGACCTGCACCGCCCTGACCGACTGCGCCCACACCAAGACCTGACCGTAAGGGGGAGCCGCGATGCAGCGCACCATCGTGATCGGCAACATCTCCCTCGACGAGATCTACCGCCCTGGCCACCCCCCGGTGCGCCAGCTCGGCGGCGCCGCCCTCCACCTGGCCGCCGCGGCGGCCCGCGCCGGACTCCCGGTCGCGCCGGCCGCCGCCGTCGGAGACGACCTTGCCGGACTGCCCGACGCCCTGCGCCTGCCCGCCCTGGACTGGAGCCTCCTCCACCACGCCCCCGAGCCGTCAGCCGCATTCACCATCCATTACGACGACACAGGCACCGTCACGGCCGTCGACACCGCCACCGGCGCCGCCAGGCACCTCACTGCCCACGCCCTACACCTGATCCACTGCCACCCTGAGGGGGCCTTCCACATCAGCTGCCGCCGCCCCCTTTACGTCCCCGCCGTCCTCCAGGCGCTGACAGCGCAGGGCTGCTCCTTCAGCCTGGACTTCCACCTCCCCAGCGCCCCCCAGCTCATCCCCGAAGCCACACCCTGGCTACGGCACGCGACCACGATCTTCGTCAACGCCGAGGAACACACCCTCCTCACCCACCACGCTGGCCCTCAACCGTGCCCGGAAACCGTCGTCACCGACGGCCCCCGGCCAGCCCGCGTTCTCCAGCCCGGCCGCGCACAACGGCCCGTCACCCCGCCCGCCGTGCCCACCATCCGGCAGATCACCGGCGCTGGCGACACCCTGGCCGGCACCTACCTCGCCCACCGCGCCCGCCGCATCCCACCGGCTGCGGCCCTCAGCCGCGCCGTCCAAGCCGCCAGCCACCACACGGCCCAACGACCCCTGACCCTCCCCGAACCACGCCGCGCCCCGTCCTGACCAGCAGCAGGAGGCCGCCCGATGTACTACGTCGCCCACCGTCTCTTCGCCGCCCACGACCGCGCCCTCGCCGCCCAACTAGCCCCGTATTTCGCGGGTCGCTGATTCGGCTGGAGAGCGGGGCCGAGCAGTGTCCGGCACGGTCCTGTCAACGTTGGTCCGGGTGTGTCGATGACTTCCCGGTCCCCGCGGCCACGGACGGAACGCCCCCGTATGGAGTGCGTGATCGAGTCCGTGGTGACCAAGCGTTTGGGCGCTCTGCCCGTCGCTGCCGAGTTTCTGCGCCGGCTGGATGTTGCGGGGATCGTCGATGCCCTTTGCCCGCCCGATCCCCCGGGCGGAGCTGACGCACGGCCAGGTGATCGAGGTGCTGGTGGCCAACCGGGAGCTGGCCCGCCAGGCCGCGGCCGCCCGCGGCGAAAGCAAGGGCCGGAAGACCCGCCGCTCCCGCTGGACGCTCGCCCGGCGCCGCCGCGGGAGCTCGATGAGAACTGCACGATGCGGCGATGAGTTTTCCCGGCCCGGCCGGTCTACCGTTCGTCAAGTGATCAGAAAGCGCGAAGCAGGAGGAGCGACATGAGCCAGTTGCTGCGTGTCCAGAACTTCACCGTCTCGAGCGACGGGTTCGGCGCCGGCGAGGGCCAGAGCCTCGAGAAGCCGTTCGGCCATGCCGACCCGGGGAACATGTTCGCCTGGGCCATTGCCACCGACCACCCACCCATCAACCGCTCCGAACCCGGTGGCAGCCGAGGTCTGGACGACTACATCACGCGGGACTACGCCCGCAACATCGGCGCCGAGATCATGGGCCGCAACAAGTTCGGGCCGCAGCGCGGGCCCTGGCAGGACCACGAGTGGCAGGGGTGGTGGGGTGACGAGCCCCCGTTCCACACGCCGGTGTTCGTCATGACGCACCACAAGCGCCCGTCGTTCACGCTCTCCGACACCACGTTCCACTTCGTCGACGGCGACCCGGCCGCGGTGCTCGCCCAGGCGAAGGAGGCGGCGCAGGGCCAGGACGTCCGGCTTGGCGGTGGGGCCACGATCATCCGGCAGTTCCTCAAGGCCGACCTCGTCGACACCCTGCATGTGGCGGTCGTGCCGACGAAGCTCGGCTCCGGGGCCCGGCTGTGGGAGTCCCCCGATGAGCTGCTCGACCGGTTCCACCAGGACGTCGTGCCCAGCCCGAGCGGTGTGACGCACCACCTGTTCTGGCGGAAGTGAGGCCGGACCAGCCGGCCGGCGCGGGTTCCGTCACCGGCGCCCGCGGCATGGCCGCCGCCCAGCGGCGTCCTAGTACTTCAGTCTGACTTCGCGATCTTGTCTCGGACCCGGCTGGGAAGGGTACGGCCACCGCGTGATCATCGGGGGTTGTGTGGACTCCTGAAGATCGTGCGGTGGCCGGGAGGCCATAGCGTAGACCCTGCATGTTGGTGGGCGATGTTCGAGCAGGTCATGGCCCGGATCGCGGGCCGATTCCGGCGGGTGGAGCCCAGGGCTGCGGCCCGCGCCTACCTGCTCGGCCTGCTCTCGGACGCCGAGCGGAAGAACTGCTGGCAGCTGGCCGAACGGGCGGGCCATAGCCGGCCCGGGCCGATGCAGCGCCTGCTGCGCTACGCCCGCTGGGACGCTGATGCCGTCCGTGACGACCTGCGCGCCTACGCCGTCGAACAACTCGGCGCCGACGGCGCCGTTCTCGTGGTCGACGAGACGGGCTTCGTGAAGAAGGGCCGGGCCTCGGCGGGCGTGCAACGGCAGTACACCGGCACCGCAGGCCGCATCGAAAACGCCCAGGTCGGCGTGTTTCTCGCGCTGGCCACCAGCCGAGGACGGGCCCTGATAGACCGTCGGCTCTACTTGCCCGAACACTCCTGGTGCTCTGATCCCGAACGCCGGCACTCGGCCGGGATCCCCAAGGACATCCAGTTCGCCACCAAGCCCCAACTTGGCCGGGGAGATGATTGCCCCGCACTGGACGCCGGGATCACCGCCTCCTGGGTAACCGGCGACGAAGCCTACGGCCAGGACCCTCAACTCCGCTCTGACCTCGAGGCACGCGGCATCGGCTACGTGATGGCCGTCGCCTGCTCGATGCGGGTGACGATCAACCACGGCCGAACCGCCGTCCGTGCAGACATCGTCGCCGGCCGTCTGCCCGCCACGGCCTGGCAGCGGCACAGCGCCGGCAACGGTGCGAAGGGGCCGAGGTACTACGACTGGGCCTGGATCCACATCGGCACCGGCAGCCACCGCCACCTGCTCATCCGCCGAAACCGGTCCACCGGTGAACTCGCCTTCTACGTGTGCTGGTCACCCACCGAAGTAGCCCTGTCCGAACTGGTCCGCGTCGCCGGCATCCGCTGGAGCGTGGAGGAGTGCTTCCAGACTGCCAAGGGCCAGGTCGGCCTCGACCACTACCAGGTCAGGCACTGGACCTCATGGCACCGGCACATCACGCTAGCCATGCTCGCCCTGGCCTTCTTGACCGCTCTCGCCGCCGACGCGGCACCGCAGCAGCCCGCCCAGCCCATCCTCAAGGGCTACGGCATCACCGCCGTCAGCCTGCGCACCTGGGTCAACCCGTCCAGCGATCCGGCCAACGGCCACTGCAGCATCGAGGAGACCGCCCAGCTGGCGAAGCGGGCCAAGGACGCCGGCCTGCAGGTACTCATCCCGTGGTCACGGTCACGGATGCCCGGGATATCGCCCCAGCCGTGGCGGGCGGTGGGTGCCGGCCAGGCGGCCAGCGCGCGGGCGAGGGTGCGGCCGGGCACGGTGCCGACGCGGGTGACGCGGTCCGCGCTGTGGCGGCGGGTGGTGACCGCCGGCCAGCGGCCGAAGTGAGGGTGTCGTACTCGGCGAGCACCTCGGCGTCGACGACGTTCAGGCACTCGATCCAGTGTGTCGCCGTCGACGTACCGCCCTCCGGCAGTTCGAGCGGGCCGCCCGCCACGGCGCGCACCGGGACGTCACCGGGGAGGTTGCTGAATTCGTCGTACGTGACTCCCGCCACGTCAGCCAGACGTCCCCGCGCCGGTTCCAGCCGCGCCCGCGCCTCGTGGTCGGCGTATCCGGTGCGCGGATCGAGCACCAGGTGGCCGCCCGCGTGGGCGTAGGCGGCGAGCCAGTCGAGGGTCGCGTCGTCGGCGATGTACAGAGCCGGGGCCACCAGCACCGGGTGACGCAATGCGGCCTCCTCCGTGCGTCCACGGCAACTGACGCGCGTGCACGATCCGCACCTGGCGGCCCGCGTCGAAGGCACACCGGTAGAGCGGGTCGAAGATCCGGTGATACGCCGCGGGGTCCGGACCGCCGTCGGGGGTCGCGAGCGGCGGGTACTTCTGCATCAGCCACTTGATCGGCGTCGAGTAGACCGTCGCGAGGTCGGCGTCCGGTTCGATCCCGACCACCAGCGGGCCCGCCTTGTCGAATTCGGGTCCCAAGCGGGCGAGTTCGGCGTGGGTACGGCCGGGCCGACCATCAAAGCGTCACAGTTGGCGGCACGCCACTGGAAGAAGGCGATGCCGTCCGCGCCGTGTGCGACGTGGGCGAGGGCGTTGCGGCGCATCTCGCCGGGCCGCTTGGGGCGGTTAACGGGCTGCCAGTCGACGGCTCCCGTGGAGTGCTCCATCAGCAGTCATGGTCCGCCGGCCATGGAGCGCACCAGGTCGCCGCAGAGAGCGACGTCGATCTCCGATCCGGACCGGTGGAGCGCAGGTAGTGGTCGTTGGAGACGATGTCCAACTCGGGGCACAGCGCCAGCAGTCCAGGGCGTCGATGCTGAAGTTCATCATGAAGTTGGTGGTGACGGGGATCGAGGGGGCCTCCTCACGCAGGACGTCGCGTTCCGCCGTGTACAGCGACAGCAGCTCGTCGGAGCGCAAGCGGCGCCCGTCCAGCAGATGGGCCGGGTTGGGGTCGGCGGCGGTGGCGCGGGGCGGGAGGATCTCGTCCCAGTCGTAGTACCACTGGCTCCAGAGGTGGTGCCCCAGGCGTGGTTGAGGGCCTTCGGATCGCCGGTGTAGCGATGGCGCAGCCAGGTGCGGAAGGCGGCGGCGCTGGTGTCGCAGTAGCAGGCCGCCACATGCGACTGCCGGGTGCTCGGCGTAGCGCTCGGCCAAGGCGGGCGTGATGCGCCGGCGAACCAGTTGAACACGTCGTCCGGCGTGCCCTGCAGGTAGGAGTTGATTTGCTCCTGGAAGGTGTTGTGGTCCTTGGTGTTGACGTCGACTTTGATCCCGGACTGCTTCGTGAACGCCGCATAGATGTCGGCGAATGCCTTCGCCGATGCCGCGCAGCAGAGTGCGGCGGCTGGTGCCCGGCATGGGCTGGCCGAGGGAGGAAGGGTGCATTTCGGCTCCTGACAGGGCGGCCGTACCCAGGCTTGGCACATCGGCCCACAGGGATGTGACGAGGGAGAGTCACAAGCGACCACAATCAAACGCGAACGCACAGATGCGATCGGGGATGCCAGGAGGACTGAACGTTCCACGCGGCTGCTGTCAAGGCTTTGCATTCGTTCCTCATCCAGCGTCGACGTAGGTCAGGGCTCGTCTTCGCAGGCCGCCGCGATGCTTGCCGCAATGTCTCGAATCGAAATGGAGCTGTGACAGCTCTTGACGCACGCTCTTCTGCTGCGTAGACATGATCGCGCGGTCAGACCGCGCGATCATGTCGTTGACACGCTCGATGCAGGACCCTTCGTTGCAGGGACACAGCCAGGGGAGACTTCATGACACCAGGAGTGGGGCGCGGCGCGGCCTCGCCCGTGCCGCGCAGTGCGGACGTCGCACAGCTGGCCGGGGTGTCGCGCAAGACGGTTTCCCGGGTTCTCAACAACGAGCCGTACGTCTCGGACGAGGCCCGTCGGCGTGTCCTCACAGCCGCCGAGGAACTCGGCTACAGGCTGGACCACGCGGCCAGGGCACTGGCCTCGGGACGCACCCGTTCCGTCGGCGTCGGCACTGGGAACCGCGGGCTACGGCACCGCTTCCCTGCTCGTGCACATCGAACAGGCCGTAAGGGACGCCGGTTACGCGCTCCGCGTGATCAACACGCCGGATGGCGACCCGGAAGACATCGCAGGCGCCCTGGAGTCACTCCTCGAACAAGGCGTGGACGGCGTCGTAGTCTCCGAACCCATCGTGAGGGGAGAAGTCCCGCTCCGTGTCGACGTGCCGGTCCTCTTCCTGGGAGCACCGCCAGGTCGGCCGCCTCCGGCTACGCGGCGAGGCGCGCGCTGGCCTCGGAGCCGCGGGCGACGAGATGGCCATCGGCCTGATCCAAGCCCTGCGGGAAGCCGGGCGGCGGGTGCCGGAGGACATCAGTGTCGTCGGGTTCGACGGCAACCCCGTCTTCGCCTATGTATCCCCGCCGCTGACCACCGTCCGTCAGCCCTTCGACGCCGCCGCACGGGAAGGCATCCGCCTTCTCGTGCACGCCATCGACAAGCCCGACGCCGAGTTGCCGCAGGCGGGCGACCCGCCCGTCGAACTCGTCGTCCGCGGCTCGACCGCGCCGCCCCCGTCCCACCGACGCCGGCCGCTGCTCCGCACCGCCTGAGCAACAGCCGCCAGACTGCCCCGACCGTACGGCCGCACACCCGGGGCACAGCCCCTCTGCCACCCCCACCCATCGGCGCCCCTCGTGAGGGATCCGGCCCCACCAGCCGCCCCTCCCCGCGAGGCCGGGCCGCACGGCGACGTCACCAGACCCTCCGGACCCGGCTGACGCACGCCCACTGGACTCCGCCGACCCCCGAGCCGACCGGTCCGGGAACCGGCGGGCACCGAAACACCTCCCCTTCCCCTCCCCGTCATCGGAGCCGCACATGTCTCCTGCGCAGTCAGGCGCCAGACCCGGCGCCGCTCCGCGTTCCCACCCCGCCACTCTCCTCTTCCTGCTGCTCGCCCTGATCGTCGCGGCGGCAACGCTGGTAGTACCCGCCGCGGGCAGGGCGGACGCCATCTCCCGCCCCGCCCAGACCCTGTACACCCCGCCGTCCGACGCGCCCGCCCCCGGCTCGCTCTATGCGCGGGGGCTGCGCCTGCAGTACAACGGCTCGGCCAACGGCACCCTCCTCGCCACCTTCGAGCAGTACACCAACGGCACCCCCGTCTTCCCCATCTACCGCAGCACCGACAACGGCACCTCCTGGACCAAGATCTCCGAGGTCGCCGACACGCAGAACGGCTGGGGCATGCGCTGGCAGCCCGAGCTGTTCGAACTGTCCCGGGCCATGGGCGGTTTCCCCACCGGAACCATCCTGGCCGCCGGTGACTCCGTCCCGGCCGACCGGGGTGGGACCAAGATCGACCTGTACGCCAGCACCGACCGCGGGCAGAGCTGGAGCTTCGTCACCAACATCGCCACCGGCGGCCGGGCGATCTCCAGCAACGGCTACACCCCCGTGTGGGAACCCTTCTTCCTGCTGTCCGGTGACAGGCTCA
Source organism: Streptomyces bullii (assembly GCF_042657145.1). NCBI lineage: Bacteria > Bacillati > Actinomycetota > Actinomycetes > Kitasatosporales > Streptomycetaceae > Streptomyces > Streptomyces bullii. The sequence continues at coordinate 16,972 of NZ_JBHSNY010000016.1, forward strand.
TCGTCTATTACTCGGACCAGCGCGACACCGACCACGGGCAGAAGCTCGTCCACCAGGTCTCGACGGACCTCCGCAACTGGGGCCCGGTGGTGGACGACGTGGCGATGCCGACGTACGCCGACCGGCCGGGCATGCCGACCGTCGCGAAGCTGCCGAACGGCAACCACGTCATGACGTACGAGTACTGCGGTGCGCCCGAGGGCGGCTGCACCGTGTACTACAAGGTCGCTTCCGGCCCCGAGTCGTTCGGCTCCGTCCCCGGCCGGGTGCTGCGGTCGACCGACGGCATCAGCCCGAACGGGTCGCCTTTCGTCACCTGGCTGCCCACCGGGGGCCCGAACGGCACCCTCGTCGCGGGCGGCGACACCGTGGACGATCTGTTCGTCAACACCGAGAACGGCGCCCCCGACGCCTGGCACCGTATCCGCTCCGGCCTCACCCGCGGCTACAGTCGCGGTCTGCTTCCCCTGGCCGACGGGCACAGCCTGATGGTGCTCAACGGCGGGCGCGTGGGAGTGAGCACCCTGAACCCCGTCAGGATCAGCGTCATCGATCTGGGCGGCGGAATCTCCGACGGCGCCACCTACACCGTCTCCAACGCGAACAGCGATCTGAAGCTCACCATCGCGGGCGGGTCCACCAGCAACGGCACCTACGCCACTCAGCAGAACACCACCAACGCCACCGACCAGCAGTGGCGCTTCGAGCGGCAGCCCTCCGGGTACTTCAAGATCTTCAATGTCGCCAGCGGCAAGGTCCTCGGGGTGGAGAACCAGTCCACCGCCGACGGCGCCAGGGTTCTGCAGTGGGACGACAACGGCACCCTCGACCACGAATGGGCCGTCGCTCCGTCTCCCGCCGGCGGCTACTCCATCACGAACCGGGTCACCGGCAAGAACCTCGAAATACCAGGCGCCTCCACCACCGTGGGCACCACCGCCGCCCAGTGGAGCAGCACCGGCTGCGCCTGCCAGCGCTGGGACCTCGACCAGACCGCCCTGCCGCCCCTCGGCACCGGCCAGTACGTCCTCGTCAACAAGAACAGCGGGAAGTACCTGGACATCCCCGGCGCCTCCACCGCCACCGACACCGCGGCCAACCAGTGGTACAACTCCGCCTGCATCTGCCAGCTGTTCACCTTCCAGTCCGCCGGCAACGGGGCCTGGACCATCAAGAATGTCAACAGCAACCTCAACCTCGACATCCGCAGCTCCTCCCGCACGGCAGGCGCTGCCATCGTCCAGAACACCGCCTCCAGCGCCGACTCCCAGAAGTGGACGCTGACCGACGCAGGCGACGGCTACTACCGGCTCCGGAACGTGAACAGCACCCTCGTCGCCGGCGTCGCCCAGTCCTCCACCGCCGACGGCGCGGCCGTCGTCCAGTGGAACAGCCTCGACGTTGACGACCAGCTCTGGAAGATCGTCCGCATCAACTGACCCCAACGAAGGAGGGCTGACCAGCATCCGAGCGCCGGGCTCGCCGACCGACGGCGAGTCCGGCCTGCTTGCCGTGGCGACCCCAGCCGTACGATCACCGTTTGGGAGCCCGGTGCGCGGTCTCGGGAAGCCCCAGATGCACGAGTGAGGAGCCCAGGCAGAGCACGCCGACGTACCAGGGGAACAGGTCCGCGTGACCCAGCTCCTTGAACAGGGAGCGAGGAACGGCGGGAGCGAGGGGCGGCGGCCGTAGCGGTCGGAGAGGAGGCCGCCGAGGGGCTGGAGCATGCCGAAGAAGGCGAGCGAGATCGTGCCCGCGAGCAGCGCGTCCGACTTTTCGACGCCCGCGTTGAATTCCGCGTACTTCGGCAGGTACGACGTCCAGGTGCCCGACCGGCGTGAAGCCGTCCGCGCCCTTCGAGCGGAGATGGGAACCCCGGTCGGCGTACCGCAGGTCGTACACGCCCGCGTCGTTGGCGGCAGTCACCCAGCGGACGTACGACCAGCCGTCCTCCGGCCACACCCGCCGCGCCCGCGAACCGATGACGAGCGCGATCTCGCCCTCGAAACCCATGAGGTGGCAGCCGCGCGGCCGGAGAACGCGTCCTCGGTGCCGCCAGTGACGACGGCGGCTTGAGGAAGTAGGAGGGGTGGGCGGGGGTTCGTCCGCGTCCTTGGCGCTGCTGCGGAAGTTGAGGTGGACGGCGATCATCTTCGATGGGGGTGCCTGTTGAGTCGGCACGGAGCGCGGTGCCGGTGTTGCCACCGGTCCGTTTCTCCGTGCCGCTCGCCGAACCCGGCGTACCCGTCTCCGAGTACCGGGCTATCCACGAACTCTGCCGTTCAGGCGTGGTTGAGGCGGGCCCAGGGGTTGGGGATCGTGTTGCCTCTGTAGCGGTAGCGGGTGACCGCCACCGCCTGAAGGTCGAACAGTTCGATCCCGTCCGCTGAGGGCCTTTGCCACCGACCGTTGTGGTCGGTGAGCCGTCGGCGGACGTCCTTCCACTTCCAGCGATGCAGCGCCATCCACCAGCTGATCACCCGGTGCCCGTGAAGCTGGCCAGGGAACTCAGGGTGGCTTTGCAGACCGCGTGCTTGAAGTAGTTGGCCCAGCCGCGCATGATCTGGTTGAGCCTGATCAGCACGTCCCTGGGGTTCTGCTGCGATGTTCTGTTCGTCAGGGCACGGATCTTGTCCTTCAGCTGCCGGATGGGCCGGTCAGCGATGAAGGTGTAGACGTGCCACTTGTTCGTTCCCCGCTTGCGGCGCCACTGGATGCGGAACCCCAAGAAGTCGAACCCGTCAGACATGTGCAGCACCTGCGTCTTCGCCTCGGAGAGACGAAGACCGAGCGGATGCAGCACGTCGGCGATGTCCTCGCGCAGCGTCTCGACGTCGCCGCGTGCGCCGTCGGTCAGGACGACGAAGTCGTCCGCGTAGCGGACGATTCGCCAGTTCGGACGTCCAGCGCCACGGCGACGTCCGCGCAGGTGGCTGGTGGCCATCTCCCCGCCCGGCTCCCAGGGCCCGGTCAGGTGCTCGTCGAGCGCCGACAGGGCGATGTTCGCCAGCAGTGGGGAGAGGATGCCGCCCTGCGGGGTGCCGGTGAGGGTGTCCTCGCGGTTGTTGTCCTCGGTGAGGACGTCGGCCTTGAGGAACGCCTTGACCAGCCGCAGCACGCGCTTGTCCTTGACTCGCACTCGCACCCGGTCCATCAGGGCCGTGTGGTTGATCGAGTCGAAGCACGCTTCGATGTCCGCGTCCAGGACCCAGCGGTAGCCGTGGGTGCCGTAGAAGTGGATCTCAGCGATCGCGTCGTGTGCCCGCCGCAGAGGCCGGAAGCCGTAGGAGACCGACTTGAAGTCGGCCTCGAAGATCGGCTCCAGCACCAGCTTGAGGGCTGCCTGGACCACCCGGTCGGCGATGGTCGGGATGCCGAGCTTGCGGACCTTCCCGCTGCCGCCGGGCTTGGGAATCTTCCGTTCACGCACCGGAAGCGGGCGGAACTCACCCGATTTAAGTACGGGCCGAAGATCCTCCAGAAACCCATAAGGGCCAATCTCCCGCTCGACGTTGACGGCGGTGAGGCCGTCCACTCCGGGCGTTCTGGCCCCCTTGTTTCCCGCGACCCGTTCGAACGCCACGAGCAGCGTCGCCGGGTCGCACACGAGGTTGAACAGATCGTCGAACCTGCGGCCTTCGTCGGCCGCCGCCCAACGGTGAAGTTTGGCCTGCATCCCCGATACCCGCTGGTGCGCCCCATTGGGGCCTCTGGTGCACCGCTGTTCAGCGGTGCTTCTTTCGGCATTGCAGTCTCCTTCCCTTCTCGATTCCGCTGCCGCCCTTCCCCATGTGCCGGGCTCTCCCCGGCTCGGAGTACTACGGCGGCTCCGCCCCGTCCCGGCCCGTTCGGCCGACGGTGGGCCCAGCCTGCGGCCTCGCTGGAGGCGTTGCCGCAGGTCAGGACCGGAACGGTTCCCGTGTTCACATGCTGTTCGATCGACGGAGGAGGAGCCCGGCTATACCCCCGCGGCATCGCCACGACTACCCCGCAGCACTTCGCCGTGGCCTCCCCGGCCGACACATAGCAACCGACCGGGAAGTTCCCCATCTCCAGGGAGACGGAGACGCACCGCAACCAGCCCAGATCCGCCAGGTTCGAGCTGGTGACGAGTAAGGAGGCGTCAACGCCGGTTCCTCGCGTACTCCTTTCCGTCTCGCTTGCCGGACCCGCACCATCTGGCAGTGCTGATACGTCCCGGCTTTGTCAGGGCCGCTTGCCACCCTTCCCGGCACCTCCCGGGTCGGGCTGCCCTCAGCTTCAACCGCCCTGCTGCGACAGGACGGCGGTGGCGTCCTTTCACCGCCACTCGAACAACTCGCGCTTCACGGCGCACCTATGTCTTTCGTCAAGCGAGGCGTGGGGTTCTGGGTTCGTAGAAGGTGCCGTCGCGCAGCATCGCGAACAGTACGCTGATGCGGTGCCGGGCGAGGCGGAGAAGAGCCTGTGTGTGGGTCTTGCCGCGGGCCCGGCATTTGTCGTAGTAGGTGCGGGAGGCGGTGCAGGGCGGCGAACGCGGACAGGAACATCGCGCGTTTGAGTTGCCGGTTGCCGCCTCTGGGGGCGTGTTCGCCGTGGATCGAGGTTCCCGAAGACCTTGTTGTCGGGGCGAGGCCGGCGTATGAGGCCAGGTGGGCGGCGGTGGGGAAGCTGGTGCCGTCGCCGACGGTGACCAGCAAGGTGGCGGCGGTCCTGACCGCGACCCCCGGCATCGAGGTCAGGACCTGGGAAAGAGGGTGAGCCTCCAGCTGCCCGATCTGCGCTTCGAGGGCTCGTCGCTGTTCGTGGACGGCCGCGAGCGAGCGGGCCAGAGACGGGATCACGACGTCGAGGGTGCCGGTGCCCGGGACCACGACGGTCTGCTCGTCGAGCGCGTCGAAGACCTCATCGATCAGCCGCTGGGCCATGCGCGGGGCCTTGGGCCGGATCACCTCAACCAGCTTGCGGCGTCCGGCTTTGCGCAGGGCGGCTGGAGATCCGTAGCGTTCCAGCAGCCAGGTCACGGCGCTGTGGTCCAGGCGTGGGCCGAGGACGCGTTCCAGGCTGGGATGGAACTGGGTGAGCAGGCCGCGTATCCGGTTGGAGGTGCGGGTGGCCTCGGCCGCGAGGTCCTGGTCGAAGCCGACCAGGACGGTCAGTTCGGCGGTGATCTCGTCGGTGAGTTCCAGCGTGCGCAGGGTGTGCGGCATGGTGCGGGCGGCGTCCGCGATCACCGCGGCGTCCTTTGCGTCGGTCTTCGCCTCGCCCGGGTAGAGATCGGCGATCCGCCGCATGGACAGGCCGGGCAGGTAGGCGACCTTGCAGCCGGCGTCCCGGGCGACGGTCAGGGGCAGGGCCCCGATCGAGGCGGGCTGGTCCACGATCACCAGCACGGTGCCGAACTTCGCGGCCAGCTTGTCGAAGACGGCCCGCAGCTTCGGCTCGCTGTTGGGCAGCTGCTTGTCGAAGACCTTCTTGCCGGCCGGAGTCAGACCGTGCCCGTGATGGGCGCTCTTGCCGACGTCCAGGCCGAGGAAAACACCCACGTCGTCGATGTCGTACAACCCATCCTCCCGAACGGGGTTCGTGCGGTGCTGGCCAGGGCTTCGGCGTCGTATGCGCGCATCCACGTTATGCAGACCTGCCGCCCGCGAACGGCCGGGCATTGCGCCTGGCCAGGCGGTAGCACGAAGAAGCCCGCGGGCATGAGTGATGCGGAATGGCAGGCGCGGCTCGAACTGGCCGCGTGCTACCGGATCTTCGATCACCTCGGCTGGGTCGAGATGATCTTCACCACATCACCGTGCGCGTGCCCGGCGAGGACGGGCACCTGCTGATCAACCCGTTCGGCCTGACGTACGACGAGGTCACCGCCTCGAACCTGGTGAAGATCGACCTCGACGGAAACATCCTGTCGGACTCGGACTGGCCCATCAACGAGGCCGGGCTGCTGATCCACTCGGTGATCCACGCCAACCGGCCTGACGCGCACGCCATCATGCACACCCACACCACCGCGGGCACCGGGGTCGCCTGCCTGCGCGGCGGCCTGGATTCGGACAACTTCTACGCCGCCCAGCTGCACGACATGGTCGCCTACCACGACTTCGAGGGCATCACCGTCGACCCCGAGGAGAAGCCGCGGCTGGTGGCCAACCTCGGCGACCGCAACCTGATGATCCTGCGCAACCACGGCCTGCTGGCGCTCGGCCCGACCCTGCCCGCCGCGTTCGCGGCCCTGTGGACCCTGCAACGGGCCTGCGAGATCCAGCTCGCCGCCCAGTCGTCCGGGCAGCCGCTCATGCCGGTGACCCTGGAGGCCGCCGTGCGCTCGACCACGGAGTCCTACCAGATGGGCGACCGCACCCAGGCCGGCAGGACCCTGTTCGACGCACTGCGCCGCAGGATCGACCGCATCGCCCCCGACTACGCGGTCTGACACATCCCCGTCCCCACCCCCAACCCTCCAGCTCCACCCCGCACTCCCTGTCTCCGCTCCGGGTCAACGAGGACCCACGACGATCGGACGTGCCATGTCCCCATCCTCACCGGCAACCAGCGGCCAGCACCGCACGGTCGCGCTCGCCGCCATGGCGGGCACCACCATCGAGTGGTACGACCCTTCATCTACGCCCTGTCCACCGGCCTGGTGTTCAGCAAGCTGTTCTTCGACGGGCTCGGCGAGGACTCGCTCATCATCTCGTTCGCGACCATCGGGAACAGCTTCTTCTTCCGACCGGTCGGAGCCGCCCTCGCCGGCCACCTCGGTGACCGGCTGGGCCGCCGCGCCATGCTCATCGCCGGCTGTCACGGGCGAAAGCCCAGCGCGGCAGCCCGACTTCGACCATGAGTCCGAAATCCACCAGCGGCGGCAACTCCCGCAATTCGCAGTGGCACGGCGTCCCGGACAGCCCGGTCAGCGCCAAGTCCATCTGCGTCAGATCCGCGTCCCTCCGCAGCGCGCAGGACCTCCGCGATCCGTCAGATCGTCCTCCAGGCCCCGGCCCCCGTCATCGCGAAGGCATCGGCCATCACGACAAGACCGCCACCGCCTGGTCACCGACGAAGGGGTCAGCGCAGTGACACGCAAATGACAGTCGATCGGTAGGGGACCGACAGCCCGGATGCCTGGTGCCCTACAGCAACCGGCTCATACAGTCTGTTGCCATGAACGCACACCACGCCGAGGAAGTGCACGAGCACGACCGGGGGCTTTCCTACGACCTTCCCCTTCTCGCCCGTCGCCGGATGGTGCGACTGCTGGCGGGGGTGAGCCTGGTGCCGCTGGTGGGCTGCACTTCCGAGGAGGAGACCACGGCGTCCTCGTCCCCGTCGCCCTCCCCGTCGTCGTCCTCCCCGTCGTCCGCGTCGTCGCCCGTTCAGTGCGAGACGATCCCCGAGGAGACCGAAGGCCCCTTCCCCGGCGACGGTTCCAACGGCGTGGACGTCCTGAGGGAGAGCGGTGTCGTCCGCAGCGACATCACGAAGAGCTTCGGCGACTCCGCGGGCGGCACCGCCGAGGGCGTGCCCCTGACGATCACGCTCACGGTGGTGGACGCCGCCTCCGGCTGCGGCACCCCCAAGAAGGGCGCCGCCGTCTACATCTGGCAATGCGACCGGGAGGGCAGGTACTCCCTGTACAACGACGGCGTGACGGACGAGAACTATCTGCGCGGCGTCCAGGAGGCGGACGACAAGGGACAGGTCACGTTCAAGAGCATATTCCCCGGCTGCTACCCGGGCCGCTGGCCGCACGTCCACTTCGAGGTCTACGGCAGCCTGGCCGACGCCACGGCGGCCAGGTCCATCACGAACACCTCGCAGCTCGCGCTGCCGAAGGACGTGAGCGACAGGGTGTACGCCACCGACGGCTACAGCGAGAGCGTGAGGAATCTCAGCGAGCTCTCCCTGGAGTCGGACAGCGTCTTCAACGACGGGTACGACCAGCAGCTCGCGACGGTCAGCGGCAGCGTCGAGCAGGGGTACACCGCGACGCTGACGGTTCCGGTGTGACCCGTCACAGGGGACATGGCCGTACAGCGCATGGTGCAGGCCGGGATCGTCCCGATCACCTGGATGGCCATCACGGGCGAGTGGCAGCGCGACTGGGCCCGGACGAACCTCATCTCCCCCGAGGACCAGCTGGCGACCTTGGCGCACGGCGGCGCCACCGGGGTGGTGACCTTCTGGGAGCAGCAGCTCCTCAACACCCCCGTCCCCGACACGACCGGAGCGTAGAGGCGCACCCGCCCCACCTGGAGACACCCCGTGAGTTCAACCCCCGCAGCCACCTGTGCCCGTCGCCTTTGCCGCCGTGTGCTGCGTGCGACGGTGACCGTACTCGTGTCCGGGCCTCACCGCGGAGCGCCCGTCACGCCGTACCGCCGTTTCCGCCCCCGCAGCGGTACAAGGGCCGTGCGCGGGCCCCGGTCGTCCACGATCACGACCCCACGACATCCTCACTTCTACGAGCAGGCCAGGCGCACCGCCGGCCCGAACGCCGAGGCCACCCACTCCACCGGACTGTCACTGATGGAGTTCAGCGCGCCCCGCGTCACCGAGGTCACCACCCTGATCGAGTGGTCGGCTCGGCACTGGCAGTCACGAGATCGCCGCGTTGGCGACATGCCCAACGACCTATGTTCTCCATGACCTCCATGAAGCGCCGTGTTACGGAGGTCCCCAGGATGAACGGGTTCTCGGGGCCCTCGGGCGCACTGCGCAGCTCTTCCATGCGTTCCAGACCGTAGTCGGCGAAGGCATGGTCGCTCAGCTCGATATCGACCCCGGCCCGCTTCATACGGGAGGCGAAGGCGAGGATGGACGAGAGGTAGGTCTCCTTGCTCGCGGTGGCGGTGGGCGGGTTGGTGCCTCCCCAGCTCACCGCCATGTGTTCCATGCCCTGCCAGCGGGCGGGAAGAAGGATCCGCAGCACGACGAGGATGATCGGCGCGGCGATGCCGATGGAGTCCCTCGTCGGCACCAGACCGATGAGGGTGGTGGCGACGCCCAAGCAGCACCTGGCTGCCGAGTGCCCAGGCGGCACGGCCTGGGCCACTGCGGGACGACCCCGAGGTGCTGCTGATTCCGGAGCGACAGCCCAGGGATCCTTATCGGACAGGTCTCTCAGGGGCGACGGGGACGCACTGGGGACACAAGGACAGGAATAATACGGCAAAGGCGGTCCGAGCATGGTCGGACCGCCTTTGCCGGGTTGAGTGCGTCACGGCAGGGGTATGGCTACGACCTTGAAGACGGCGTTCGGGTTACCGATGTTGGAGAAGTTCTCCCCGAAGTTGCCGTCGACCACGTAGAGGCGGGAGCCGAACGGCTTGGCCGTGGTCGGCCATCCCGCATCCGGCACCTCGGTCGTGCCAAGGACCCGTCCGGCGGTCAGCGACCGCGAGAGCTTGATCTCGGCGACGCCCTCGGAGTTGACCACATACAGGGTCTGCCCGATCAGCACCAGGCCGTCAGCGCCCGCGGCGAGCGAGTCCAGGTGGCCGTGGAGAGTGATCCGTCGAGCGTTCGCCACCTCGGCGGAGTCGTTCGGCACAACATACAGAGCCCCACCCGAACCTTCGGTGGCCTCCTGCTGGGCCACGATCAGGCGCTTGCCGTCGGGCGTGGCGACGATGCCGTTGGCACTGAGACCGGTCCAGTCGCCGCCGAGCGCCACCTTCTTAGGCGAACCAATCTTGCCGTTGGCTCCGATCGGCACCCGGACGAGGTTCGGGCCGAAGCTATCCGTGAACCAGACCGCACTGCGGGTCACGATGACATCGTTGAGGAACACGGCCTCGGGGACGGGGACATCGGCCAGCAGCGCGCCGGACCTCGTGTCGTACACCCGGAAGCTGGTGATGAGGTCCCGGCCGAAGCCCTTGCCGCCGCCGGCCACCCACAGCCGGTCGAAGCGGTCGACGTGCATACCGACCGCGACCCGGCTCGGGCCGGGCGACGGGGCGAACTGCTCGGTCGCGCCGGTCTTCAGGTTGATGCGCTGGATCGACCCGTCGACCAGCGACCCGGTGAAGGCCACGCGCTCGTCGATGGCGATGCCCTCGGGGGAGAACCCGTTCGGCAAGTTCAAGACCTTGGGGAACGGCTTGGCCGAGCGCACCTCGGAAGCCGGCGCTGCCGATACCGGGGCGGCGAACAGACCGACGGCGACGAGCACGCTCAACACCGGAGGCAGCGCATGCTTCATGGAGATGCTCGGTCTCCGTCGCCCAGAGTTGCTTTCCGGGCTGGACGGCTTGGCTTGCGGCGTGGCAGGCAGTACACCGCGGCGACTGATCTTGGTCACGACTGCTCTCCTCTGAAGGTCTGACTACTTCCGTTCAGGTATTTATCTGACACGTCAGACACCGTAGCGGGGAAATGCTTGAAATGTAAAGCACTACGGCCTTGTGGCCGCGCACTGGAGGACGCGCAGTGCCGGCTCCGGCTCGTGGTCGAGTAAGCGCTGCACCGGGCCCGGGTGCTGCGCCTCCGTGCGCAGCAGCAGGTGCAGGGGGACGGCCAGTCGGTCGTCTTCCCGGCCGGGAGCGATGCCGTACGCCCGGTGCTTTCGGCCGGATGCGGATGCGGGCCGCTCTCGCGCTGGGGTCGGTCTCCCGGGTCGACCGCGGATACCTGGGCGAATCCGTGGTGCTGGTCAACCGGCCGATCGACTCGGACTGCGCGACGCCTCGACGACGAAGCGGGCACGACCTGGCGCCGGCCGTGCCGGACGGGATGTACCGGGACGTGATCCTCCCCGACGGGCGTAGTCTGGTCGCCGGGTTTCGCCCGATCGACGTGGCTGTCGCGAAGAAGGACTTCGCCTGCGGTGCCTGGCTGCATTCGCCGGCCCGTACGGCGATGCGTTAGTTCGTCGCCCGGCACTGGGCGCCGCCCACCTGACGGCTGCGCCGTCGGGCATCGTTCGCCCACTCCTCGGGGCACCCACAACCGCCACTGCAGCGGACAGGAGGCAGTGTCGGAGACCGCGTGCACGCTCTACCGCAACCTGGCAGTTGGCCCGCTTGCCCAGCGCCCCGCCAGGTTCTGCTCGTTGCCGTCCGGCAGCCGCTCAGCCATCGGCTGGAGGTCACGTCCGCTGGAGTGACACGAGAAGGGACATGACCCGCACCCGCACCGACCGCGAGAATCCGACGCCTGCTGAAGTTGCTGGACATGATGGGGGTAATCCTCTCTGCCACTGCTCCATCTCCTCGTGCGCAGCGGCAGCGTCCACTCTGCGGCCGAGGCGGGACACTCTGCGTCGCCCCGACGTCGGGATCGAATTCAACCGTTCGATGGACAGCCCGGCACGCCGGGCACAGGGCGGGGGCGGTGCGGCGCCGGCCGTCGTCCGCGCGGCTCGGGCGCCGGAGGACGGTACCCCTCGCCGGCGTCGACGAGCGCAGCGGGCTCGGGTCCTCGAACAGGTTTTCGGGCAGTGGCAGACGGCGCAGGGCGCGCGCGACATCCGCCATGCGGGTGTTGAGCACCGCCGGGTGCACTCCGTCAACCGACATGTTCGGCAGACCGCGGCGCTTGCAACTGCGCGCCGATGGTGGGCCGACGGAGTCCGTCGGCGAGGCCTTCGTCCAGCCGGGGGCACCTCCCAGCAGTAGCTGGGGCAGGACCGGGCACGTATGCGGATCCGCACGTCGGCCCCTCCTCAGCCCGGTCCGTTCCGGGCTGCGCGGCCCACGGTCGCAGTGCGGCGGGGTCGAGTTGGGTGGCGTCCAGCAGGCATGGGCCGATCGCGGGGGAGCGTTGCCTGAGCGGTGCGGCAACGGGGCACCTTGCTCGCGGTCGCTGTGCCGTACCGGCCGCGCCGCAGGCGTGCCGCCGAGGTCCACATGAGCTCCGGGCCCCCGCATGCGATCAGGCGCGATAGGTTCCGCCTGGACGAACATGCGGAGGTGCCGTGGGCGAGCAGGACGGGCAGAGGGAGATCACGACCGCGAAGAAGGCGGCCGACAACGAACTGGTCCTGGCTTTCGGGCGGCTGCAGGGTGCCGCGACCCGGCTGGAGTACATCCTGGGCCGGCGACTGGAGGAGGAGTGCGGGATCAGCCACCTGATGTACGAGGTGCTGCTGATCCTGGGGCGGGCGGGCGAACCAGGGCTGTCGATGCGGGCGATCAGCCAGGAGCAGGTGCTCACCACGGGCGGGGCGACGCGGCTGGTGGACCGGATGGTGGCGGCAGGGCTGGTGCAGCGGGTCACGGATCCGGGCGACCGGCGGGGGCGACTGGTACGCCTGACAGCGCTGGGCGAGGAGACCGCCGTGCGCGCTTCCCGGCTCCATGTGGAGAACATCAAGCGGTACTTCCTGGACCCTCTGCCCGCCTCCCACCGGGAGCGCTTCGCGGAGGATCTGCGGATTCTCAGCCACGCGGCCCGCGACTCCCTGCCGCTGCTGCCCTGAGCGGCGCACTGTGCCACGAGTCACACAGCCGGGCCTGCCCGCGTTGAAATATCTGATGAGTCAGATAATGTTGCCCGTGGTGAGTGCCCGCACAAGGCGGGCGCCACGTCCCCCGAGGTCTTCGATGAAGCTCGTCTACGTCTTCGATGCCTACTGCGGCTGGTCACACGGTTTCTCCGGGACGCTGCGCGAGGTCACCTCCCGGCACCCCGAACTGCCGGTCGAGGTCGTCTCCGGCGGCCTGTTCACCGGCCGGCGGCGCGTACCCATGAGCTCGTTCGGCTTCATCCAGGGCGCCAACCACCAGATCAGCGAGCAGACCGGCGCCCGGTTCGGCGAGGCCTACGAGCGGCTGGCCGACGAGGGCTCGTTCGTGATGGACTCCGAGGGCGCCGCCCGCGGGGTGGCCGCGCTGCGCCGGGTCGCTCCCGAGCGTGCGGCGGAGCTGGCCACGGACCTCCAGACCGTCTTCTACGTCGACGGACAGAGCCTGTCCGACGCGGCGACGTACCGGCAGCTCGCGAGGGCCGCCGGGTTGGACGCCGAGGCGGTCGTCGCCGCGTTCGAAGCACCCGAGACGCGGGCGGAGGCGGAAGCCGACTTCCGGCGCGCCGCCGAGTTGGGCGTCAGCGGCTTCCCCACGCTCCTCGCCGTCGACGGTGAGCGCGTCACCACCCTGGCCTGCGGACACGCCACCGCCGACGAGGTCGACCGCCGACTGGCCGCCCACACCTCCTGACTCTTCCCCTCCCCCGTTTCCCACACCTAGTGTCCTGAGTCGTTAGGAGTGAAGTGCAGATGGAAGCGGGGGTGCCGAAGCAGCCACTTCTTGACCGGCTCGGTCTTGTGGGTGGCGTAGTTGTCCAGGACCAGGTGGTCGAGGTGCTTGGGAACGGCGGCGTCGATGACCTTCAGGAAACGGAGGAACTCCTGGTGGCGGTGGCGGCGGTAGTGCTGGGCTATGACCGAGCCGGAGGCGATGTCCAGGGCGGCGAACAGGCTGGTCGTGCCGTGCCGGACGTAGTCGTGCGTCATCTTCGCCGGCGTGGTCGGCGCCATCGGCAGCACAGGCTGAGTCCGGTCCAGGGCCTGTATCTGCGACTTCTCGTTCACCGCCAGGACCAGGGCGTTCTCCGGCGGGGACAGGTAAATGCCCACCACGTCGCGGACCTTGGTCACGAACTGCGGGTCGGTCGACAGCTTCCACGTCTCCACGATGTGCGGCTTGAGGCCGAACGCCCGCCAGATCCTCGAGACAGCCGACTGCGACATCCCCGTGGCCCCGGCCATCGAACGCGTCGACCAGTGCGAATCACCCGTCGGCGGCGCCTGGCCGAGCGTCCTGGCGACCAGAGCTTCGACCTGCTCGTCCGTGATCTTTCGCGGCGCCCCCGAACGCGGCCGGTCTGCCAGGCCCTCCAGCCGGTCCGCGGCGAACCGGGACCGCCACTTGCGTACGGTCTCGCGCGAGATGCCCAGGTCATCCGCGACTCGCGCGTTCGACAGGCCCTCCGCGCACGCCAGCACGATCCTCGACCGCAGCACCAGCGCCTGAGAGGCGGTCTGCTAGACCCCTATTTCGAGGAAGCCGATGGCCACGACGTCGCGTACGTTCCCGGGGTTGGAGACTTCGAGAGCGCGTGCAACGCCAACCGGGCACCTCGCATCGACCTGTCCGAGCTCATCGCGAGCCTGCGCGAGGCACCGTCCCTCACGACCGCACAGTGGCTCGCCGGTCCCGGGGAGACCATCCTCGGCACCCGTGTGAGGAAGGTCATCGACGGCTACGAGCGGCCCGACGTCGTGGCCTAGCTGCACCACCGAGAAGGCATCCGTTCACCAAGGCGAGGGCCGTCCCCCAGCGGGACGGCCCTCGCCGTTTGCTGGCCGATGAGCCCCACACCGCGGCAGGTGCTCCCGTGCCGGTGGTGGGTGAGGCGCGGGGTTGCGGCGCTAAGTCACCGCTTCCGCACTGTGCAGTCAGCCGGGCCGTGCCCGGCCAGCGGCGAGCCGCCCCGCGCAGCAGGCCGGCCCCGCTCCCGGTCTATCCCACCCCCCTGGAGCTTCCCCATGAGCGGCACCCCACCCCGCGAGCCCCGCGCGTTGTTCCAGCCACCTGGCGTGACCTTCACACGCCTGCCCCACAAGGCCCTGACTCTGTGGCGCCTCACCCTCGCGTTCTGGACCACGCTCATCGCCCTCCTCTTCGGGGTTGTCCCCACCGCGCTCGTCCAGCTCATGCACGCCGATCTGGCCGTATGGCCGTTCTGGACCCTCGTCACGGCCTTCGCTGGAGGGGCGGCCGTAGGCTGGCAACGCCTCGGAGCCCGCTGGCAGGCGACGGGATACTGCCTGACCGAGGACGAACTACTGCTATGCGGCGGACTGCTCCACCAACACCTCACCGCGATGTCCTATGGACGCATCCAGACCGTGGCGGTGTGGTCAGGGCCCGTTCAGCGGCGCTTCGGCCTCGCCACGGTGCACGCCAGCACCGGCTCCTACCACGGCTCAACCGTCAAGAACATCGAGACCGCCAAGGCCGAGGAGATCCGCGACGTCCTCACCCGCCTCGCAAGACCTCCTACCGGCCAGCCGGGCCGGACTGACGCGGATGTCGGCGAGGTCGCGGTAGACCGACGCACCGGGGAACCGCAAGCCGCGGTGCGGATGCCACGGGGTGCCTTGGGGCTCTCCGGGCGCCTGCTCCATTTCGCCCACGTGATCCATGTGAACGAACGGATCCAGCTTTGGCGGCGGTACGCCGGCGAAGGCCCGGCGCACCGGGAAGCCCTCCCCCTCGAAGCCGTGTTGTGCCGACGTGAGGCGGCGGACGGACCGGTAGGCCGTGCCGGCCGGATCGAGCTCCGGCAGGCGGGGCAGGACCAGCACGTCGTCCACGGTTATGGCAGGCATGGCTTGCCTCTCTCTCGGTTGCCGTCAGAAGGCGTGCGGGCCGAACCGCCCCCAGGCCAGGAAGGCGGCCAGGGCGAGCAGGACCACGTTCACCACGACCGACTGGGACTCGCCGCGACGGCTGTGCGTGATCGCGGCGCCGAACATCGTCAGGGCCAGGCCGGACGCGGCCAGCGGGACCAGGTCGGGAGCGATGTCCACGGCCGCGGGCAGGATCAGCCCGACCGCACCGAGGACCTCCAGGAGGCCGATGGTCTTGATCTGCCCGGGCGAGAAGGCCTCGGCCCAGCTCATGGACGGGCTGGCGAGCAGCTTCTCCTTCGGCTGGGCGAGCTTGGCAGCGCCGGCGCCGAGGAAGACCAGCGCGAGCAGGGCCGCGACAGCCCACAAGGTGACGTTCACAGGTACCTCTTGTCATCGGGTTGTGCGGGCCCGCTCGGCGGATCCCACAGCAGTAATTGATGCGTCATCTAAATTAGTGGGCCGGTGGATGACGTGTCAACGTCAGTCGCTCGAGAGCGCAGGAAATCGAGAGACGGGCCGCCGGTGAACCTGCGGCCGACACGGGGGTCGGCCTCGGACTGCGTGTTCGGCACCGCCAAGCGGCGGCCGGTGCGCTGATCACGGCCCGTCCGCGCTGCGACTCCGGGAAGCGGTTCGGCAGTGCGCGCAGTTCCTCGGCGCCGACGTGGGCGCCGAGCGACTCGTTGTCTGGTTCGAGCCGTACTCCTGCGGCCAGGGGTCCTGCCATGACGGGACGGAAGCCGGTCGTCGACGAGGCGTGCGACGAGAACGAGGTCGTCGGGATCGTCACCGGCGGTCGCGATCGCCTTGCGTTCACGTACTCCCGCGGGCCGGGCCTCGTCTTCGAGATCGTCTGCACGCCACCGCCGGCATGGGACGGCTGCGTGCCGCCCTCCACACGCTCGCCGATCTCGAACTCGCCCCCGACGGCGAACTGCTCACCCGCCTGGACGCCCTGGTGCAGTGCCTCGCGGCGCAGGCGCCCGCGAGGTACCGGGACACCGAAGGTGTACAGGTCTGCGAGGTCATCCCCCCGGCACTGCGCAACCGCGGCCGCGACGGGCTCGGACCGCCGACGGGGGAGGCCGGGGCCTGTGCCTGGTGGCGCAGCTCACGACGCGCTGGGGCTGCCGCTACGGGCAGCGGGGCAAGAGCATCCGGGCCCGGGCCGTCCCTCACCGGGCAGGCCGGACCGGTGATGTGGAACGTGCGGACGCTGACGGCCTGACACGCCGGCCCGACGGTCTCGGTCGTGAGGCAGCAGGCCCGGGGGCGCGGCACGGGACAGTCGGGGCAGGACAGGTCGTGCCGCGCCCCGGGGGTGTGTGCGGCCCTCGATCAGGGCCTGGCGGTGGTGATCAGGTTGCCTCGGACCGACGACAGTTCGATGAGAAGTCAACTAGGTTTACACTTTCACCATGGACGAGACGGCGCGGTGGTTGACGCCAGAGGAGCAGCACGCGTGGCGGAGCTTTGTGCGCCTGCATGAGCGGCTGGGAGGTCGCCTGTCACGCCTGCTGCAATCCGAGTCGAACATCTCGGCCGCGGATTTCGCCGTGCTGGTCCATCTGACGGATGTCCCGGAGGGGCGGCAGCGCTTTCAGGACCTCGCCCGGGCGCTGGAGTGGGAAAAGAGCCGGATGTCCCACCACATCGCCCGCATGGCCAAGCGGGGGTTGGTGGTGCGCCAGGAGTGTCCCGAGGACGGGCGCGGTGCGTTCGTGGTGATCACGGACGCGGGGCGTGAGGCGATCGAGGCCGCCGCGCCGCTGCATGTCAAGGCGGTGCGCGACCTGTTCCTCGACCACGTCACGCCCTCGGAGCTGCGGGTGCTGGCCGATGTCTCCGAGCGCGTCGTCGGCAAGCTGGACGAGGACCTGTCCTGACGGCCCGGTCGCCCGGGCCGCGTGCCGGTAGCGCTTACCCATGGCGGAGCGCCGGCACCGGATGCTTCCTCATGATCAAGCCCGGCGAGTGTCGACAACGCCCTTGATCGATACACCTGGATCGCGGCCGAGATCTGGCTGCCTGGCGGTCCGGCGCGGGCGGTCGAAGGCTATGGGGGAGCGGCTTCCCGCGCCGGCCCTGCCGAATGCCCATACCCCTCGCGGCAATCCCCCGGGCAAGGTAGATGACAAATCAACGACCGGATACAGTCACGGTATGGAGGAGAGACCGCGGTGGCTCGCTCCGGCGGAGCGGGACGCCTGGCGGGGTCTCACCCAGGTTGGCGGCGTCTCCGCAGCTCAGCTACTGCGGCCTACGGGCCGCCTTCGATCAAGTGGGGCACGTTCGTACCGGGCCGCGTTCGCCGCACACCGGAGGGTGATCCCGCTAGCCGATGACGTCGCCCGTGGGGCTGACGGATTTCCTCAACCACGCGCGGGCAGCACGGGCCGACGGGACCTGACACACGGTCTCCCGTCCCACAGGAGGGCACGTCACGACGTTCCTGGCTGGCCAACTCGTGAACTTTGGCCGGGAGTTTCATGCCGTGCCCTGACCGCCAACCGCTGACGCTCACGGAAGGTCGGGCCCTCCGCGGTCAGGGTCACCGCCCTGCGCGTATTCCTACAGGCGACAGAAGCGGCCCGCCAAGCTGAGGCTACGTGCGTGTTTCAGACTCTTGACGGGGGCGCTTCTTACCGCGTAGACATGACCGCGCTGTCATGACCGCGCGGTCATACTGATCAGCCTGGCGCCATGTTGGCGAGCGGACATCGGGAGACGCCGTGACGCGACTGCAGGGACCGAGCAGCAGCTTCGCCGTGCCGCTCAGTGCCGATGTGGCTC
Organism: Streptomyces bullii; assembly: GCF_042657145.1. Lineage (NCBI taxonomy): Bacteria > Bacillati > Actinomycetota > Actinomycetes > Kitasatosporales > Streptomycetaceae > Streptomyces > Streptomyces bullii. The sequence continues at coordinate 35,111 of NZ_JBHSNY010000016.1, forward strand.
GTCTGGCCGGCGTCTGGAGGAAGACCGTGTCCAGGGTCTTCAACCGCGAGTCGTACGTGTCCGCCGAGGGGTGCCGCCACGTTCTCGACGCTGCCGAAGCGCTTGGCCACCGGCTGAACAAAGCAGCCCGGTCGTCGGCATCCGGTCGTCCTCGTGCCATCCATGTGGCGACCCTCGGGACCGCCCGGTACGGCGTCGCCTCGCTGCTGGTGGCCATTGGGCGAGCTGTCCGGGACGCGGGTTACGCGTTGCGGGTCGTCAGCACCATGGAAGGCGACCGGGGCGGTGTCGCCGGCGTCGTGGAGTCGCCGCTTGAGCAGGGTGCGGACGGCATCGTCATTTTCGCGCCGATCGACGAGGGAGAAGTCTCCCTCCGCCCGGACGTGCCGGTCCTTTTCCTCGGTGCGTCGCCGGTCTTCGCTCTTCGGTGCGCCGCCGGTCTTCGCCGCGGCCCGGTCTCTTGCCGCGGGCATCGTGGCCGACCTGTTGGCACGAACGGCGACCGAACACCTGCTGGATCCGGAGCACGCGACCGTCTGTCATGGCGCCGGCCCGCAGCGGTGGTAGGCCGCCAGAAACCGCCTCCAAGGGGGGCGGGCCGCGCTGGCGGCGCGAGGCCGGAGCGTGCCGCCTGTTGTCGAAGGCGACTGGTCGGCCGCGTCCGGATACGCGGCAGGCCGCGAACTGGCCGATGACAGCGCCGTGACCGGGGTGTTCGCCGCGGGCGACGAGATGGCCCGGGACCCTGATCCGTGCGTTGTCGGCGGCCGACTGCCGCAGGACATCAGCGTCGTCGGGTTCGAGGGCATGCCCGTCGCCGCCTAGTGAACCCCTCTTTGACCACGGTGCGTCAGCCGTTCGACGCCGCGGCACAGGAGGGCGACTGACATGGGCATGCCGCATCGATACCGGACACGGTGAGCGCCGTCCACCCGGGCCCATGCGGTCGCGCTGTGCAAGCAGGACGCGGCGGCCAGATCCGACCACGTGCGGATCATGAACCGCGCCACCGGTCCTCTACCTGGATGGCATGGGGCGAGCCACCAACGGCGCCGATGTCGCCCAGTACGGCGACATCAACAGCATCAACCAACAGTGGAAGATCGTGCCCGCGCCCTGACCGGCACGGATCGAGCAAGGAGCAACGTCAGATGAAACTTCTGAGAAAGCTGTCGCCGGCGTGGCTCGTGGCGATACTCGTCGCGTGCGGGCTGCTGGTGTCCACCACGCCGGCGAGTGCGTTCGGGCCGTCCGTGCTGTTCGCGCCGTCGGGTGACTGCAACCGCCCGTACTGCACGTCGTACGCCAAGTCGGCGCAGACCAACACCGGGCGGATCCTGGTCACCTTCGAGGACAACAACCAGCCCGCCGCCGGGCAGACGTTCCCGATCTTCAGCAGCACGAACAACGGGCAGTCGTGGTCGAAGATCGCTTCCGTTGCGGACCAGTCGCCGCGGCGCTGGGGCAGCAACTGGGCCAGCCCGTTCCTGTACGTCCTGCCGCAGGCGATCGGCAACATGCCGGCCGGGACCATCCTGCTGGCCGGGATCGTCACGCCACCGGACCGGTCCGCGACAGCCCTTGAGCTCTACCGGAGCAGCGACGACGGGTTCACCTGGAGCTGGGTCAGTGAGATAGCGGTCGGTGGCGGCGAGTGGGGCAGCGCGAACCCCACACCGATCTGGGAGCCGTACCTGCTGGTTGCGAACAACAAGCTCATCGTCTACTACTCGGATGAACGCGACAAGGCAAACCACGACCAGAAGATCGTGCACCAGGCCTCCACCGACGCCGTCAACTGGGGTCCGGTGGTCGAGGACGTCGCGTTGGCGGACCGCGCCATGCGGCCGGGCATGCCGGTCGTGACGAGGATGGCGAACGGCCAGTACATGATGGTGTACGAGATGGTCGGTCAGGCGAACACGCCGAACAACTTCAAGATCTCGTCCAACCCGGAGTCGTGGAACGCCGGTAACGGCGGAACGACGATCGACCACGGTGGCAGCCCGTACGTCATCACGCTGCCCAACGGCCGCCTCGCCTACAACTCGTACGGCTCCACCGACGTCCGGATCAACACGAACAACGGCGCGGGCGCGTGGACCCCGGTGCGCACGGTCATGCCGCGCGGGTACAGCCGGCAGCTGCAGTACGTCAGAGGCACCGGGCGCGTGCTCATCGTTTCGGTCGAGGGTTTCTGGGTCAACGCGCGCAACAGCGTGTACGTCGGCGACGTGGATCTCGGCAACTCCGCCGGTCCGTACTACAAGCTCATCAACCGTGCCAGCGGCAAGGCGCTCGACGTCTACCAGGCCAATCTGCAGGACGGCGCCCAGGTCGTGCAGTGGGCCGACAACGGCGGGCACAACCAGCACTGGCACGTGACCGACGTCGGCGGCGGCTACCGCACCTTGTTCAACCGCAACAGCGGTCGCGTGCTGGCGATCCCGTCCGCGAGTACCAGCAATGGGACGGACGCGATCCAGTGGGTCGAGAACTACGGCGCCGACCAGCAGTGGCAACTCGTGCCGGTCGGCTCCTACTACAAGATCGTGAACCGCAACTCGGGCAAGGTTCTGGCCGTGTGGCAGGCCTCCACGGCGGACGGCGCCCGCGTCGTCCAGTACACCGACACCGGCGCACTCGACCAGCAATGGCAGCTCGTCCAGGTGTCATGACACCAGCGGCCACCACACGGTCGGGCTGAGCGGCCCCAGCGGTGGAGGTGCGGGAACGGAACAGCCCCGCACTTCCACCGCGCGTCCGGCCGAGCCTTCGGTCGAGCCAGGAGGCGGGCGGAACGCAGCGGCCGTCCCGGTCCCGGCGGACCGGGTCCGCCCGCGCGGAACACTGAACACCATCAGGCTCTGCCCGTCGGCCATGGGGAGCAGGCAGCGGCTGTTGCCGGCGGCGGCGCCGTCGGAGCGGATGCGGGTCCAGGCGTCGGGAGCGCCGTTCTCAGTGTTGAGGGACAGGTCTTCCAGATGTCGCCGCTCACCGCGAGGGTGCCTTTGGGCAGCGGGGTGACCACGGCATGCCCGGCCGGTCCGCGTAGGCCGGCATCGACACGCCGTCCACGGCGGGGCCCCAGATGCGGAGATCGATGGAGACCCGCTGGACGGGCTTCTGGCCGTGGTTGGTGTCGCGCTGGTCGGAGTAGCAGACGATGAGCTCGTTGTCGTCGACCAGGAGGAACGGCTCCCACACCGAGGGGAAGCCGTTGCTGGAGACGGCCCTGCCGCCAGTGGCGATGTTGCTGACGAAAGACGGAGAGGCCGGTGTTCAGGTGTGGGTGGTGCTGGCTAGCCCTGGTGGGGTGGTGGGGGTGCGGTGGAGCCGCGGAGGATGAGTTCGATGGGTGGGTCGATTGGCGGTGGGAGGTCGGTGTCCGGTTTCTCGATGGTGTGGACGAGTCGCCGGATGCCTTCGCGTGCTGCGGCTTGGAAGGGTTGGCGTGCGGTGGTGAGGGGTGGGGTGATGTAGGCGAAGACGGAGTTGCCGTCGAATCCGACGACGCTGACGTCTTGTGGGACGCGGCGTCCGGCTTCCCGCAGGGCGTGGATGAGGCCGATGGCCATCTCGTCGCCTGCTGCGAAGACCGCGGTCACGTCGGGGTCGGAGGCCAGTTCGCGGCCTGCCGCGTGTCCGGAGGCGGGTGACCAGTCGCCCTCGACGACGGGCGGTTTCCGCGCGCCGCGTGCTGTCAGTGCGGCCCGCCAGCCTTCCAGGCGGTCTTTGGAGGCGTACCACCGCAGCGGTCCGGCGAGGTGATGGACGGTCAGGTGTCCGAGGTCCAGCAGGTGTTCGGTGGCGGCCCGTGCCAGCTGGTGGGCGGCTATGTCCACGGTCAGTGTCCGGGCGGCGGTGAAGGCCGGCGGTGCCCCCAGGAAGAGGACGGGTACGTCGACACGGACGGAGACTTCTCCTTCCACGACGGGCTCGGAGACGACGATTGCGTCCACGCCTTGCTCGAGGAGTGTTTCCACCGCGCCGGCGATGCTCTTCGGGTCGCCGTCGGGTGTGTTGACGATGCGCAGGGCGTATCCGGCGTCGCGTACGGCGTGCTCGATGTGGACGAGGAGGGAGGCGGTGCCGTATCCGGCGGTTCCCAGGGCGACCACTCCGATGGTACGGGTGCGTCCTGAGGCCAGTGCGCGGGCGGCGTGGTTGAGGCGGTAGCCCAGTTGCTCGGCGGCTTCGAGGACGCGTCGGCGGGCTTCGTCGGAGACGTAGGGCTCGTTGTTCAGGACCCGGGAGACCGTTTTGCGTGAGACTCCGGCCAGGTGGGCGACGTCCGCGCTGCGTGGTGCGGGCGCGTCCGTGTTGCGTCCCACTCCTGGTGTCATCGCGTCTCCTGGTGGCCGTATGCCTGTGGTCGAGATGCCTGTATCGAGCGAGGTCAAGCGTGTGACCGCGCGATCATGTCTACGCATTCGCAGGGCGCACGTCAAGAGATGTCGCAGTGCTCTTCCCGCTCGAACGGGCAATTTCGAGGGTCGACGGCCGCAGTGGCGAGCACCGTCGCGATCGCCTCGCAAGCCGCAGTCGCCGTGGATCGGCGCAAGGCCAAGTTCGGCCTGACAGTCCCTCAGATCGGTGCCGACGTCCGCCGCTCGCGCCCTGAGCCGTTCTATGTCGAGCCGTTCGAACGGCATTGCCTGGCGCTTCAGTTGCTGCCGCGGGCGACCGTCCGTCCTGGCCGTTCCGGGGGCAGCGCGGCGTGACGATGACGTGGGCCGGGTGAGAGGCGTTGCAGCGAGAGGGGCTCGCGGCGCTGGGGTAGGTGGGGGGTGGGGCTTTGTCGGTGCTCGTGGGCGCGGGGCGGCGGCGAACCGCCCCGCGCCGGTAGGGGTCAGGCGAGCTGCTCGAGCAGCGCTTCGGCGGCCGGACCGGACGAGGCGGGGTTCTGGCCGGTGACGACGTTGCGGTCGACCTCGATGTGCGGGGCGAAGGGCTCGCCCGCGATCACTGCGATTCCCGCCTCGGTCAGGCGGTCCTGGAGCAGCCACTTGGCCTTGTCGCCCGGGCCGATCAGTTGCTCCTCGGCATTGGTGAAGCTGGTGATGCGGTAGCCCGCGAAGGGGTGCGAGCCGTTCTCGGTCGGTGCGGTGAGCACGGAGGCCGGGCCGTGGCAGACCATGCCGAGCGGCGTGCCGCCGGTGAGGGCCTGGGTGACGAGACGCCCGGCGTCGGCGTCGTACGCCAGGTCTTCCATGGGGCCGTTGCCGCCGGGGACGAACACCGCGTCGAAGCCGGACAGGTCCACATCGGCCAGGTCGACGGGCTTGGCCAACTCGGGCGCGGTGTCGATGACCTCGCGCATGCGCGCGGCGCGGGCCTCGCCACCCGCCGGCTCGGGGGTGAGGCTGACCGGGTTCACGGGTGGGACCACACCGCCGGGCGTGGCGATGGTGATCTCGTGGCCGGCGGCCTTGAACACCTCGAACGGGACCACGGCCTCCTCGGCCCAGTAGCCGCCGGCCCACTTCGAGCCGTCCTTGAGCGTCCACGCGTCGCTGCTGGTCATGATGAACAGGATCTTCGCCATTGTCGTGCCTTCCTCGTCTTGACGGAGCGGCACGGGGCCGGTCCGGATGCGGTGGTTCCTTGCCGCGGCTCGCGGGCGTGCCCGGTAGTCGCGGCAGTCGAACAGGTCTTGTCGCCAAAGCTTCGAACGAAGTATTCGAGTGAGATCATAGCCCAATATGAGACGCAGTATCAAGATGAGTCTTTGCTGTCTTGTCGCCAAGCCGCTCGGTCTCCGGGAGCGGATGCGTGCGGCGGTCCGGGCGGAGGTGACCCAGGTGGCGCTGTGGCGCGCTTCGGCGTCCTCGTCCGAGAAGGGCACGAGGCGGCACCCGCCCTGGTCGCGGCCGCCCTCGCCCGCCTGGACGTGGCCGTGACGGGATGGGTGCCTCTATGTCCTTCGTCAAGGCGCCCCTGTCGGGTTTGGGGTGATTCGGTCTTGCTGGGGTCATGCGGCGAGCTCGACGTCCGTGGGCGTGCGGGGTTCGTAGAAGGTGCCGTCTCGGAGCATGGCGAACAGGACGCTGATGCGTTGGCGGGCGAGGCGGAGGAGTGCCTGTGTGTGGGTTTTGCCGCGGGCGCGTTGCTTGTCGTAGTAGGTGCGGGAGGCGGGATCGGCGTTCATGCAGGCGAAGGCGGAGAGGAACATGGCGCGTTTGAGCTGGCGGTTGCCGCCTCGGGGCGCGTGTTCGCCGTGGATCGACGTGCCCGACGACTTCGTGGTCGCCGGCGTAGGAGGCCAGGTGGGCGGCTCTCGGGAAGCTGGTGCCGTCGCCGACGGTGACCAGCAGGACGGCGGCGGTCCTGACGCCGACGCCGGGCATCGACGTCAGGACCGGGGAAAGAGGGTGGGCCTCCAGCAGGGCGTTGATCTGGGCTTCCAGGGCCCGGCGCTGTTCGTGGACGGCGGCGGGAGAGCGGGCCAGGGAGGGCACGACGATGTCAAGGGTGCCGGTCCCCGGGACTACGACGGTCTGCTCGTCCAACGCCTCGAAGACATCGTCGATCAGCCGCTGGGCCATGCGCGGGGCCTTGGGCCGGATGAGCTCGACGAGCCTGCGGCGGCCGGCTTTGCGCAGTGCGGCCGGGGAGCCGTAGCGCTCCAGCAGCCAGGTGACGGCTTGGTGGTCCAGGCGGGGGCCCAGAACGCGCTCCAGCGACGGGTGGAACTGGGTGAGCAGGCCGCGTATCCGGTTGGAAGTGCGGGTGGCCTCGGCCGCGAGGTCCTGGTCGAAGCCGACGAGCACGGTCAGCTCGGCGGTGATCTCGTCGGTCAGCTCCAAAGAGCGCAGGGTGTGCGGCATGGTGCGGGCCGCGTCCGCGATCACCGCGGCATCCTTGGCGTCGGTCTTGGCTTCGCCCGGATACAGGTCGGCGATCCGCCGCATGGCAAGTCCAGGCAGGTAGGCGACCTTGCAGCCCGCGTCCCGGGCCACGGTCAGCGGCAGGGCGCCGATGGAGGCGGGCTGGTCCACGATCACCAGAACGATGCCGAACTTCGCGGTCAGCTTGTCGAATACGGCCCGCAGCTTCGGCTCGCTGTTGGGCAGCTGCTTGTCGAGGACCTTCTTCCCGGCCGGGGTGAGCCCATGACCGTGATGAGCGGTCTTGCCGACGTCCAGGCCGAGGAACACGCCCACGCCTTCGGTGTCGAACATCGCGCCCCTTCCAGGCGAGTTGAACAGGCCGGCCTCGGCAGTGGTGTCGTACGCGCGCATCCACGTTATGCAGACCTGCCGCCCGCGAGCTGTCCGGCGTTGCGCCGGACCGGGCGGTGGCCGGACCTCTCATCAGCGTCTCCGACGGCACCTCCCGGGCCCGGTGACACCACCCCCCAGGTCATCCGTTCGACAGGGGGACACAGTCATGCCGGGCCCGGAGGCCAGCGGCCCTCTTGCAGGACCGCGAAAAAGATAACGGGGCCTGTGAGGGCAGGGTGCAGGAGCCGGCCGAAGGTCCGTTCAGTGGTCCGTCGCCGAGGCGCGGCGGGGGCGCGTGCAGCCGTACCGCCCGGGTAGCGCGCCCCAGCGTTCCAAGCTGGGGCAGCCGCAGAAGCGTGCCCGTGCCTCATGCCGCGGTTTCGTCCGGGGCGGGCTCGACCGGGTCGGGGAAGTGCGGTCCTTCGCCCTCGTCCGGCCGCACCACGGTGACTTGGGCCGGTCGTCGTGGAGCGGACGGTCGCGTCGGTCTTCGCGTAGTGCCCTGCGGGGTCGGCGGCGTTCCTGGCCAGGTCGATCAGGGAGGGGTCGATGTCGGCGCCCTCGGGCCCGTAGATGCGGGAGCTGCCGGCGCCGGCGGTGAGCAGCGCGCTGCGCGTCGGTGGTCGTGGATGTCTTCGCCTACCGCAGCGGGACGGTGTCCAGTAGCTTCCTGGCCAGGCGCCGGGCGGGCTCGGTGGTCTGTTCGGCGACGCGTCGGAAGGTCTCCTGGGCGGGGCGGGCCGGCCAGTCGGGGGGAAGGTGGCGGGTGGGGAGTCTGGGGTCGGTGCGGATGGTGTCGAGCCATTCGCTGACGAGTCGCAGGCGGGTGCCGATCGGGTCGTCGCCGGAGCCGGTGCCCAGGTGGGCGGTCCAGCGCTTGTCGAAGGTGACGTAGCGGGCGGCGATGCTCTCCAGGTCCCAGGTGTCGCGGATCATCAGCTCGATGTCGGTGGTCACGTCGGCCCTGGCGTGGAAGATCTTGACGTGGTCGGTGAGGCCGAGCTCCGCGACGAAGCCGGAGATGTCGACGTTTCCCGGGGCGATCCACAGGCCGCTGTACAGGGCGCCGAATCCGGACCAGGTGAGGCGGGAGCGCAGGTCGTGGCGCTGGCGCTTCCAGGAGTCGGGGAGGGAGAAGCCGAGCAGGGTCCAGGTGCCGTCCCAGTCGTCGTTGACGGCGCCCTGTGTCCAGATGCGGGTGCGGCCGTCCCACAGGACGCGCGTCGCCTGGGGGGTGAGCCCGAAGTACATCCTGCGTCCCTTGCGCCGGCGTTGCAGCAGGCCGCGGTTGACCATGCGGGACAGCGTGGAGCGTACGGCCGGCTCACCGACTCCGACCCGGACGAGGACGTCGATGATGCTGCCCGAGTAGACACAGAGGTCACGGTCGCCCTCTTCGAGGACGTGGTTGCCGAAGAAGGCGAGCATGAGCGACTGCGGGCGCGGCTGCGGGCCGACGGCGGTGTCCGGGGTGTCCGAGGTGTCCAGGATGTCGTGGTCCTCCATGCGGGCAAGGGTACGGCTGCCCGCCGACGGTCCGGTGGACGGCCGTAGGGCTGTCACTGGCCGTCGGCGGGGTGGGCGAGGTCGTACGGCCGCAGGTACGGGGTGGGGCGGTACGGCACGTAGCGGGTCGGAGTCGTGGGATCGGCGGCCACGGCACGGGAGTTGAGGGACCTCGCGTCCGTGCCGCGCCACTTGCCCGTGGTGATGCGGTCCTCCAGGGTGTCCAGGGCGGCGAGCTGTTCGGCGGGGCTGAAGGTGCAGTGTCCGGCGTTGTCGGTGTACGCCTGGCGGAGGAGGGACGCCGAACCTGCGGCGGTGACCGCGCGGCGCAGGGCGCTCTCGGTCTGCACGGGGACGAGGGCGTCGCCGATGGTGTGGACGGTCAGCTGCGGCTTGGTCAGCTTGCCGGTGAAGGCGCTGGTGCGGCTCATCCATGCGACGGCGTCCGGGCCGGCGCTGATGCGCGGGGCGCGGTTCAGGGCGGCGAGGTCGGCGCGCAGGGAGAGGCCGGCCTTCTTGTACAGCTCGGTGACCTCCTTGCGGACGGAGGACTTGCCGAGCAGTCTCGCGTAGTCCACCCGGTGTTCCAGGACATGTTGCCGCCCGCCCTGACCTCGGCCGCCTGCCGCCGGTTGAAGGCGGCGATCCTCAACAGCCCCGTGACGGCCTGGTACTGGTTGGCCTGCTGTGCGTCCCAGTCGTCCGCGGCGGGCCGGGTCTGTGCCGGCTGGTTCCAGCCCGGGATGTTGTGCAGGGCGGCGGCCAGGGCGATGCGGGCGCGCCCTTCAGGTGTGGCCTGGGCCGCGTGGACCGCGCTCGTCAGCGCGCTCGCCGCCTCGTTGGCGGCCGTCTGGCTCGGGATGTTCACCAGCGGGACGTCGGAGTCGGGTGCGAGCAGCGTCTTGATGGCGAAGACCGGGTCGAGGGTGTTGTTCCAGTTCGCGACACCGCCGTGGACCAGGCCGCAGAGGGACAGGGAACCGTCGATCCGCTCCCCGGCGCGCTCGGCGATGGCGGTGGTGATGAATCCGCCGTACGACCGGCCCCAGGCGATGGTCCGACGGGCCGGCCCGAAGCGGTCGGTGAAGGCGGACAGGGTGGCGAGTTGGTCGGGTACCGCGTCCGCCACCGCCCACCCCGTGGTGGCGTACGACGAGCCGATGAGCGCGTAGCCCTTCTCCAGCAGCAGCGCCCTGGTCGCGTCGTCCCCGGCGTTCTCGGCGGGGTTTTCCGGGCCGTCGTTGTAACCGTGGCTGAAGAGCAGGACGGTGCCGTTCCAGTGGTGGGCGGGCACGTCCATCACGTACGTTGCCCCCGAGGCGAGTCGCCCCTCGATGTGTCTGGTCCCGGTCGTCGCGGCCGCCGTCGCGGCCGCCACCGGGACGGGCAGAGCGGTGGCGGCGAGCAGGAGGGCCACCGCGCAGGCGGTGCGACGTGAGGTGCGGGTCCGGGTGGACGTTCCGGTGGTCATGCGGAGATCTCCTCCGTGCGGGGGGTTCCTGTGGGTTCGGTGGTGTCGGAGAGGGATGCCTTGCTGGTCTCGCGCACGAACCAGACGGTCAACGCGGTGATGAGGGAGCCTCCGCAGATCAGCAGGGCGACAGGGGTGCCGTTGCCGCTTCCCGCCACCAGGCTTCCGGCGATCATCGGGGAGAAGCCGGCGCCGATGAGGGTGGCGCCCTGGTAGCCGAGGGAGGCGCCGGTGTAGCGGACCTGGGTGCCGAACATCTCGGTGAGCAGGGCGCCCAGCGGTCCGTACATCACGGACTGGGCGATGCCGTGGCCGAGGACGATGGCGAGGATGAGGAGGCCGGGCGACCCGGAGTCGACCAGCGCCAGCACGGGGAAGGCGGTCGCCACCGAGGTGAGGGCTCCGATGAGAACCACCGGGCGGCGGCCGATCCGGTCGGAGAGCGCGGAGGCGCAGGGCAGGACGACGAGGGCGACACAGGCCGAGACCGTGAGCGCGGTGAGCACCTGCGGGCGGGCGTAGCCGATGCCGGTGGCGTACGCGATCATGTAGCTGGTCAGCAGGGACTGGGCGGTGAAGGCGCCGATGCCGACGCAGCAGGCCAGCAGCACGGGGCGCGGGCGGCGCAGTACGTCGAGGATGGGCAGCCGCGCCTCGGCGCCCTCCTTCTTCACCTCGGCGAAGAGCGGGCTCTCCACGACCTTGAGCCTGACGAAGAGTCCGACGCCGAGCAGCACCACGCTCAGCAGGAACGGCACGCGCCAGCCCCAGGCCGTGAACTGGTCCCTGGGCATGGCGACGACGAGGGTGACGACGAGCGAGGAGAGCAGGGAGCCGAGGGGAGCGCCCATCTGCGTGAAGCTGGACCACAGTCCACGGCGCCGCTCCCCGGCGTGCTCGACGACCATCAGCGTGGCGCCGCCCCATTCACCGCCGATGGCGATGCCCTGCATCACGCGCAGGGTGATCAGCAGCACCGGCGCCCAGACGCCGATCGTGGCGTACGTGGGCAGCAGACCGATGAGGAAGCTGGCGCCGCCCATCAGGCCCATGGTGAGCAGCAGCATCGACTTGCGGCCGAGTCGGTCGCCGAAGTGGCCGAAGACGATGCCGCCGAGCGGTCGGGCGACATAGCCGGCGGCGAAGGTGCCGAAGGCGGCGATGGTGCCGACGGCGGGGTCAGCGCCGGGGAAGAACAGTTCGCCGAAAACTAGGGCGGCGACGGTTCCGTACACGAGGAAGTCGTAGAACTCCACGGCTGTTCCGAGCAGCCCGGAGAGAGCGACTCGGCGCAGCTGCCGGGCTCGTTCGAGGGCCGTGGACGGTGATGCGACGGGGGACGGGGACATCTCGGTCTCCCTTGACCGGGGGGACACGCTGAAGGTAGGCGCGTGCCTAACCCTGGTCAAGAAAGTGCACAACATTGACAGCTGTGGGACAGGTGCAGGTTCTCGGCCCCTCGGCCTGGTGATGTTCGGACCGGACGCGCCTGGTTCGGCAGAAGGGCCGTACAGGCACTGCAGACGGGTGGGTTCCGGGGAAACGGCACCGCTGGGGAAGTCGGAACTGGCCGCTCTCGCGGACGAGAGGGTCCGGCGGTCACGACCGGCGACGGAGTCGGCCGCCCCGCAGCCGACCGGCATGACCCGCTTCGAACTGGGCGCGCCCGCACAGCAGTTGGTCGCGCTTCCCTTGGGGAAGTGCAATATCGAGGTTCAAGTTCATGTCTCGGGCTGACCGCTGCATTCCCCGCTCCCGACCCGCTCGCCGCGCCGGCCGTCGCCGACGCCCCACCGGAGAAGGCGTCGACCGACACCACAGACCCGGCGTCGGCCCACGCCATCCTCCCGTGAACTGCCGACCCAGGTCGGCTGATGCTCAGTGCGGGCAGAGGAAGCCATCCTCAGTGGATGTGGGACCCTCCGTTGACGTCGTACGTCGCACCGGTGAGGTAGCCCGACTCGGGCCGGGCCAGGAAGGCGATGACGTCGGCCACGTCCTCGACACCGCCGATGCGGCGTACCGGAATGTCCGCGATCATCGCCGCCTTGCGCTCCTCGTCCAGCTTCCCCTGGGTGATGTCGGTGTCGATCAGGCCCGGCGCGACGCAGTTGACCGTGACTCCGGACGGGCCGAGTTCACGGGCGAGCGACCGGGCGAAGCCCAGGAGGGCGGCTTTGGCCGCCGAGTAGGCCACTCCTCCGAACACCCCGCCGCCGCGCTCGGCCGAGACGGACGACAGGAAGACGATGCGGCCGAACCCCCGCTCGGCCATCCCGGCAGCCACGCGGTGGGTGACCAGGAAGCTTCCGCGGACATTGACCTCGAAGATCCGGTCCCACTCGGTGGGCGTGACGTCGAGGAAGCGGGTCGGGGACGTGATCCCCGCGTTGTTCACGAGGGCACCGATCGGCGGGAGTGCCGCTTCCGCCTCCCCGATCGCGGCGTCGACCGCCCTTGCGTCGGTGACGTCCGCCGCGAGGCCCAGGGCCGCCACCCCGTGCCGGGCGGCCACTTCCCGGGCGGTGTCCTCGGCGGCTTCCTTGTCCAGGTCGAGGACGGCGATGTGGTAGCCGGCGGCTACCAGTGCGTGTGTGGTGGCACGTCCGATGCCGCGTCGGGAGCCCGCACCGGTGACGACGGCGGTACGGGATGTGTGCTCGATAGCCATGTGGATCTCCTGAGGACCTGAGGAGTGGGAAAGGGTGTGGCGCCGGTGTGTGCGGGGCTTCGTGCGCGCGGATCAGAGTTCGCGGCGGACGCGCTCCTTGATCGCCGCGACGGAGAGGCCGTAGCGGTCGTGGAGGGTGGGCAGAGCACCCGCGGCGAGGAACGCGTCGGGCAGCCCGATCGGGACGATGCGTGCCGTCTGGCGGGCGAAGGCCAGGCAGGAAGCGACGGACTCGGCGAGACCTCCGACGACGCTGTGGTTCTCGAGCGTCACCACGAGGCGTCCCTTGCCGGCCTCCCGCAGCACCGTCTCGCGGTCGAACGGCTTGATCGTCGGCACGTGGAGGACGGCGACGTCCACATGGTCGTCCGCGAGTTCCTCGGCCGCGGTCAGGGCGCGTACCGTCATCAGGCCGGTGGAGACGAACAGCACGTCGCGTCCACCGCGCAACTGTGCCGCCTTTCCGAGTTCGAACCGGTAGTCGTACTCGTCCAGGACGGTGGGAACGGCTCCGCGCAGCAGCCGCATGTAGGTGGGGCCCGGGTGCGCGGCCAGTGCCGGCACGGCCTGTTCGATGTCCACCGAGTCCGCGGGGTCCACGATCGTCAGGCCGGGCATGCCGCGCAGGATGGCCAGGTCCTCGGTCGCCTGGTGGCTCGGACCGTAGCCGGTGGTCAGGCCGGGCAGGGCGCCGACGACGTTGACGTTCAGCTGCGGCTCGGCGATGTCGAGGCACAGGAAGTCGTAGGCACGGCGGGTGGCGAAGACGGAGTAGGTGGAGGCGAACGGGGTCAGGCCCACCTCGGCCAGCCCCGCGGCCGCGCCCAGCATCACCTGTTCCGCCATGCCCATCTGGAAGAAGCGGTCCGGGTGGGCCTCGCGGAAGACGTGCATGTCGGTGTACTTGGCCAGGTCCGCGGAGAGTCCGACGACGTCGGGGCGTTCGTCGGCGAGCCGGGCCAGTGCGTGCCCGAAGGGGGCCTTGGTGGTGCGCTGTCCCTCTTCGGCGATCGAGGCGATCATCGCCGAGGTGGTGAGCCCCCGCTTCGGGGCTCCGGTCGGGGTGATGGCGGCCTGGGTCGGCGCAGCGTTGTTCATCGGACGAGTCCCTCTCCCCGGGTCGCGCGGTCGGAGCCGGATCGCACCCGGTGGCGCTTCGTCAACTCGCCGCGGGCTAGCTGCCATTCGTGCTCTTCGACGCGCATGAAGTGCGCCTTCTCCCGGGTCTCCAGCATCGGTACGCCGCACCCGATCCTGGTGTCGCAGATCAGCACGGCCGGTGATCCGCGGTGCCCGCGCAAACCGTCGAAGGCCGCGAGGAGCGCCTCGATGTCGTTGCCGTTCACCCGGACCGCATGCCAGCCGAACGCCTCCCACTTGGCCGTGACCGGCTCGGTGCGCAGCACGCCCTCGGTCGGGCCGTCCGCCTGCAGGGCATTGACGTCGACGATGGCAGTGACGTTGTCCAGACCGTGGTGAGCGCAGGCGAGCGCCGCCTCCCAGGTGGAGCCCTCGTCCAGTTCACCGTCCGAGAGCAGGTTGTACACGTGCGCGTCGCTGCCCTGGTGGCGCAGACCGAGTCCCATGCCGGCTGCGATGCCGAGACCGTGCCCCAGGGAGCCGCCGGAGATCTCCATGCCGGGCGTGTAGGAGGCCATGCCCGACATGGGCAGCCGTGAGTCGTCGCTTCCGTAGGTGGCGAGCTCCCCGACGTCCAGCACGCCGGCCTCGGCGAGTGCGGCGTACAGGGCGATCGCGTAGTGGCCGATCGACAGCAGCAACCTGTCGCGCTGCGGCCAGTCCGGTGCGTCGGCACGGTGGTTGAGGACGTCCTTGTAGAGGACGGCCAGGATGTCGGCCACGCCCAGCGCCTGTCCGATGTAGCCCTGGCCCTGGGTCTCGCCCATGTCCAGCGCGTGCATGCGGATGCGGTGGGCGGAGTCCTTCAGGGCGTTGACGCGCCGGGTGGACGACACCCCTGTGTCGGGTGACTGAGTGGACATCACGTCGATCCTCGTCTCTGTCAGTGGGAAGCGGGGAGGGCGGGTTCGGCGGATGCGGTCACGGCTCGGTCGGCTTCCCGGTGCTCGTCCACGCCCCACGTCTCGCGTGTCAGCAGCGTCGCCACGAGGCCCAGCAGCCCGTAGCAGGTGAAGAGAACCGCCGGCCCCGTCCACCCGGTGGCGGAGTAGAGCGCGGTGGCGATCAGGGGAGTGAACCCGGAGACCACCGCGGAGAGTTGGTAGGCCAGGGACGTTCCGGCGGTGCGGGTCCTGGTGGCGAACAGCTCGCAGAACCAGGCTCCTTGGACACCGGCCAGCGAGTTCTGGCAGACGGCGTAGCTGATCACGAAGGCGATCAGGATGAGTGCCGCGGCTTCGGTGTTGACGAGCAGGAACAGCGGGATGCCCCAGAGGAAACTCACGGCACATCCGAACAGGTAGACCGGACGGCGGCCGACCCGGTCCGACAGACGCCCCCAGAGCGTGGTGGCGGCGATGCCGACGGCCGCGGCGGTCACCAGGGCGGTGAGGCTGGTGGTGCCCGAGACGTCGGGGGCGTCGCCGTCGTCCAGGTAGGACAGCACGAAGGTGACCGAGACGGCGTACCCCGCGGTCTCCGTGATCCGCAGGCAGAAGGCCCGCAGGACGTTGCGCCAGTCCTCCCGGATGACCGTGAGCAGCGGGTTCCTGACGACCTCGCCGGACTCCTTGAGGGCCTCGAACTGGGGCGATTCGTCGATCCTGAGCCGGATGAAGATACCTACGGCGATCAGGACGGCACTGAGCAGGAACGGCACGCGCCAGGCCCAGGTGTCGTCCAGGGTGTGCCCGCTGAACAGGAAAGCGAGGTTGGCGAGCAGCAGTCCCACCGGGAAGCCGGCCTGCGTGATGCCCGTGTACAGGCCGCGCCGTCGCCACGGGGCGTGCTCGAAGGTCATCAGGATGGCACCGCCCCACTCGGCACCGAAGGCGAGCCCCTGGATCACGCGGACGATCACCAGCAGGACCGGCGCCCAGACCCCGACCATCTGGTAGGTGGGCAGACAGCCGATCAGCACGGTCGCGATGCCCATCAGCAGCAGCGATCCGACCAGGACGGGTTTGCGGCCGACGCGGTCCCCGAGATGACCGGCGATGACACCGCCCAGCGGACGTGCCGCGAAGCCGATCCCGAGCGTCGCGAACGACAACAAGGTCGCCGACAGCGGGTCGGAGTCGGGGAAGAACACGTCGCCGAAGTAGAGAGCCGCGGCCGTTCCGAAGCCGATGAAGTCGTACGTCTCGATGGTCGCGCCGACTCCGCACCCGATGGCGACTCTCAGACGCTCCGGCGATCCCTGTGCCGCCGGCTGTCCGGACTTGGACTCAGCCATGCCGATCCTCCTTGACCGTAGGCGGGCAACCGTCCCGAGGCCCCCGCTGTTGGCTGTCGACTGTTAACAGTCGAGAGTCGATGCTGAGTCCGATGGAGAGGCGATGTCAACCCGTTCGAACGGAGACCTGGCGATCTACCCGGGTAGCGCGGTTCCGGCCGTACGGCACTTGCTGCCACGCGGTACAGAACGCTGCTGACTGTCAACAGATGACAGCTGGGCTACTATGATCGCTCGTGCAGTCGAAGGAGGTTCGGCGGTGTCCGGTCAGGCGCTTTCCAGTCTCACCCGCTCGACGACCCTCCGTGAGCGCGCGCTCGTGGCCCTGCGGACGGCCATCACCACCGGCCAGTACCGCCCCGGCGACCATCTCGGAGAAGTGGAGATCGCCGAACGCCTGTCGGTGAGCCGCGGCACGGTACGGGAGGCCCTGCGCCATCTCCAGCAGGAGGGACTCGTCACCGCGGGAGCGCGCGGCATGCTCCGCGTGTCCCAGCTGACCCCCACCGAGGTCCGGGAACTCTTCCAGGTCCGGGAAGCGCTGGAGGGACTCGCGGTGGCACAGATCATCGCGTCACCGAGCAGGCAGGAAGCGGCCGAAGCCCTGCGCAAGGCCCTGGAAAAGCTCCACGACGCCTTCGAATCAGGGGCGGATCTGGCTGCGAAAGTCGAGGCCGATCTCGGCTTCCACCTCCTGTTGTGCAAGCTCTCCGGCAACTCGATTCTCCTGAAGACCTGGCGGCAACTAGAGGGACCGATGCGCGTTGTGATCATGACTGCCGCCGGCGAACGCCGTGATGTGGCCATGTCCGCGACATCCCATGCGCCCATCGCCGACGCGATCGCGCGCGGCGACGCGGTGGCGGCCCGAGAGATCCTGCACGCGCACATGGCCTCGGCGATCGAGCAGCTGGGCATCGAGCGGGAAGCCGGCCGCGAAACCGCCTGACCACGCTGACTTCGGAGAACCCGTCGTCTACGACTTTGTCGTGGTGCGGCGGCCCGGTTGTCCGGGTGTCCCGTCGCGATGGACAGGCCCGCTGTGTCAATCCCCTCGAATCGTGGAGACCTTCAGCCACACACGCTGTGTAGACGTCGAGCGAAGGGTGGGCAGACTGCGGGAGGTGGCGGTGCCGTTCGTCGCGCTCGGCCCCACCGGCGTGGCCATCCGCACCCGCCTCACGGAGCTCACGCCGCAGGATGAGAAGGTGTTGCGCCCTGGTGGACGCGCACCTGGGTTCGCTAGCCGGGAAGGACCTCAGGGCCCGCTGCGCGGACGGCCTCGACCACTCGTCGGACACATGGGCGGTCCGCGCATGATCAGTGGGCCCTGGCCCGCCGCTGTCAGCTCGCCCATATCCAGAACCTGGAAGCCGGCATCCGCACGATCACGCACCGGCTGTCCCTCCCGGCCGGACAGAAGGGCACCAAGAAGGCGCCGGGCGGCTACCGCACCCGGCGGGAGTGGTTCGCCAAGACCCGCCGTCTGTACCTGCTTCAGGACCGGCTGGAGCGGGAGCGGGCCGACCGTGAGGCCGGGACATCCAAGTGGGGCGCCCAGCACTGAAAAGCCCCTCACCGGGAAGAAAAGGAAGACCACTCGCCACGACGCGGCCGCCGTGGCGATCGGCAGGCGCGCTCAGAGACACCCGATCCGGCGACGGACGGCCCCGCCCCCTGCTCACCGGAGCGATGGGCAGGCGCATCGGATCGTCCAGGCCGCACCGGGCGTCTCCGGGCGTGAGGAAACCCGTCCCCGCCTCCCGGACCCCGGACACGATCCATGCGAGCCGGACGCGGAGCGAACACGGGGGACCAGAACGCCGAACACCCTGCGGGGCGTTGGCTGAGCATGGGTTCTGGCAATAGGACTCACTCCCGCCCAGTCTTCAGGAACGGTTCGTTTCTCGTGCCGGCGTCACGCGTCGATCACGAGATCCTCCAATGGTTTCGAGCAGCAGAGCAGGATCTTGTTCTGGGCGACCTCGCGTGGCCGTATGCCCCCGTTGTGCTGCATGTCGACGGAACCGGAGACCAGGGTGGTCTTGCAGGTACCGCACATGCCCTGGGCGCACGAGGCCGGCAGGCTGAGCCCCGCTCGCGACGCGGCAGCGAGGATCGAAGTGTCGGTGTCGCACTCGACCGTGCGTCCGCTGCGGGTGAACTCGACCTTGAAACCGGCGCCCGTAGCGGTGGCGAGCGCAGTGTCGGCCGGCGTGGCCGGTGTCTCGAAGGTGAAGCTCTCCTCGTGGTAGTGGTCCATGTCGAGGCCCGCGTCCGCCAGCATGTTCCGTACGGCGGCCATGTAGGGGGCGGGTCCGCAGGTGAAGACCTCCCGTTCGAGGAAGTCCGGCGCGACCTGCCGGAGCGTCTCGATCGTCAGACGGCCGCGGTAGCCGCCCCAGGGGGCGTACGGGCGGTCCTCCTCGCAGACGTGGACCACGCGGATGTTCGGCGCGGTCGCGGCGATGAGGTCGAGCTCGTGGCGGAAGACGATGTCCGCCGGGGTGCGGGCGCCGTGCACGAAGACCACGTCGGCCGGGTCGGCCAGGTCGTACAGCGTCCTGGTCATCGCCATCGACGGCGTCACTCCGACACCGCCGGACAGGAAGAGGTACTTGGAGGCGGGATAGCGGGCCGTCGTGAATTCACCGAGCGGGCCGTGCGCGCGCACGGTGTCACCGGGCTTGAGGTGGTCGTGCAGCCAGTTCGAGACGAGTCCGCCCGGTACGCGTTTCACGGTGATCGACAGCAGGAAGGGGCGGGTGGGCGGGGAGGAGATGGTGTAGCAGCGCTGAACCGGCCGGCCGTCGATATCGAGGGTCAGTGTCAGGAACTGGCCCGGCTCGTGCCGGAACAGCCGGGGTTCGGCGTACTCGAACACGAACGTGGTGACGTCGTGCGTGAGCGGGTGCACCTGGCGGCACACCAGCAGTTCTTCGGTCTCGGTCATCGCTTCTGCTCCAGGTGTGCCTTGAGCCGGGTCACGTACCGGTTGACGAACACCGCGTCCTGCTCGTTCGTGGCCTTCCACACCTTCGTCAGGGTGTCGAGGTCGTAGTCGAGGCCCTCGACGGCGTCGGCGTGCACGAGCCAGGTGGTGCGGACGAGCGTGCGGTCCGGGCCGAGCGGGATCACGGCGAACGTGATCGCGTGGTCGGCCAGGAAGTGGAACCAGGCGTTGGGTTGCAGATGGAAGGACCGCCGTCCCAGGCGGGCGGTGGGGAAGTCGGCCAGCAGGCGTGTGCAGGCGGCCGTGCCGTCGGGGGTGAAGGACTCCCCGGCCAGGTCGAGGGGTTCGCGCTGGATGCGGAATCCGGTGGCGCGGGTGTCCAGTCCCTCGATCGCGGCGTACGGGAGGCCGAGCGACTCGTAGGTGGCGCGGGCGTCGGCGTCGGCCCGCTGGAAGCGCTCGTAGGCCGGTCGCAGTGCCGGAGGGACGTCCTGCTCCGCGTAGCCGTAGATGGGGAAGTAGCAGGTCTGGAGTTCGGGAGGGCCGGTGCAGTGGTAGCACTCCCGGTTGTTCTCCATGGTCGGTTTCCAGTTGCCGTGCTCGACCAGGTCGATCTGCGTGGCGACCTTCGCCTTGGCGAGGTTGTGCGGGGCGAGGTACGGCTCGATACGGGCGGCGACCTCGTCGAAGTCGGCGGGCGGCTCCTCGGCCAGGCAGATGAAGACCAGCCCGGCCACGGTGCGCGCGTGCACGGACCTGAGCGAGAAGCACGACGGGGCGAAGCCGGGCGCCTGGGACTCGGCGTGCAGCAGTCTGCCGTCCACGCCGTAGGTCCACCGGTGGTACCCGCACACGATGTTGCCCACCGAACCGCGCCCCTCGTCGAGGATGCGCGCGCCGCGGTGGCGGCAGACGTTGTGGAAGGCCCGTACGCCCTCGTCGTCGTCGCGGACGACGATGACCGAGTACGACCCGAGCGTGACCGTCACATAGTCGCCGGGCTCGGGAAGCTCCGCTTCGGCCGCGACGAACAGCCAGTGCCGGGCGAAGACCGCCTCGATGTCGAGGGTGAAGAACTCCTCGTCGACGTAGAAAGGGGCTTGAAGGCTTTGTCCGGCGGGACGCCGGGAAACGAGGTCGGCCACCTCGGCGGCCGGTGCCACTGGGTTCATCGCATCTCTCCGACAGGACACAGGAGTTGACGGGCAGGCGGCGCTCAGACCGGCAGGCACAGCCGCAGCGCGTCGTAGATCGCGGCGTGGACGTTGCGGGCGGCGACGGCGTCGCCGATGCGGAACAGCTGGTAGCGCCCCGCCTCGTTGCGGACCACCGTCTGCTCCTCGTGCGCCAGCAGGGCGCGGAGGTCGACCTCGCCGAGGTTGGTCGAGCCGGGGACGAGGTCGAAGTACAGCTCGTCGTTGGGCAGCGTCCCGTGCTCGACGATCACATGGTCCACGATCCGCTCGGTCTCGGCCTCGGTGTACTCGCTGTAGAGGGTCGCGGTGAGCCGTCCGTCCCCGGTGCGGCGCACGGCGCGCAGCCGCTGGGCGAGCGTGGTGGTGACGCCGTGTGCGGTGAACGCCCGTAGGTAGGCGGGGGAGTTCATGCTGCCGACGTCGGGAGCGAGGGTGCGCTCCGGAGTGACGTACTCGATCCGGACGTCGGCCGACGCCGTGAGGACCTCCACGGCGTCCATGGCCGGGAAGCCGCCGTGGTCGTCGTAGACGAGGATTTCGGCCGGTCTCTCGCCAGGAGCGGCACGAGGACCGCGCGGACGTCGCAGCGAGCCCGTCATCACGTCCCACGTGTCGGCGACCAGGTTCTCGCCCTCGCTGAGGAAGCTGCGGTTGGGTGTGCCTCCGGTGGCGACGATCACGAGGTCGGGGTGTTCGGCGAGGACGTCGTCGGCCTCGGCGTATGTGCTCAGGCGCAGGTCGACGCCGAGGTGCTTGCACTCGGCGAGGCGCCAGTCGACGATCTGGCTGAGGTCGCCTCGGCGGGGGTTCGACGCGGCGAGCCTGATCTGCCCGCCGGGCTGGTCGCTCGCCTCGAACAGGACGACGTCATGGCCGCGTTCGCCCAGCACGCGCGCCGCTTCCAGGCCGGCCGGACCGCCACCGACGACGACCGCCTTCCTGCGGCGGCCGATCGTGGGGGAGATGACGTGCGGTACGTGGAGTTCCCGGCCGGACGCCGGGTTGTGGATGCACTTGGTGTCGCCGGAGTCGTAGATCGCGTCCAGACAGTAACTCGCCCCGACGCAGGGCCGGATGCGGTCCTCCTGCCCGGCCCGCACTTTGGCGACCAGATGCGGATCGGCGATCTGCGCGCGGGTCATGCCGACCAGGTCCAGCAGCCCCTCGCGCAGGGCGTGCCGCGCGGTGGCGACATCGGCGATGCGCGCCGCGTGCATCACGGGGATGCCGAGTCTGCGTTTGACCTCACCGGTGAAGTCCAGGGCGGTCCTTGGGCATGCCGTCCTCGCCGAACGCCGGTTCGTGGGAGGTGCTGACCACCCGGTTGCGCAGGGTGAGGTGCTTGAGCCGGAAGGGCTGGAGCAGGGGATCCAGGGTGGTTGAGGGCACAGCCGCTCCTCGGGGACGCAACGGGGCTGGGGCGTCGGCTGCGTCATCGCGCCGCGCCTTCGGAAGTGATCGGTCATGGATGTCGACCGAGAGGTTGTTTCATATTGCGAAACGACATCGTGATGCGAGACAAATGGTGAGCCTGGGAATCCCCAGCCGTCAAGAGTCCCTGGCGCCGCGCCCCGCTCCGCCCTCGGTCTCGCGGCCTGCGTCAGCCCTGTGCCGTGCTCATCCGCGCTTCACATGTCCCCGGCGCCAGGAGATCTTCGCGCCGGCCGCCATCACCTGTTCTGCGAGGTGGGGAATGGTGGTCTCGTTGATGCGGAACGTCGGCCCCGACAGTGTCACGGCCGCGATGATCTCGCCGCTCAAGGAGTGGATCGGGGCGGCGATGGCGGCCAGTCCGATCTCCTGCTCCTCGCTGCTGGTGGAGTAGCCGCGTTCGCGGATCGTTTCGAGCTCCGCCTTGAGGCGCACCGGGTCGACGATGGTGTGCGGGGTGTACTGCTCGGGCGGCTTGGCGAAGATCTCCGCGACCTCGGCGGGGGTCATGTGCGCGATGAAGAGCTTGCCCGCCGAGGTGGCGTGGATCGGGGTGCGCTTGCCCACCCAGTCGATGCTCATGATCGACGTGCCGATCGCCTGGTCGATGCCGATCACGTCGTTCCCGTCGCGGATCGCGATGTTCACGGTGTCGCCCACGGCCGCGGCCAGCTCCTGGCAGATGGGGTGGCCCAGCACGGACAGGTCGCTCACCTTGCTCGCGCCGGCCGCGAGTTCGATCATCGTGTAGCCGATGCGGTATCGCCCGCGTTCGGTGTCCTGCTCGACCAGGCCCCGCGACTCCAGCGTCGCCAGCAGCCGGAACACGGTCGACTTGTGGATGTCCAGTGCCGTGGCGATCTCGGTCACGCCGCTGGGGCCCTGCTTGGCCAGCACCTGCAGGATCGACACCGCGCGGTCGACGGACTGGACCGAGTGATCGCGTGGGCGGCTCCCGTTGCTGGTCATGACCGAAGAGTAGCCGAGCGGCAACCATGGCCCGCCAGCCCTTGACCACCTGATTTCTCCGGGTGTAGGTGAGCCTGCCCGTGGTGATCGCTCCGTGTTAATTCGCCATTTCTGCCATGCAAGGGCCTTGACGGGTCGCCCGACGCGGGGACATCGTCGTACCGCACTGCACACCTGTTTCGCAACGCGAGACAGCAGCCCTGAGAGGCTGCTCGTCCTTCCGCCCCGCGCGGACCCCCGGAGGTGGGGCACGGTGATTGAGGCATCCCGTCTGAAAAAGGTCTACGGCTCGGCGTCCGACGGAGTGCACGCGGTAGACGGCGTGACGTTCGACGTGGCGCCCGGCGAGCTCTTCGTGATCATGGGATTGTCGGGTTCCGGGAAGTCGACCCTCCTGCGCATGCTGAACCGGCTGGTGGAGCCGACCTCAGGCGAACTGCGCATCGAAGGCCGCGACGTCCTGTCCATGGGAGACGCGGACCTCCGCGAACTGCGCAACCGCAAGATCAACATGGTCTTCCAGCACTTCGCCCTCTTCCCGCACCGCACGGTCCGCGAGAACGCCGCCTACGGCATGCGCCTGCGCGGGGTCGCCCAGTCCGAGCGGCTGGAGCGCGCCGACTGGGCCCTGAAGACGGTCGGCCTCGGTGACCGGGGCGACGCCTACCCCGGTGAGCTGTCCGGCGGGCAGCGCCAGCGTGTGGGGCTGGCCCGCGCGCTCGCCACGGACGCCGAGATCCTGCTGATGGACGAGCCGTTCAGCGCCCTCGACCCGCTCATCCGCCGGGACATGCAGGACCTGCTGCTGACCCTGCAACGCGACCTGCGCCGCACGATCATCTTCGTCACCCACGACCTCAACGAGGCGATGCGGCTGGGCGACCGGATCATGGTCATGCGGGACGGGCGCGTCGTACAGCTCGGCACCGCGACCGACATCCTCCACACGCCCTCCTGCGACTACGTCCGCGACTTCGTCTCCGACGTCGACCGCTCACGCGTGCTCACCGCCGGCGCCATCATGCGGGAACCGCTGATGACGGTGAGCGCGTACGACGATCCCGACGATGTCCTGCGAAGGCTGTCGAACATCGAGGCCGGGGGCGTCTACGTCCTGGACTCCGACGGACACATCGTCGGCGTGGCGCGCGACGACCGGCTCGCCCAGGCGGTCCGCGAGGGGCGTACATCCCTGCGCGAATGCCTGGTCGACTCCTACGAGGCGACCGGCTCCGACGCTCTGCTCGTGGACCTGTGCCCGCGGGTGGGACAGCACACCGTGCCCCTGGCCGTCACCGACGACGACGGCAGGCTCGTCGGCGTCGTTCCCCGCGCCACGCTCCTCACGGCACTGTCCGACGCCCGGAGGACGGACTCGACCGACTTCAGGAAGGCGGCGGCCCATGTCTAGCCCCCTGTTCACCATCGACCTCGGTACACCGGTCAGCTCCGCCGTCGACTGGCTCACCCTGCACCTGGGAGGCCTCTTCGAGGCCATCTCCTCGGTGATCACGTCGCTGGTCAACGCCGTGCTCTTCGTGCTGACCGCACCGCATCCGCTCGTCATCACCGCGGTGTTCACGGTGCTCGCCTTCCTCGCCCGCAAGTGGGGCTTCGCCGCCTTCACCGTGGTCGCCTTCCTGCTCATCCAGGGCATGGGCCTGTGGATCGAGGCCATGCAGTCGCTCGCCGTCGTCACCGTCGCGTCCGTCCTCGCCGTGGCCATCGGGGTGCCGATCGGCGTCTGGGCCGCCCGCGGCCGGGTGGCCAGCGCCGTCGTCCGGCCGGTGCTCGACTTCATGCAGACCCTGCCGGTGTTCGTCTACCTCATCCCGGCCGTCTTCTTCTTCGGCATCGGCCTCGTCCCCGGCGTCGTCGCGACCACCGTCTTCGCCGTCCCGCCCGCCGTCCGTCTCACCGAACTGGGCATCCGGCAGGTCGACAAGGAAGTCGTCGAAGCCGCGCACGCCTTCGGCGCCAAACCCCGGCAGATCCTGCGAGAGGTCCAACTCCCGCTCGCCCTGCCCTCGATCATGGCCGGCGTCAACCAGGTGATCATGCTCGCGCTGTCCATGGTGGTCATCGCCGGCATGGTCGGCGCCGCCGGCCTCGGCACCGTCGTCGTCCGCGGCATCAGCCAACTCGACGTGGGCGTCGGCTTCCAGGGCGGGCTCGCGGTCGTCTTCCTCGCCATCTTCCTCGACCGCACCACAGGCGCCCTGGCCACGCCGAGGCGGCGCCGGCCCCGCAAGAACCGCACCGTTCCCACCCCGGCCGCCGCCGACGACGCCTCCGCCCGCACCCCCGAACCAGCCGTCACCGCTTCGGCGTGAAGACTGCCCGAGAACAGGAAAACCGCTCATGAACCGCACCTCACGCCGCCCCCGTGGCAAGCTCCTCCTCGGCTGTATCGCCGCCGCGCTCAGCCTGGTCACCACCGCGTGCAGCGGACAGACCGCGACCGTGGACTCCGGCTCCGGAGGGGACAGCGGGGACACGAATTCACTGAAGATCGCCGCCGTCCCGGGCTGGGACGAGGACATCGCCGCCACCTACCTGTGGAAGCAGATCCTCGAGGACAAGGGCTACAAGATCGACGTCCAGGAACTGGACATCGCCAGCACCTTCACCGGCGTCGCCAACAAACAGATCGACCTCTACCTCGACGCGTGGCTGCCCTCCACCCACTCCACGTACTGGGACAAGCTCGGCTCCAAGCTGGAGATCATCGGAGCCTGGTACTCACCCGCCGACCTCAACCTGACCGTCCCCACCTACGTCAAGGACGTCAACACGATCGACGACCTCAAGTCGCACGCCTCCGAGTTCGGCGGCCGGATCGTCGGCATCGAGGCGGGCTCCGGCCTGATGCGGCTCACCCGCGAGAGCGTCATGCCCGCCTACGGCCTCGAGGACGACTACCAGCTCACCGAGAGCAGCACCTCCGCCATGCTCTCCGCGCTGCAGACCGACATCGCCAAGAAGAAGCCGGTCGTGGTCACCCTGTGGCGGCCCCATTGGGCGTACGCCAAGCTCCCGCTGAAGGTCCTCAAAGACCCCAAGGGCGCCTACGGCAAGCCCGACTCGACCAAGCCCATCGCCTACAAGGGCTTCTCCGACGACCA
Source organism: Streptomyces bullii (assembly GCF_042657145.1). Lineage (NCBI taxonomy): Bacteria > Bacillati > Actinomycetota > Actinomycetes > Kitasatosporales > Streptomycetaceae > Streptomyces > Streptomyces bullii. The sequence goes on from NZ_JBHSNY010000016.1 coordinate 61,035, forward strand.
CCCCGAAGTGGCCGGCTGGCTGAAGAACTTCAAGCTCACCTCGGACCAACTGGGTAGCCTGGAACTGCTGATCCAGGAGAAGGGCCAGGGAAACGAGCAGGAAGCCGCCAAGGAATGGATCGGCAAGAACAAGACGGTCGTCGACTCCTGGCTGAAGTGAGGCCATTTCCGAGGACCATGGCCGCCGCCCTCCTCGCCGGCCACGGCGGGCTGGAGACTCGACTACCGGACGGACGTAACGGCGCACGCTGGGGCACGCCTCCGGTGTGCACACCATCATCGGCCAGGTGCCCGTCAGGGTGACCAGCACCACGAAGGCCGCAGCGGGTGCTGGTGACCGGCGCCTTTGGGGGAGTCGGACTCGCCGTGGTGCAGCTTGCGAAACGCCGGGGCGCCACGGTCACCCCGGTCTGCTCGGCCGCGAAGGCCGCCGACGGCGTGGCGCAGGGCGCCGACCGGATCGTCGCGGGGCGCGGATCCGATCAGCGCCATGGGCAGAGCGTCCGTCGACACGTGATCGACGTCGTCTGCGGGGACATGGTGACCCTGAAGACCGCGGAACTCGACGCCCAGTACACCGGGGCGCCCCGAACACACACATCCGCACACCCGCACAAGGCAATTCGAGGAGAGCCGGAGATGGCACAGGAAGTACGCGGCGTCATCGCGCCGGGCAAGGACGAGCCGGTACGGACCGAGACGATCGTCATCCCCGACCCCGGTCCGGGCGAGGCGGTGGTCCAGGTGCAGGCCTGTGGTGTGTGCCACACTGACCTGCACTACAAACAGGGAGGCATCAGCGCCGACTTCCCCTTCCTGCTCGGGCATGAGGCCGCCGGCGTGGTGGAGTCGGTGGGGGAGGGGGTCACCGATGTCGCGCCCGGAGACTTCGTCATCCTCAACTGGCGTGCGGTGTGCGGGAGCTGCCGGGCCTGTCTGCGCGGCCGCCCCTGGTACTGCTTCGACACCCACAACGCGCAGCAGAAGATGACCCTCACCGACGGCACCGAACTGTCCCCCGCCCTTGGCATCGGGGCCTTCGCGGAGAAGACGCTGGTGGCGGCCGGACAGTGCACGAAGGTCGACCCGGCGGTGTCCGCGACCGTCGCCGGACTGCTCGGCTGCGGAGTGATGGCCGGCATCGGCGCGGCCATCAACACCGGCAACGTGTCACGCGGCGACACCGTCGCGGTGATCGGCTGCGGCGGAGTCGGCGACGCGGCGATCGCCGGGGCGCGGCTGGCGGGCGCGGCGAAGATCATCGCCGTCGACATCGACAACCGGAAACTGAAGACGGCGCGAAGGATGGGCGCTACCCACACGGTCAACTCCCGTGAGACGGAGGCCGTCGGCGCGATCCGCGACCTCACCGGCGGCTTCGGCGCCGACGTCGTCATCGAGGCGGTCGGCCGCCCCGAGACGTACCGGCAGGCGTTCTACGCCCGCGACCTCGCCGGCACGGTCGTCCTGGTCGGCGTGCCCACCCCGGACATGCAGCTCGAACTCCCGCTCCTGGACGTCTTCGGACGCGGCGGCGCGCTCAAGTCCTCCTGGTACGGCGACTGCCTCCCGTCCCGGGACTTCCCGATGCTGATCGACCTGCACCTGCAGGGGCGGCTGGACCTGGAGTCCTTCGTCACCGAGACGATCCCCCTGGACGAGGTGGAGAAGGCGTTCGCCAGGATGCATGACGGCGACGTCCTGCGCTCGGTGGTGGTGCTGTGATGACGACCGTACGGATCGACCACCTGGTCACGTCGGGCACCTTCTCGCTCGACGGCGGCACGTGGGACGTCGACAACAACGTCTGGATCGTCGGCCACGACAGCGAGGCGATCGTCATCGACGCCGCCCACGACGCCCAGGCCATCGCGCAGGAGCTGGGGGACAGGGTCCTGCGGGCCATCGTGTGCACCCACGCTCACGACGACCACGTGGGCGCGGCCCCGGAGCTCGCCGCACTGACCGGCGCACCGATTCTGCTCCACCCCGACGATGACGCGCTGTGGAAGCAGACCCACCCCGACCGCACCCCCGACGGCTCCCTCGCCCACGGGCAGCGCATCACCGTGGCCGGCACGGAACTGGTCGTCCTCCACACCCCCGGTCACGCTCCTGGCGCGGTCTGCCTTCACGCGCCCGCTCTGGGGTCGGTGTTCACGGGAGACACCCTCTTCCAGGGCGGCCCCGGCGCCACCGGCCGGTCGTTCGCCGACTTCCCCACCATCATTCGCTCGATTCGCGACGAACTGCTCACCCTGCCCCCGGACACGGCCGTCCACACCGGACACGGCACCTCGACCACCATCGGCGCGGAGGCCCCGCACCTTCAGGAGTGGATCGACCGAGGCCACTGACACACCAGCTCAAGGGAACGGCGAGGTTCTCCGAGCATCCGAAATCTTCACCCGCAGAACGTGCAGGAGGGCACCGATGAAAGACGTAGTGATCGTGGGAGGCGGCATCGCGGGACTGGCCGCGGGCTGGCGACTGCGGCACTGGGACACGCTCCTGCTCGAATCGGAGGGGCGGGTCGGCGGCCGGATCCGCTCCGAGCGGCGCGGACCGTACTGGCTCAACTGGGGCGGGCATGTCTACGCCGGCGGGGACTCCGCGACGTCGTGGCTGCTGAGCAGCACCGGTGTCGACGCGGTCCCCGTGCCCGGCTCGCTGGCCGGGCTGTCGATGAACGGCAAGCTGCTGCTCAAGGGCCGGGTGGAGAGCTACCCGTTCCGCATCCCGATGCCGATGTCGGCGCGGGTCGGCATGGTCAAGGCCGGTGCCAGGGTCGCGGTGCAGGTGGCCCGTTACGCCCGGATCGTGCAGCGGCGGTCGGGCGAGGACGCGGCTCAGCATCAGCAGCGGATCTACGGCTTCATGAACGACCGTTCCTTCAAAGACTTCATCGGCGGTCTGCCCGAGGACGCCGAGGCCCTGTTCAAGCCGACGGTGACGCGCTCGGCCGCCGACATCGACCAGTTGTCGGCGGGTGCGGGGGTGGGCTATTTCAGCCTGGTGTGGAACATCGGCGGGGGTCTGTCGCAGAGCATTCTGGGCGGCCCGTCCACACTCACCGAGAGCATCGCGGCGGCTCTGTCGGACCGGGTGCGGTTGAACGCGACCGTCGACGAGATCGTCCACAAGAGCGATTCGGTCGTGGTGCGTTACCGGCAGGGCGGCGTCGAACAGGAGGTCGAGGCGCGCTGCGTCGTGCTGGCCACGCCCGCGACGGTCAGTCACCGGGTCGCGGTCGATCTCGACCCCTACGTCCGCGAGGCCCTGTCGAAAATCGTCTACGGCCCCTACGTGAGTGCGGCGTTCCTCAGCAACGAGACCGGACGTCAGGTCTGGGACGACGCCTACGGCATCGCGACGCCGAAGCGGTCCTTCGCCGTCGCGCTGAACATGTCGAACGTGGTGCACGGTTACGAGCGGGAGCGCCGGCCGGGCAGCAGCATCATGACGTTCTCGCCGGGCAGTCTGGCGCGTGAGTTGCTGGAGCACGACGACGAGAAGATCCGCCGGATCTACCTCGACGATCTGGACCAGGTGCTGCCCGGCTTCGCCGACCACGTCGTCGAGGCCGAGGTACAGCGCTGGCCCACGGGCGCGCCGTACTGCTTCCCCGGCCGAGGCCAGCTGCAGCAGACGCTGACCCGCCGCAGCGGCCGGGTGTTCCTGGCCGGCGACTATCTCGGCACCTTCTATACCGAGACCGCGATCCGGACCGGTCTGTCCGCAGCGCAGGAAGCACAGAGCCTGCTGGCCACCGAACTGCAGACCGCAGGGCAGAGCCTTGCGCCGGCCCCCGCCACCCCGTAAGCCCGCCTCCCCACCCATGGCTTCACCTGAGGAGAGTCCAGAATGTCGTCACAGCTGAGCGGCGTCCTGACCGCACTGGCCACACCGTTCGCGCCGGACCGGGAGATCGACGAGAAGACACTGCGCCGCCTGGTCGACCGCAGCGTCGACGGCGGGGTGGACGGCGTCGTCGCCTGCGGTTCCACCGGTGAGTTCGCGGCGATGAGCGCGGCGGAGCGGCGCCAGGTGGTCGAGACCGTCATCGACCAGGCGGCCGGGCGTGTGCCGGTGGTCGCGCAGACCGGTGCGCTGAGCACCAGGGAAGCGGTCGAGCTGTCCCGCCACGCGCAGGATGCCGGGGCCTCGGTGCTGATGGTGGTGACGCCGTACTACGAGCCGCTCACGCTCGACGAGACGCTGCGCTATCTGCGCACCGTCGCCGACGCCGTGGACATTCCGATCATGCTCTACAACCTGCCCGGGGCGACCGGTGTCAATCTGACGCCGGAGACCGTCGGACAGCTCGCCCGCGAGGTCGAGAACATCCAGTACATCAAGGACACCAGCGCCGACATGGCCCAGGCCGGACAGCTGATCCACAACCACGGCGACGTCATCTCCACCTTCATCGGCTGGGACAGCCTCCTGCTGACCTCGATCGCCGAGGGCGCCGCCGGTGTCATGGCCGGGACCGCGAACGTCATGCCGGCCGAACTCGTCTCGATCCACCGCGCGTTGCGCGCCGGCGAACTCGACCGCGCGCGGGCCGAATGGGCACGGATCTACCCGCTGATGGACGCGATCATGTCCGCTCCGTTCATCCCGGCGATCAAGGCCGCCCTGGACGCGGCAGGATTCCCCGTCGGCGGCCCGCGCGAGCCGGTGCTCGCGCTCGACCCCGCCACCAACGCCCACATCTCCTCGCTGGTCCAGGCGCTTCCGCAGCTTTCGCCGTCACAGTGAGCACGAACGGGACGGCAGCCATGAGATTCCTGGACGAGCACGATGTCCGCTCCGTGTTCGACATCGACACCGCGATCGCCTCGCAACGCACCGCGTTCCTCGCCCTCGCCCTCGCCCGAGGAGAGGCGTGGCAGCCCGAGAAGATCCTGGGCGGCCACGCCGACGATCCCGACACCGTCCTGTGCTACGCCGCGCGCCTCGACCGCGCGAGCGGACCCGTCTGCAAGTTCGGGAGCATCAACCCCGAAAACGCCGGAACAGCCGTCCCGACCATCAACGCCGTGATCACCGTGCTCGACCCGCGCACCGGCGTCCCTCTGGCCTTCATGGACGGCACGGCGGTGACCACGCTGCGCACGGCCGCCGCGAGTGCGGTCGCCGTCGAGGCACTGGCCAGGAAGGAGGCGGCCCGCCTCCTGGTGCTGGGGGCCGGCGTCCAGGGGCAGGCGCACATCAAGGCTCTGCAGCACGACAAGCACTACGCCTGGACGGGCATGTGGTCACCGCGCCCCTCCTCGCGCGACGCCTCCGTCGGCAGGGGTTCGACGTCGAACCGGTGGAGTCCCCGAGCGAGGCGATCGGCCGGGCGGACGTCATCGTCTGCGCCACCTCGGCCATCGAACCCCTGTTCGCCGCAAGCGAGTTGGCGCCCGGCGTCACCGTCGTCACAGTCGGATCCTTCGACCGGCACCGTTGCGAGATCGGACCGGACGTCCTCCACGTCAGCAACCAGGTGGTCGTCGATCACGAACCGACGGCCCGCCAGAACTGCGGTCCGCTCGTCGCCGCCCGCGCGCACCCTCATGCGCCGGGGCTCGAAGTCCTCGAACTCCGCCGGGTCCTGACCGGCGAGGCGACCGGTCGCGGCAGCGACGACGACATCGTGACGTACCTCAGCGCCGGCCTCGGCGTTCAGGACGCGGCAGCGGCCTGGAGCGTCTACCAGCAGGCCGAAGCACGCGACATCGGCCGGAGGACGGACTGGCCCGCCACGTCCGCGAGTTCGCCGGCCACGGAACACGGATCGACCGGCGAACCGGCAGGCCGGCCGCCGTCCCGCTGAGAGATCAGCACTCGCCGTATCCACCACTCTCAAGGAGTCACTGATCATGACCACCACCACCGGCCCCACGACGGCCACGGTTCGACGCGCAACGGACGCGGCGCCTCTGATCACCGCGGCCGACCTCCCCCCGGCCCGGCACTTCATCGACGGGAAGTTCCTCGACCAGTCACCCGAGCGCGTCATCGACGTGGTCGACCCGAGCACCGAGAACGTCATCGCCCACATCCCCGAGGGCACCGCCGACGACATCGACGGCGCGGTCGCCGCCGCGGTCGCGGCCAGGAGGCAGTGGGCACGGCTGCTCCCCAAGGAGCGCTCGGAGACGCTGCATGCCATCGCCGACGGGCTGGCCGAGCACACCGAACTCCTGGCCAGGCTGGAGTCGGCGAACACCGGCAAGCCGCTCGCGGTCTCCCAGGACGACGTCGCCCAGACCGTCGACACCTTCCGCTTCATGGCCGGTGCGGTCCGCGCGACCACCTCCATGGCCGCCGGCGACTACGCCGAGAACCACCTGTCGGTCATCCTGCGCGAACCGCTCGGGGTGATCGGCGTGGTCACCCCGTGGAACTACCCCCTGCTCATGGCGGCCTGGAAGATCGCCCCGATCCTCGCCGCCGGCAACACCCTGGTCCTCAAGCCGTCCGAACAGACGCCGCTGACCACCCTGAAGCTCGCCGAACTCGTCGCCGACCTCCTGCCGCCCGGCGTGCTCAACGTCGTGAACGGATACGGCCCGGTCGCCGGAGCCCGGCTCGCCGAGCACCCGGACGTGAACATGATCGCCCTGACCGGCTCGGTCTCCAGCGGCCGCGCCGTAGCCCGGGCCGCCGCCGACACCCTCAAGCGGGTCCACCTCGAACTCGGCGGCAAGGCCCCGGTGGTGATCTTCCCGGACGCCGACCTCGCGGCGGCCGTCTCGGCACTGCGCGTCGCCGGATTCTGGAACTCGGGCCAGGAGTGCGGGGCCGCCTGCCGCGTGCTGGTCCACGAGTCGGTCGCCGAGCAGTTCGTCGAGCAACTCGTCGGCGAGGTCCGGGCTCTGGTCGTCGGGGAGCCGACTTCCGGTGAGGACGTCGAGGTCGGGCCCATGGTCTCGAAGGCCCACTTCGACCGCGTCACCGGGTACCTGGAGCGCGCGAAGAGCCAAGGCATCCGCGTGGCGACCGGAGGCGGGGCCCTCGACGGACCCGGCTACTTCGTGGCCCCGACTGTCCTGGTCGACGTCCCCGAAGGAGCCGAGGTGGCCCGCGAGGAAATCTTCGGCCCGGTCATCACGGTCGAGACCTTCAGCGAGGAGGACGAAGCGGTCCGGCGCGCCAACGACGTCCCCTTCGGCCTGTCCGCCTCGGTGTGGACCGAGAACGCCCGCCGGTGCCACGGCATCGCCGCGCGCCTCGACTTCGGCACCGTCTGGGTCAACTCCCACCTGGTGCTGGCCAGTGAAGTGCCCTGGGGCGGTTTCAAGGGATCCGGCTACGGCCGCGACCTGTCCCTCTACGCCCTGGACGACTACTCGCGCACCAAGCACGTCATGCACAACCACGAGCGCTGACCCCGTCCAGGTCCTTCTCTGTTGGAGGCTATGGTCTCGCCATGAGTGACAGGGGCAAGGTACGCAACGGCTCGGTCCATTCAGTCAACCGTGCAATCTCCATTCTTCAGGTCCTTGCTCTGCGCGGGGCCGCGGGCGTGACTCAGATCGCCGACGAGCTGGATGTCCACAAGTCGACCGTCTTCCGGCTGCTGGCGACGCTCGAGGCGCGCGGGCTCGTCGAGCAGGACGCGAGTCGTGGTCAGTATCGGTTGGGCTACGGCGTGGTCCAACTCGCCGCCGGGGCGACGAGGACATATGACATCTCGGTCATCAGCCGGCCGATCTGCCAGGAACTCGCCGAAGCGGTCGGTGAGTCCGTCAATGTCGCGATCCACGACGGTCGAGACCTGGTGACCATCGATCAGGTGAGAGGCAACGCCTCCGTCACGACGGTCGACTGGGTCGGTCAGCGCACCCCGCTGCATACGACGGCTCCCGGCAAGCTGTTCCTCGCCACGATGCCGGAAGCGGATCGCAGGAGGATCCTCGACCGAGGTCTGGAGCGGCACACCGTCCACACGATCGTGGACGCGAAGGAGCTTGAGACGCAGCTCGCGCAGGTGCGCGTGCAGGGGTACGCGTTCACGGAGGAAGAGCACGAGATCGGTCTCACCGCGGTTTCTGCGCCGATCCGCGCCGCCCATGGTGGGGTGATCGCTGCCGTGGTCGTCTCCGGTCCCTCGTTCCGGATCACGTCGGAGGCCATTCCCGAGCTGGCGGAGAAGGTCGTGTCCGCGGCTGCCGCGATCTCCGAGCGTGCCGGCTTCCTCAAGTCCGGCTGAATCACGGCGCTCGCCGGGCGCCTTTCGCTGTTCGTGGACGTGCCCGTTCGCGCGCTCCCGCCGCGATGGACACCCGTGGGTCGCCGCCGCCTGCATTGCATTGAACCGACCGTGCTTTCGCCGTTGACAGGCCCTTGAGACGCGCTGCACCCTGAGCTTGTTTCGCATAGCAGTCTTGTTCCGCAATGCGAGACAAGCTAGCGGCAGGGCAGGTATCAGGCTGTCGCCGTCCGATCCGGACATCCCGGATCCGAGCGTTGGAGACATGACCGTGACGCACACGAGCATCGAAAAGCCATCCCTGGACATCGCGTCCGTGGTGAACCGCCGAGCAGCGGGCCACAGCCTCGAGGCGCCCTTCTACACGAGCCAGGAGATCTACGAACTGGACCTCGACGTCATCTTCGGCAGGCACTGGTTCTTCTGCGCCACGGAGGCCGAGATACCTGAGGCCGGCGACTACGTGACCGTGAATGTCGGGCCCCATTCCGTGATCATCGTCCGCGACGACGACGAGGAAATCCGTGCCTTCCGCAACGTCTGCCGGCACCGAGGCGCGCGTCTGCTGGACCAGGGGTGCGGGTCGGTCGGAAACATCGTCTGCCCGTACCACCAGTGGACCTACCGGACGGACGGCAGCCTGGTCTTCGCCGAGTACCAGCCGTCCACCTTCGACCGCGAGCAGTTCGGCCTCAGGCCTGTGCATGTCCGCACGGTCGGGGGACTCGTCTTCTTCTGCCTGTCCGATGAACCGCCGTCCGACTTCGACGAGTTCAGCCGGTTCGTGGAGCCGTACCTGCTGCCGTACGACCTCAGGACGGCGAAGGTCGCCCACCAGACCGACATCGTGGAGCGGGGCAACTGGAAGCTCGTGATGGAGAACAACCGGGAGTGCCACCACTGCGATGTGTCCCACCCGGAGCTCCTCACCGCGTACTTCCCCTTCAACCGGCACTCCGAGGAAGACGTCCCGCCGCGGATGCGGCCGCTGTACGAGCGCTACAAGGCCGCGGAGGCCGCGCTGACCGCCACCCGCACCGCGGCCGGCTTCCCGCAGGAAGAGCGACGAGAGCTCGACTCGCGCCCGACCGGATTCCAGCTCTTCCATCTGCCGCTCGACGGAGCGGGCGCCTCGCTCGGGAAGGGTGGCGAGCAGGTGTGCAAGAAGCTGCTCGGCTCCATCACCGACCCCAAGTTCGGCGACCTCTCGCTGCACATGCAGCCGAACGCCTGGTTCCACTTCCTCAGCGACCATGCCGTCGTGTTCTGGGTCCAGCCCCTGTCTCCTGGCGAAACCCTCGTACGCACCACGTGGCTGGTGCACCCTGACGCGGTCGAGGGCGTCGACTACGACGTCGACGCGCTGACGGCGGTGTGGAAGGCCACCAACGACCAGGACCGTGCGCTGGTCGAGGCGACCCAGTGCGGCGTCGCCAACCCCGGCTATGTGCCGGGCCCCTACTCGACGGTCGAAGACGACGTCGAGGCCTTTGTGAACTGGTACGTCAAGCGGATCCGGTCGAGCCTCGGATGAAAATGACACCGCGCGGCGGCAGCCGATCACGATCGATGTCAGAGCCCTGAACGCCGAACGTCTCTCGCGGGCGCAGGCGGGCATGAAGGCGGCCGGACTCCCCTCCGCGTTGCTCTTCGATCCCGCCAATGTCCGCTACGTGACCTGCGACGGACAGTTCCTGGTGGCCAACCTTCACTGCCCCTACCGGTGGGTGCTGGTCTTCGCCGAGCACGATCCGATCCTGTGGGACGGCGCCGAGCAGGTGCATCTGAGCCGATCACACTGGGACGGCGAGATCCGCACAGCAGAAGGCTTCGCCTTCTTCGGATCGGGGTCGCACAGCAGACGCGACGCGGGGAGGGCCATCGCCGCGGTCGTCGCCGAACTGCGAGAGCGGGGGCTGCGGGACGAGCCGCTCGGTGTCGATCGTGTCGACGCGGTCGCCTTCCTCGAGCTGGCCGATCGGGGGATCAAGGTCGTCGACGCCGTCCCGGTGCTCGAGGGGGCCCGAGGGGTGAAGTCGCCGACCGAACTTGACATCCATCGCGAGAACGCACGTCTGGTCGACGAGGCTGTCGCGGCGTTTCTCCCTCACCTGGAACCTGGCAGGACCGAGAACGAGTTGTGGGCGGCTCTGGCTCGCGAGACGTTCGCGCACGGGGCACTCCACGCCGAGGCGCGGCTGCTGTGCTCGGGCCCGAGGACCAACCCGTGGATGCAGGAGGCGACACATCGCGTCGTCCACGACGGTGACCTCGTCGCTTTCGACACCGACCTGGTGGGCCCGTTCGGCTACCTGACCGACATCTCGCGCACCTACTTGTGCGGTGATCGCCAGGCCACCGGGGAACAGCGAGCGGTGTACCAGGCGGCGTACGAGTTCGTTCACGAGGCCATTCCCGAGTTCGTCGCCGGACGCAGCTTCGCGGAGCTCGGCGAGATGCTGGGGAAGCGCATCCCGGAGAGGTATCGCCGGCAGCGTTATCCCTTCATCGCCCATGGATGCGGAGCCACGGACGAGTACCCGGTGGTCACGATGACCGATTACCACCCGGGCATCCTCGAGCCCGGGATGGTCCTCAGCGTCGAGGGCTACATAGGAGCCGTCGGCGGGACGGTCGGCGCCAAGTACGAGGAGCAGATCATCGTCACCGAGGGCGCATTGGAAGTCGTCTCCCACGCTCCGGCGGACGAACGGCTCCTGCGCTGACACGAGGCGGGACGGTCTGGCGAAGACGTCTGTCGGTACCGTCTGCCTGTCCACAACGGCCCCTGAAAGACGGCCCATGCACCCCACGCCGAGGCGCGGCTGCTGTGCTGTGGGACATGACCGGCTCGCCGAGGGCCCATACCCGGTCCCCAGGACCAGCGTGCCGGCGGCCCATGGCGGCTGCGGCCGGGGCATGTCCCGAACAGGCAATCCGCGATGTCCGCCACGGGAAAGACCTGGCGTCGGCTGCCGGGGTTCACTGTCGGCCACCCGCCACGACGCAAGGGAGCCGGCCATGCCTGAAGCAGCCGACAACGAGTTCTGGAAGAACCTCCAACCGATCCGGAACTCCCTGAAGCCGGACGCCCAGCCCGAGGTCTACCTGTCCCAGGTGGCCACCGACGACGACCGGTACTACGTGCCGTTCACCGAGACCGTCGGCTCGCGTCCGCTGTGGATCAACGTCAAGGACAACTCGTGGGCCGACATCCTGCGAGCCAAGGAAGCGGGACTGGTCAACCGGCACTACCACCCGCACGAGGTCTTCGCGTACACGATCTCCGGGAAGTGGGGGTATCTGGAGCGGCCGTGGACCGCACGCGCCGGTGACTTCGTCTATGAGTCGCCGGGCGAGGGCCACACACTGGTGGCCTACGAGAGCGACGAGCCGATGAAGGCGTTCTTCATCGTCAAAGGACCGCTCATCTGGCTGGACGAGAACGGCGAACCCGACGGCTACTTCGACGTCCACGACTACATCGAGCTGTGCCGCACGCACTACGAGAAGGTCGGCATCGGAGCCGAGTACGTAGACTCGCTCTTCCGCTGACCCCGGCTGCACCGAGACCCTGTCCTTTGCGCCCGCGCAGGCCGGAAAGGAGCCCCAGGTGACCGTGCCCCTTCTCTCCCACGTGTCCACACGGTCCGTCGACCCGGCCGACCGGATCGACTTCTGGGAGGAGTACAACCGGCAGGCGCTGGTGGGTCTGACCTGCTCGTCCTACTCCCCGGACGGTCTGCTGGCCACCCAGTCGAACTTCCGGCTGGGTGGTCTGCGGCTCGCCGAGATCACCGGCAACGAGCACGTCATCGAACGCAACCCTCGGACCTGTCAGGAGCTCCCGAAGGACTCGGTCTTCGTCAGCCTGCTGACGCACGGCCAGGCGGTGTTCTTCCACGAGGGCGGCTGTCTCACCGTCAAGGCGGGTGACCTGGTCCTCTACGACACCCGCCGGTCGTACCTGTTCGGTTTCCCCTCCGCCATGCGCCAGCTGCTGGTGGACATTCCCCGTGAGGTATTCGCCGAGCGGTGCGCCTCCGGCGACGTGTCAGCGCCCCTGCTGTTCGGGCGGGGGTCGGCGACCGGCGGCGCGATGGTGTCCGCCATAAAGTCGCTGCTGGCTGACTGGGCCACGGGGCGCGGGAACGGTGATTCCGTGCAGACAGAGGCCACTGTGCTGGACCTCGTCCGTGCCCTGACGGCTCCGCGGCTGGGCGACGAGTCCGCCCTGCCCGCGATGTCCTCCCGACTGGCCATGGCCCAGGACTACATCGACCGGCACCTGTCCGACCCCCGGCTGAGCGCGGAACGGGTCGCGGAGGCGATCGGGGTGTCCGCCCGGCACCTCAGCCGTGTCTTCCAGCAGAGCGGCGTCAGTCCCGCACGCCACATCCTCGACCAGCGGCTGGCGAAGGCGCGTGAGCAGCTGGCCGACCCGAGCTCCCGCCACCTCACGGTCGCCGAGATCGCCCACCGTTGGGGCTTCCCCAGCCAGGCGCACTTCACCCGGGTCTTCCGCGGCCGTTTCGGCCAGACGCCCGGTGAGACCCGCCGACTGGCGTGACCGCACCCGTGCATCGGCATGGACGGGTGCGGTCGTCGCGGTCATGCGTCGTGGGTCATGGCCTCACGGACCTTGGCAGTGTCCACGAACTGCTCGAAGCGGACGATGAGCCCACCGCGCACGACGAAGTGGTGCGCGACGCGGACGTCGATCGCCTTGCCCGTGGCCTTGTTGGTGGCCGTGTACCGGGCGAGGACGACCACGTTCTCGCCGTCGACGACGTAGGTGTCGTCGTGGGCGGTCCAGCCGTCCCACTCCTTGGCGAGCTGCTCCATTACGTTGGAGGTGACACCGTCGGGGGTGCGGTAGGTGCCGGCGAGGGGGAAGCCGGCCATCTCCGTCCACTCGACGTCGGGGGCGAGGGTGGCGCGCAGGGCTTCCAGGTCACCGGTGGCGGACGCCAGGTACTAGCGGCGTACGACGTCGGCGGGGGCGGTGGAGGTGGCGAAGTCGGTCATGTCAGCCCCACTTCATTTCGCCCTTGGCGACCTTGGCGCCGATCTGGGCGGCGATCACCATGCCGTTGTCCGGGTAGCGGCCGACGAGCGCCTCCGTGAGCGCCGCGCCGTCGGCGGCCTTGGCCAGCTCCTCCTCGAACGCCACCAGGTAGTCGCGGGTGGCGGTGATGGCGGAGGCGTCGGCGGCGGTGCCGGGAAGCCGGTGGCCGGGGACGACCAGCTGCGGCTTCAGGGCGGCCATCTCGTCCAGCAGGTCGATCCAGGACGCGCGGTCGCTGGGGGTGGGGGTGTCGGCGACCCAGACGTGTTCCTGCTGGAAGAGCAGTACGCCGCCGAGGAGGGCGCGCTGCTCGGCCTGCCACAGGTAGTGGCGGTCCGGCAGGCCGGCCGGGCCGCCCTTCAGTTCGAAGCGATGGCCCTCGAGGGCGAGGTCGCCGGTGAGCGGTTCCAGGTCGACCAGGCGGGTGGGCAGGTTCGGGCCGAGCGCCGCCCAGGCCTTGAGCTTGCCCTCGTAGGAGCGGTGGATGTGTTCGATGGTGTGCTCGGTGGCGAGGAACTTCGCGTCGGGGAAGGCGTCGGCGAGGACTTCGGCGCCGAAGTAGAAGTCGGGGTCGCCGTGGCTGATGAAGACGGTGGTGAGCGTCTTGCCGGAGTCGAGGATCTCGGCGGCCAGGCGGTGGCCGTCGGCGCGGGTGAAGCCGGCGTCGACCAGCAGGGCCTCGCTGTCGCCGGTGACGAGGGTGGCGGTCTTGTTCTTGCTGCCGGCGGGGAAGTCGAGGTGGAGGACCTTGAAGTCGAGGGTACTCATGGAAGGGCTCCTTGCTCTCGGAGAAGGGGATGGGTCAGGAGGGGCATTCGGCGTCGAGCGCCGCGAGACGCCGGTCCACCTCGTCGATGGTGGCGTGTCCGTGGGCCAGGGTGGTGACGCGCTCGCCGTCGACGGCGAGGAGGGTGGGAAAGCCCGTGACGCCCAGCTCGGCGGCGCGACGGAAGTCGGCTGCGGCTTCCGCCCGAGCCTCGGGCGCTTCGAAGAAATCGACCACCGCGTCGGCGTCCAGTCCTGCGGCGTCGGCGAGCTGCCGGTAGGTCGCCGGGTCGGACAGGCTCTGCCCGTCGACGTAGAAGGCGCGTTGGAGGTCCGTGACCAGTTCCGCCGCCCGGTCGGGGGCTGCCCGGCGCAGCGCGGCCACGCCGCGGGCGGCGGCCTCGGAGTCCATCACGAACGAGCCCTCGTCTGCCAGCCGCCGGTAGGCCTCGCCGAACCGGGCGCCGGTCCGCTCGCTGATCTGGCGGTTGGCGCCCTGGATGTAGCCGAACGCGCTCATCGGTACTCGGCGCCCGCCGGTGAACAGGCCCCCGGAGACGACCTCCACGGGCAGTTCGGGGTGCCGGGAGGTGATCTCGCGCAGTGGTGCCGAGAAACCGTGCGACCAGCCGCAGTACGCATCGAAGACGTAGACGAGTTTCATCGAAGACCTCGTGAGAACGGGGCGCCCACCTGGTGCGGGTCACTCACAACATTATCTGACTCCTCAGATATTTCAATGCGGAGTAACCCGGTGGGGCGATGTGCGTGGTCGGCGCGTCCGCCGGCGCTGCGGGGCCCGGCTCAGGGCAGCTGCGGCAGGGAGTCGCGGGCCGCGTGGCTGAGAATCCGCAGGTCCTCCGCGAAGCGTTCCCGGTGGGAGGCGGGCAGGGGGTCCAGGAAGTACCGCTTGATGTTCTCCACGTGGAGCCGGGAAGCGCGTACGGCGGTTGCCTCGCCCAGCGCTGTCAGGCGTACCAGTCGCCCTCGGCCGTCGTCCGGATCCGTGACCCGCTGCACCAGTCCTGCCGCCGCCATCCGGTCCACCAGCCGCGTCGCCCCGCCCGTGGTGAGCACCTGCTCCTGGCTGATCGCGCGCATCGACAGCCCTGGTCCGCCCGCCCGCCCCAGGATCAGCAGCACCTCGTACATCAGGTGGCTGATCCCGCACTCCTCCTCCAGTCGCCGGCCCAGGATGTACTCCAGCCGGGTCGCGGCACCCTGCAGCCGCCCGAAAGCCAGGACCAGCTCGTTGTCGGCCGCGTCCTTCGCGGTCATGATCTCCCTCTGTTCGTCCTGCTCGCTCACGGCACCTCCGCATGTTCGTCCAGGCGGAACCTATCGCGCCTGATCCCGTGCGGGAGCCCCGGAGCCCATCCGGACCTCGGCCGCACAGCTGCGGCGCGGCCGGTACGACACACCGACCGCACCGACCGCGGGGCAGCGTCGGCTTGCGGCCCCAGGCGAGTTGGATGACGAAGCCGATCCGGTAGACGCGCAGGCGGCCCAGCCGGTCGGGCGGCCGCCCGCCACGATGCCGGCCAGCCAGCCCACGGCCGCGACCATCACGCAGAACAGGATGGTTGTCGTGTCCATGCCCAGGTGGCAGCGCTGCGCAGCCCGCTCCGCTCGGTGGCCGTGGCCACGATCAGCGCGCAGCTGCGGGGCGTGGTCTGCCGAACATGTCGGTCGACGGAGTGCACCCGGCCGTGCCCGACACCGCATGGTGTTCGGGGCCCGAGTCCCGCGCTCGTCGACGCCGGCGAGGGGTAATCGTCCTCTGGCACCCGAGCCTCGCGGACGGCGGCCGACTCCGCACCGCCCCTGCCGTGTGGCGGGCGTGCCAGGCTGTCCATCGAACGGTTGAATGCGATCCCGACGTCGGGGCGACGCGGAGTGTCCCGCCTCGGCCGCAGAGTGGACGCTGCCGCTGCGCACGAGGAGATGGAGCAGTGGCAGAGAGGATTACCACGATCATGTCCAGCAACTTCAGCAGGCGTCGGATTCTCGCGGTTGGTGCGGGTGCGGCACTCGCCGGGGCCGTCTCGGTTCCGGCGAGCGCCGCACCGGGTTCGTCCGGAAGAGCGGCAGCCGCCGTATCGCAGGGCTCGGCCGTCCGCGAGGAGACGCGCTCGCTCGACGAGTTGTACCAGGCCGCCATTGCCGAAGGCGGCAAGCTCGTCGTCTACGCGGGTGGCGACATCGACACCCAGGCGGACGGCGTGAGGGCTGCCTGGCGCGCTCGGTTCCCGGAGGTCGAGATGACGACTGTCGTGGACTACAGCAAGTTCCACGACGTCCGCGTCGACAACCAGCTGGCGACCGGCACCCTGGTCCCCGACGTCGTGCAGCTGCAGACGCTCCAGGACTTCACCCGCTGGGCGCGGCAGGGCAAGCTGCTGCGTTACAAGCCGGCGGGCTTCTCCAAGGTTTACGAGGGCTTCAAGGACCCGCATGGCGCGTGGTCGGCAGTGATGGTCATCGGCTTCAGCTTCCTGTACGACGTCGCATCGGCGGGCTCCAACGCCCCCAGGACGCCGTTGGACCTCCTCGACCCGCGCTGGAAGGGCGCCATCGCCTCCTCCTACCCGCACGACGACGATGCGGTGCTCTACCTCTTCTCCCTGTACGTGGAGAGGTACGGCTGGGACTGGGTGGCCCGGTTCGCCGCGCAGGAACCGCAGTTCGCCCGAGGCTCGTTCACGCCTCGCGCCGCTCTCGAGAGCGGGCAGAAGGCCATCGGCGTCGGGGCGTCGGGCAGTCTGCTGGCCACCGGCTCGTGGCGGTGGGCGGTTCCGGCGGACGGGCATCCTTTCATGTCGTGGGGTCAGCGGGCCGCCATCCTGAAGCAGGCGGCCCGTCCCGAGGCGGCCAAGCTGTACATGAACTGGATGCTGTCCACCGAGCGTCAGCAGGCGGCCGCCAACGGCTGGTCGGTCCGCACGGACGTCACCCCGGCCGGCGGTCTCAAGCCGATCTGGGAGTACGACAACGGCAACCTGGACGGCTTCCCGCGGTTCATGGAGGACCGTGCCACGGTCGAGCGGCTGAAGCAGACGTTCGCCCTGTACTTCGGCGAGGTCAAGGGAGACCCGTCACCGGGTGTTCTCGGTCTGCACCCCGGCCGGTAGGAACCCGGCCGAACCACGGCCACGGTGGTGGCCAACTGCCAGGTTGGCGCGGCACGTTACTGCGTTCACACGCGTATTCGGTCTACACTCAGGCATCTGCTGTTGAGACCGACCGGCCCGCCGCAGGGAGCCCCACCGTGCCTACCTCGTCCTGGTCCGCCCTCCGCAGTACACCATCGGCGCGGCACCTTCCGCACCTGGCGTTCCTGCTGGTCGCGGTGGGCACCCTGATGCGGCTCATCACCGTGAACAGCGCCCTGTGCTGGATGGTCGCCCCGCCCACCGTGCTGCTTGTGGTGCTGTACGTGGGCGGGCTGACCCGCTGGGAGCGGCTGGGCGCCCGGGGGAGCAGGACCTGGTTCGCGCTGGTCCTGCTGCTGTGGTTCTGGGTGCTGTGGGCGCTGCCGTCGGCGCTCGCTCCCTGGTACGGGTGGCTCGCCGTACCGCTGGCGGTCGTCGCTCAACGGCTGCCAGGACGGCGCACCTCCCTCCTGGCCATCGCCGTGATCACGGTGCTGCTAATGGCCTCCCTGACACGGATCAGCGGCGGGCCGGACCCCGAAGTGCTGGGGCCGCCGATCGCCGCGGTCTGGGCCACCGTGGCCCTGTATCGCACGCAGCAGCGGCTGACGCGTGAACTGGCCGAGACCCGGGGCGAGTTGGCCAGGCGTCAACGCGAGGCCGGTCGGCTGGCGGAGCGCGCCCGGATCGCCCGTGACCTGCACGACTGCCTGGCCCAGGAACTCGCGGGCAGCCGCATGCTGCTCCAGGCCGCCGTTCGGGACTGGGACCGTCGGCCGGACGTGGCCAGGATGCAGATGCGGGCGGTCGTCCAAGCGCTCGGCGCCCACCTCACGGAGACTCGCAGCATCATCGGCGACCTCACTCCGCCCGCCCTGGCCGACAACGATCTCGGCGCGGCACTGCGGGACCTGTGTGCGCGTACGCAGTCGGCCGCCGGAGCCGGGCACATCACCTTCCGTACCGAGGGCGAACCGGTGTCTCTCTCCACGGACCAGGCCAAGGCACTGCTGCGCGCGGCCCAGACACTGCTGGCGAACGCCTGCGAACACGCATACGCCGCCCACATCCGGGTCACGCTCTCCTACGCGAACGACGAGACGGCGAGCGTCGAAGTCGCCGACGACGGAGCGGGATTCGACCCGACGGCTCCCGCGCGCGCGAAGGGCCGCGGCTTCGGGCTGTCCGGCGCGCGCGACCGGCTGCACGAGGTGAGCGGCACGCTGACCGTCGACAGCGCACCCGGACACGGCACCCGAGGCCGGGCGACGGTTCCGCTGAGAACCCGTGTCATGGCGGGCACGCCATGAGCGACATTCCGGACGTGCCGGTGCGGATTCTGATCGTCGACGACCATGTCGTCGTACGCGCCGGTCTGCGGGCCCTGCTGGAAGGGGAGCCCGGCTTCGAGGTCGTCGGCGAGACGGGCGACGGGGATGCGGCCGTACACCTCACGGCGCGGCTGCGGCCGGATGTGGTGCTGATGGACCTCCGGCTGACCGACGGCGGCGACCGTGATCACGACGGTGTGGGGGGCATCGAGGCGACCCGCCGGATCGTCGCGCGGACTCCCGGCACGCAGGTCGTCGTGCTCACGAGCCATGCCACCCGAGGGGATGTCGTACGTGCCTTGGACGCAGGCGCCCGCGGCTACATCCT
This sequence comes from Streptomyces bullii, assembly GCF_042657145.1. Taxonomy (NCBI): domain Bacteria; kingdom Bacillati; phylum Actinomycetota; class Actinomycetes; order Kitasatosporales; family Streptomycetaceae; genus Streptomyces; species Streptomyces bullii. The sequence continues at coordinate 79,888 of NZ_JBHSNY010000016.1, forward strand.
CAAGGCCGGGCCGCCCGAGGAACTGTTCCGCGCCGTGCGCGCCGCGGTGGCCGGAGACATGGGGCTCGCCCCGCAGGCCACGGCACACCTGCTCGGGCGGCCGGCCGCCCCCGAGCTCGTGCTGAGCGAGCGGGAGCTCGAGGTGGTCCGGCTTCTCGCGCAGGGGCACAGCAACCGGACCATCGCGGCGGCCCTGCGCGTGACCGAGGCGACGGTCAAGACACACCTCGTACGCATCTACCGCAAGCTCGGCACCGAGAACAGGGCGAGCACGGTGTCGGAGGCGGTACGACGCGGGCTGCTCGACATCTGCTGACGCGATGAAGGCAGCGGGGCCTCCCGCTCCTGCCGGGTGCGCAGGATGCTCGGCTCAGGACCTGCACCGGCGCCGCTCGGTGCCGGCGCGCATGGCAGCGGACTGGAGATCGCAGGCCGGGCCGCGGGCGAGGATGGTGCGGGACGAACGATGGCGGGACGCTGCGGCTGGGGCGGTTGCCGGAGGCGTGGCTCGCCCCGCCCGCGCCCCGGGAGCTGCGGGAGTTGGCGCGCGGGCCGCACAAGCTGGTGAGCCTGGCTGCATCCAGGACGCCGACACCAACCGCTCACCCGTCAGAGACCCGGCTGTCGGGCAGCGGTACCCGGCGGTGGGTTCATCGCCCGCTGCCAGTCCTCCTCGGGGATCCGCGAGCGCAGGTACTCCAGGGACTGCTCGACGAGCTGCCGGGCACGGCGCAGGTCCACGCCGATGAGGGCGCCGCGGTGCTTGAGGACCCGCCCGTCGACCAGGACGGTGTCGACGTCGCCGCGCCCGGCCTGGAAGACGATGTGCCCGGCCGGGTTGTGGGTGGGTGTCATCGCTGGGGTGTCGGTGCGCAGCATGACGAGGTCCGCCCGTTTGCCCGGGGTGATCGAGCCGATGAGGTGGTCCAGGCCGAGTGCCCGTGCGCCGCCGATCGTGGCGTACTCGAGTACGTCCTGGGCGCGCAGCGCGTTGTGGGCGACCGCCTCGCCGGCTTCGTGGGCGTGCAGGTGGCCAGTCCCCGGTCGGCGCTGAGTGTGGAGGGCATGGCCGAGAACATGTCGCCGCTCCACCACACCACGGTGTCCATCGACAGCGAGATCGGGATGCCGTGCCGGCGTGCCTTCGCGGTGGGCGGGTAGCCCTGTCCGGCGTTGAGCTCGCTCTCCGACGAGATCGACAGGTGGGCGCCACCGTCGGCGATGCGCCGGTACGCGTCGTCGCTCAGTGCGGCGGCATGGACCAGCATGGTCGACGGCGACAAACCGTCGTTCTCGGCGAGGAACCGGATCTGCTCCTCACCGGCCATCCCGAAGATGCCGGCGTGGTGGCCGACCCGCAGGTCCCGGTCACGGGCGAACCTCAGGGCCTGCCGGGCGTCCTCGCTGCCGGAGAGGATGTCGAGCGCGAGCTGCATGGTGACGAGCTGGTCCGCACCGGCGAAGCGGGTCTTCAGCAATTGATCGATGTGCCCGCCGGTCACCCAGCCGAAGTCGGAGGCGAAGGCGTTGGCGTAGGCGTACCGCGCACGCCCCGGGACTGCGAACAGCGCGTCCACGGCGGCGTCGGCGTGTTCGGGGGTCCTCGATCCGTGCGACCAGTCCGTCACGGTGGTCACCCCGTCGTTGACCGCCTCGACCATGCCCAGATAGTTGGCCGCGTAGATGTCCTGCGGACGAAACAGCGGCCCCCACCTGGTGAGCATCCATTCCAAGTAGTCGGTTATCGTCCAGTCCGCGCCCACGCCCCGCAGGGCGGTCTGCCACATGTGCCGGTGGGTGTCGACGAAGCCGGGCAGCAGCAGGGCACCGTCGGCGTCGATGACGGTGGTGTGCGCGGGCGTGGACAGCCGTTTTCCGACTGCGGCGATCGTGGTGCCGCGGACCAGCACGTCGGTCTCGGGCAGCACACCGCGGGCCGGATCCATGGTGACCACGGTCGCCCGGCGGATCAGGATCGGCCGGCCCGACGGGAAGACGGGCGGTTGGGCCGCCGGTGCCGTGGACGCCGCCGCGGCCGGCGAGGCCACAGCGGCCGCACCGAGCGCGGCAGCACCGGTGAGCAAACGCCGACGACTGGCCGACCGTGACTCGCGGCCGACCGGTTCCGGTGGTGTCGACCTCGCCTGCTCGGCATCCGCCGACTCGGCCCTCGGGCCCGGCTCGGTCACAGCTGCTGATCTCTCCAACTGGCTGTCCCGTTCAGGTGTGTTCCGGATCGGACTCGATCCGGCGTGGTGATTGCATGAAGTGGTGAGGTGCTGAAGTGCTGCGCAGTGGCCGAACGCGGTCAGCGGTACTGCAACCGGGCCTGGCGCGGGATGGCGCCGAACGTGCCGGCGTGGAAGTCGCGGAACGCCTGCTCGATCTCGGCGTGGCTGACTGCCAGGCCGTCCGACCGTGGTCAGGGTGCGGCCGGCGAGCCGCGCTGCCGTAGTGCACGGTGAGGAACGCCCGTCCTTTCCGGGCAGGATGTGATCGTGGTTCCGGCCGGGCCGGTCAGACCGCCCGCGGCACCGGAGACGAGGTCGAGCGGACACCCTCGCGTTCGACGACCGGCCGGCTGGCGGCGAGCAGGTCCTGGCAGCGGCTGTCGACCATCTTCTGGGCGGCCGGCAGGTTCACCCACAACTGCAGTATGTGGGCGTGTCGTTGCGGAAGGCGAGTTCGCGCGTTGCCGGTGCTGTCGCCGTGCTACAGCACCCCGTCCAGCACCAGCGTCACCGTCTCCAGGCCCCGGTGTGGGGGCCACTCGAAGCCGGGCTCTGGGAACAGGTCGTCGACCTGCGCATCCGGGCCGAGATGGAGCTTGTTCGGCCCGGGCGACGGTTCGGCGCGAGATCTGCTGCTGTGCCTGCATCGTTGCCTCCCCGCACGCCGCCTATTGATGTGTCATCTAAATGGCCAGCCTACAACCTAGGCGCCATGAGTCCGCAACCCCTTGACCTCCAGGCTGATCGCGTCCTGGACCGCGATGCCTCGCCCTCGATGTAGTCGACCACGCGGGCGGCGTCGGCGCATCGGGGCGAGCTTTTCGGCGCCGACCGTCTTCATTCGCATCCGGCCGGCGTGCAAGGTGAACCGGTCGCCGGTCCGCGCCGCCACGCGCCGCAGCACCTCGGGGACTTCCGTCTCCATCGTCGCGGGAACGACGACGGCCGCCATCACCGGGATGCGTGACCTCGGTGCCGGCGCGGGCCGGCATCCGTTCTCGGCAGCCGGCTCTCAGCCGACGGGGGCGCGCAGGCCCCGGTCCTCCAGCCGGTCCACAACGGTGATCGCCGCCTCTGCCGGCTGCTCAGGCTGGTTGCGGAGGTACCTGTGGATGTGCAGGAACGGCCCGATGGGAAGTGAGCCTCCAAGCCGTCCGTCGGGGGCTGTCAACTGGACACGTGTCGCTGCCTGGGCAGGAAGGCGGCCAGGATCAGGCCCAGGATGACCGCGGCGGTCGCGATCAGGAAGGCGCTGCGGAAGCCGTCCATGGTGGGGATTTCGACGCCGCCCACGGTGTCCGCCGTGTTGGCCAGCACCGTGCCGATGACGGCGCTCGACAGTGAGGTACCGATGGACCGCATCAGGGTGTTGAGGCCGTTCGCCGCGCCGGTCCCCGAGGGCGGGACCGCCCCGTTGATCAGTGCGGGCAGGGAGGAGTAGGCGAGGCCGATGCCCACGCCGAGCAGCACCGAGGTGACGAGGGTCTGCCAAGCGGCGTTCATCAGGCCGGTCCCTGCCGCGTAGGCGAGGGCGATGACCAGCAGGCCGATCAGAAGCGTGGTGGTCGGGCCGTGTCTGGTCGCGAGGCGGGAGTAGAGCGGGGTCATGAGCATCATCGTCACGCCCATCGGGGCCATGCACAGGCCGGCGGCGACCATGGACTGGCCGAGGCCGTAGCCGGTGGAGGTGGGCAGCTGGAGGAGCTGGGGCATGACGAGGGTCTGGACGTAGAAGGCGACGCCGACCATGATCGAGGCGAGGTTGGTGAGCAGGACTTCGCGGCGGGCGGTGGTGCGCAGGTCCACCAAGGGGGATTCCGTGCGCAGTTCGAGTACGCCCCACAGGAGGAGGACCACGACCGATGCGGCGAACAGGCCGAGTGTCGTGCCGGAGGTCCAGCCCCAGTCGCTGCCCTTGGTGATGGGCAGCAGGAAGAGCACGAGGCCGAGGGAGAGGCCGAGTGCGCCGGGCAGGTCGAAGGAGCCTTCGGCGCGGACCGGGGATTCCGGTACGGCGATGAGGGTCAGGGCGATGGAGAGGGTGCCGGTGCCGGCGGCGGCGTAGAACAGGCTGTGCCAGTCGGTGTTCTGGGCGAGCAGGGCGGCGGCGGGCATCGCGATGCTGCCGCCGACGCCGATGGAGGAGCTCATCACGGCCATTGCCGAGCCGGCCCGCTCGCGTGGCAGCAGGTCGCGCATCAGGCCGATGCCCAGCGGGACCGCGCCCATGGAGAAGCCCTGAAGGGTGCGGCCGACGAGCATCACCGTCAGATCGCTGGTGACCGCGCTGATCAGGGATCCGGCCACCATCACGGCGAGGGTGGCGATCAGCATGCGGCGCTTGCCGTAGAGGTCGCCGAGGCGGCCCATGACGGGGGTGGCCACGGCTCCCGAGAGTAGGGTCGAGGTCACGACCCAGCCGGCGTTGCCGGCCGTGGTGTTCAGCAGCTGCGGCAGGTCCTTGAGGACCGGGACGAGCAGGGTCTGCATCACCGCGACCACGATGCCCGCGAAGGCGAGCACCGCGACCACGGACCCGTCCGCCCTGCGAGCCGTCCTTCGGACCGTCCGGTCGGCTGTCGTGTGGGTCATGGAAAGAGACCTCCAGGCGGGAGCAGCGGGTACGGACGATCGGGCGGATCCAGGCAGCACGTGACGTCTGCTGGATCGAGGGAAGATCGCGGCCGACGACTGCGAAGGGCGCACGACGTCGGTGGCGCACCAAGCAGTCCCGGCACACCGGCGGTCAGGGCTGCCGAGTGGTGACGGGCGGAGGAACAGGCCCCGTCTCGACGGCCCCACCACGTGGTGGCACCGTTCATCTGCCCACTCGCCGGGCGGGCTCCCGTCGTCCGTCCGGTGGCTCAGGCCGGCCGGCGGCGGGGGCGGGCGAGCATGCGCTCGGCGGCGATCTGCAGGTGCTCGCGCAGGTCGTCGTCGCCGACCTCGGGGAACTTGACCGGTGCGAGGGCGAGACCGCGGATGACAGCGGCGAAGTAGAGGCGCTCGCTCAGGTCCTCCTGGTCGCCGCCGAACAGCTGGGCGACCTTCTCCCCGACGTGCGGCCACTGGCGCATGACGGGCTCGGGGTTCTCACGGTCGCCTTCCTTGGCCAGGAACGCGAGGAGACCGCGGTGCTTGACCAGGAGTCTCACGTACCCCGCGATCGCCTCCCGCCGCTTCGCGGGCTTGAGAGGTCCCGTTCCCCACTTCTCGAAGAACGCTTCCAAGTCGCTGAAGGCCGGCTCCACCACCGCGTTGAGGATGTCCTCCTTCGTTCGGAAGTGGTAGCTGACCGCCGCCTTCGTCAGTCCCATGCCAGAAGCGATCATTCCGATCGACGCGCCCTCGTAGCCGCGCTCCGTGAACAACTCGAGCGCGCAGCGCAGCATTCGCTCACGCGTCTGCTCCGGATCCCTTGCCTCCGGCACCGCTTCCTCCTCGTTGCGTTCTCCCCCCTGACACCGGGGTCACTGGACGGTCGTCCAGTATAGGGGCTCGTTGATTCTCCGCCCCGGTGAGGGTGGGTCGAGAGCTATGCGGTCACCGGGGGGAGGATGGACTTCGTCTGGAAGTAGGCCATCAGGCCCTCGGGGCCGTTCTCGCGGCCGAGGCCGCTGGCCTTGTAGCCGCCGAAGGGGGCGGCGTTGTCGATGCGGTAGCCGTTGATGCCGATGGTTCCGGTGCGGATACGACGGGCCAGTGCCGTGCCCCGCTCGACGTCGCCGGTCCAGACGCTGCCCGCGAGGCCGTACTCGTTGTCGTTGGCCAGCTCGACGGCCTCGGTGTCGGTCCGGTAGGGGATGACGGTGATGACCGGGCCGAAGATCTCCTCGCGCGCGATGACCATGTCGTTGCGCACGTCACCGAAGACCGTGGGTTCGAGGAACCAGCCCCGCTCCAGGTGGGCGGGACGACCGCCTCCGGCGGTCAGCCGGGCGCCCTCACCCCGGCCGGTGGCGATGTAGCCCTCGATCCGCTCCCGCTGCCGGGCGGAGACCACCGGGCCGACGGCGGTCGCCGGGTCGAACGGATCGCCGACGGTCAGAGACTTGGCCAGGTCGGTGACCGCGTCCAGGATCTGCGCGTAGCGGCGGGCGGGCGCGAGGACGCGCGTGTTGGCGGTGCAGGTCTGCCCGTTGTTGGGGAAGGACACCTCGGCCAGGCCGCCCACGGCCGTGGCGACGTCCGCGTCGTCGAGGACGATGGCCGCGGATTTGCCGCCGAGTTCGAGGGTGACCGGACGCAGCAGCCGTCCGGCGACCTCGCCGATGATGCGCCCGGTGGCCGTCGAGCCGGTGAAGGAGACCTTGTCGACACCGGGGTGGGCCACCAGGGCCTGCCCCGCCTCGATGCCGCCGGGCACGACGTTGAACACGCCGGGCGGCAGCCCGGCCGCGGCGGCGGCCTCGGCCATGATGTTGGCGTCCAGGGCGGTCTCGAGGGCAGGCTTGAGGACGACGGTGCAGCCGGCCGCCAGCGCCGGCGCGATCTTCATCATGGCCAGGGCCTGCGGATAGTTCCACGGGACCAGCGCGGCCACCACGCCCAGCGGCTCACGCCGTACGAGGATCTCGCCCGGGCGGTCGCCGGCGCGCGTCTCCTCCAGGGGGAACTCGCGGATCAGGCCCGCGTAGTAGCGCAGGAACCCGGCTCCCGAGTAGCCGTTCGCCGGAACGGACAGGGTGATCGGCATGCCGTTCTCGGCGGTCACCGTCTCCGCGATGAGGGTGGAACGCTTCTCCAGCTCATGGGCGAACCGCTCCAGCGTGTCCGCTCGTGCGGCCGGCTCCAGGTCGGACCAGCCGGTGCCGTCAAACGCGCGGCGGGCGGCGGCGACGGCGGCGTCGACGTCCGCGCTGTCGCTGATGGGCGTGCGGCCCATGGCCTCTTCGGTGGTGGCGTTGATGACCGTGTTGACGTCGGCGGAGTGCGGGGCGACCCACTGGCCGTCGATGAACAGAGAGGTGTAGTCGTGCTTCATGACTGCTCCTGCGGGGAGGGACTGGTTCGGCCGGCGTCAGGCCGCGTGAGCCTGGGGCGAGATGTTCGTCTGGTAGGCGGTGTGGTCCGGCATCGCCGCGGCCGCGTCGGCCGCCCTGATGGCGGTGAACTGCTCCAAGGCCAGCGCGGCGGTCTCCGGGGTGCTGCGCTGCAGTTGCCAGGACTGCGCACCGACGGCGCCGAGCAGCGGGATCAGCCCGGCGCTCTGCGCGCGAGGCAGCCGCAGCGCGTCGGCGAACCGGTCGCCGTAGTAGAAGCGGAGCAGCCCGTTGAAGAGATCCCGCAGGGTCGCGCGGTCCAGCATGGACAGGGGCCCGGCGGTCAGTGCCGCCACGTTGGCGTCGAGCATCGCCTCGGTCAGCGCGCGGGAGTTCTCGTCCGGCTCGTGGATGGTGGAGTCCAGCAGGTCCAGTAGGACCTCGGCGTCGTCGTCGCTGCGGACGGCGCGGTGGAATCGCTCGTCCAGGCCCAGCAGGTGCCCGAGGTAGGACCAGTACCGGTAGCGCGCGGCCTGCTCGTCCTCGGTGAAGACCATGCCGAGCTTCCGTGCGGCCAGGAAGGGGACGGCGGTGAAGTCGAGCCAGGTGCGCGCGATGTCGGTCTGGTTGATGGGTACGCCCCACTCCGCGTGGTCCCAGCCGTGCTTCATCGCCGTGTGACGCACCCGCGCGTGCAGCAGTCGCACCTGGGCCGTGCCCACATATCCGGGCGCGCCGCGCAGCAGCCCGCCGGGCAGGACGGCCTGCTCGTGCCAGACGCCGGTCTCGACCAGGCGGCGCGGCGCCATGGTCGTCAACGACCCTGTCTGGACGAGCAGCTTGGCGATGCTGGGCGAGGCGTACACGTGAACCAGCTGGATGCCGGCCGACGTCAGCAGGGTCCACTGCGGCGGGATCGACAGGTCCCCCACGTCTCCCGCGGCCAGCTGGTCGTGGCTGATCCACTCCGGCATGGTCTCCAGCTGGGCCAGGAACGCGGCGACCGCCGGCGGCGGACTGTCCAGGCTGTCGAGCCCGGCGACCAGGCCCTGGTTCAGCTGCTGCTTGGCCTCCTTGCCGAATTCGTTGATCTCGACGATCACCGCGTCGGCCAGGGGATCGCCCGCCTGGAGCATTTCCACCATGAAATCAGCCCTGGAGCCGTGCTTCTTCCGGGCTTCCTCGATGTTGAGCAGTCGTCCGGGCCGCTCGGTGTTCTGCACTGTCGACAACACCATGTCGCCTCTTTCGCTGGTCAGATAGGTCTGTTGAGAGGTGCCTACCAGGAGGTTTCGTGACTACGAGCACGACACCTGCTGGACGATCGTCTAGTGAACGATACACAGTCACTGAACGGTCGTAAAGTCAATTCCTTGACGAACGTCCAGCGCGCCAGTCCTCGGGGGGCTACCGGCCCGGATTTCCGGGCGGCGGTTGATGTATCGACGACGAGAAAGGGGCTCTTCCGGCGCCGACCGAGGCCGGTCTGGCCGTCGCTGATGGTTCCGTTTGAGGCCGTTCGGGCCCTTTGTGGGGACTCCTCTTCGGTGCGCCGTGATGTTTCGCGACCTCTGGCCAGGTGGCGTGCGGAAGTAGTTGACGCATCATGTATTCCTCGGGCAGAGTTCATGACGCGTCACCTACTTTGGGTGGGGCTGCAAGAGCACCTGCTGCCATGGGGTTGCGGTGCCGGATCCTTCATAAGGAGAGCTCTGATGGTCAAGCCGATCAGTCGTCGTAGCATGATGGCCGCCACTGGCGGAGTTGCCGCCGCTGTGACCGCATCGGTGGCTGCGCCCCAGGCCGCCGCCGCGGCGTCCAAGGGTGGGTCGAAGGGGGAGCTGTTCGAGTTCGACAACTCCGCGGTGGTGTTCATCGATTACCAGCCGGAGATGCTCGCCGAAGTCCGGTCCATGGACCAGAAGCTGATGATGGTCAACGCGAGGTCGCTGGCCCGCCTCGCGGTCAAGATGGGGATGCCGGTCGTTCTAAGCACCGTCGGGGTCAAGGGAGGCGTCAATCACCCCACGCTGCCGGAGCTGCGTGCGGAGATACCGGACGTTCCCGAGATCGACCGCAACACCATGAACGCCTGGGACGACGATGCCTTCCGCCGGGCGGTCCTGAAGACCGGCCGCCGCCGTTTCGTCATGCTCGGCCTGTGGACCGAGATCTGCTTGGCCTTCCCGATAGCGGACATGCAGGCCGAGGGGCTCAGGACCACGTTCCCCGCGGACGCGGTCGGCGGGACGAGCAAGGAGGTGCACGACCTGGCGGTCCAGCGCATGATCCAGGCCGGCAGCGTGCCCAACTCGACCTTCGCCTATATTGCCGAGTCGGGCCTCGACTGGGCGTCCCCGCAGGGTGAGATCATGAGGGAGATCTACACCTGGCGCCAGGCGGAACTGGAGAAGCTCAACCTGGCCTGACGGCGCCTCGGTTCTGTGCCGACGGCCGCTGCTCGCGCCTCGCTGCCGGTCCACCGGCCGAGCGTGGTCCGTTGAGAAGTGCCGCCTCGTGAAGATGCCCTCCCACCTGGCAGACGGAGTCACCAGGACAACCGTCGACCAGGGCGGGGGGCATCTGTCACCTGCCTTATCTGCCCTGCCGCGTGGTCAACCGGGGCTGGTTGTCCACGAGTTGGCCAGCGCCTCGGTGCTTCATCAAGTGGCGGGGTCTTGTCCGGCAGGCTCCCGGATCTTCGGTGCGGAACAGCGGTCAGCTTCTGGCTCTGGCTCGGCTTCCGATCGGTACGGCCGCGGAGGTCTCCCTGTTCCTCTTCGACGCCTGCCACCGGACCCGGGCCTTCCGAACGTTGCGCGGCTGAGCGGTCTCCCGCGCCAGGGTGGTGCGGGGCCGACGAGGGAGGGTTACTGCGTCAGGGCGTCCATCGCGCGATCGAGCAGGTCGGCCACGGGAATCCTGCCCTCGCAGGCCACCCATCCCGTCACGGCCACGTCCAGGCAGGCGAGGGCGGCCGCGACCAGGGCGCCCGGCCGGGGGTCTTCGGGCCCGTCGGGGTCGGCTCCCACGCGCCGGGCGATCTCCGGCACCAGCAGCATCTGCCACGTCAGCCGCTTCTCGAAGTGCCGGGCCCGCAGTGACGGAGTCTCATAGAGCATGCGCAGGTACGTGAGCGTCTGCTCGGGTGCCGCCTCGTGTCCTGCTCGGACGAGGACGTCGAAAGCACGCCGCAGCGCCTCCCAGGGCCGCTCGTCGTCCGGGCGGGTGGCAAGTGCCTCCGCGATACGGCGGCCGGTCTCCTCCAGGTCACCGAGGACGATGTCTTCCTTGGTCCCGAAGTAGCGGAAGAGGCTGGCGCGCGACAGTCCCGCCTCCGCGGCGATCTGGTCGACCGTCGTCCGGTCGAACCCCTGCTCGGCGAAGAGCCGCAGCGCCACCTCGGTCACCTCCGCCCGGACCGCCGCACGCATCCGCTCCCGGAGACCGGGCGGCTTGGTGGCGGGCTTGGAGGGGGTGCCGGCGGAGTCAGTCATGGGTTGAGGATACAGCAAAGACTCACCTTGATACTTAGTCTCACAATGCACTAGAATTTCACTCGAATACTTCGTTGCGGCCGCACAGGAATGGGGCGGCGCCGACCCGCTCCGCGTCCTGCACTGACCCCAACGCGCCTGTCGGCCCGTCGCGGAGACTCGGCTCTCGTCGGGACCGCTGCCGGCCGGAGCCGCCGCGACCCTTTTGTGGCGGAGTGCCCTGCAATTCGTATGGACCGGAGACATGACGTGACCGCAGACATGACGTACACGACCACCCCGCAGCAGAAGATCGGTTCGGGCTTCGGTGCCAGGAGCACCACGGACGACGTCCTGCGCGGCACCGACCTGACCGGCAAGCTCGCCGTCGTCACCGGGGGCTACGCGGGCCTCGGGCTGGAGACCACCCGCGCACTCGCCGGCGCCGGGGCCCGGGTCGTCGTCCCGGCCCGGCGACCGGAGGCTGCCCGGAAGGCGGTCGGCGGCGTCGACGGGGTCGAGGTGGACGAGCTGAACCTCGCCGACCTGGACAGCGTCCGCGCCTTCGCCGACCGGTTCCTCGCCTCGGGCCGGGACATCGACATCGTCGTCAACAACGCCGGGATCATGGCCTGCCCCGAGACGCGGATCGGCCCGGCAGGCTGGGAGGCGCAGTTCGCCACCAATCATCTGGGCCACTTCGCGCTCGTCAACCGCCTCTGGGCGCCCATCGCGCGGGGTGGCGCCCGGGTCGTCTCCCTGACGTCCCAGGCGCACCACCTGTCGGGCATCCGGTGGGACGACATCCACTTCCAGCGCGGTCCGTACGACAAGTGGGCGGCATACGGCCAGGCGAAGACCGCGAACGTGCTGTTCGCCGTCCACCTGGACGCGCTGGGCCGGGAGTCCGGGGTCCGGGCGTTCGCGGTGCATCCCGGTGAGATCCTCACCGACCTGAGCCGCCATACGCCCCGGGGGGAGATGGTCGCCCTCGGCTGGATCGACGAGAACGGCAACGTGAGCGACCGCTTCAAGACGCCCGAGCAGGGCGCGGCCACCCAGGTATGGGCCGCGACCTCCGGGCAACTGGACGGCATGGGCGGCGTGTACTGCGCGGACTGCGACATCGCCGAACCCGCCCTGCCCGGCGACGGCTCCTGGGCGGGCGTACGCGACTACGCCATCGACTCAGCGCAGGCCGCCCGCCTGTGGACCGTCTCCGCCGAACTCACAGGCGTCAACGCGTTCTAGCGGCTTGTCACTCTGCCTGGCGGGCGGGTACGCGGTCCCCTGACAGAGGTGAGCCGAGCGCCGACGTCGGCCCGGGCCGGGGCGGTGATGCTCGTCGGCCGCACCCTTCAGGGCTTCTCCATGGGCGCGGTCCCGCTGGGCATCGGCCTGATGCGTGACCTGCTGCCACGCGAGCGGGCCGGCTCGGCAATGGCCGTGATGAACTCCTCCATCGGCGTCGGCGGCAGCATCGCGATGCCCGGCACCGGCACCCTCTCCATCGCCCTGACCCTCATCGCCGTACCGGAATCCCCGGTCCGCGCCGAAGGCTCCTTCGACCTGCCCGGCGCACTCGGCCTCTCCCCAGCCGGTAGGCCTCCTGGGTGTCGTGGCAGGGCCGTCACCACGCTCGGCCAGGCTCATTGGCGGCCAGGAGTTCGAGGACACGGACGTCGACGCCGCGCCGGGCGTCCTGGCGGTGATCCCCGGTTCCGTTGTTTCGGCTCTTCGGCGTCCGGGCTCACGGGGTGCCGTCAGCCTTGGTTTGCCGTTATGCGTCGATGAGGCCGCGAAACGTGGGCGCGGAGCAGTGAGAGGATAGTGAGACGTGACAGCAAGAACCAGTGACATCGAGATGGCGGCCGGTGTGCTGCGCGCCGGAGGTCTGGTGGCCTTCCCGACCGAGACCGTCTACGGTCTGGGCGCCAACGCCGAGGACTCCGCCGCGGTCGCGCGCGTCTTCCAGGTCAAGGGGCGCCCGCCCTCCCACCCGCTGATCGTCCATATCAGGGGCGCGGAGCACCTGGGCGACTGGGTCGAGGACGTGCCCGCGTCGGCTCGCCTGTTGGCCGAACGCTTCTGGCCGGGGCCACTCACGCTGGTTCTGCGTCGCGGTCGCCGGGTGCCCCTCGATGCGACTGGTGGCCTGGAGACAGTGGCCGTACGCGTGCCCGACCACCCCCTGGCGCTCGCGCTGCTGTCGGCCTTCGGCGGCGGAGTGGCGGCCCCGTCCGCCAACCGCTTCGGCTCGGTCAGCCCGACAACGGCGGACCACGTCCGTACGGAGCTCGATGACGCCGTCGACTTCGTGCTGGACGGCGGCCCCTGCGAGGTCGGCGTCGAGTCCACCATCGTCGACGCCACGGGCGACATCCCGAGCATCCTGCGGCCCGGCGGGGTGACGCGCGAGGACCTTGAGGCGGTGCTGGGGTGCCCGATCGCGGTGCCTTCGACGAGCCGTGTGCGGGTACCGGGCCAGCATCCGTCCCACTACGAGCCGCGGGCGCGGGTCGTCCTCGTCGAGCCGGAGAAGGTCGTCGCCGAAGCGGAGCTCGCGCAGCAGCTGGGGCACCAGGTGGGCGTCCTTCTTCCCCCCTCCTACGCCGACACTCCGGTGAAGGCGCACGCCGTGCTGGCGGTCCCCGGTTCGATGGCCGCCTACGCGCGCGGGCGGTACGGGTTCCTGCGCGAGCTCGACCTGCGGGGCTGCGACCTCATCGTCGCCTCCCTGCCGACGGAGGAGGGGCTGGGAGCCGCGATCGCCAACCGGCTCCGCCGCGCCGCGGGGCCCCGACTCGCCTCCGAGTGACCAGCACGCCACGCCGTTCGATGGTCCTGCCGGAGCGCCCACGCGATGGTGACGGTCTTGAAGCCGTGTTGTGCCGTCGCGCGGTGGCGGACGGGCCGATAGACCATGCCGGCAGACGCAGGCATGTTTTGCCTTTCTTCCGGCTGCTTGCTGTCAGGGGGAGTGCGGCCCGAAGCGGCCGCAGCCCACGCACATGGCCAGGACGAACAGGACCACGTTCACCGCGAACGGAATACGCCTACCCGCGTCGGCTGAGCGTGTTCGCGGCGCCGAACATGGTATTGCCCGGGCGATGAGCCGTTGGCCCAGGCCATGCGCGGGGAGCGGAGAGTTCCTCCATCGAAAGCGAAGCCTCAGCGCCGGCTCAGCCTGGCGGAGAGGCGGGGCGTCGTACCGACGACAGCCCATCACGGGGCTGGTGGTCAGACTGCGTGTCCGGTCGACGCAGCGGTCCGCGCGCTGATCACCGTCCGCCCGCGCTCTGATTCCGGGAAGCGGTTGAGCATCGCGCGCAGTTTTCGGCGTCGACGTTGGCGCCGAACGGCTCGGTGCCCGGTTCGAGCCTTACCCCCGCGGCGAGGGGGCCCGCGATGACCGGGTCGAAACCGAAGGCGTCGACCAGATGCGCGACGGTGATGAGGTCGTCGGAATCGTCACCGGCGATCGCGATGGCCTTGCGTCCCTGTATTCCTGTGGGCCGGGCCTCGTCCTCGAGGTCGTGGTAGCCCATGTGGTTGAACGCCTTGGTCACGCGAGACCCGGACAGGAATTGCTGCACGATCTCGCTCGACGAGGTCAGCGGGTCGGTGAGGTCGTCGCGGATGCCGTCGACCTCCCACCAGTAGTTCATCGCGTCGATGACGAGCTTGCCCGACAGGGCATCGGCCGGAACGCTGCGGTGCTTGCCGAGGGGGAGTGCCAGGATGACCACGTCCGCCTTCGCCGCGGCCTGCGCGGCGGTGACCGGTTCTGCGCCTGGGGTGAGGACTTCGATGGTGAGGGCGATCTTGTCGGGGTCGCCCGAGCCGGCGATGAGCACGCGGTAGCCGACTGCCAGTGCGAGGCGTGCGAGCACGGTGCCGACCTTTCCTGCGCCGAGGATGCCGATGGTGTGTACGGGTGTGGTGTCCATGTCGTCTTGCCTTCTCCGTTCGCGGTGTCAGCTCGCGAGGATGTCGCGGACCATCGGGAGCACCTTGGTGCCGTACAGCTCGACCGCGCGCAGCCGGGCACTGACGGGCTGTGATCCCGTGGTGTAGACGAGGTCGAAGCGGCCGACGCCGAGGGCCTCGATGGCGTGGGCCATCTTGCGGGCGACCGTTTCGGGTGAGCCGATGTAGAGGGAGCCGTGCTCGATCTCGGCGTCGTATTCCTCCTTGCGGACCGGGGGCCAGCCCCGCAGTGCGCCGATGCGGTCGCGGATGACCTTGTAGTGCGGCCAGTGCAGTTCCCGGGCTTCTTCGTCCGTGTCGGCGATGAAGCCCGGTGAGTGCATGCCGACCGGATGGGCGGTGGTGCCGAACTTGCCGGTGGCGCGCTGGTAGAGGTCGATGTAGGGCGCGAAGCGTTCCGGGCTGCCGCCGATGATGGCGATCATGAGCGGGAAACCGTAGTGCGCGGTGCGGATGACCGACTGGGGTGAACCGCCGACCCCGACCCAGGTGCTCAGGTGCCCGGACTCGGTCTTGGGGAAGACGTCGGCGTTCTCCAGCGGGGCACGCTTGGTGCCGCTCCAGGTGACGGGCTTCTCCTCGAGCAGTTTGGCGAAGAGTTCGATCTTCTCCTCGAACAGGACGTCGTAGTCGGCGAGGTCGTAGCCGAAGAGGGGGAACGACTCGGTGAAGGAGCCGCGCCCGAGGATGACCTCGGCCCGGCCGTTGGAGAGCGCGTCCACGGTCGAGAACCGCTGGAAGACGCGGACGGGATCGTCGGAGCTCAGCACGGTCACGCCGGAACCAAGACGGATCCGGTTGGTACGGGTGGCGATGCCGGCCAGCACGGTCTCCGGGGTCGAGATCGCGAACTCCGGGCGGTGGTGTTCACCGAGGGCGATGACGTCGACGCCTACCTGCTCCGCGAGCACGGCCTCGTCGACGACCTGCCGGAGGGCCTGGGCGTCGGACACCGGCCTGCCGGCGTCGTCCTCCGGCACGTCGCCGAACGTGTCCAGACCGAAGACGAGTTCAGACATGGGTGGGCTCCTTCGCAAACAGTTCCTTGACCCGTGGGGCGACTTCGCGGCCCAGCAGCTCGATCGAGCGGGCGCGGGCTTCGCGGGGGAGGTTGAGGAGGTCGTATTTGAGGTCGAAACGGCTGAGGTGCAGGTCCCGGGCCATAGTGGCGATGTTGCGGGCGACGGTCTCGGGGGAGCCGACGAACAGCGCGCCAGTATCGATCTCCGCCTCGTAGCGTTCGCGGGTCGGGGCGTAGAAGCCGCGTTCCTCCGCAAGTTGGATGACGCGGGGCTGCCAGTACCGCCACCAGGTCTCGGCCGCCTCCTCGTCGGTGTCCGCGATCAGGCCCAGCGAGTGCAGACCGACCGGTTGCCTGGGATGTCCGAACTGCTCGAGGGAGCGGTGGTAGAGCTCGACGAGGCCGGCGAAGCGCTGGGGGCGGCCGCCGATGATGGCCATCATGAGCGGCAGGCCGTAATGCGCGGCGCGGACCGCGGAGTTCGGGCTGCCGCCCACACCGATCCAGGTGGGGATGCCACCGGTCGGCATCCGGGGATGCAGTCGCTGCTCGACAAGCGGCGGCCGGAACTTCCCCGACCACGGCACCGTTTCCCCGCGCTGGAGGCGCATGAACAGCTCGAGTTTCTCCTCGAACAGCTCCTCGTAGTTGGCGAGGTCATAGCCGAACAGCGGGAACGAATCGGTGGCCGATGCTCGGCCCAGCGTGAGCTGGGCGCGGCCGTTCGAGACCGCGTCCAGGGTGGAGAACTCGTGGTACAGCCGTACGGGATCGTTGGTGCTCAGCACGGTCACCGAGGTGCCGAGCCGGATGCGCTCGGTCGCGGTGGCGATCGCGGCGAGCAGCACGGGGGTGGCGCTGTCGTTGTTGCCCCGGCGGTAGTGCTCGCCGACGCTGAACACGTCGAGCCCCAGGGTTTCGGCGAGCTTCGCCTCCTCCACGATCAGTCGAACCGTCTCAGCGTCGCTCAGCAGGCGGTCGCCATCGGTCGCGACCTCTCCGAACGAGTTGAGCCCCAGTTCGAAGGCTGTGGCCGTCATGGACTCCTCTTGTGCTCCCGGTCGGCTGGCCGTCACACGACAGACAGGCTGTTGACGTGTCAATCATTGCCCCATATGATTGATGTGTCAACAAGGAGGGTGGCGGCACCGTGGCAGAGCGACTTCCCACTGCCGAGGAGTTGCGGATCTGGCGGGACTTCATCGAGGCGACGGAGGCGCTACGCTCCGAACTCTCGTCACGCCTGCAGAGTGAGTCCTCCTTGTCGCCCGGCGATTACGCCGTGCTCCTCGCGCTGCGGGAAGCGGAGGGGCGCAGGCTGCGCCCCTCCGAACTGGCGGCCCGCATCGGTTGGCAGCGCAGCCGCCTCTCGCACCAGCTCGGCCGTATGGAGCGGCGAGGGCTGATTCGGTGTGAGGGCTGCGCCACCGACAGCCGGGGTGCCGAAGTGGTGCTCACGGCCGAGGGGGCGGAAGCGTTCCGGTGTGCGTCCCTGCCTCATCTGCGTGCCGTTCGTGAGCTGTTCGTCGATCCCCTCACGTCCGATCAATTGGCCGCGGCCGAGCAGATCGCGGCGACGCTTCGCACCGGTCTCGAGAGGTCGCGCGACGCAGAAGCGTGAGTGCCGTAGAATAGTTGATGAGTCAACTGACTGCTCTTTCCATCGAACAAGGACAGCTGCCATGAGCAACAAGAAGATCATTGCGGTCGCCGGAGCGACGGGTGCGCAGGGCGGTGGCGCCGCGCGGGCGATCCTCGCCGACCCGGATTCGGGTTTCACGGTGCGCGCGCTGACCCGGAATCCTGACTCGCCCGCGGCCAGGGAGCTCGCTGGGCTCGGGGCTGAGGTCGTACGGGCGGATTTCTATGACGAGCCGAGCGTGCACAAGGCGTTCGAGGGTGCTTACGGTGCCTTCCTGGTCACCAATTTCTGGGCGCACGGGTCGGCGGCCAAGGAGACGGAGGAGGTCGAGGTCCTGGTCCGGGCGGCCAAGGCTGCGGGCCTGCGGCACGTGGTGTGGTCGACGCTGGAGGACACTCGTGAGCTGCTGCCGCTGGACGACGAGCGGATGCCGGTCCTGCAGGACTGGTACAACGTGCCGCATTTCGATGCCAAGGGTGAGGCGAACAAGCTGTTCACGCGGGCGGGGGTGCCGACGACCTTCCTGAACACCACGTTCTTCTTCCAGGGCTTCCTGCAGGGTATGGGCCCGCAGCGTGCCGAGGACGGTGTGCTGACGCTGACCCTGCCGTTCGAGGACGGCAAGCTGCTCTCCGGTGTGGATGTGGACGACATCGGCCGGACGGCTTTGGGCATTTTCAAGGGCGGCGAGAAGTTCATCGGTGCCACCGTGGGTCTGGCGGGTGACCATCTGACCGGGGCCCAGTACGCGGAGAAGCTGGGGGCGGCGCTCGGTGAGCCGGTGCGCTTCCAGTCCGTGCCCTACGACGTGTTCCGCACCTTCGACATGCCGGTCGCCGAGGAGATCGCCAACATGTTCCAGTACTACGGTGACTTCGACCGGGAGTTCACCGGCGCCCGTGATGTGAACAAGGTGCGGGAGATCAACCCGGCGCTGAAGAGCTTCGACGCCTGGCTGACCGAGAACGCCTCCCAGTTCCAGGTCAGCTGAAGACGAGCGCCGAGTGCGGCGGCCCGCGAGAGCGTGGCCGCCGTGGCGAGCGGACGGCTCGACGGCAAGGTCGCGTTGGTCACCCGGCGCGAGCCGCGGCATCGGTGCGGCCATCGCCCGTCGCCTGGCCCGTGAGGGCGTGGCGGTGGCCATCAGTTACCACGCGTCCCCCGGCCACGCGGACTGTCGTCGCCGACATCACCTCCGCAGGTGGCAAGGCGGTGGCGGTAGCGGCCGATTCGGGAGACGCGGAGGCCCTCGGTGCAGCGGTCAGCAGCACCGTGGCGGCGTACGGCGGTCTGGACATCCTGGTGCACAACACCGGGGCCGGTGTGTCCGGCCCGATCGAGGAACTCACGGCGACGACTTCGCCCGGGTGGTCGGGGTGAGCGTGTGCTCGACGTGGGTGGCCTCTCAGGCGGCCTTGCGGCACATGGGGGAGGGGGCAGGATCATCTCGATCGGCAGCGTCTTCGCCGACCTCCCGGAGTTCCGGGACGCGACCGGTGCCACCTGCCTGTACGCCGTCTACGATCCGGTCGCCCGCCAGTGCGCCGTCGCGAGTGCCGGGCATCCACCGCCGGTGGTCGTCGGGGCCGACGGCACCGAACAGGCAATCCCGATCTCGCCCGGCCCACCGCTCGGTGTCGGCGGCATGCCGTTCGAGATCACCTCGGTCACGCTGGAGCCCGACAGCCGTCTTCGGCGTATGCCTCGTCAACGACTCGCCCTAAGTTGTTGACATGCCCAAAACACATGACTACATTTCCGGGAATCTCAGAAAGCGCTTTCCTTCTTCCGTCCGCGCCCTGCCGGCACGGCGCGCGGGGCGCATTCCTGACAGGGGAGTGCCGGCATGCACTCGACTCAGCGCAATGAGCAACCAGGAACGTCAGGAACACCACGAACACTGGGAAGCAACGGGGGCGGCTTGCCCCTGAGGGCTTCGTTGTGGGGCGGGGCCGCCATGGTCGTCCTCGCCCTGCTCGCCGTGTTCACCGTTGCGGTGCCGTCCGCCTTCGCGGGGACCTTGTTCAGCGAGGACTTCGAAGACGGCGCCCCCACGGGCTGGTCCGTCAGCGGCGGTAGCTGGTCGGTGGTCACGGACGGTTCGCGGGCCTACCGGCAGTCCGGGGCCAGCTCCGATGCCAGGGCGCGGGCCGGTTCCGTCTGGACCGGGCAGTCCGCGCAGGCGCGGGTCAAGCCGATCACGTACAACGGCACCGCCCGGCACGTGTCCGTGCTGGCCAGGGCCCAGGGATCCGGTGACTACTACCACCTAGGTATAACGAACGCCGGATCGGTCGTCCTCGGCAAGCGGGTCGGCGGGGCGTTCACTCAGCTCGCCTCGGCGCGGGCCACCGTGTCCCCGGGCACCTGGTACACGCTGCGCCTGGAAGCCTTCGGCAGCACACTGCGCGGCTTCCTGGACGGGAAACAGGTGGTCACGGCGACCGACGGCACCTTCTCCTCCGGCACGACGGGGGTGGCGACGTACTACGCCAGTGCGGTCTTCGACGACCTCCTGGTCAGCGACGAGCCGGGGGCCGGCGGCACGCCGACGCCCGGCCCGACCGACCCCCCTCCCACCTCGCCCCCGCCCTCGGGCTCCTGCACGTCACCCGGCGGCCCTATCGGCTTCGCCTTCGTCAACGCCTGGGGTCAGAACGGCACCACGGGCGGTGCGGGCGGTCCCGCGGTCGAGGTCGACACGGCGCCGGAGTTCCTCTCCGCCATCGCGCACGACGGGCCGCTGACCGTCTGCGTCCGCGGAACGATCGCGCTGCCCGGTCCGATGCACGACGTCACCTCGCACAAGACCATCGTGGGCATCGGCGCGAACTCCGGTCTCACCGGCGGGGGACTGAACATCGGCCTGCCGATCGACAACGCGGTCACCGCGCCCCCTGCCGACGCCGTGCACAACGTCATCGTCCGCAACCTGGTGTTCCGCAACTGGGCCGACGACGCGATCAACGTGCAGATGTTCTCCCACCACGTATGGATCGACCACAACGACCTCGCCGGAGGCTACGACGGCGCGATCGACATCAAGCGCGGCTCCAGCTATGTGACGGTCTCCTGGAACCACACCCACGACCACACCAAGAACATGTTGCTGGGCCATGACGACCGCAACGGTGCCCAGGACACGGGGCGGTTGAAGGTGACGTACCACCACAACTGGTTCGACGAGACTCCGCAGCGCAACCCGCGGGTGCGGTTCGGCGAGCCGGTGCACCTGTTCAACAACTACTACTTCCACAACACCGATGTGGGAGTGGCCTGCCAGGCCGGCGCGGGCTGCGTGGTCGAGGGCAACTACTTCGAGGACGTCGAGGAACCGGTGACCGACCACTACGCCGGCCCGTCCGGGCGCTGCGTGGCCCGGGACAACGTCTTCGTCGGCGCGGAAGCCGGTCGCCCGGTGTGCAGCGGCAGCGTGGAGGAACCACGCAACCACTACAGCTACACGCTGGACGACCCGAACACCGTGAAGGCGGTGGTCACGGCGGGCGCCGGCGTCGGAAAGCTCGGCACCGCGGCCGCGGCCGGGAAGGCCGAACCCGTCGCCGCGAAGGCCGCTCCGGCCAAGGCAACCGGTCCCGCCGCGGCGGCCGACGCGCCCACCGGGTGGGCCGGCGTGAACGCGCTCGGCCGCAACGGCACCACCGGCGGCGCCGGCGGCCCGACCGTCATGGTGACGAACGCGGCCGACCTGACGCACTACGCGGGCCGAAACACCCCGTACGTGATCATGGTGTCGGGCCGCATCCAGCTGACCGGCATGGTGACGGTGGTCGCCGACAAGAGCATCATCGGCACCGGACAGGGTGCCGAGATCACCGGTGGCGGGCTGCAACTGGGCTCCACGACCCGGCCGGGCAACAACGTCATCATCCGCAATCTCGTCTTCAGCAGCGCCTCCGACGACGCGGTCAGCGTCACCAACGCGGCCCACTATGTGTGGATCGACCACAACGAGTTCCGGCCCGGCGCCGACGGCTCGGTCGACGTCAAGCGGAAGTCGAGCTACGTCACGGTGTCCTGGAACTGGTTCCGCGGCACCGACAAGACCGCCCTGGTGGGGCACTCCGACAACTACGCCGAGGACGTGGGCCACCTGAAGGTCACGTACCACCACAACTTCTTCGACGGCACGCGGCAGCGGCACCCGCGCGTACGGTTCGGCGAACCGGTGCACGTCTACAACAACTACTTCCGGAACAACGAGCTGTACGGGATCGCCTCCACGCAGAACGCCGGGGTGCTCGTGGAGGGCAACTACTTCGAGAACGTCGCGCACCCCTGCCACGTCGGCTACGCCGAGTCCGACCCGGGCCGGCTGGTGCAGCGCCACAACCGCTTCACCGGCTCCGGCACCTGCGCGTCCGCGGGCAGCGTGACCGAGCCGGGAACCTCCTATCCCTACACACTCGACCCGGCGGCCGACGTTCCCTCGCTGGTCCGGGCCGGGGCGGGCGTAGGAAAGATCGGCGCCTGACCCCCAAGGGCACCATCGTGCCGGTGCCGGCCTTCGCCAGGCCGGCACCGGCGATTCCCGATCGGCGACCGGTGACCGGCTGCAAGGTCGCGGAAGGGCGGTCACGCCTCGCCGCGCACCTTCATCACCACCCTGTTGACCGCCCACAGACCGATTCCGATGGCCAGCAGCACACCCGCCCTGATGTAGACGTCCGCGGAGCGGTCGGCCAGCGGGCTGGCCAGGACCAGGGCGGTGATCGCGCCGAGCACCGGCAGGGCGGTCGGCGTACGGAAATGCCTGTGCTCGACACGGTCGCGGCGCAGCACCAGAACGGCGACGTTGACGACGGCGAACACGCACAGGAGCAGGAAGGCCGTGGTGTCCCCGAGGCCGGAAGCCTACGAAGGCGAAGAAGCCGAGGGCTGTTGCCCCGAGCACACTGCTGATCAGCGCGTAGCCGGTGCCCTCTGCCTGGAACTCACCGAGCCGGGACGGTTCACCGTCCCCGGCCAGCACCGCCCAGGCGCCGATCGTGAGGATGATGAGCAGGCCGCTGAGCTCGAAAAGGGTGAGGACCACATTGGTCTTCACCGACTCCGACACGCCCCGCAGGTTCAGTGCCGCGAGGGCGAGGACGAACAGGATCGCGATGAGGGTGGGCGGGAAGAAGTCCGTGAACTCGGCGAGGTAGTCACCGCTGAAGGCGCGGGCGGCCGCACTGGCCGAGGACAGGCCCGAGCACATGACCATGAAGGCGACGATGAACGTGAGGAACGGGACGCGGAACGCCTTCTGCGTGTAAAGGCGGCGCCGGCCGCCCTTGGGTACTTGCCGACGAGTTCGACGTACGAGGCCGCCGTCAGGATGGCCACGACGAATCCGATGACGAACGGCAGCCACAGCGCTCCGCCGACCTTTCCGGCGACCTGACCGGTGGTGGCATAGATCCCGGTGCCGAGAATGTCGCCGATCACGAAGGACGTTTCCTTCGATCTGGACCTCTTCTCCCGTGCCCGCACCGAGAGCGTGACGGGTACCTCCCTGCTCCGTACCGTTCACGATGGCTCCCCCGGACGTCCTGGGTGATCAAGAGTCTGCCGATGCTGTAGTGTCGCTGGACGCCGTGGCCTCGTGGGGTGCCCTGAACAGTTCCGGGGCGGCGAAGCGCTGCTGAACGGTCATCCCCACGCCATGCCGATTCTCGACTTCGGCGCCGACCACACGTGCCACTGGGGACGGCCGGACCGTCTACCGCGGATCCGTGACGAGGACCAGCAGCCTTGGGCCGATGGCCCGCCGCAGTGGGGTGCCGGCCCCGTCGCTGCGCAGCGCGTCGAACAGGCGCCGCCGGGTGACCTCGGTGATGGCCGCCGGCGGCCCCGCGGGTACGCCGTTGCCGCGGAAGCGGCCCACGACGGTGTCGGCGGGACACAAAGCAGCTGGAAAGTCGTCTTGAAGCTGTAGTCATCCCAGTTGTCCCGAACCAGGAAGGCCTGCCCCAGCATGGGAGAGGCGGGCCGCCCGCGGACGGGCAGGACAGTGAACTGCACGGTTCCTCCGGAGGACACCTCGGCCTGCGGCCGGGCACGTCAGAACAGACGACGCACCCGCCCTGGGCGAGCGGTGCTGCTCCCGGCGAGAGCAGCACCGGGTCTTCGTGGCTGCCAGGTCGCGGCCGGCCAGACCCGGGTCAACGCGACCGATCGTGTCGGTCTGCCGCCGGGCGGCTGGCGGCTACTGGTCGGGGTGGACGGCTTGGACGCCGGTGCCGGCGTAGGCCTTCGGTGTGAGGGTGAGCAGGAACCGGCCGCCGGGGTGGGCGGCGGAGGGGCGGGCGGCGTGGATGGCGTGGACGGCGGCCCAGGAGTGCCCGAACCGCAGCAGTTCGGTGGCGGTGACCGCGGCGTCGGTGTGGAAGGCCTCGATCCGGATGAACCGCAGCCCCTTGATGTAGCCGAGCAGCCCGGGCCGCTCGGCGTCACCGGCCGTCAGGGAGAGCACCGGCGCGTACAGGTCACCGAGTCCGCCGGAGGCCTGGACGTAGAACGCGGCGACCGCCTCGTTGAACGGGTCCTTCGGGTCGTACAGCGCCGCGGCGGTGGTGTGGTCCAGGACGACCGCGATCCCCGCCACTACGCGGCCGCCCGCGAGCCGTGCGCGGTGGCGCCCAGGCGCTCCAACAGTGCCCGGGCCTTTGCCTCGGCTTCCGGGCTCGGCGCGCTGCCGAGGGCGGAGGCGAGTTCGGCGCGGGCCAGCTCGGCCCGCTCGGCGTACTCGGCCTGCGTGGGCGTGCTCTGCGCGAGGTCCTCGACCAGGCTGCGGATGGTGGTGCCGTGTTCGGCCGCCAGCTGGGCGAGCCGGTCCCGCGCGGCCGTGCTCACCTTGATGCTCGTCTCGTCTGCTGCCATGTTCCTCACTCTACCGCGCTCCTCTACTGCGGGTAGAGGAAACGTGTCTGTATGGCAGCATGCGCGATAGCCTCCGCCCGCGCACGGCGAGGACATGTCTCCTGGACGCGATCAGTACGTGGGATGTGCGCCTGAAGTACGGGCTAGGGCGGCTTCATGGCCGGGCGGCCTGATGCCCGGCGCCGGGGACGGGGTCCACGACCTGCACACGATACGGGCGTGATGGTGTCGTGCAGGGGGGTCTGCGCTCGGCAGTTCAGAATGGCCGGGTCGGGCTCGCGCCACCATGGCCGCTGCACCGACCGGGAAGCACCCAAGGACGGCCAGTAGAGACACGGCTGCAACTGCCGGACCCGCGCGCTGGCCGTGTGTCCGGCCGCACGGCGCGGAAGTTGGACGTAGGGCTCCCGTTCTGTGTTACCCCCAAGTTGGGACGGGAGCCCCCTGCCGCCCAATTCCTGGTGCGCAGGACTCATGGGGCCGTGCTTGCTCGACCCTGTAGGTGGTCTACCTGAGGCAGGTGGCGCGCGGCACCATGCTGTCCATGAGGGATCAGCGAGCTGCAGAATTCGCCCGGTGCGCCGTCGTGCTGGCCGCGGAGTTGCGCGAGACACGGCACGCCGGCGCGGTGGCCGCCGATCCCGTAGAACAAGCGGATCCTTTCGCCGCTCCCGCCCCGACAGGCGATGACCCCTTCGCTCCGTCCATGGCCGGCCGGGAGGGCGTCTTCTATCAGGCGCTGTCCAACGGGCTGGCTGCGATCGTCGCTTCCGAGTGGCCGGGGGAGGAGTTGGACCGCAACGGACGGGTCCGGTCGGCCAGCGCGCTGCTCAAGGTGATCGAGGAACACGTCCCTGCCACGGACGGCATCATGCTCATTCCTGACAAGCATCCGATGCCGGAGATCCCCCAGGGCGACACGGACTCGCTCTTCCAGGCGCCTCGTCTCTCGTCGCATACCCGGATCGATGTGCGCACGCTCCAGAACGGGATCGAGGTCAGTCAGGCGGCCCACCACGGCCGTGGTGCTGGAGGTCTGCAGCATCGCCACGTCGAGGCCCTGCTGGCCCTCGACGGTCACAAGAGCCTTGGAGCGATGGGAGAGGAACAGCAGGACCGGATCCAGCAGACCGCGCAAAGAGAAGACGCGGCCTCCCAGAAACGAGCTGCCGAGTACCTCGAGCGGATCGGTGAGGAAGAAGCCATCCGGCGCGCCGAGAACGTATCCAACCCCAACGCCTTTCACCCGGAGCACAACCCGGACGGACAGGACCTCGACACCTGCCCCGTCTGCGGGCACGGGACGTTCTGCGTGGAGGGCCTTGACCCTGTCTTCGGCCGGGTCGGGTACGGACAGTGCCTGGTGTGCACCTACACGCGCACCCCGGGCGCCGCCCGTCGGTGACGGCGGCCAGGTAACGGGCGAGTACGGCGACGGGGACGCGCAGAGGACGAGGCATTCACACCGAACAACTCCGGTCGATCATGGACGACGAGTGATGCCTTCCGGCGCCCGGAGCCGTGGCCTTCGGCGGCCAGCCCCTGAGGGCGGGCAGGGATGGTTCGAGCCGGGTGAGCGGCCGGGGCAGGACGGGCGATGTGGTCGTCGTGGGCCCGACGTCAGGCGAGGGCGTTGCGGAGGTAGGCAGGCAGTGCCTGGCGGACGGCCGGATCGGCTTCCCAGCCGGGGTCGGTGAGTTGGTCGGCGGTGATGACGACGTGGCCTTCGTGGTCGGTGCGGACGTCGACGCGGATCGTTTCGCCCCGGCTGTCCCGGCCGGCGAGGTAGGCGGTCAGGACGGTCCGGCCCAGCTCGGCGGGGTCCGCACTGGTGGTCGCTCGGCCGAGGTCTTTGCAGATCCACACGTCGCTGAACCGTTCTGAGGTTCCCCCGCTGTGCGAGAGGTGCTGATCAGCAGGTCAGAGAGGGTTGACGGGGTTTCAGGTTCGCTCGTTCGGCCGCTGCCTGCTCGGCGTAGTGCTTCTCCTCGAACTCGATCGGGCTGAGGTAGCCGAGCCGTTTCTGGATGCGCCGACTGTTGTAGAAGCCGTCGATGTACTCGAAGAGCGCGAGGTTCGCCTCGGCACGTGTGGCGAAGACGCTGCCGCGGACGCATTCGGTCTTGATCAGCATCCACAGATTCTCCGCGAGGGCGTTATCGTAACTGTCCCCGACGGACCCCATGGATGCCTCAATTCCAGCCCGCACCAGGCGAGTTGTGAGCTTGATGGACGTGTATTGCCTGGACTCAACCGGTCGTCGCAACACCGGCTTCCTGGGCCGATAGTAGATGCTCGTTGAGGGCTTCAGCTGGCGTGTTCCAGCCGAGTGTTTTGCGGGGTCTGGTGTTGAGTGCGAGAGCAACAGCCGCGAGCTCGTCGGCTTCCCATCGCGACAGGTCTGTGCCCTTTGGAAAGTACTGGCGCAGGAGTCCGTTCGTGTTCTCGTTGGTGCCCCGTTGCCAGGGGCTGTGCGGGTCGGCGAAGTAGACCTGCAGCCCGGTGTCGACGCTCAGTTGGGCGTGCTGGGCCAGCTCCTTGCCACGGTCCCAGGTCAGCGAGCGGCGCAGCTGCTCGGGCAGCGTGGTGATCGTGCTGATGATCGCGTCTTTCACGGCCTCGGCGCCGCGGCCGGCCAGTGCCGGGCCGTTCTTGACCCGTGGCTCGACACCGTAGCCGTCCATCCGCGGCAGGTGCAGCAGCATGGTGAACCGGGTCGTGCGCTCCACGAGGGTGCCGATCGCGGACCGGCGGTGCCGATGATGAGGTCGCCCTCCCAGTGGCCCGGCACCGCGCGGTCCTCGGCCTCGGCAGGCCGCTCGCTGATCATCACCTCGGGCGTCACGTGACCGTTCGCGCGCTGTCGGGAGCGTGCTCGCGGAACCCGTAGCGCACGCCCGGTACGCAGGCAGGCGACCAGCTCGCGCTTGAGTGCTCCGCGCCCTTGGATGTAGAGGGCCTGGTAGATCGCCTCGTGCGAGATACGAATGGCCTCATCATCGGGGAAGTCGAACTTCAGCCGGTTCGAGATCTGCTCCGGGCTCCATGCTGTGGCCCACCTGCGGTCTTCGCGTCGCGGCTTGTTACGGCCCTTCCAAGGTGCGGCCTCAGGTCCCGGCACCGGCGTTCCGTCAGGTCGGCGGACCTGGCCGGAGAGCCGCTCTTGGACGTACTTGCGGAGCCGTTCGTTGACGGCAAGCTTCGCGGTCTTGGGGCGTCGCGTCATAAGCTCTGCCTTCCACTGCGCTACCGAAGCCCGATACTCGAGCTTCCCGCCCCGAGTGGCCGCGTTGCGTCGCAACTCCCGCGAGATGGTCGCCGGGTCGCGACCGAGCCGGCGGGCGATCTCCCGAACCCCAGCGCCCTGAGCTGTCATCAAGGCGATCTCTTCGCGTTCCTCAAACGACAGATAGCGGCCCGTGAGCGGGGCAAGCATGAAGGTCGGCATGCCGCCACGCTCGCGGAACCATCGACTGCCGGCCGCCTGCGACGCGCCGACTGCGATCGCGGCTTCCTCGCTGGTCAGCCCTTTGGCGATCTCTCGCCAGAACAACCGTTCCACATCACGGCGAAGCGACGGTTTCCCAGGCGATTTCATCGGCGCCCTGCCCGTCAGCGCCTTCATCCACCCTGCTGGCCTGCCCATCAACACCTCCCAGATCGAGGTGTTGCGACGACCAGTTGAATCCGCCGAATACTGCTCCGGAAGTTCAAGCGGGCCTGCCGCAAGCTGGGCATCGTGCAGTCGATGGGCAGGGTCGGATCTTGCTTCGATAACGCCGTGAGCGAGGCGTTCAACAGCGTGCTCAAGGTCGAGTACGTCCACCGGCACATCTTCCGCACCCGTACCGAGGCCCGCATCAAGATCGCCACCTGGATCACCGACTTCTACAACACCAGGCGGCTACTGAACTTGAATGAGTGATGTCGCGGCCAGCAGCGGGGTGGCCGGAGGCCCGGGTGGCGTCTTCCCGGCATGGCCGGAGCACGAGGATGATGTTCGCGTGATCCGAGACTTCCCGCCGTTGCCGCTGCCCAAGTACGCCGTGGTCGGGATCGGCTGTTCATCAGAGGTGCCCGCCGAGATCGCCAGCGACCTGCGGCAGATCGGCATCCCAGCTGGGCTGATCGGCTATGAGTACCAACCCCTGACCGAGGCGACGCTGCTGAGCGGGATCGGTGAGAGCGGGTTGGTCGTCTTTGGGACCAGCGGCCTGTTCGGGCGGCTCGGCATCGATGTGGCTTCGCGTCGCGTCGTGCAGATCCCCAAGACCGAGTCCCCGACCGCCAGGCATGTGAACAGGGATCTCGGAGCCTTCCACCGGTGCGTCGCGGCCATCATCGCCCGCTTCCCGTTCTACGAGGAAGACGAGGAGGAAAGATTCCAGGAGGTGGCGGACGAGCTTCGCCATCTCCTCACCACCCTCGATGACACCGCACTCGCAGACAACGGGTTGTGGGAGACCATGTGCGACGACGTGGCGATGGGCGACTACGCGAACTGGGAGGAGGCCTGAGTTGCCTCAGTCCTCCAGCGTCAGGCCGGTGGTCGCGAGGCAGCTGTCGACGAGTTCCGGACGGTACTGGATCCTCTTGAGCCGCCGCTTCACGGCTCGGGTGATCTGAGTGAGGTCCGCGGCGGCGAGGTTGCCGATATCGCGTTTCACCAGCGACCAGACTCCCTCCTGCGGGTTGAGGTCAGGTGCGTACGTGGGCAGCTGGAACACGGTGAGCCACTCAGCATTCGCGTCGATGAACTCCCGCATGCCAGCCGTCAGGTGCAGCCGGAGGTTGTCCCAGACCAGCACGATCGGGCCGCCGAGCTGGATGCGGGCGCGGATGACCAGGTCGCGGAAATCCCGCCAGCCGAAACCCTTCGGCTCGTCCTTGCGGCCGCGGTACTCGCGGATCGCGTAGATCAGCCGGGACCGCTCGCCGGGCTTGTAGCAGGCCATGCCCGCCATCGACACCCGCCCCGAGCCACGGCCTCTGACTCTCACGACCGGGGTCTGGCCGATCCGGCCCCAGGTCCTGGCGCGCGGCGGAGTCATCGACTGCCCGGCCTCGTCCTCGAAGACGATCCAGGCCCCGCGCTCCGCCGCGGTGCTCTTACCCGCGGCCAGGTCTCCTCCTTCCACACTTCGACCGCCGCGTCGTCGCGCTCGATCGCGCGCCTGGTGGGCTGCTGCCAGCTCCAGCCGTGCCGCTTCAGCAGCCGCCAGGTGCCCTCGACCGTGTAGGAGACATGGAACAGCCGGCCGATTAGCGTCTTGATCCGTGCCAGCGTCCATCTCTGGTCCGACCAGCCGTGGACCAGCGGACCGCGCTCCAACTCCCGTTCCAGCCTGGTGATCTGGGCTTCGCTGAGCCGAGGCCTCCCCGGCGACCCCTTCGACAGGACGCCCGCCTCGCCGCCCTCGCGCCAGGCCCGGCGCCACCGCTCGACCGACCGCACGCTGATCCGCAGGGCAGCGGCGATCTCCGCGTTCTTCTGCCCAGCCTCGAAACGCTCCACGGCCTGGAGCCGTAACCGCTCCCGCGTGGTCCTCTCGGCGTCGGTCAGCCCGCCGCCCTGCGCATACCTCACGCCCCAGGGCTACCGGTGTCGACACCAGGCTGTCAGGCGAACGGCACCGACATCACCCAATCAAGTTCAGTAGCGGGGTTCATGACTCTTTGAGTGGATCTGCTGTCGCCTGATGGTGTGGCTGCGGGGCAGAATCTGCCGGTCCGCGCTTGTTGATCTGGTGATGTGACCGGGTGAGTGAACGCAACCAAGCGACTTATCGGACGAGCAGTGGGCGTTGATCGAGCCGGTGATCACCGCGTGGAAGGACCGGCACCGCTCGGTCAGCGGCCACCAGGGCGCCTATGACATGCGGGAGATCGTGAACGCGATCCTCTACCAGGGGCGGACCGGTTGCCAGTGGGCCTATCTCCCGCACGACCTGCCGCAGAAGAGCGCGACCTACTACTACTTCGCCGCCTGGCGGGACGACGGGACCGACCAGGTCATCCATGAGCTTCTGCGCTGCCAGGTCGGGGAGAGGGCCCGCCGATTAGAGGACCCGACCCTGGTGGTGCTGGACACCCAGAGTGTCCACGTGGCCGCCGGGGTCCCCTCCGCCACGAGTGGTCATGATCCGGCCAAACGGGTGCCGGGCCGCAAGCGCGGACTGGCCGTGGACGTCCTCGGCCTGGTCATCGCAGTCGTGGTCCTCTCCGCGAACACCCACGACAACGCCGCGGGCATCGTCCTGCTGGACCAGGTCGCCGGGCAAGCCGGCGGAACCGTCCGCAAAGCCCTGGTCGACCAGGGCTTCAAAAACCAGGTCGTCATGCACGGGGCCCGCCTGGGGGTTGACGCGTGAACATCCAGCCCCTGCTCGAGGGCCCTGGACCTCCAGGAAGACGCCGCCCGGGCCCTGGCCGACGACCTGCGCGCACAGATCGACGACCTGCAGACCCGGTTGCGGGAGGCCGAGACGCACCTGGAGCACCTCGCGATCACCCGCACGACCGTCACCGGCCTCGCCGACCGGCTCCCGGCCGACACGCCGGACCTGCCCGAGCACCCGGACTATCCCCGCATCCTCGCCGCCTTCAACCACGCGACCGGGCCGCTACGGGCCAAGGACGTCTGCGAAGCCCTCGGCCACGAACTGCTGCCGAAGAACGTCGAAGGCACCCGCGCCAAGCTGAAACGCCTGGTCGAACTCGGGATCCTCACCGAGGCCGACACCGGCAACTTCACCCGGAAGCAATAGCCGACGGAAAGCTCCACCAGCGACCTTGCCCCAACCTCAGCTGGAAACGGACATCACCTTACGAACCGCCCACTGAGAGGGCGTTTATGCAGGTCAAGGCCCGTACGCGCCTTATGTGAGTGTCCTATTTCGTCGCGGATAGCCCGATGGGCGAAGAGCATCGCCCGGCGGGGCGATAGCCTCGCCGCCCGTCTCATCCGCTTCTGGGTTCGGAAACCCGTCTGACGTAGAGATACAGCAGAACCTCCCAGCCGCCAGCGGAACGAGTGGTTCCGGAATGCCCATGCTCAGGCTGTGCTGTGAGTGATCGAAAGCCGTACCCCAGCGACCTGTCGGACGCCCGATGGGCTCTGATCGAACCGACGTTGACGGCCTGGCGGAATGCCCGCCTCGAACGTCGCCCCACCGGTCAGCCGGCGAAAGTCGACCTGCGTGACGTGTTCAACGCGATCCTCTACCTCAACCGCACCGGAATTCCCTGGAAATACCTCCCACATGACTTCCCCGGCCACGGCACCGTCTACTTCTACTACGCCGCCTGGCGCGACGAGGGAATCTTCGCCCAGCTCAATTACGACCTCACCGCCCTGGCCCGCGTGAAGGAAGGGCGGAAGCCCGAGCCGACGGCCTCCGTCATTGACACCCAGAGCGTCAAGACCTCCACCAATGTGCCCGTGACCAGCCAGGGAACGGATGCCGCGAAGAAGATCGTGGGCCGGAAGCGAGGCATCCTCACCGACACGATCGGCCTGATCCTCACCGTGACTGTCACCGCCGCCAGCCTCTCTGAAAACGCCCTGGGGATACGCCTCCTCGACCAGGCGAAAAACACGTACCCAACCATCACCAAGAGCTGGGTCGACACCGGCTTCAAGAAGGCCGTCGTCGAACACGGCGCGAAACTCGGGGTCGACGTCGAAGTCGTCGACAAAAACCCAGGAACTCGCGGCTTTCACGTCCTGAAAAGGCGGTGGGTGGTGGAGCGGAGTATCGGTTGGATCATGATGCACCGTCGTCTCACCCGCGACTACGAGACCCTCGCCACCAGCTCCGAAGCCATGATCCACATCGCCTCGATCGACAACCTCGCCAAGCGCATAACGGACGAGACCACGCCAACCTGGCGAGGAACCTAATAGGGCATACAGGGCAATACGCCTAGATCAAACGCCCTCTGAGAGAGTGCCGACCTGCAGGTCGCCGCCCGTGATCGGCGCCTCGCCGAGTTGGCCGAGCTGACGGATGCCCTGAGACGCATCGGAGAGCCCAGTCAGACGGGAAAGCCGCTGGACGGATCAGGCCTGCTTGGACCACCACGGCTTGATCGGTGCGGTCGGAATCGCGGGACGCCGAGCACTGTAGGGTCCAGGCGGAAACGCAATGATCACTGCGTTTGCGGGCTGTCTGCGCCGCGAGCAGCATGGTGTGTGGGACACGTGTCGCACGGCGCAAGGCGCGCTGCGGAACGCACAGTGCAACGGTCGACACCCCTGCCGGAACGCTGCTTCCGCCGCGATGTGCCTCCGCCTTGTAGCTCTCACCACGGAGGCTGAATCCCATGAAGACGCCGAGTGAGACATACCTCAGCGATAACCAGGCGCAGCAGAACGCGGAGCAGAAAGCGGTCTACCACGATGCGGGTCTTCCCTCCACGGCTTGAGGCTGCCGCGTAACACGTCGTCCATGAACCGTCCGGACCGACGGTAACGATACGTCACCCGACATCATCACGGCACACCGGTACCTGCGTGACCCTAGGTGCAACGCATCGCAGATCCTGTCCCCTGTCACCCTGCCTTTTCGACATCGCCGCAACCCCGCCGGTTGTGGGCCGCCCCGCTGCCTGCGGCCCTCTCGGCAGCAGACGCAGTAGCGGGGCGTCGTAGGCCGCGGCCGCCGACCCTGTCGTGCTCGGAGGCCGCCGCACGGGGCGCGGCATGTGACCGACGAGCACGGAGCCCCTGAGGGGATCCCCGTCCCGGCAGCCGGCGCACGCAATGAACCGCACCGCATCACAGGCTGTGACCATCACCCCCGAGGAGTTCACGTGGCGGGAAAATCCAGCGAGGTCTCCACAGCCGTTCCGCCCGGGCCCGCGGCCACCGCTAACGGACGCGCCGACGCGGGCATCGAGGCGGCCCTCGCCGAGCAGCTGGCCGACGTGATGCGCGTCGACCGGGTCCCGGTCGACAGCCACTTCTTCGACGACCTGGGTGCCAACTCACTCCGGATGGCGCACTTCTGCGCCCGGGTCAGGAAACGGGGGGATCTGCCGTCGGTGTCGATGAGGGACGTCTACCGGCACCCGACGATCCGCTCGCTCGCACAAGCCCTCGCGGACACCCCGCCCCCACCGGTCCCGGCACCGGTCCACACCCCGGAGCAGACGTCGTCCGCGCACGGCACACGATGGTATGTGCTGTGCGGGACGGCACAGTCGCTCTTCTTCGCCGGCTACTGCCTGTTCATCGGGATCGTCCTCGCGCGCGGCTACACCTGGGTCTCCGGCGGCAGGGGAATGGTCGGCGTCTACCTGCGCTCGGTCGTCTTCGGCAGTGCCGTCTTCGCCGGCGCCTGCGCCCTGCCGGTCGCGGCCAAGTGGCTGCTCGTCGGGCGCTGGAAACCCGGCGACTTCCCGGTGTGGGGGCCGGCCTACCTCCGCCTGTGGACCGTCAGGGTGCTGCTCCGGACCAGCCCCATGCTCCTTCTTGTCGGCAACCCGTTGCACGTGCTGTACCTGCGGGCCCTCGGTGCCCGCATCGGCAGGGGGGTCACGATCCTCACCCACTCCGTGCCGGTCTGCACCGACCTGCTCACCGTCGGCGCTGGCACCGTGATCCGCAAGGACTGCGCCATCCTCTGCTACCGGGCTCACGCCGGACGCATCCAGAGCGGCCCGGTGGTCCTGGGCAGGGACGTTCACATCGGCGAGCGGACCGTGATCGACATCGACACCGCCATGGGCGACGGAGCGCAGCTCGGCCACGCGTCGGCGCTGCACCGGGGCATGTCGGTCCCTGCGGGCCAGCGGTGGCACGGCTCTCCGGCCCAGCGGACGGACGTGGGCCTTCCGCAGATCGCAGCGGCGCACTGCGGCACGGCGCGCCGGGCGGCCTACGGCCTCGTCACCCTGCTCCAGCTGTTCCTCGTGTACCTGCCGCTGGCTGTCGGCGGCTCGTACCTGCTGTTCACCTGGCTGCCTGGGCTGGCCACGCTGCTCGACCCCGCCGCACACGGCATCGCCTCGGCGTGGTTCTACGGCAAGGCGCTGGCCCTGTCCTTCGTGCTGTTCTTCGGCCTCCTGACCATCGGCCTCGCCGCCGTGACCGTACTGCCCCGCCTGATGAACCTGCTGGTCCGCCCCGGCCGGCCCTATCCGCTGTACGGTCTGCACTACTCGGTGCACCGCGCGGTCGCCCGGACGAGCAACATCAAGCTGTTCACCTGGCTGTTCGGCGACAGCTCCTACATCGTCCACTACCTGCGGGCCATCGGGTACGACATCTCGCGCGTGGAGCAGACCGGTTCGAACTTCGGCACCGAACTGCAGCACGAGAGCCCGTTCGTGACGTCCGTCGGCAGGGGCACGATGGTCGCCGACGGGCTGTCGGTCCTCAACGCCGAGTACTCAAGCACCTCCTTCCGCCTGGCACAGGTGTCGATCGGACCGCACAACTTCCTCGGCAACAACATCGCCTATCCGGCGGGGGGCAGAACGGGCGACAACTGCCTCCTGGCGACGAAGGTGATGGTCCCGCTCGATGGGCACGTGCGCGAGGGAGTGGGGCTGCTCGGCTCTCCCCCCTTCGAGATCCCGCGCTCGGTGGAGCGCGACACCCGCTTCGACCACCTTCGGACCGGCGACGAGCAGCGCCGCCGCCTGACCGCCAAGAACCGCTACAACCTGCGCACGATGGGCCTGTTCCTGGTCCTGCGGTGGCTGCACTCCTTCGGGATTCTGGCGATCGGCGCCGCCGCCGTCGCCTCGTCCGACCCGCACAGCGCCGCCGGACAGCTGCTCATCGCCGCGTCGGTCGCGTCCTGCGTGGTCTTCACCGTCCTCTACTTCGTCCTCGTGGAGCGCGTCGTCCTGCGGTTCGGCGGACTGCGTCCGCAGCTGTGCTCCATCTACGAGCCGTACTTCTGGTGGCACGAGCGTTTGTGGAAGGTGCCCGACAACCACCTCGTCGTGTTCAACGGCACTCCGTTCAAGAACGTCATCTGGCGGCTGATGGGGGTCCGGATCGGCCGCAGGGTCTTCGATGACGGCTGCTACATCACCGAGCGGACGCTCACCGCCATCGCCGACGACGCCACACTGAACGCAGGCAGCAAGATCCAGTGCCACTCCCAGGAGGACGGCACGTTCAAGTCCGACCACGTCACGATCGGCGCCGGCTGCACGCTCGGCGTCGGCGCCTTCGTCCACTACGGCGTGACGCTGGGCGAGGGCGCCGACCTCGCCGCCGACTCCTTCCTCATGAAAGGCGAGGAGGTGCCGCCGGGTGCGCGGTGGGCCGGCAATCCGGCCGTCGAGCGGACCAGCGCCTCCCACTGCGCGCATCCGACTCACTGACCGGGACGGAAAGGGAAGCGATGGACAACTCAGTGGACGTGTCCCGGGACTTCTGGCGAGGGGTGCTCACCGCCGATGGGGTCACCCGGATCCCGCGGTGGACCCGTACGCCGGAGCCGGGCACCGCGGAGCAGGAGACGGCACTACCCCACGGCGTCCTGAAGGGCCTGCGGCGCTTGCCGGTGCCACCGGAGACCGCGCTGCTCGCCGCGCACGCGAAGGTGCTCGCCGCGCTCTCGGGCGAGCAGGAGGTCACGACCGGTCTGGTGACCGTGCCAGGCGCTCGTCCCCTGCCTTGCAGACTGACGACCGCGCCCCGCTCCTGGCAGGCGCTGATGCGACGTACCCGGGACGCCGAGTCCGAGGTGGCGGCGCACCGGGAGTTCCCGGGCGACGCACTCACGCGCGAGCTCCACCATGACGGAGCGCCGTTCGAGACCGTGTGCGACCTGACCGGCGTCAGCAGCGGAAGCGGTGGCGGACTGCCCGAGGGCACGGTGCTGCGCGTCGGCACCGTTCGGCACGGCGACCGGCTCGCCCTCTCGCTGCGGTACCGCACCGACGTGCTCGACGCCGACTGCGCCGACCGCATCGCGGGCTATCACCTCGTCGCGCTCACGTCGCTCGCCGCCGATCCGGACGCCGAGCACGCACGGCAGAGTCTGCTGTCGCCGCCGGAGACGGGCTTCCAGCTCGACGGCCTGGCCGGTCCTCGGCGGGAACTGCCCGACCGCCGGGTGCACCAGTTGTTCGAGGAGCGGGTGCGGACGCATCCCGACGCCATCGCCGTCGCACAGGGGAACCGGCAGTGGACCTACCGGGAGCTCAACTCCCGTGCCAACCGGCTGAGCAGGGCGCTGCTGGTGCGAGGGCTGGAGCCCGAGGGCGTCGTCGCGGTGGTCACCGAGCGCACCCTGGAGTGGGCGGTCGCCGTCCTGGGTGTCCTCAAGGCGGGCGGCGTCTACCTGCCTGTCGAGCCGCACTTCCCGCCCGAACGCATCGTGGCCATGCTCCACCGGGCCGGATGCCGCCTGGCACTGACCGGTCGTGGGCCCGTCCACGTACCCCCGGACGTCCGGGCCCTTCGTATCGAGGACGCCTGCGCGGAGGCCCACGCCGACGACGACCCACGCGTGGCCGTCGCCGCCGGCCAGCTCGCGTACATCTTCTTCACCTCGGGCTCCACAGGCGAGCCCAAGGGCGTGATGTGCGAGCACGCGGGTTTCGTCAACCATGTCCTCGCCAAGATCGACGACCTGGGGATCGGCGAAGGACAGGTCGTCGCCCAGACCGCACCCCAGTGCTTCGACATCTCCCTGTGGCAGCTGACCGCGGCCCTCATGGTGGGTGGTCGCACGCTGTTGGTCGAGCAGGAGGCGATCCTGGACACCGGGCGCTTCGTCGACACCATCGCCCGGGGGCGGGTCAACGTCCTCCAACTCGTGCCGTCGTATCTCGAAACCGTTCTCGCCGAGTTGGAGCAGCACCCGCGCCCGCTGCCGGATCTGCGGTGTGTGTCGGCCACCGGTGAGGCACTGAAGAAGGAGCTGGTACGGCGCTGGTTCACGGCCCGGCCCGCAACCCGGCTGGTCAACGCCTACGGGCTGACGGAGACCTCCGATGACACCAACCACGAGGTGATGGACGAGGTGCCGACCCAGGACCGCGTCCCGCTCGGCCGCCCCGTCAGCAACGTGCACGTCTACGTGGTCGACGAGCACCTCGCACTGGTGCCGCTCGGCGCTCCGGGTGAGATCGTCTTCTCCGGGATCTGCGTCG
This sequence comes from Streptomyces bullii, assembly GCF_042657145.1. Lineage (NCBI taxonomy): Bacteria > Bacillati > Actinomycetota > Actinomycetes > Kitasatosporales > Streptomycetaceae > Streptomyces > Streptomyces bullii. The sequence continues at coordinate 117,237 of NZ_JBHSNY010000016.1, forward strand.
GGCGCGGATACGTGGGCGATCCGGAGCGCACGAAGGCCGCGTTCACCGAGGATCCGCACCGCCCGGGCCGACGGCTCTACCGCAGCGGTGACCGCGGCCGCTGGCTGCCCGACGGCAAGCTGGAGTACCTCGGTCGCCGAGACACCCAGGTCAAGATCCGTGGCTTTCGGATCGAGATCGGCGAGATCGAGAACGTGCTGCTGCGGACGCCGGGAGTCCGGGAGTGCTCGGTGGTGGTCGCCCAGGGCGGGCACCTGGTGGCCTTCTGCACCGGACAGCAGCCGCTCCCGTTGAACGCGCTGCGGGACCACCTGACCGCGTTGCTGCCCGGATACATGATCCCCTCGTCCTTCCACTGGCTGGATCACCTGCCGCTGACCGCCAACGGCAAGACCGACCGAACGACACTGACCGCTCTCGCCGAGGAACTCGACACCGCCGGGGACGACGACGCCCCGGGCAGCCCGGCCGAGCGGCGCCTGGCAGCCGCCTGGGCGGAGGTCCTCGGCATCCCGCCGCAGCGGATCGGCCGCAGGGATCACTTCTTCGATCGGGGCGGCACGTCACTGTCGGCGGTCAGGCTGGCGATCGCCCTGGACCGGGCCGTCGACGTCAAGGACATCACCCGTCACCCGGTCCTCGCGGACCTGGCACGACTGCTCGACGGCAGCACGGCGCCCCGGACCTCCGTCACCACCCCGTCCACTGCCCCGTCGACCCCCGCCTGAGCGGCGACCGAAAGGAGCCAGAGATGCGCGCCTCACCCCCCTCCCCCCTCACGCTCCTGCCCGATGTGGACCTGCGGCCTGGCAGGCCCCCGGTCCTGCTGGTCCAGGACCCCGGTGACCCGGCCCACTGGGCGGCCGAATACCACGACGCACTGCGTGCCGTGGTCAGTGAGCACGGGGCGGTCCTCGTACGCGGCCTGGGACTCCAGGATCCCGAAAGCGCCGGGACGGTCTTCCGGTCGCTCACCACCGGCCTGATGACCGAGCGGGAGGCCTTCGCGCCCCGCCGCTCCTACGGCGGCGGCGTGTACTCCTCCGCCAAGTGGCCGTCCGACCAGCCGATGTGCATGCACCATGAGCTGAGCTACACCCTCCGGTTCCCCGGCCTGATGCTGTTCGCGTGTCTCGAGGCGCCCGCCGAGGGCGGGGCGACGGGCCTGGCCGATGCTGCGGCCGTACTCCAGGCACTGCCCGTCCCACTGGCCGAGCGCTTCCTGCGGGAGGGCTGGCTTCTCGACCGCACCTACAACGACGAGATCGGGGCGTCCGTTGCCGAGGCCTTCGGCACCGACGACCGCACCGCCGTCGGGCGCTACTGCCGCGACAACGGGATCGACTGTGCGTGGGGGCCGGACGGGAGGCTGCGCACCAGCCAGCGGCGCAGCGCCGTGGTCCGCCACCCGGTCACCGGCCGGCACTGCTGGTTCAACCAGATCGCCTTCCTGAGCGAATGGACGATCGAGCCTGAGATACGTGAGTACCTCGTCTATGTCTACGGCGCCGACGCGCTGCCGTTCACCACCCGCTTCGGCGGCGGCGAGGCGATCGGCGAGGACGTCGTCCGCCTGCTCAACGATGTCTACGAGGCCCACACCCTGCGCGAGCCCTGGCAGGACGGAGATCTGATGCTCGTCGACAACATCCGCATGGCGCACAGCAGGGAGCCGTACGAGGGCCCGCGCGAGGTGCTGGTCGCCATGGCCGAGCCGGTGAGCCCGACCGACTGCGCACCGGCCCCCGAGGTGACCGCGCGATGACCGCCGCGGACTCCACGCGGGCCACGGCGCCCACCGATACGGCCGGGCCCCGGTTCGCGGTGATCTCCGGCGCCCAGGTGCAGCGGGCTCTGCGGGGGCGCGAGAGGGAGATCGCCGAACTGGTGGAAGCCGTATACCGGTTGCACGGTGACGACGAGACGGTCAATCCACCGTCGTACTTCCTGCGCTTTCCGGACCGCCCGGCGGCACGGATCATCGCGCTGCCCGCATCGCTGGGCGGGCCGCTGCGCGTGGACGGCCTGAAGTGGATAGCGAGCTTCCCCGGGAACACGACGTCCGGGCTTCCGCGCGCGTCGGCCGTCGTCATCCTCAACGACCCCGGCACCGGTTACCCGTACGCCTGCCTGGAGGGTTCGGTCATCAGCGCCACCCGCACGGCGGCCTCCGCGGCCCTGGCGGCCGACCGGCTCAGCCGCACCCGCCCGCGTCCGCGACGCGTCGGTTTCATCGGCACCGGCCTGATCGCCCGCTACCTCCACACCCATCTCACCGCTACCGGCTGGACGTTCGAGGAGACCGGCATCCACGACCTGTCCACCGAACACGCGGCCGGCTTCCGCGGCTACCTGCGCAGGGCGGGCACGAAGGGCCGCATCACCCTGCACGACACCGCCGAGGCGCTCATCCGCTCGAGCGACCTGGTGGTCTTCGCGACGGTCGCAGCACGGCCACACGTCCACGACCCGTCGTGGTTCGCGCACCACCCGCTGGTGCTGCATATCTCATTGCGCGACCTGGATCCACGGATCCTGCTCGCGTCCGCCAACTTCGTCGACGACATCGAGCACTGCCTCAAGGCCGAAACCTCGCCGCACCTGGCCGAACAACTGGCTGGGAACCGGGAGTTCATCGACGGCACCCTGCATGAGGTCCTGACCGGGCAGGCCTCGGCCCCCGCGGACCGGACGGTGGTGTTCTCACCGTTCGGTCTGGGAGTGCTGGACCTCGCCGTCGGCAGGTACGTCCACGACGAAGTGGACCGGCGGGGGGAACTGCACGTCGTCGACGGCTTCTTCAACGAACTGCGCCGATACGGCTGACCGACTGCCATGAACGAGGGGATCGCCATGCCCGTCATCTCCGACCCCACCGACTTCAACGAGGAGGAACTCTACGTCGACTTGCGGGCGACCTTCGGCATTCCGCTCTTCCTGAAGTGCGAGGGCTTCAACTTCGCCGGCTCCATCAAGCTGAAGGCCGCCGCCGAGATGGTCCGGGCCGCCGAACAGGACGGCGCCCTGAAGCCCGACTCGGTCCTGGTCGAGTCCTCCTCCGGCAACCTCGGCGTGGCACTGAGCATGATCGCGGCGAGCCGGGGCTACCGATTCCTGTGCGTGACCGACACCCGCTGCAACCTACCGACCAGGCGGCTGATGGAGGCGCTGGGCAGCACCGTCCATGTGATCGACAAACCCGATCTGCACGGCGGTTTCCTGGGCGCCCGCCTCGCCCACGTGCGTGCGCTGTGCGCCTCCGACGACCGGTACATATGGCTGAACCAGTACGCCAACCCCAACAACTGGAAGGCGCACTACCGTACAACGGCCCCGGCGATCGCCCGCCGCTTCCCGCACCTGGACGTCCTCTTCGTAGGGGCCGGCACCACGGGCACGCTGATGGGGTGCGCGCGCTGGTTCTGGCAGTGGCGCCGGCGGGTGCGGATCGTGGCAGTGGACGCCGCCGGCTCGGTGACCTTCGGCGGCAAGCCCGGTCGCCGGCTCATTCCCGGTCTGGGCACCAGCGTCCGTCCCTCTCTGCTCGACGAGTCCTACGTCGACGAGGTGGTGCACGTCGGTGAGGCGGAAACCATCCACGCCTGCCGCCGACTGGCCGGCCGGGGCTTCCTTTTCGGCGGCTCCACCGGAACCGTGGTCAGCGGAGCGTCGGACTGGCTGGCCCGTCGCCCAGGACGGCCACTGACCGCGGTGGCGATCGCCCCGGACCTCGGTGAGCGCTACCTGGACACCGTCTACCAGACGGGCTGGCCGCACGACGCCCTGAGCGACGAGGAAGGCGTCCGGGCGAGGTTGGACGCCGTGTTCCAGTGGGTTTGACGCCGGGCCTGTCGCGTCCCTTGGGGAAGCCCTTGGTCAACTTACGGCAACCTCCGCGCCGCTGTGCTGGTTCGTCGCCTTTCAGGTGTCAGTCCGAGCCCTGGTGCCGATGGCTGTGGCCCTCCTGCCGGTAGGCAGCCGAAGCCTGGGGATCATTCCCGTCACCGCCATCCCTGCCAGCGTCACCGCCGTCCCCTGTACAACTCCCGGGTCGCCGTCGTGAACCGGGAGAGCGCGTCCGGGAGTGGGGCGATGCCGATGCCCGGGGTTGTGGGCACGGGCAGGTGGCCGTCCTGGAGGACGAACGGTTCGGTGATGTCCTCGGCGAAGTACCGACGGGAGGCCGAGGTGTCGCCGGGGAGGGTGAAGCCCGGCAGAGCGGCAAGCGCCAGGTTGGGCGCCCGGCCGATACCCGTCTCCAGCATTCCGCCGCACCACACCGGCACGCCGTGGGCGGCGGCCACGTCATGGATGCGACGAGCTTCCAGATAGCCGCCGACGCGGGCCGGTTTGATGTTGACGACCCGGCAGGCGTCCATCGCGATCGCGGACGCGGCGTCACGCGCCGAGTGGATCGACTCGTCGAGGCAGATCGGGGTAGCCAGCCGCTTCTGGAGGCGGGCGTGGGCATGGAGGTTGTTCTCCTCCAGCGGCTCCTCGATCAACAGCAGCTCGAAGTCGTCGAGCTTGCGCAGGTGCTCGGTGTCGGCGAGCGTGTAGGCGGTGTTGGCGTCGACCTGGACCGAGAGTCGCTCACCGAAGCGTTCGCGTACGGCGCGCACCGGTTCGATGTCCCAGCCCGGCTCGATTTTCAGCTTGATGCGGAGGTAGCCCTCGGCGAGGTACCGCTCGACGTCGTCGAGCAGTTCGGACACGGAGTTCTTGATGCCGACCGAGACCCCGGCGGGCACCCGTTCGTGGACCGAGCCGAGAAAGGTCGCAAGGGACATCTGGTGGGTGCGCAGTTCGGCGTCCAGGAGGGCGGTTTCCAGGGCGGCCTTGGCGAGTTCGTGGCCCTTCACAAAGGCCATGGCCTGGCCGGCGGCCGCGGTCGTCGGCTCGGGCAGGGCGGCGACGCGCGGCAGCAGGAAGTCCCGGATGACGATTTCGGCGCCGTCGACGAATTCCGGACAGTACAGCGGCTCAGGATCGGCGGCGAACTCCGACCAGCCCTCGGACTCGTCGGTCACGACGTGCAGCAGGAAGGTGTTCTTGCTGGTCATCGTCCCGAAGGAGGTACGGAACGGGGTGACGAGCGGGATGACGACGTGGAGCAGTTCCACGCGTTCGAGCTTCATCGCTGCTCCTCCTCGGTGGCGGACGCAGAGGTGCTGGCCCCGGAGGAGGCCCCCCAGGTCTCGAAAGAGGTCTCGTCGGTGATCTCGGGAGTCGTCTCGTCGGTGGCCTCGCACGCGGTCTCGTCCGTGGCCCCGGCGCTGCTTTCTCCCGTCGGCTGGTCGCCGGACGGGCGGGTCAGCAGGTACCAGCCGTCGCGGGACATGGCCGTCGCGCGCAGGCCCTCGGCGTACGCCTCGGTCAAGACCCCCCGCACGGCGCGGCGCCAGCCGAGGGCGAGTGCCGGGTCGGCGGCGCGCAGCGCGACGATGTCCTCGGGGACGCGGCACCACAGCCTGTCCTTGGCGCGCAGGGCGAGCGGGCCGCCGTCCGGTGCCCGGCGAACGACGCTGGCGGCGGAGCGGCCCTCGGCGGGGTCGTCCGTCCGCGTGGTCCCCGTCACCAGGTCCCACACGACGGTCAGCCGGTCGCTCTCGTCGCCGTTGTTCACGCCGTCGGTCATCGGGCCGTAGAAGTCGACCAGGTACTCGCTGCCGATGGCGCCCAGTTTGACCAGATTGAAGCGGGCGTTGCGGCTGACCAGTGGGTCGAAGGTCCAGCGCATGGTGGTGGCGCCCCGCTGTAGCGCCCACGACCGCTGTGCCTGCTTGACCGCGAGGCCGACGCCTCGGCCGGACGCGGTCGCCGCCGCCACGAATGAGTACACGTCCCGTTCGGCGGGTGGTCCGAACACCGCCACCGCCGCCCCGACGAGCCGTTCGCCCGACGGCCCGGCGGCGTAGGCCGCGTGCACCACGCCGCCGGCGTGCACCACGCTGTGCAGCACCTCCGCGGGGTAGGGCGGGGTGGCACGCGGCGTCTGCCACACGTCGGCGAAGAAGTCGGCCACGGCACGGATACCGGGCACGTCGTGCACGGTACGGACCGTGACCCCAACGCTAAGGGCTGCGGCACCCGCGACGCCTTCCCAGGAGATACGGGCCGTCTCCCCGGCCGCGCGAGTTGCTCCCCCAGCCGTGCGGGCTGCGTGCCCGCCGCCGCAGGCTGCCTCCGGTCCGTTTGCGCTGCGGGAGTCCCCGACCCCAGTCCCCACGTCTGGCGCCCCGCCCGCCGCCCCGGACCCGGCGGCAGAGATCGTTGTAGGTGTCATGCCGTGAGTCTGGCCGCCCGCAGCCCAGCGGCCATTGTCGGCAGGCACAATGAGATCCCGCGCCTTTGTCGCGATCGGCCAAGGCCTTCCGCGGGCATCGCCCGGTAGAAAGCCGCCAATCGCCCCTGTACGCCCCCATAGAGAGCCGGACCGTCCATGGACGCCTGCACCCTCGAGGAACTCCTCGACACCCTCGGCGAGCAAATGCTCCGCGTGCTCACCGCCCCGGCCGGTCTCGCCGCACCCGTCTGCGAAGTGCTGCTGTACGACCCCGGGGACCCTTTTCCGCGCAGCGCGCCCGGCGCCCTGCTACTGACCGTCGGGGTACGACCTGGTGAGGTCGGTTCGCTGGCACGCGATGCTGCGGCGGCCGGGATGACCGGACTCGTCGTGCGTGGCAGGGACGGGCAGCCCGACACGGTGGACGCGGCCAGAGCCCACCGCCTCGCGCTGCTCGCCGTGGACGAGGACGCCGCCTGGCATCACGTCCACCTGCTGCTCGCCTCGGCGATCGGCTCCCCGCCCGGCCCGGCGGGCAGCGGGGCCGCGTTCGGCGACCTGTTCGCGCTCGCCAACGCGGTGGCCGCGGCCGTAGGCGGCGCAACCGTCATCGAGGACGCCCGCCAGCGGATCCTGGCCTACTCCACCGTTCCCGGGCAGGTCGTCGACGAGGCCCGACGGCAGGGCATCCTGGGTCGCCAGGTGCCGAGCAGCCCCGAGAACAGCGAGCAGTACCGCGTCCTGTTCGCCGCCACCGGACCCGTACACCTGGCTGCGCTCGACGGCGAGGAACTGCCACGGCTCGCCGTCGCCATCCGTGCGGGCGGCGAGACGCTGGGATCGGTGTGGATCGTCGACGACGGGCGCCTCGGCCGCGATGCCGAGGAGGCGCTTGCCCAGGGCGCGTCCACGGCCGCCCTGCTTCTGCTGCGGGCCCGGGCCGGCGAGGAGTTGTCCCGGCATCTGACAAGCGACCTGCTGCGCCGCCTCCTGGACGGCACCGCCGATCCCTCGGGTGCCGCGCACCGCCTCGGCCTCGCCGACGGCATCCCGGTGCGTGTCGTGGCCTTCGCCCTCGACGGCGCGGTGTCCACGCCCGACGGGGAACAGACCGCGCTGCGGCTGCTGGATCTGGTGCGGCTCCACTGCGCGGCGCGGTACGGGCGGCATGCGTGCGTGCTGGTGGACGGGAGGGTGTATGCGCTGCTGCCGGTGGCCGGTGCGGCGGTACCCGCCGCGCGAGCAGAGCCGGGAGCCTGGGGAAGGGGTGGGCAGCGGCACAAGCGCCTGGCTGAGGACATCGTGCGGCGCGCTGCTCAGGCGCTGAGGATGCGGGTGCGGGCCGGGCTGGGTGACATCGTCCCGGACCTGGCGGCCGTGCCCGGCTCGCGGGACGACGCCGACCTCGTACTGAGGGTGCTGGGCCCGGGGGAGAATGTCGCTGCCGTGACCGAGGTACGCGCCCGCGTCATCCTGCTCCGGTTGCGGGAGCTCATCGGCGACGATCGGGCGCTGACGGCAGGGACCTGGCGGGAGGTCATGGCGTACGACGCCGAACACGGCACCGACTACGCCAGGACCCTGATGTGCTGGCTGGACGCCGGATGCGACATGGCGCGGGCGGCGAAACTGCTCGCCGTGCACCCGAACACCTGCCGGTACCGCCTCAGGCAGGCGCAGCAGCACCTAGGCATCGATCTGGGCAACCCGGACGAGCGGCTGGTGCTGTGGCTGCAGCTGCGCACGCTCGGGGGCCTGCGGGGCGCCGACCGAGCCTGACCCATGGCAGGGCCGCACGCGCAGGGTACCGGTCGGCGTCGCGCCATCCTGCGGTGAGCACCGATGCGGCCCACGGGCATCCCGGCCGGCGCAGTGCCCCCCCAACGGGAGTCAGCCACTGAGCCAGGCCTGGAGCCGGGCCTCGCACTCCCGCAGCTGCCCGATGGACACGTACTCCCCCGCGGTGTGCGCGAGCGCCGGGTCACCGGGACCGTAGTTGAGCGCGGGCGTGCCGAGCGCGGCGAAGCGGGCGACGTCGGTCCAGCCCAGCTTGGGGCGGGGAGTGGCGCCCAGGGCCTCGACGAGCGAGGCGACCGGGCCCTGTCCGAGCCCCGGCAGGGCGCCCGGCACGACCTCGGTGACCTCGATCTCGTACTCGCGAAAGAGTCCACGCAGATACGTCTCGGCCTGCTCGGCCGAACGGCTCGGCGCGAAGCGCAGGTTGACCGTGATCACGCAGGTGTCGGGGACGACGTTGTCGGCGATGCCCGCGCGGACGGCGACCGCGTTCAGCCCTTCGCGGTACTCCAGTCCGTCGATGAGGATCCGCTCGGCGGTGTGGTCGTCGAGGCGCTGGAGCACAGCGGCCGCTCGGTGCGCGGCGTTGACGCCCATCCAGGAGCGGGCGGTGTGGGCGCGCTCCCCACGCACCGTGATGTCCGCGTTCAGGACACCCTGGCAACCCGCCTCGACGCTCGCACCGGACGGTTCCATGAGGATCGCCAGGTCCGCCTTGAGCAGGTCGGGGCATTCGGCGGCGATGCGGTTCAGGCCGTTGCGGTCGCCGGAGACCTCCTCGCACTCGTAGAAAACGTACGTGACGTCGCGTACCGGTGCGGTGAGGGTGGCCGCGAGGCGCAGGGCCACGGCGAGGCCGCCCTTCATGTCGCACGCCCCCAGTCCGTACAGCAGCTCTCCGTCCAGCCGGGACGGCAGGTTTCCGGCGGTCGGGACGGTGTCCAGGTGGCCGCCGATGATCACCCGCTCGGCGCGACCCGAGTCGGTGCGGGCCACCACGGAGCTGCCGATACGTTGGACTCTCAGATGCGGACACGCCCGCAGGGCCGACTCCACGGCGTCGGCGAGGTCGGCCTCGTCGCCGCTCTCGGACGGAGTGTCCACCAGGGCCCGGGTGAGGTCCACCAGGTCAGCGGCCGGGTTCAGCGCGGTCATACGGCGGCGTCCTCCTCGGCGGCGGGCCGGTTGAGCCGGGAGTGACTGATGCCGTACAGCGCGTAGATTGCGAATCCGACCGCCATCCACAGACCGAACGCGATCCAGGTGTCTGTGCCGAGCCCCCACATCACGTAGCCGCAGCACAGCGTGCCCAGCGCGCAGGTCACGGGCGCGAACGGCACCCGGAAGCTGCGTGGTGCTCCGGGGCTGCGCCGCCGCAGGATCAGGACGGCACAGTTGACCAGCGCGAAGGCGAACAGCGTGCCGATGCTGGTGGCATCAGCGAGGGCACCCAGCGGCACGAGTGCGGCGAGCACCATGATGAATGTGGACACGATGACCGTGTTGGCGCGGGGCACCCCGGTTCTCGGGTGGATCCTTGCGAACAGGGGCGGCACGAGCCCGTCGCGCGCCATCGAGAACAAGATGCGGGTCTGGCCGTACTGCACGGCAAGCACGACGCTCGTGGTGGCGACGACAGCACCGACGGACAGCAGGATCGGCCACAGGTTGCCGCCGCCGACCGTGCGGACCAGCACCTCGCTGAGGGTGGCCTCGGTTCCCGCGAACCGCCGCCACGGCATCGCGCCGACCGCCGCGACCGCAACCGCGCAGTACAGCACGGTGATCAGCCCGAGGGAGAGGAGGATGGCGCGCGGCAGGTCACGCTGCGGGTTCTTCGCCTCCTCACCGGCCGTCGACGCGGCGTCGAAGCCGATGTACGAGAAGAACAGCGTGGCGGCGCCCGCGCTCACACCGGCCATGCCGAGCGGGAAAAGCGGCTGGAAGTTCCCGGCGCGGAACGCGGTGAAAGCGACGGCGCAGAACAGCACGAGTGCGGCCACCTTCACCACCACCATGATTGTGTTGACCACGGCACTCTCGCGGGCCCCGCGCAGCAGGACCACCATGGCGAAGACGACGATCGCGGCGGCCGGAACGTTCAGCACGCCGCCCGCACCGGGCGGGGCGGCCAGCGGCGCGGGCAGCGTCCATCCGACGGTGAGCTCCAGCAGCTCGTTCACGTACTGCCCCCAGCCGACCGCGACCGCGGCGACCGAGACGCCGTACTCCAGGACCAGACACCAGCCGCAGACCCATGCGAGCAGCTCGCCGAGTGTGGCGTAGGCATAGCTGTACGAGGACCCCGCGCCCGGGATCATGCCCGCCAGCTCGGCATACGACAGGGCGGAGAACAAAGCGGTGATCCCGGCAAGCACGAAGGAGACCACGACGGCAGGGCCCGCCTCGGGCACCGCCTGGCCGAGGACGACGAAGATCCCGGTGCCGAGCGTGGCACCCACGCCGAGCAGCGTCAGCTGTGTGAGCCCCATCGTCCGACGCAGCTCACCACCACCGGCCTCTGCCAGCAGATCGGCGACGTCCCGCCGCCGCGTCAACCTACTCCCAGTCCTGACCTCGCCGGCGGGTCTCCGCGGGCTCGTCCGCACAGTGTCCACGCGTCCACTCCTCTCACAACTCCCGTTCGGGACCTTGATGGTGCGGAACGGGGCGCCCGCAGGGGTGTGCGCGTCGGCCAAGAGGACGAGGGGTGCTTTGGCCTTCCGGCCAATGCCGGAGGGCGGGTGTGTTCAGTATCCCGGGACCTGCGGCCGACCCCTCATGTGGTGGTACGTGGACGTACTCGGAGCCGAGAGATGCGGCCTCGCCTGCCAACGGATTGAGACAACCATGCCGACCGCGTATCCGTTACAAGGAGACCGTAGGTACCTCCGCGGTCTGGCTCACCAAGGGGCAATAACGGCCCGCCTGGCGCAGATCGGCCAGTTCAGCAGATCACTGGTGTGACCGGCACGGATTTCACAGAGCGCGGCGCAGGCCGTGCTGGGCCCCCCGCCCCGGGCCGGGCTGGTCGAGGAGGCCCACTGCGAAGCGCTGAGGCGGCCGTGTCACCCGCCACAGCCACAGTACGATCCCGGCCCAGCGCAACCCGTCAGTCCCGTCTGCAACATTCGCCCCATTATTCACATCCTGCAGAGAACCGCCCAGCCGTGGATAAATCGCGACGAAGAGCGCAATCATGGATGGAGCACACCCTGGGACAGATGACGATGAGCACAGCCAATCCCGCACATCATGCGGATCATGGCAGCCCCTTCGAGGTGACACGTGCGGCAGCGGCAGTGCTGGACGCGGCGGGCACCGTCGAACGGTGGAGCCCGGGCGCCCAGCTACTGCTCGGCTACCGGCCGGAGGAGGTCCTGGGCCAGCCGGCCACGGCGCTTCTGGCAGCGGACGGCATGGACGCCGCCTCGGCCGTGCTCGAACGGCGCCGGCTGAACAATGGCTGGGGCGCTCGGCTCGCAGTACGCCATCGCGACGGCCGCCGCCTGGAGCTGGAGCTGCAGGCGTGCCCGCTGTGGGAGGGCTGCGGAGACCCCGGTTGGCTGGTGGCGGTCACCCATGCGGACGGACTGCGCGCATGGGAGCGCGAGCAGGCCGTGCTGCGCGGCATGGCCACCAAGTTCACCGGCCATCTGCGGGCCCGGGAGCGGCTGGTCCTGGTCAACGAGGCCAGCGGCAGTATCGGCACCACCCTGGACGTGGTACGGACCGCGCAGGAGCTGACCGAGGTACTGGTGCCGCGGGTGAGCGACTTCGTCTCCGTCGACCTCTTCGACGAGGTGCTGCGCGCCCAAGAGCTGCGGGCCGGCCCGGTTACCGCCCACGAGTCGCTGCGCCGTGCCGCGCACCGCTCGGTCCAGGAGGACCTGCCGGAGATCGCGGTCGAGATAGGCGACCTCGCCGGCTACCCGTCGGAATCCCCACCCGGCCAGTGCCTGCTCAGCGGCAAGCCCATGCTCACCCCGGTGGTGGACCTGTCCGCGCCGTGGCTCGCCAAGGATCCGGCCCGCGCGGCGAAGATGCGGCAGGTCGGCATCCACTCAGGCCTGATGGTTCCGGTCCAGGCCCGCGGGGTCACCATGGGGCTGGTCTGCTTGGGCCGGTGGAAGAACACCGAGCCGTTCGACGAGGACGATCTCATGCTCGTCGAAGAGCTGGTCGCCCGCGCCGCCATCTGCATCGACAACGCCAGGCGGTTCACCCGCGAGCACAACGCGGCCCTGGCCCTGCAGCGCAGCCTCCTCCCGAGGGATCTGCCGCAACAGAGCGCGGTGGAGACCGCATACCGTTACATGCCAGCTGACGTCCAGGCCGGAGTGGGTGGTGACTGGTTCGACGTGATCCCACTGTCCGGTGCCCGGGTCGCTCTGGTCGTCGGCGATGTGATCGGCCACGGCATCCACGCCGCCGCGACTATGGGCCAGCTGCGCACCGCCGTACACACCCTCGCCGATCTGGACCTGCCCCCTGACGAACTGTTGGCCCACTTGGACGATCTGGTGATCCGACTCGGGGAGGAGGCAGAGCAGGCCGGGACGGGGCACCCCATGGGAAGCAACAGGGTCATCGGGGCCAGTTGCGTCTACGCCGTGTACGACCCGATCACCCGCAAAGCCACGGTCGCACGCGCCGGCCATCCCAGCCCGGCGATCGCCCACCTACGGGAACCCGTGGAGTTCCCAGACATTCCGGCCGGTCCCCCACTGGGGCTAGGGGGCCTGCCATTCGAGTCCGCCGAGCTGGAACTGGAGGAGGGCAGCGTCATCGCCCTCTACACCGACGGGCTGATCGAGGCCTCCGACCAGGACGTAGATGTGGGGTTCGAGCGGTTGTGCTTCACGCTGGCGCACCCCGACCGCCCCCTGGAGGAAATCTGCGACACGATGGTCCGCACCCTGCTGCCGGACCGCCCGCGTGACGACGTGGCCTTCCTCATTGCCCGCACCCGCGCCCTGAGCAGCGACGACGTGGCCTCATGGGATCTACCCGTGGATCCCGCCACCGTCGGGCAGGCCCGTCATGTCGCCGGCCAGCGGTTGGCCGAGTGGGGCCTGGAGGACTGCGCCTTCACCACCGAGCTCATCGTCAGCGAACTAGTCACCAACTCGATCCGCTATGCCACCGGACCGATCAGCCTGCGTCTGATCCGGGACCACTCCCTGATCTGCGAAGTCTCCGACGGCAGCAGCACCTCCCCACATCTGCGGCGGCCCCGCAGCACGGACGAGGGCGGGCGGGGGCTGTTCCTGGTCGCCCAGTGCGCCGCGCGCTGGGGGACGCGCTACACATCCGAGGGCAAGACCATCTGGGCGGAGCAGCCGCTGCCCAACCGCTGACGAAACCGGCAACGGCGAGGCGCCGGAGGGGCGATGGCATTGAGAGTCGGACGCTCTTGGTCCTGCGCGCCTGGTCGCAGATTCCGCCGGACACTCTCCGCTTCAGCCGTGACGGGTCGTGCCGCCGAGGACTTGTTCACGAAGGATGTCCGCGTGGCCGCAGTGCTGGGCCAGTTCGCGCAAGGTGTGCAGGCAGACCCAACGCAGCGGCAGCGGGCCCCCGGTTGCCCCGTACGACGTCATCCAGCGTCATCTTCGCCGTGGCTCGACGGGACGCCTCGAACGTGGTTCCTGATCCCTACGGTGACAGCGAATGGGTCGTTCTCCGTCAGCTCCCGCTGAGCCCGACGCCGCGCAGGGCCTCCTGGAGATGCTGGGGTGCCAGCCGGCCGAGCTGGGCTGCCGCGCCAGCCGCCACGACACCAGTCGCCCGGGCCAGCGTCTGCCCTGGATCCCGCAGCAGCGCGACGCTCGCGACCACTCCCCCGTCGGCCCCCGCCCCAAACAAGGACGCGACGCTGCCTGTCGACTCTCGGCATGTCCCACGGTTTCACCCGGGCCCGTCGGCCCCCGGCTCGCTCCGTCGGCTGGGGCCCGTGTCGTGGATCGAGCGTACAGCCACCGATCTGTCAGGACGGCCGATTGTCGCAGGCGGTCGCCGGGCGGCGACGGCTGGGACATTGTGGCCAGCCTTCCGGGCAGCCACCGCTCTCGTCGCGGAACCGTTGCTGCGGGAAGATGGACGGTAGGTATGGAACCCCGCAGGTGACGAACCTTCGGCGACCGCTTTGTCACTCGTCAGCGCACGCAGGAGCGTCCGCGTCGATCGATATTGGGCTGCCCTGTGGCACGAGGTAGGTGACGTACAACTCGACGGGTTGGGTGCCAAGGTTGCGGCCGATGTGGATGTGGTGGCTGCCGGCCGGCTCGACGAACGAGCCTCCCGCAGGTGTCGTCTCGACCGAGCAGTCCTGCAACGTACGAGTGAGTGTGCCGGACTTGACGACGGCGATGACCTGGCCGGGGTGGTAGTGCCAACCTGTGGAGCCTCCCGGCGCAATCGTGAGAGAGCGGAAGATGACGTCCGTGGGCCCTTTGGCCTTGATCTTGAGGCTTCCGGCGGAGGTTCCCTGGGCGAGGACCGTGCCGGTCACTCCGCTGCCGGGTGTAGCGAGGGCGGCCGTGGGCCCGAAGGCCAGAACTGTCGCACAGCCGGTCATGAGAAGCGCTCTGCGTGCCTTGCGTATCCGGAACGTACAGCTCACGAATCCCCTGCCCTTCCGGCCAATCGGGTGGCCTCTCTGCCTACTTGCGTAATCGAGGAGCTCACTTCCCCCATGCATCTGCATCCACACCAGGCACTCCTGGACGTGCAGTCGGTAAGGGGAATTCGGAGGCACAAACCGGTCTCTGCGGTGCCACGGTGGCGGGCGGACACTGACCGTACGCGCTCGGACTCTCGCAGACCCGCGTAGCTCCCGGCCCAGCTGCGTTCGTACCTGGAGGATCTCGTCGACCGCGCCCGCACGGTACGCGGCCCGCACCTGGGGAGCGTCGTGGCGTTCGGGTCCGTCGCGCTCGATGACTGAGAGGTCGTTTTCCCCCCAAGGTTTTGTACCGGAATCGGCCGTTTAGCCTGTGGTGTCGGGTCGCGTCAGGAGAGGGTGGTCTCGCCGGTGAGGCGGCGGGCCATGAGGTCGGTCATGGCAATGTGGATCATGGCTTCGGAGCGGGCGGGCAGGGTTTCATAGTCGCAGGCAAGGCAGCGGTGGAGCATGAACCCCGCACGGTGACGCACCTGAAACAGCACAAGAGCCAGATACTGCGTCGATGACGGCCCTGCAAGTGTTTCATCACACGTCAGGACGCCGGACGTGCGAAAACGACTCCCGAAGCCACCGCGAAACGACTCCACACGGAGCCGCCCCGCGCAAGGCGCTTCATCCTGGTTCGACCGAGGGGGCGGTTGACATCGTGCTGCGGCGTACGTTTGCGTGGGCGGTGGCCTCGTAACGGACGAGTGCCACCACGGACGGACAGGAGACCGGGTGTATGCGCCAGGCCCACTTGACCGTCTCCCAGCACACCACCGCCGACGGCGTGCACGTCCTCACCCTGGCCGGGGAGATCGACCACACCACGGCCGGCACCTTCCGCCAGGCGCTCACCGCAGACGACGGCTCCGCCCAGTACACGGTCATCGACTTCCGCGACGTCACCTTCATGGACTCCAGCGGCATCAACGTCCTCGTCGCCGCGAACAACGCGGCCCGGGCCTGCGACGGCTGGCTGCGCCTGGCCCACACCCCCACGCGCGTGCAGGACCTCCTGCGCATCGTCGGCCTGGACGACGTCATCGAGCTGTACGCCACCCTCCATCAGGCCCTCGCGCCCGAAGCCGCCGCCTGATCCCCCTGCCCCGCCCAGTGCCCGGCTCCGACCACGTCGCCGACTGGTCACTGACGGCGGCCCGGCGCGGCGGCGACGCGCAACACCAGCAAGCGCCCCATCCCAGCAGCGCACTCGCCGCCCACCCCGTCCCTCCCTCACCCTCAACTCTTGCCAGCACACGGGCAAAGGCGGCCAGCAAGAACACGGGCGAGCATGCCTCGGCCGCCACCGTGTACGGCATCCTCGCCGACGACACTGACGGTGAGCTCAAAAGTACGAAAACCGTCCCGATGGTCCCCGGCCTGCTGGCAGCGGACCTGGCGGCCCCACCGCCGGGCGGCCGAAGCAGCCCGTTCTCGGTCGGGAGAGCCACCAGGCCCCCGGCGCGCAGTACACCGGCCGCCTTCTCGATGTCACTGGTTCTTGCCATCACCCTCGCAATCATCCCACTACTCCGCTCCCCCACATTCCGTGGCCTCCGGCCCTGACGATCAGGTTCACGACGAGGCAGAGCAGCTCCGCTGCGGCGCGACGGCACGGTGGCGGCGGGACGTAGGTTGATGAGCTGTTCCTCAACCCGGTCGCGAATTTGCCGTGCGGGTTGAAGTCCTCGTCGATGCAGATCATGTCGTCGCCCGCCCCGAGTCCCAGGGCGAACTCCAAGGTCACCACGGGATGAGCACGAGGGCGAACTGCTTGTCCGTCATCGGCCGCCTGCCCCGCCGCTTGGCGGCATGCGCCGGTGGCGAGACCGCGCTGCGTACCAGGTGCTGGGTGCTACTGGACAAGCTTCTCCACCTCCTGACGCGCCTTGGCGAGCAGCGCGGCGTAGTCCACGCCCGGTGTCAGGGACTTTTGGATGGTAGGCACGAGGACCGTGTCCACGATCTGCTGCCACTTCGGGCTGGCGGAACGCGACTTGGTGGCCGGGCCGTCCAGCGTGGTCAGCAGGGGCTTGAAGTGCTCGTAGCCGGGCTTGTCGGCGTAGGAGGAGTACGCGGACTTGCGCCGCGAGCCCGAGCGAGGAGTCGATGTAGCGGGGAATCACGGTGCGAGCAGCCGTGCCGGACGACGCCGCGCCTCGACCAAGTCAGCGCACGAATGAGCCGCAAATGATCGCGGCTTCCCGAGCTGAGGGCTCCCGTCATCGCCCCCGGCCGGTTGTCACGACTGGCTCTGGTCGTCCGCGTATGTGTCGAACCCGACGTGGACGGCCGCAGCGAAGGGGACACCTGCGGGCGCATACTGGGGGCAATGACAAAGCCTGCTGCACTGAAGCGTCATTTGCCTACCAGCCCCTTCAAGGCCCGGGTCACGCCGGCTCCCACGCACTTCGCGGTGGGCGACCAGGTGACGCACGACAGCTACGGCCTCGGCCGGGTGATCGGCGTCGAGGACGGGATCGCGGCACTCGTGGATTTCGGGTCGACGCAAGAGCGGATCTTGAACCCGTACGCCAAGATGACCAAGCTGTGAGACGACCCTGCCCAGTCACGGCACGCCAGGTCCCACCAGGAATTTGTAACGAAAAAGGGAGACCTCTCATCCATCTGACCTCGCTGTTCTCCGCTCCGGAAGGGGCACCTCGCTGCTCTGCCACAGCATCTCCGCCTCCGACGACGAATCCTTTCCAGGCCCCGGACTTCAGGGGGACCAGGCCGCCGTATTCGAGGACGCTCAGGGACACCTCCCACGCATGAGTGCAGCGTGACCCAAGGCAGCCGGCTCACACCGGTTACCGGGGTCCGGCAGCTGGCCGCGGACCTTCCCGTCTCCGTTCCCTCGAGAGCTACGGTCAGCAGGCCTCTGACATCCACTGACATCATCGACACCGGACGGGCGTGTACACCAGCGTCTCTGTCCCGCCGTCGCGCCAGTCGACGCAGCAGCCGGAGCGGACTCGGATCGAACGCCTGAGACGGTGTCCTTTGTGGTGAGGCGGACCAGTAGCTTGCAGAGCACAGGGCTGCCGCGACGTCGAGGAAGGCCGGCGGGTGGATCCCCCGTAGCAGGCGAGGGCGGCCTTCCGGGCGGAAGTGCTGGAGAAGCACCATCGAGCCCGGCTACCACGTCGTCCTGACCGTCATCGTCACCATCTGCACGGTCGGTGTGCCGCAGGAGGCGTTTCCGTTCCACGATCAGGGCCGCCTGGGCGGCCAGGACGCCACGATCCTCGGCGGGCAGGGACGCGGCCGCACGGGGCGAGCGGCTGGGCTGTCGGCTGCACCGCTCGGAGTATGCAGCGATGCACCGGCGGGTGGTGGCACGGACAACGCCTCGGGGGTCAAGCTGAGGGTGCAGGGGGCCGCTGCGCGCGGCCGTTGACGGGAGGCGAAGCGATGTCCGGCACAGTAGTGGTCGGGGTGGACGGATCAGCCGCTGCTCTGACCGCCGTGGAGACCGCCGCGCGCGAGGCCCTGATGCGCAACGCGGAGCTGCATATCGTGCATGCCTTCGTCTGGCCCGCCATGCAGCGGGCGATGGCCTCGGCGAGGAGATGCTCGACGCTCTCGCGCACACTCCCCACCGGCGGGCCGAGTGGCGAGGCGCCGCGCGGGACGCGGCCCGGACCACGGCTCCCGACGTGGAGACCAGTCACGGTGTTATCGCCGGTGAGACGGTGACTGCGCTGGAGGCGGAGTCGCGCAGCGCGCAGCTCCTCGTGGTGGGCCACCGCGGGACGAGTGGTTTCACGCAGCTGTTGCTGGGGTCGACAGCGG